>CBFCYM010000001.1:0-1001510 GCA_965602485.1 uncultured Rhodospirillales bacterium | reverse complement strand
CTTCTTCCGGTTCTTCATAGGGAAGAGGCTCATGCCAACCAAGCCACAACCATTTCTGGCAAGCTAAGCCCTGCATATAACGACTTTTGGTTAGATATGGTGTTCTATTTTTCATCCCCGCCCCTGTAATACTTTAAGTAGATATTAAGCGCACATACAGCAACTACAAGGCGTGTTTCGTGCTGTGCCGAAGACCTGTCTTGCTTAAAGTAATAACAATGCATTGATGCGTCATTTCCTGACGTGTTGATAAAAATAATAAATTTATTAAGGAATATCTCTATGACACGTGATGGGAAATACGGGGGTAGCAGATGCGGACATTTAGGAAATATATAAAATATTAAGATGAAAAATTTGATTCAGAAATCCAAGAAAAAGAGATGAAATTATAATATTGCAGCCCTCTGTTCGAGCTGAAGTAGACACTTTTTGAAGTGAGTTTCGACAGTCTTGAATGTCCGCTTCTGGCTATTAAAGGAAGAGGTTAAAGCCAACCAAACATGGCCGCTTACGGGGCTAGACCGGACGTTAATCTGAAAAATTCTTTTTAGTGATAATAAGCCGGCAAATGTATATACGAGACATTGATCAAAATATTTACAACTGAGTGTGAAATGCTACTTTCACACTCAGTTATACCCAGAAGAAGAATGACACAACTTCGGGATGATGTGCCAATTTGATCTTAAGCGTCATCCCCAGCCACCGAAAACCTAGCGCCGGGGCCATTACTCTCAGCCCGAGCAGAAAGTAATAATGCATCTAATTGGCAAAGGCGTCTGACTTCACTACGGTCATTGATCTACGAATGATGTTGTATTCTGTCTTTCTGACACGCGGCTTGAAAATTACGACTTCAATGTCCATGGTTAAATTGCAGAGAATCTAGTGACTATGAAGTCATGCGTAATAGTTATTTTTTTCTTAATCTACAACTTTTGTTTGCGTCAATTTCCGAGAAGCTGAGGACGTAAATTTGGCGCAATCGCTCAGCCTTTTCTTTGCTGTATGTAACTTCGTAATTTGTGTCTGAGTCCATCATCCTTAGGTAAAGACAAATCAGAAAAACCTCTTCATTAAGAGGTGCTGATTCATCCTGACAATCAAGGACGTAGTCAATAACGGCTTCGCCTTTTGGAAGATCTTTGTTGATTATTCGGCGCTCTACCTCTCTGAACTCATCAATCGGAACAATGATTTCCCCTCCGTAGGCCTCTAATGTGATATCAAGGAAATCATCTAGTGGTAGCAACGAAGCAGTAAAATTCATTCAAATAACTTCCTAAGAGTAAGGGTGGGAGATTGATCGGATCAAGTCTGTGATATCGCAAGACAGAGTGGACGAAATGGCATCAGGCCAGCCTAAATGCCCAGCCTTTTTCATCAGACGTTTACATTCATTGAAGGGCAGTAATATGGCCCCTTCTATGCGGTAATTATTGCGGAACAAAATAAACATTAGCGTATCGAAGCTGCCATGCTCATACTTTCCGACATTAACCCGGTTTTGCTTACCATCAGTACCATCAACACGGCACTTAACCTGAATTTTCCCCGAAGCACATTCGATGTCATAATTACGCTGATTAGTTTTGGCTATGGTTCCTCTCAGAGCGGCTGCGCCAAGCACTTCAGCATACCACTCAGGGTGACCAACTTGATGCTCAACCAAGATTTCGGCCTGCAGTTTTGCTAACCGGTTTAGTTTTTCCTGCAGGATAATATGGTCCATATCCTCGACTTTTTCCTTATGCAATAAGCTTATTTTGCCCAACTGCCTTTCAAACGTATATCCGTTGTCAGAACCCTCGTGTTTCGACATGGCTACCGGTTGTGGTCTTCTTAATTGAAAAGCCATTAGGAATGGCCTGCTGAACGAGCGGGACATGAGAAATGAGCCCGACCGCGCGATTGTTCCCAACTAGGTCTTGCAGGGTCTGAAGCACCTGATCGAGTGTGCCTGTATCATTATCCGTATCGAGACTACCAAAACCCTCGTCAATGAAGATCGTGTCTAACCGGATATTGCCACTCGCACTCTCCACAATGTCAGAGAGACCGAGTGCAAGGGCCAAGGCGGCAATGAAAGTTTCACCCCCCGAAAGTGATGCCGTCGCACGGGTTCTGCCTGTATGGATGTCATGAACACAAATTCCTAGACCACGTCGACCTCCGCCTTTGCCATCAAGTTCCCGCTCCAAATTGTAGCGCCCACTGGTCATCGGTCGGAGCCGGAGATTGGCTGCTTGTAAAACCTGATCGAACATGGCGCCAATCGCGAAAGTTTCCAGGTCGAGCTTGGCTGTATTATTGGCATTAAACAACGCCGCCAGTTCTCGCAGCGTCGCCGTATCAAGTTCGACCTTCTCGATACGAGCCAGTTCATCCGAGATAGATGTTAGAAGGGCTTCAAGTTGGTCTGTTTTGGCCTTGAGCCCAGCCACCTTTGTGGACTCTGCAGTACGAGCGGCCTCTGCCACAATATCTGCTTGTTCGAGCGCTTTAAGATCCGGGCGCTGCTTGTCCTCGGTGGTCTCAGTTGTCGTTTTGAGCCGGTCTTTGGCTATCGCTAAAGCCTCTTTATGCGCAGCAATGTCTGCACTCAGTGTCTCAATCAGGGTGACGTCTGCCTTGTGGGTTTCATATTGTTCCAAAGACAAACCCTGTTGACGTAATCGTTCATCAAAGGCCTCTTCGGCTGCCTTGCATTGTGTTTTGGCTCCACTGAGGGTTTTTGTGGCACTTTCCAAACCCTTTGCGCAAGATATGGCCACTTCACGCGTCAGTCTGGCTTCGTCTTGGGCAGTTTTGAGCGCGGCAAGCATGGTTTTGAGTTCAGCATTTTCGGTTTGTGATGCCGTGGTGAGCGCACTTTCATCGCGGAGCGCTTCTGGAATCGAACCTAGGGCTGTGTCATAGGCTTGCTTGGTCAGCGCGGTCGCAGTCTTGGAGGTGTCCAATACCGCTCGAGCTTTCGTGACCTCCGATTGGCTATCTGCTGCCTGTTCGGTTAGTCGGGTGATCCTCGACTCAATTTCGGCTATGTCAGCCTCTGGCCCCAATGCCTTGAGGCTATCGCTCAGCCGATTGACTGTCTGCTGGCTAGCTTCTTGCGTACATTCGGGCTCAACAAGTTTTTCTAGATTGGGCTTGCGATCTTCAACCCGTGCGTTGGCCGCAGAAAGCGTTTCAGCGGCCTTCGCGTTCGCTGTTCGCATCGCTTCAAGATGGATTCTGGCGTCTCGAAACGCTTGGTCGAGACCTGCACTCTCGGCGTTGCCAGTCGCGGGAGCAGGATGAGACTCGGAGCCGCAGACTGAGCAAGGCTGCCCGTCTTCAAGTTTTTCGGCCAAGTGTTGAGCCTGAGCTGCCGCCAAAGCTTTCTCGGCCCTGTCAAAGCATGTCTGCGAGTCACAGAGATGGGTTTGCGTTTTTGCATGATCGGTTGCGGCCAGCGTCGCTCGATCCGTTGCTTCTGACCACAGTCGTTTGACCTCAGCATAAGCTACAGTCGCTACAAGGGTCTGCTTAGCTTTTGTCAGTTCTGCGCTGAGCTTGCTCCGCTCCAGGTTTTTAGATTGAGCCGATTTTGCTTGGTCCTGCGCTCCGAATTGCTGGCCCTCAATCCGCTTGTGGGACGCTTCGGTTTGCTCGAAGGCCGTCCGGGTTTTCGCCTCCTTAGATAGCGCATTTTGCCAGTCCGCCATCAACGACTTGGCATGAGTCAGTGTTGTTGCGTGGCGAGCCAACGCTTCGACATGGCGGCGCTGATCCTCTCGCTTGTCTGAGAGGGAATCTTGCGTGGCCAACTGTTTTTCCGCCTCGTTTCTTGCCAAGGCTGCTTTCTTATTGGCAGATTCAGTATCTAAAAATTGGGTTTTTGCATCGGTGACGGCGATTTGTGCTGCCTTCAAGGCACCATCAATATCGAGAAGAGATTGCGCTTTGCGAGCGTTATTCAGTTTTGTGTCGGTGGCCAACATTTCGTCGGTTTTGTTCATTAGCATCTGCAGTGCAGATTGGGCTGTTTCTTGTGCCACAAATTCCGTCTCGACATGCTTGGCGGCGGTGAATGCCTTGGAGGCCAAAACAGATGCTTTTGCGGCTGCGGCGAATATTTTTTCGACCCCGGCCTGTTCTTCTTTAGCCTCAGCAATACCCACTTTCAGAGCATCTGGGCTCTCATAGCCTTCCTGATTGAGGCGTCCGGCGCAGGTGCGGCGGTCAATCACAACGGCGTCTTCAGCGTCTTTGGCTTGTTCCTTCAGCGCATGGGCCAGCTTGCGGTAGAGGGACACATCAAAAAGATCGCGTAAGATCTTCATGCGCTCATCGGTTTTGGCAGTCAGAAACGTCTCGAATTTGCCTTGGGGCAGCAACACAATTTGCCGGAATTGTTCTGCGCCATAGCCGAGACGTTCCAGTACTGCATCCTTCACGTGACTCACTTTTTTCTCTGCAATGATCTTGCCGGAGTTTGTGGCAGTGATGTCTTCAAGGTCAATGCCGTTCACATCGAAGAACCAGGCTTTATGGGCGTCCTTGGTCTCGCCATCGCCGCGTCGGGCTGGCCGCATTTGATCAGGTGTGCGCCGGATTAAATAACGTGATGAGCCCACCTCAAAGATGAACTCTACTTCAGTCAGTATGTTGTCGGCCGCGTGATGTGAGCGCAACGAGTCCGTGTCCTGTTCGCTGTTGGAGGCTTCGCCAAACAGGGCAAAGGTCATAGCACTGAATATGGTGGACTTACCGGACCCCGTAGAGCCGTAAATGCCGAACAGTCCGCATGCGACCGCACCCCGAAAATCAACGACCTCCCGGCCCGCATAGGGCCCGAAGGCCGTCATTGTGAGTTTGATGGGGCGCATATCTAGCCCTCCGCTTCTGTGAGGCTTTTCAAAGATGCCCCGATGATTTTGGCCTCGGTTTCACTTTGGGTGTCGCCGCGCACATAGGTTAGAAATTCGGCGATGACATCGGCAGGGTTGGTCAGGGTTGCTTTGACAACATCGACGGTCTCGGCATCATGTGATGTTTCATCTCGCTCATAGGAGAGGGCGCTTGCATTTGGGTAGAGTTCCCGAACCTGTTTTATTGGGTCGATCAGGCGGCCTTCATCAGTCAGAACGACTTTTACAAAATCCTCGGACGGAGTACCCGAGGCGACAAGATCGGAGAGCTTACCGCGCAATGTCCGCACTTGGCGCATTGGGATGAATGACAACTCGGTCGTTTCGACTGAGCCATCTTTTGCCAGATCAATCAGGGACATGGATTTTGGGGCGTCAGACTCATCAAAGCCAAAGGCCAGCGGTGATCCGGAATAGCGTATATGGTCTTGCTCGACGATTTGCGGCCTGTGGAGATGGCCGAGAGCCACATAATGGGCTCCGTCGAAGACATCAGCAGGAACCGTCTCAATGCCGCCGACAGAGCGACCCAAATTGCGCTCGCTATTGCTGGCGCTCGCCCCCGCAACAAAGGCATGGGCTACCACTACCCACCGGCTATCTTTGGGCACATAGGCCCTAGCCGCGGCGATTTGTGCCCGGATGACATCGGCGGGAGACTCGATTTCGGCCGTGTCAAAACATTCGCGTGCGGCAAACTCATAACCGAAAGGAAGAGCGGAAAAGATAACTGGTCCGTGTGCATCTTCAAGAATAAGAGGCTGTTCATCTGCGATGAGCGGACCTCGGATGAGCGCGCGCTTTGGGTCGGTCATGATTGACATGGATTCGATTCGGTCGCCTGAATCGTGATTGCCAGCGATCATGACAATCGCGGCGCTGGTATTGAAAGCGACCCGCTTGATGAATTCGTTGAACTGGCGAACGGCACTGGCAGGCGGGGAGGCCCGATCGTAAATGTCACCCGCTATGATAAGCACATCCGGTGTGTGCTTGATCAGAGCCTCATACACCTGATCAAGGACGACAGAGTGGTCTACTTCCAGAGACTGGCCATGAAATTGGCGGCCGAGGTGCCAGTCGCTGGTATGAAGAATTAGCATTGCTTTTTCCGTATAATTTTTATATGTATAATTTTTATATGTACATCGACAGTGGAGTCAACTAGATTCTCTTCATGACTTTTGATGATCTAAAGCATGCCCAGCGTGAGCGACTGTCTTATCTGGACCAATGCTTTGTCTGGCGTGGCATGGCTAATCGGCGCGACCTGACCGACCGCTTTGGCGTTTCAACGGCACAGGCCGCTCTAGATTTTAAAGCCTATCTGGCACGCGCCATAGAGACCCCACCCGTCTATGATTCGGCCCTCAAGACCTATCTCGCAGCACCTCGATATCAGAGCTTGTTCCTGGACACCCTGCATCAGGATTGGACACGGGTCATTTCTGACAGTGGCCCTGACAGGTTCGACGTACTCCCAAAGCTAAACCGGCTGTCAGATCCAGCGATTATGTCCAAGCTCTATCGCGCTATGACAGAAAATCGGGAGATTCAAATACAATACACTTCAATGACGACCGGCAAGGATAATGACCAATGGATCGCGCCGACACGTTTCGCTTCTGATGGAGAACGCATCCATGTGCGCGCCTTAAGTTTTAAGCATGATGAGTATCGAGACTATGTTCCGGTCAGGATTGGAGATGGAAGTAGTTTCAAAACGCGAGCGCTTGAGGCCGAACTACCACGAGATTTCGATTGGGAAACTATCGTAAGGATTCACCTCGTGCCGAAAGCAGGTTTGACGGAAAATCAGATAAAGGCAGTCCGCCGAGAATATGGGTTCAGGAACGAAACACTATGTATCGAAACGCGGAAGGCTCTGGAATTCTATGCTGATCGACGGTGGGGATTGGACCAGCTAAATACAAGGTTGGAGAGATCCTTTACGGAATACATCCCGCCACAATAGATTAAGATCGCCTTGCAATCGAAATGAATTAATTCGGTGCTTACCCTATTACCGATGACGTGACGTGAACCCTAAACGGTTGAGAATCGACCAAGCCGTATTTGCTAGATCCATCAGATATTGAGTTTTCAACCCTGAATGACCTAGCAAAAAACGCTCTTGAATTCTTAGATAAACTCTTTGGAAAGTGGCAATTCCTGAAGTAAATCTGGCGTTAGGATTTATCTTTTTATGGCTATTAGCGGAAGTGATTAACGTCCTTGAAATATATTCGCATTAGAGAAGTTAGCGGACATACAAGGTGCGGCCAAAACGACGATAACTCAGTGTGAAATACTGTTCACTGAAACTTCCGTTTGAGGGTGCAAAGCTGCCCATATTTTGACCGGTCAAGAACGTCTGCAAATAACCCAAAGCGGGCCCTGTTGATTTATGTCGCTCATGATGGCGGCATACCCTCCGTTGCCATCTATCATACAGTCAAATGATCGGCGGCGTTGAAATAGGGAAGGCTGTCATGTGAAGAGCAGCCAAGCATGGCGAACCTTTCAGTAATTTTGATTGCCTTTTGGTATTTGCGTTCATTTTCTGCAGGCGTGTGCGTTTGGAATGCAATGCCGCAAAGTGAAATTCCATAATGGGCCTGTAAGGTCCTGATCTGTTTGCCGGCGAGCATGCCATCTGCGATGAGCGCGAGGTCAAAATCTTCCTGTTTTTTAATCCAGAATTTATTTTTCACCAGATAGGTTCGGATGTGCGCTTCTGCTGCCAAGGCTGCGTCCCAATAATCAGATTCTGATTTTGTCTCCTCGCCGGAAACCTCCGCGAAAGCCATACAGAAAGCGAGAAACACCTTCTCCTCATCGGTTGCTGACTTCAACGCCGTACCCCCAAGGCTTTCCCAAACAGACAGGTTCATCTCACCATAAACCTTTGGCGCCCGATCAAAGAACAGCCGATGCAGGTCACCTTCGTTCAGCGAACTATCGAGTTTCTGCTCCTTGTAGATATCGTTTGCAGCATAAGTGCCACAGACAGGACAGGTGTCGTTCTCATAGGCATTTTTCTTATAAATGTGAGAGCAGCGCATATTATTCGCCAATTCATTTTTACACAGCAAATAGGTATCGCTGACTTCCTCGCCGTCTTGCTGTCGACCGATCCAATTGAACCGGTTCATGTACTTCATGTGGGACCGCCGCGTGCTCCAAAGTCTCCATTCTAATTTTTCCACCGGACCGAATGTGCTCCAGTTGGAGCTAACATCGATGACAATGCATTTCTCCTTGCCTGGTGCCGAGCGTAGACCACGGCCCACTGACTGCCCCCACAGCACCTTCGACAAGGTAGGACGAAGATGGACGATGATGTTGCAATGGGGATTGTCCCAACCCTCGGCTAGAACCCCCACCGATACCACGGCCTCAATGTCGCCATTTTCGTGGCGCGCCAAAAGCTTCATTCGTTCCTTGATAGACGTCCCGGCGGTGATGATCGCGGCCTTGATGCCGAATTGCTGGATTTTGTGTAACGTTGCTTCCGCAACGCTGATATCGGCGCAGAACCAGGCCGATATAGGTTTCCCTGAAACCTTTAAACGCTCTTCGTTATAAGACCATGTCGCATAGTCGATCATCGACGATTTAATGATTGCGGGGGACAGCTTGCTAACCGGAAAATCACCCGAACTGATATCGATGCTGTCCAGGTCCAGGTCATGCACAAAATGCGGCCGGTAGACCGGCTGCACCAAAACGCCCTCTTCAATTAAGTCCTCAATATTTGCGCAATCGATAATGGTGTCGAAGGCAAGATTAAGCTGGTCACGCTGATCGTCTGTAATTCGCTCAGGCGAAGCCGTCAGTCCTATGAAGTGTGCCTGGGATTTGCCGTTCTCGTTGAAATTATCGATGATCCGTTTATAGGCTGTTCCATTGGGCGATACGCGGTGCGCCTCGTCCACAATGATGAGGTCGGCCTTCGGTATGGCGTCCGCCAACATCTCCTTGGCCCGCATATTGGTCGAGAGCAAAATATCGTAACCCTCAAAAGCATGCCCCGTGTCGGAAGGTACCAATTTGCGAACAGTGTGCTTCCGGCTAAGAGCCTCTTCGAGTTGCTCTAACAACACAAGCCGGTGGCATAGCACGACAATCTTCTTGTCCTTATAGAACCGTTCTACGATCTCGCTCGCGAGCACGGTCTTGCCTGCACCAGTTGGCGCTTTCAGGATAAATTTGCGATATTGGCTTATGATCGACGGAAAGTTATCGATGATTTTTTGTTGCCAATTTCTGAGATGCATTGAAAACCTATATCAAAGAATTGATGATCGCCCCTTCTGAAAGGGGGTCAGGAAAAATTGGTGTGAGCCGGGGGCGAGCTTTATGTCGCCTCCGACGAGGCAAAACACAAACGAGAACCTTATACTTAACTGTACCTCAGGTTCATAACTTTTTTTGAAGCCGCTATTTTCTCATTGAGATAGATGCCCGCTATTGGCTAATTGCGGAAGTGATTAACGCCCTTCAAATATATCCGCTTTAGAGCGGTTAGCGGGCGCACACGGCTCTAGCGTAAACGACGATAACTCAGTGTAAAAAGCGATTTATACACTAAGTTATTGAAAATAAGATATATTTTGATCCTATGATCATGCCATGCGATAATTTCGCATGAATATCATTGACCATACATCAGCCGCTAAATACGGCGTTTACGGCAGCAGTTTTGATGGCAGCCACGCACGACTGCCTCGAATTGTAACCGTCTGTGTGCTTGGTGATCGTGCACAACGAAGCACCATAAACCAGCGCCGCTATCAGCTCATGAAGCTGGTAATCAGCGCCATCATTCGCCGTAAAGAATGGCATCCAATTGATGCCGTCGTCTTCCCAGGGGGGCACTTCTTTTCGACAACATATGTCGGTCATCACTCATATAGTGACCGTCAGTCGATTATAGAACGTGGTCACACTGGTGGTGTCTGCCGTAAGGCTGCGGGTCTACTTGATAAAGTAAGTCCTGGGGCACTTTTGGTTACTGGCATTGATAGTGTTGGCCGTGGCTCTCAGGACTGGGGGGATCAGTTATGCGTGGCGTTCAATGCTGATGGTGTTGCAGGCATAGGCCGAAAAGTCTTTCCCACGAACAATGAGTCCAATGGCTCCATCCGTCCCATCGTCTGTTATGCCGATGATTATGATACTAAGCACCGCATCGTCACGTTAGCCAATGGCAGCAAAGCATTGCTTGCCTCTTGTTATGATGCCTTCGGCCTAGCTGAACCCATGGTCGGCCCCACGGCCCGTACCCGATACATTCGCAATATCAGTGATGGCAAAAAGAAGGTGTCCTATGGCGATCAGCGCTTTGCAAAGTTACGTCAAAGCTGCCTTGATCGGTGGGCCGCATTGATAAAAGCTAATCCCGTTGATGTGGCGCTTACGACCATACACAACTTCGGTGAGCCAGGGGCTGATCTGTTTTGGCAACGCCATGGCTTGGCAGCGGCATCGGCGGCCATGGGCGGCGGCCTCGCTATTGGGGCATCACATTTCTGGGATGAGCTACCAGATCCTGAACGATACGATCAAAGCTCCCTTGCCGCTTTTAACGTCGAGGCGGATCATCTCGAGGGCGGACTTAACCGGAAGGCGGAACGGCTAAGTTGCGATGATGCCATATCAATTAAACACAATAAAATAGGTTCTGCCATTGTCCGATTTTACAGCCCACAACACGATTAAATATATACTTTTAGTTGTTAGCCTTGCCACTACGCTCAAATTAGTACATGACAAAAATAGGAATATATGTTATCATAAAGCATTGAAATCATTAATAAAAGGAGGTTTCAGTGCTTTGCAAACAAGCAAAAATCCTATCTACAAATGATCTGCGACGAATGCTTGAACTTGTCGCAGACAATCGATATCCCGAGAGGGATCTCACCATAATACTATTAAGCGTAAAAGCTGGCATGCGTGCTGGTGAAATCGCCCAACTGACTTGGCCAATGGTACTGGATGCCAATGGCCGAGTTTCCGATACAATTGAACTTCGTAACCAAATAGCCAAAAAAGGCCACGGTCGTCGAATTCCAATGAATCCAGAATTAAACAAAGCCATTAAGGCCCTGTATCGGGAAACGGTACAGAAATACGGTTCCATAACAGGCGCCGTCATTCGGTCCGAGCGTTCAACCGGTGATCACCTCACCGCCGCTACGGACTCAATTGTTGGCATGAAGCCCAATAGCATCGTCAACTGGTTCTACCAGTTGTTTAGTGAACTTGGCCTAGAGGGGTGTTCATCTCACAGTGGTCGTCGAACCTTCGTTACCATGGCAGCTCGCCTGGTTGCTAAATCCGGCGGTTCACTTCGGGATGTTCAACAACTCGCTGGTCATAGATCCATTGAAATGACCCAACGATATATTGAGGGCGACACAGCCGCTCAACGTAAGTTGGTCAACATGCTTTAAGTGGCTTCAGCCACCATGCAGCGACCGTTCTGGTTCGCTGCTCGCCCCCCAAACTATCCCAACAAAAAAATACCATCCAAAGTTCTACCGAGACTCTAGTCCCGAATGATCTGCCGTTGAGCATTTTGTAAGAAAAGCTGGCGGCGGCAGGACTCATTCATTGACTGGCATCGTTCCGATCAGATCAACGCCACAACCAACAAAAACCAACGCGATTAAGCCTGCTAAATCTTAGCAGCGCCGTAGGGCCAAATGCCCTGCTTTTCCCACTCCTTAATAACCGCCCAACCGCTCCGGTGAAGAAACCTTCATTGCCGGTGGCAATCCCCTTTTCATTCTTCCAACCATAAGGAAATCAATCATGCCCAATCAAGAAACACAGCTACTCACCTCTGCCACTAGAGAAGACACGACCAATACCCATAAGCCGACAATCAGTCAGATCAATGACCAATTCCGCCAAACCTTCATTGGCGGTAAAGTGATTGTAACTCGTGGCGTCACCTCTCTTGGTGAAGCCGCAGTCAAAGAGATCATGAACAAAGTCGCCAATTGTGCTGAGTTCACAGCGGACAACGATCCATACGAAGAGCGCGATTTTGGCGTTATTTTTTATAATGATCACAAGCTGTTTTGGAAAATCGATTACTACGATGAATCTATGACGTACGGATCGACTGATCCATCAGACCCAGCCGTCACGACACGCGTGCTGACTGTTATGCTGGCATGTGAGTATTGAGAGCATTATCCACTTCAACAAAAGCCCTTACATCAATCGATGTAGGGGCTTTTCTTTACCTATATGGTGGTTGCTTCAGGCTCATAACCTGAAGGCCGTTAGTTCAAATCTGGCCCCCATCCCCAATTAAAACAATGGCTTAGCCCTTATCAGGCTAAACCATTTTTTGTCCCTGGAAACATAGAGGAAACAAGCGGAAGGTATATTTGAGCAATTAATAGTTGTGAGGTGTGCGCCAATATCTTTAAATTCGATAAATCAAATTATCAGTAATTATCTTCTAGATATGAGGCTCTAATTTATGACAAGTGTGCATGAGGTTTTTACGCCAAGTGATGTTCCAACCATAACTTATGTTGACCGTTCAAGTTTGCGCCTTGAGCAAAGACTCGCTGATAATCTAAGTGTCCCGAAACTGATCATCTCCATTTCTGGGCCATCAAAATCTGGAAAATCAGTCCTAATACACAAAACCATTGATTCTGATTTACTGATCGACACTACAGGTGCTGCAATTTACTCCCCTGAAGACCTTTGGAACCAGGTCCTGATGTGGATGGGGACTCCTGACTCAACTACTCACTCAACTGCAACTGCAACTGGGGCTGAAATCGGAGCGAAAGCTGGTGCTGAAGGAGGATTAGCTTATATAGTGAAGGCAAAGGGCGAGGCTCATGTAAAAGGGCACATTGACCGCTCCAGTTCAACAACAGAAGTTTCACGAAGAGACCCTTACAATCAGGTCATCAGGGAAATTGGTGGCAGTGACTACATCGTACTTATCGATGACTTCCATTACATTCCCAGGGATATCCAAGTAGAAGTCGGTCGCCAGATCAAGGCGATTTCCGAACAAGGCGTCCGTATTTGTGCAGCCTCGGTCCCTCACCGGTCAGATGATGTCGTCCGAAGCAATCCTGAACTTAGCGGACGCGTTGGATCTGTAATTATTGAGCATTGGGATCCAGCAGATTTGAAAATCATTGCTCAAAAGGGGTTTCAAGAGCTGAACATTGATCTCGCAAACAATGTGATTGATCAATTAGCTGAGGAAGCATTTGGTACCCCGCAATTGATGCAATCCCTTTGCCTTAACCTTTGCCTTGAGCTTGGAATTAGAGAAAAACAACCGACACATGTGCGTATCGACGTAAATGACACCCATATAGCTCAAGCTCTTGAAAGGACATCAGGTCAGTCCGATTATTCCTCTGTAGTGAAGGGGCTACACTCAGGTCCAAAAGAGAGGGGCACAGAACGCAAACAATTTGAATTTCATGATGGCTCTACTGGAGACGTATACCGATGCATTCTACTCTCTCTGTGTCATGGCCCTGCTCAATTAAGCTTCTCATACGATGAAATAATCAAAAGAGTTGCTGAAGTTTGCCCTAATGAGATCCCCGTTGGATCAAGCATCTCCCAGGCACTGGGCCAAGTAGAGAGTCTGTCAAAAACACTTTCTCCACGTGTTCCAATTATTGAATGGAATGAAAACGTTCTTGATATCGTGGAGCCATATTTTTTGTTCTATCTGCGTGCATCCAACAAGCTAGAACGGCTAGGCCGTTAATCCTGGCTGCCTTTTAAGCAGTCTAGCTTATATCAGCGATGGCCTTAGCTGGATTGGTTATGTCCGATAAATTCACTTATTTAGCATCTGAAATATCTACTGGTGTTTCATAGGAAACATCAAGCCCACGTTCAGCGAATAGACCCTCAATATCACGATAACTCAATGTGAACCGCGCATAGAGCCAAAGGGCATGGCGGATAACAGATGGTGGGAAACGGTGGCGCTTGAAGGAAGTATTATGCATCTCACGATGCTACTTGGTGGAACTATACCAACACCAGCCGGTTAATGTGACAATGCCGTTTGCCGCTTGACCGCGGCGGACTAGCGCGCGGTGAACTGGGTAACTTGCCACAGCTGCTCTTTACCCAGCGACTAGAAGATTACAGGCGACCTTCTGACGGTTAAGGTTCACTCAGAACTAAAAACGATATGAACCAGAACTTCGTTGGTGCATATATCTCTCATTTCTAAGGAAATCGGGACTAAAACGGCTTCTCTTTCCTTTTCATTTTCAAATTTGAATACCTGCTGCTGCGCTTCGACTACTATTACTATGTAGCTGTGCACGCTTGGTGCCCTGTCTCGTGATACATAAGCTCGAACAGATTCAGCAATTTTTATGTATTCTTCCTTTGTGTGGGGAAATCGGGATTCCCAAGTGCTTACACCGACATTGAATTCTTCAGTTTTTTCTTGGCGAATGTTATTTGAATCCCACCAAACGTCACTCTGCCATTCACGTCTTTCAAAAGAAGATATGTCATCAATATTAAAATACTCTCCATCCGCATTATACTTAACAAACATTTCTTGATTAAGCCTTGGAATCATACTTTTTCCGCCAATTACATGGCGAGCCAGAATATAGTAAACGTTTTGAGTGCGGACTTTACTCTCATAATCTTTGTAACGTTGTTCAAAGTTCTTAGTTGTTTCGTATTCCCCTTTGCGAAATACGACCCGACCGTTTGCATTATAAAATCGTGATGGAAATTGAACAGTAGGGTGAATCCGCAGATCAAGTGATTCACTGTAAAAATCGTTAACTCTTGCGACCTGATTAAAAAAATCTATTCCAGCCTCAAGCCTTTTCAAGGTTTTTTCACTCCCAAGATCTGCATCTAACTTTAGGTCACGTAAGATTAGATGGTGGTTATAGACATTAGAAAAATCGCACCTTGTCCACGCTGTTAAGCTCCCTATCGGATGCCCCCAAGTTCCAACACGTGACCTAACATGGTCAAGTAATGTGTCTTGTGCCTTCGCCTCTGCCCAACAAACAAATAAAAAACCAAAGAAAAAAAATAATTTCAACTTTGAAAAAGAAAACATATTTGGCCACTCCTGATTATTTTTTGAAATAAAATTAACAGTGAAAGAGGATCATAAAATAGGGCAATAACTTTTGTTATATGCTGTTTCATTGCGCACGCTACATAGTCGCATCTATTGCTGCATAGCCCCTTGAGGCCGCTCCTCAGATTGCAGTTCGTCTATTGCCTGTATGATCCGTAGCCACACCTTCTGACCGTTCCGGTCACCTGCGCCAGTAGCTTATCGGCGCGCATATCGCTCAAGAGGCTAGAAGCTTTAAAGACGGTTTTCTGGTCCGTTGCAATAAGAAATGTTTCATCTTCGGATGGGGCCTTTCGTCTTGTTATTCACCGTCGCTGTCGCTGCTACCATCAGGTGCATCACCCTTGTCTTGTGTGGCTCTTGCATTCCTTTTTGTCGCCGGTTTGCTGGAAAGTTGGCCAGATGCCTGTTCGTCTTCCACCACGATACGACCCGCGACAGCCTTGCCCTGTTTGTCTTCGCCGAAGGTAATGATCTGTTGGGGGAAGGGAATCTCTATGCCCAGTTCATCGAAGCGATTTTTTATTCGGTGGTTCAATTCGCGTTTTATGCCCCATTGTGCCCCAGCAGTGACGGTCTTTTGGCCCGAATGGCTGTCTCTATGTGGCTTGCAACCAGTTTCGGCAATACTCTCGCAATTCTCTCATTGTCCAATTTCAGGGAGACTCCCAAGCCGATAGCATTGCCGATGCACAAGTTGACATAACGTTCGGTTACCAAGGATCGTTCGATCTCAATAATTTGATCAGGGGTACGGATTGACCAGTGACCCATTATGGGTGAAGTTTCTAGCAAGTGATTGTGCTAACAATCTCAATAACTCATTATGTATAAAGCGCAGTCATAAACGGTTATTTGTGACCTAATTAACTCAGTGCCTAATCGTTCTTTTACACTCAGTTTGATAGCCAATCGTTGGGGTATTGCAGTCTTAAAATTGCAGCAGATGCATGCGTGAAACCTCAACGCTTAAGACACTTAGGTGCCCCCACCTATTCACATGCTAGCTACTTCAGAAGTTTGAATATTTTGGTGTTTCGTAAGACACTGCCGCATCTAATCATTCTTGGCTGCAGACACAGTCATACAGATGGCGAACTTGTTCAAACCCAACAAGGGAGCCAACAGTTATGTCTGCACACTATCTTCCATCCCCCGACCCCGCCCCCATCATCACAGAACTATCTGCAACGGTTCGCATTCATCTGGATGTCCTAGAGGTTCTGGAGGGCGTCGCCCGGAATTATCTGGCCAAATACGCCTTATGGCTGGTCGTTAGAAGCTCGGAAGATCCAAAATATGAGATCCATTTTCAACGCTTCGTATACTTTGGTGAAAATCTCGTATTAACATCCTATGTGTGCGCTGATGGGGGCCGAGAAATCGAGATCGCAGTGAATCCGGACTATCTGCCTGTCAGCGACTTAAGTCTAGAATATGATCTGATGTAAGGCTGCATGCGTATGATCGTGTGAGGCTACCGAAGGTTATTCCGGTACGCTCATAGTCCACGGGATGATTGAGTATTGGATACCCGTTCGCAGTGATCTGCGACGTGTACCCGGCAATGAGTGCGGTAGCTGCCGTGGCCGATGCCCCGACGACGAGCTGTCTGCGTGTAATCATAATAAAACCCTCCTTCGGTTGGTTCCGAGGAGGGCTGACGCTTTGATCGGCTCTTGGACCCCTTGGTTGCCGTCCTTGGCCGCATCTCCCTTTTGGGAAGCCACCTTGCCGGGGCTGGCAGGTTGGCATGGGCATCAGCCCAACTCTTGATGCAAGAACACGTGCAGCATACTTAAGCGGGAAAGTGTGTTATTTTCTTCGTGCACTAGGCGTGCAAAAGGGCCGCCCCCACAACACGTGGCAAAACCGATCGCGCACAATGTAGCTCGGTTGAGACAGGAGACAGAGATGAGACCCGCAATAGAACGCACAAGCATCGGCGAGCAATATGTTATTCCAGGTGCCGAAAAGATCGTTAAACCCAAGCGGCGGTCATTGCCCACTGATGGCGATCAACTGGTCATACCAGGAGCAGAACGCATATCTGCGAAAGCATACCTTGATCGCCTGTCAGAAAAACCCATGCAACCAAAACGTGGTCAGATTAGCCTTAGAGGCACCTCTCTTTTCGGACACTAACTAAAAAGCTGATCTTTGCCGCACAACATCTACACTGTTTTTAGCGGATCCTGCTCCGCTCATTTCTAACGCTGAGGCAAGAGGGCACATGAGAAAGCTTCGTCCATTTCGCGCATTCTTGTTCGAAGATGAAACCAAGCGGGAAAGTCGCTGGTGGGATTGGTCGCCAGGTTCGTTAAAAGAAAAAGCAAAAAAGTACGATATAAAGGTTCGTCGCGTGTGCGGACTAGACGATGAGGAAACAGTCCCCGAGCACCTTTGCGCTATTCCAACGCCGCCAACGTCTCCAATGGATGACGATGATGATTTACTTAACTATCCCTGCATTAGTAGGGTGGATCGTTCGGCTCTGTCTCCGCCGCCACCTGAGACATTGTGGTATCGATTCAAATACAGCGATGTTGGCATGTATTTCAGATACAGTATCCTTGAACCAACAGCGGACAAATTGGTTGATATAGTGGCAGGTGTTTTTATTGCCCCGTTCTATCTGATGATACCTCTGTACTATTTGGTGGCTATCCCACTACGGGTGTTAGACACAATCATCACAAAAACATCTCGCGGGTATTAGGCATTCTCCTGTTCGGAGTTGGCCTAAAAGATAATACAATCGGTCAATTCGATCACATTAACGATCATGATGGTGTCCAATTTGGGCCACCAATTGAAAATCGATAGGTTGCCTGTCCACGTTTCAAAGCCGTTACGAGGCCAAAATTTGAGCAATCAAGCAAAGAGTCAATCACCGTTTTTCGGTGATTTTTGAGAACTTGCACAGTAAGCTTTGTGAGATTAATTTCAGAGCTTTCTACGATCTCACAAACGATTGAAGAGCGGGTTATGAGCTCCAGTTCAGAATCTTGGATTATTCGAGCCCAAGTTGCGTAAGCAATTCGAACCAACTCTGAATATACTTGCCCTAGAGGTCGAACAGTTCGATCTGGAGTTGGTGGGTATGGATTACCCGTTTTTCGTAATAGATCAAAATTTGGCATCACTGGACACATGCTCGACACCCGAGCCGGATCGACCTGATGTGCATACTTCGTTGATGCTGTAACTTCACCAGTCAAAAATAAAAACTCAGGTAAAGGCTCAATCCATTTGAGTCTATTTTCGTTTGGATAATAATCTCTTCGCATTCTGATCTGGCTAGATTCTACTTTCATCAGTGGAAGGGGAAGAAAGTTTTTTCGCCGTGAAAGCCTTTCTTCTTTAGAAATACCAGCCTCTGTATTCGGCGCTCCTAAAAGGGAACTTTTTACAACGCCGTTGCTGTCACGCCACAATTTCAATAACTCAATCTGAACTGATTTCAATTGAGCATTCAGGACATACAATGTTCGATGCGTGTTCTCTGGAATTCCATCTGATGCCAAGATCATGCGCACGTTGGCTAACTCAATTGCAGCGGCCACTCGTTTCCATATTTCATCCTCATCGTAATCTGGAAATACAGAATTAAGACATTCGAATGGAATTAAATTTCGTGCCTGACAAGTACCATAAAAATAGCTCTTTAAATCTTTGACCGGGTTGTTATGGAGAATGGAGCCTAGATAATCCAGTATTTGTCCATTGACGGTGCGCTCAATCTCGGAGTTATCATTCAATTTTGCCTCGACGATAGTTAGAATAAAATTCTCATCGATAAATACACTGTCTGCTTCCCACGCCCGACGTCCACCAGAATTCGCATGGCGAATAGGGAACCTTCTTCCAAGGAACAACCAACGTAGTTTTCTTTGCTCCCCATCACCATTCAAGAGATCAGGATTCAGAGCAATGGCCTCATCAATTTCTGATTCAACTGAAAAAAAATGACCTTTCACTGTATGTCGATCCCCCCACCTCAATAGCGCTTTTCTACTAAGCTCTTATTATTCAATTATTAACATACACTATGCTGTGGGGATATCCCTAGCCAAAGGAGACCCCATTTAAGCCATTGAACTAGCAGGATTATTAGTGGCAGCAGAGGAAGGACTCGCTCTCTGGCACGCGGATATGATTAAACGAGGATATTATCATAATCAGTGCGCTAAGAGATTATCGTGTCATATATGCGGCCAAATCTTTAATAAACGACCAAAGTGGATGCGTAGTACTACCTATCCACCGTTATCAATTTCATCAATCTCATCATCGTCACCATCCCAAGTGAGAATTGAGTGCGGCACACCCTGCTCTCTGAGGACAGTCAAAACATCTTTAGCTAACTGCCCGACCCCCTTACGGGCCGGGAATCCAGAGGCATGACCGACGATTTTCTCAAGCGTTTCGTTTGCTCTCCCGCCGAGGAAACCGTCCGCTGATAGAAAGCTGGGGTCTACTGCCCGATACCTTATGAGGCCACCAATCGCCCTAATGCATGTGCGCATCATGGCTTTATAATTTTGAGCTGATATCTCCTGCTCTAGTGTCGCCAAGGATAGTTTGACGAACACTCGGGCCTGCTCAGGCATCAAGTATCTGGGTGCATCCTCCCGAAGCGAAAGTACATAAAACAGCCCATTTGCATGATACAATTTTAGCCGTTCCTGATGACCCGCATGTTTATCAAGTAAAGAAAATAAGGCAGTAATCTCATCTTTACTGGAGAATGAACGCCCCATTGCATTGAAATCGTTGATTGTCGTTTTGACCTCGCCTCTCTCCGCAGCAACCCTGAGGTGGTCACGAACCTCAATGGGGCTTCGAGTGAAAGCCCAAGTGCAAAACGTCACTATTTGATTTCGATCAGATGTTGGCAGATCAGTTTGAGTAATGCGGTTACTCAGATAATTCAAAACATTATCGAACGCTTCAAGCACACCTCCATCTAAGCCCTCAGACGCATCAGGCATCTCGCCATCTGATGAAATCGGCCGAGAGCGAGTTGTATCTGGATGTTTTTCACTACCCCAGCCTCGTGTCAACGCGGATGGTGCCTGAAAACGAGACAGTAATTTACGTGTTTCTGCTATTTCAACGTTTTGAATTGCCTCATTGCGATCAATCTTCTCACTAAGATATAAAACGCGATCGGCGAGGGAGAAATCTAGGAGATCTCGAGATCTACGCTTATATACCCAGAGGAAAGAATGACAGGGGTGGGGTTGAATGGGAGGAGCAAATATAGCCTCCTTCTCAAGAAGCGCGATTAAATCCTCTTCAGTCTGATCCTTAAGAATGTCCATCCGCTCCCACTTAACTGAAATCGGAGGGATGCGGTGATCAGGTGATAGTCCTTCGATTGTGAGCTTCGCGCGGCCTTGAGCCGGCGTCTGCTGAACTCTCATGCGAATAGGAATTGACGTTGTTGAAGGTCGACTGAGCAGCTCTTCTGCATGACGGGGAGCGAACGCGCCCTCACGCAGAAGATAGAATTCTGCAAGTTTAGTCCCACTCGCAATTGAGAAGCCAAGATCGACTTGCTTATCGTATTCATTGCCCCCCTCGCAGCTCTCACCTTCAGGAATGAGAGGTACAAATACCGCCTTGTTATCTCTGCTGACGGCTAGACGCAGTTGTGGCAAGTGGTCAAGGTACGTGACTTTTTCTGCTAACTGGCGATCGCCAAACTCGACACATCCAAGGGATGCCAGATTTGTACTCAACCCACGAAATGCTAGAGTTTGGCGCTCCTTTTTTCCGGCCAGCTCTCTCGCCCTATTCAGGGCGCTACGGATATGGAACATCAAATTTAGAGACTCACCGGCTATCGAGGTGGCTACAGCTGGCCCTTCGATAATAGTGAATTCGACGCCTTCGATGAAGTTATCAATGTCACTTATCAGGTTCTCCGAGATGGACAAACCGTCAAACCAGGCAGGGGTGTTTCCAGCGTAACGCCGCCAACCTGTCTCTGATTGAAAGATTGCTTCCTCATCTGGCAATCCGAGGAGCCACCGAAGGGGAAGACCGTCACCCCAGACAATCTGCGACGGTTTTATCGAAATTTCCTCAGCAATTCGTTCTGAGGCTAATTGCGCCAGGGTAGTTATCGCCCGGTCAAATGGAAAAAACCGCCCAGGTTGCCGTCTTTTCGGAACCAAATAATCTTCTTCAGAATTTTTTGCATCAACATCAATTACAAGACGGCTGACGGATATGCCGTCTTCTAGGCAACTAATAACAGCGACTTCTCTCCCAGCTAGTTTGCTCAAGAAAGGCTTAAGCTCGCCTGCTAATCCCAACACCGCAGCAACGGAGCGCCACAGGAGTTGGACGTTTAATCCTTCAATTCTGCTGGCATTGAGGACCTGTTGTTGCGCATCTTCATCAAAGCGCCCATCATCGGGGATGGCGGCGACAATATTCAACTCGCCTTCAATGCTCTCCCTCGTCTTGGTTAACGCTGAAACGGCAGAGGCAAACATCCTCTCTGGAGATATTTCGAGTTCGCCAATTTTTATCGAACTCTGGTCCTGTAGCCGCTGTAATATTTCAACGAGCGGAATGCGGGTGTGTTTAGAGAGATCAGGCCAGTCCCATCCCCGCCCCGCAATGGCGTGAGTTGCCTCAGCACCTGCGACAATTTCAATATCTCCATTGATCTTGACGCTTGCGATGACGACAGAGGGAATCGTCCCACCGACTATCGTGTCAGGGTCGGCGTCAAATGCAGCGATATCCTGCAAACCATTTAAATCGATACCAACTGAAATTTTCTGTAGCACCGCCCTATCGCCCCCCAAATAGCTTAGTTACATGCCACGCAATTGACTCGCTCAGGCGATTTATAGCGCTATCAATATCTGACCTTTTTGCACCGACCCTATCGACAGATACTGCGTCGCCGCCATGTAGTTTTTTGAGTGAGCGTTCCGGCAATACGCCATGGCGTGTGGTGTCGTGGAAGGCATTAGAGACCAGAATAATGCCCCGGAGGTGCAAATCCATATCTCTCTGGAGTTTCTCATTGTCCTGTACACGTTTTAAAGCGCGATCACATGACGCAGCCAAGTCCTCCAGTAACTCAGGCTTAGATGAAAATCCGTGATATCCCCAAATACTTATAAAACCGTCTGCATTATCCGATAGCCTCTGGACATAGAGATAGGTGTCACAACCGAGCCCAGTCATCCAATGCTCTGTCTTCGGATGCTTAATATCTGTGGACCATATAAGAGAGACGACATACGTCTCATCAACTCCGTCAGAAATTAGCCAAGTTCCTGATTGAGAGCTGATTTGACCCCACACTCCACGAACCTGTTCCATGCTAACCCGGAGCGGAGCTTCAGCGATGCGCGAAAATTCCTCAGATTGGCGAAGAGAGAGGTGGGTTAGGAAACGGCAGAAGTCTTGCCAAAGGTTGTGTTGCCAGCGCCAGCATTCATCCTCCTCGTCTTGTCGTCGAATAATCTCCAAGTACGCCCGCCATAAGTGACGATATCTGACGTCCTGAAGCAGTACGAAATTAGGAACTACAGGTGCGTGAGCTTCTGCGACCCCTCTCTCGGTTAACTCGCGGATTGATCTGTGACACCGTCGACCATACTGGTGTACGAGATTCCAACGGTTTGATGTCTTCAACCGATAGTGATTATTTGAATATCTCGTCGCCTCGCGGCTAGTCCTCAGCGAGAAGTCCCTGAGGACCCGATTTTCGAGCGTGTCGAGAGATTCATGGCGTTGAACGGCCATAATTTTCTGCTTTGGGCCGGCGCGCTCGTAGACTGTATGTCCGGACTGTCGGCTAAGCCAACGGATACAAGATACATCTAGCTGCTGCACTCTGTCGATCGGCGTCAGCTCTCGTTGACGCCGCAGCAAATGGCGAGGCCTCTCCACTAAATCGCGAACGAGGGATCCATACTTTTCGGCATGTCGTACAATCAGCGACATGGGTGGTGTTGTACTTTCAGCGTCTTGGTCTGTCCAAGCTATCTGGAGTCGATCCCACATTATCTGGTGGGTCTCGTATTGTGGATCGAAAGTCATTTGAATCAAATCGACTAGGGAGAGCAGAAAACGGTCTAAGGTTTCTGCCCTACCCTCCGGAACTTCCGAATTATACTGCCCAGCGGAGAATGCGGGTCGTGGTATGTAGCCATCTACGGAGATCGTGCCAATCCATTCCCCATTAGCTTCGATCTCAAGGTTATCCTCACTCGCCCGGACACCGACGCTGAGCAGGTATAGGGCGTATTCGTCATCTCCTAAGCGGTAGTAGCCACCGATCCGATGGACTGCCATCTTGTATCCAGAAATCCGGATGCTTAGGTTGACAGCAGCAGCCAAATATATGGGTCGCCCAGCAGAGACACTTACGGGTACGTCAGGTTTGAGCGGCAGTCGGCCATATCCAGCCTTATCCGCCTCAGGATCGAAAAGTGCCCATGGAGTGGGCAGCACAAATACTTTGGGAGCTGACACGATCAACCTTTCCAGGTGAACATTTGATCCTCACCTATAGAATCCTGAATTGCCTGGCCTAAACTCTGATCATCCAAGGTATCGCGGACGAACTCAGCGATTTTTCTGACAGCTCTATCCTCTCGCGTCTGAAGTTCAATGCCGCGCAATTTTGGAAGGATACGCATTTGCATCATCTCAACGAGAGCGCGATCTTCTGACCCAATCTCATGAGCATCGGGGTGATTGGCGGCATAGGCTGCGGTCGCATGGTATATCCGGTGACCGAAAGGTCGACCGAGATCGGAGAGAAGTCCATTTAATTGCCTGACATTGGAGACCAGTCGGTCTCTCTTTTCTTCCGGTAGATTTTGTTTGAACCATCCCTGCCAGGTGTCGAATGAAAGAAACTCATTGGAGGGCTTCGCTTTGTAGTCTTCGACACGGTCGGTGAATTCATGTGGCTCCTTAAATCGTATAGCATTTCCTCGATCGAGGACTTTGTCGGAGAGCGCTTGAGTTGACTCATCCTCGTTCATTGTTCCGACGAACAGAGTATTGTGCCCAGGATAAATACTGATGCTTTGGTCATCCATTATTGGGACGTCAATATCGATACGGCTGCTACGAAGTTTGTCGGTATCGTCGCTATCAGGGCCTGGTCGGTTCTCAAGACGGCTGAGAAACTCACTAAAATAGTATTCAATTCGCGCGAGGTTCATTTCGTCCATCAGAACCATTAACAATCGATCATCCATTGGTTCATCGATACGCCCTTCAATGTGATTATTCGAGCGTGGATCGACATACGCCATTGCCCTCGCTAGGTCCGCCGCTTTGTATTTTTTTTCAAGATAATTGTAGAACCCGAGAAGATCTTGTGGGCTGTCCCATCTAGGCTGTACTGCCACTTTAAGAAAGGGGATCCCCATTGCCTCAGCATACCGCTGCGGAAGCAGGCTTTTGCCAGTACCAGAGATACCGGCCAGAACCGTTAGGGGGCTGACCCGGCTAATCTTAAGGCTAGTGTGAAAACGTTTGATTAGTGCATCTTCAAAATGAAGCCCCAATTCACTGAGATAGTTGGCAACCTCATTGAGGGCTTCCTGCTCGCTTACATTATCTTGAGCATGAGTTAGGATTGGGATGCCCCCCTCAAACAGGCAAGAAGGCTTCGTCCAAAGGTCCTCGACTGCCTTTTCAGCCTCCTCACGAGACAGTGCCGTATCTGCGCCACTACCTCCGTTTGTTCCTACGCTTGTCCTTATGCCCAGAAGGCTATCTCTCTCAGCTTTCAGATATTCGATGTCTGTCGTGAGGGCTTCTTTTCTCGCGTTGAGGCTTTGCAACAAATCGTCGAGATCGAGGCGCTCCTCTCGCTTGCCGGTTAAGTCTGTTACTTCGTTCTGAAGCGTATCCCGTCGATCTTCAAGCTCTTCAATTTTTTTAGGTAAAGATTCTATGTCTCTCTCAAAATCAGCCTTTAAGGTGGCCAGTTGATCAAGGGCAATACGCGCCCGCTCACGCTCCTCGCGGACATCTTCAATCTCCTTGATCTCATCATTTAGACGACCGACCTCTTTAGCACGCTCTTCGATCACATCAATTAGCTTTTCTGCCTCTTCTCGCTTCGCTTCGATATCACCAATTTTCTGCTGCAGTGTGTCGCGTTGCCTAATGAGGTCATCACGAGCGCTCCGGATCTCAGCTAGGTCTTTCGCAGCTTCTTCATATTGGTCGCGAACTTTTTCGACCGCTGAGGCTTTGTCGCCAAGATTTTTGTATGCCTCCTCCGTGCTTTGCGCCAACGCCTCCCAATGCTGAGCGTCGACAGCGTGTCGTCTCAACTCAGCTTCTTCAACTCGAAGCGCATTAATTTGCCCTTCGATAGACATGAGTTCATCCTTGCGGTGGACTAGCTCTGCCTTTGCCACAAAGAGTTCCTCACGAGCTGGAAGAAGTGCGAGACGGTGATTGTGCTCTCGCTCGGTAACTTCAGCCTGAAAGACTTTGAGTGAGCCAATAATTGCGGCTACCACAAAGAAGCATCCACCGACTGCCATAGTCGCCATCAACGGTTGAGACATAAAATCGAATACCATAGTAGCTTCCCTTATCCCGATTTACTCGATAGCCTCTGCTTGACCGTTGAGCGTGGATTTAATTTTTTGCAGGGCCGTGATTTCACTCTCAATCGCCTGTTTTTCTGCAAGGAGTTCTTCTCTCTGGATCGTTAGTTCACGAACTCTATTAGAATTAACCTCAATTGAAGCCTTTTCAGAAGTTAAGTCGCTAATTTTTGCTCGCAACCTCCCCGCCTCCTGCTGCAAGGCAGCGATTGATCTGCGTTCACCGGCGAGGGCTGCTAATGCCGTTTCTAGTTCAGCGCTTGCGTCCCGAAGGCTCTCGCGCGCCGTCTGCTGCCGTGTCTCAATCGACTGTAGGCTGGCCTCTAACTGGGTCTGTTCGTTCCGCTTATGGGAGAGGGTGGAATTGACCTCGGCGAACTCCTTTGAGAGTGCGCTAACTTTAACCTCAGAATCGCTCAACTCTTGTCTGGACGTTGCAAGACTTGCTTGCAAGGAAGATTGCTGATCACTGAGCGTGCGAACTGATTCTTCTAGAGACACCTTGAGCAGATCTTGTTGTTTGAGGTCATCAATTCGACCGACAAGTTCACTCTTTTGGCTTTGGAGCTTCGTAACGGACTGTTGAAGTATCTCTTCATTTGAAGTTAGAGAATTGAATTGGCGTTCCGCTGACGTCAGAAGTGATCTCACGTTTGATAAATTATCACGTGCGGTGCTCTCGTCACTTTTGAGTGTTTCGATTGTGCTCGTTAAGCGACTTTGCTGGCCTTGTGCGACGTCAATTTGTCCGTTAATTGCTGCCAATTTAGAGCTTGCGCTTGCAAGCTTTTCCTCATTCTCCCTGAGTTCTCTCAGTTTATCCTGCGCCTCTCTCTCATGCTGCTGAAGGCTGCCTTTGAGCGTATCGAGTTCCCCTTGCAGGCTACGAAGATTATCAGATGCTTTCTGATAGGACTCCTGAGTCTCCACTCTCTGGGACTTTAGTTGCTCTATTCCGCCGGTTACGTCTGATCGGCGTGCTTCCTGTTTTGATAGCTGGCTATCAAGCACCTGCAGCCGTTTCGAGGAATTCACCTCTCTAGCCTCTAGATCCTTTATCTTCTGCTCTCTCCCGGCAATCTCAGCATTTAAAGTAGCGTCCAGCTCTCGAAGTTTTTTATTGCCTGCTTCGAGGGTGTCTCGTGTCGCTTTAGTGCTCTGTACTGCTACTTGTAGAGTTTCTAACTCCTGACGTTGCTCTGCTATTGAGGAGAGCTGCTGCTTCAATTCGGTGAACTTGCTTTGGAGATTCTCGGTCTCCTGGGCAATTTGGTTCTTCCGATCTTCAAATTGGTTAAGTTCACCAAAGCTTCCAATAACCGAAGCCACGGAAACAACCAAGGCGACCGCGGCTATTCCAATTAAAATGGTAAAGCCGACCGCAGTTATAGGAACCCCGACTACCTTTATCTCGCTTGGCTTGACAGCCGGCGCATCATTTTCCGTCGATGTCTCGTTTAACTTGTTCAACACACGCTCCCATATCATCTTTTAATTCGTAAACCCAGAAGCGGCGGACCTTCCACCCCAAGCTTGTTACAACGTGGTCACGCCAGAGGTCAGAGACCTTGCGAAAACCATCACGGTCGCGGTGGTAAGTATCTCCGTCAACCTCAACATCTAGTTTTATGTTGTTCGACAATACAGCTAAGTCGAGACGCCGCCCCGCCAAAGGATATTGCGTAATTGGTTTAATGTCGGCTTTTACCAATGCCTCGTACAATGCTCGTTCCCAAGGTGAGTCGAAGACAGGCAGATCATTTACCTCGCTAGATTTGGAGTCTGTCGCATACCTAACAAGCCGCGCAATGTGGCGAATAGTTGATTTTGAGCAGGCATCGTGGTCGCCGAAAATATGACAGACGGCTCGCGCACGGCTAATTGCTACGTTTAGCCA
Source organism: uncultured Rhodospirillales bacterium (assembly GCA_965602485.1). GTDB lineage: Bacteria > Pseudomonadota > Alphaproteobacteria > Rhodospirillales > Casp-alpha2 > JABJOR01. The sequence continues at coordinate 973,940 of CBFCYM010000001.1, read as the reverse complement.
ATCAGTATTGTTTCTTAAAAACCAATCGCTACCTCTCGGCATGCTGGGGCCGTAGCAGAGGCTAACCATCACAATATCTCTATCATCACCTTGAAACTTGTGTGAGGTGCCGACGACGAGGGAGGCACTTGTACGTTCTTCGTATGACAGCCGGCGTTCCAATTCAGAGGCAATTAATTGAGCCTGACGTTGAAATGGGGTAACGACACCGATTGTTCCTTTGTAATTCTGGTCACGTATGAGCTTTGTTACCTCTTCAACGATAGCCAGAGCCTCGTTCTCTGATCGGCCTCCCTTACCCTTTCCATCAATTGATCCGATAATATCGGTCCAATGCAATCCAGTCCGAGTTCCCTTTGGTGGCTTCAATGAAGATTGATCTGTCCTCACAATCAATCGGCCGCCGTAAAACGTGCTGCTGATGAATTCAGCAATTTGAGGGTCACATCGGAAGTGATCACGAAGAATGTGCCTCCCTGCGCTTGGCAAACTGTTAGCTAAATCAAATAGACTGACTTGTGAGAACGCATACTTTGCAAATTCAGCCGCCCCCAATCCAATATCTGTAAGCAATTCGCGCTCACGTGACGGCTCCAAATCACTCACCATCCCTGTTTGCATTTTATCGCCAACGATGATGGCTTGCCGTGCCCTGGCGAGCAGAGGAATTGCCTGTGCGATATTACATGTCGTGGCTTCATCGATGATTACGTAGTCGAAAAGAGCTGGCACCATCGGTATCCGGGAGGGGATCGAGAGCGCAGTACCCGACCAGACTGGGAAATGACTGATGATCGCATTTGCATAATTTTTCCAAACCTCAAGTTTCTCTGGACGTGAGGTCGCTAAACCAATTGCTCCCTGCAACTCCGTTAAGCGAAGCCTATGCTCAGGTGTGGTCATCTCAAGGGTAGGGAGAAACTCAACAAGCCCTTTCTCAGCGCACTCTCTCAAAGTAATTATCTTATTGGCAAGTTCCTCAGGCGTGCCTTTATCGTTTAGTGCAGCAACGGCGATCTTATGTTTTGCCTCGATATCAGCAATACGACGATCCAATTGGGCGATGCTCAGTTCTGGAGACGACATATCTTTCGGCTGCATGTGGGTTGCGATATTGATGCTGAGTACTGAGGTTAACCAATGAAGAAATTCCCTAAGAATTCTCCCGATCAGGGACCCTTTGACTTTCACGATAGAAACGTCCTGAGCCATATTATTTTCGTTTTCGCGGCGCTCACGCTCAAATCTCTCAGTCCAACAAGCACCTAAATCTGAAGTCAACTCAGAAACGTCATCAGATAGACGTAGAATGGCCCCAATCTCATCATTGAGTTGCTTTGCACGTGCCATTGAATTGTATTGCGCAGAATCATTGTTGGAGTCTTGAAGGTTTGCGATTAACGCATTTATTGCCGACTTGAAGTCGACCTTCCCTTCTTGCTCCTCACCGCCGACACGCATCAGGAATCTTCGATCAGGCGTGAGATTGTCGACGCGATCCTGTACGGCATCGATTGCTTTGTGGGTGTGACTAGAAAACAAGACTGATTTACCGCTCATTGCGGCGCTAACCAGTATGCTTGCAACAACTTGGCTCTTTCCTGTGCCAGGGGGACCTGAAATCACCGTAATCTTTTTTGTTAGGGCACCTCGAACAGCCAAAAATTGATCTTCGCTCAATTCGAATGGTGCCGAGACTGGCACCTCTTCGACTTCACTGGTGTCGTTGGCAAAGAAGCCCGAGAGTGCGGTCTCCCTTATATCTATGCCATCATTGCTGACTATCGACCTGAGGTCGGATTGACTGCCTTTGGTGTAGTTATTCTCCGATATCAGGAATAGGCCTACGCAATTTTGGAGCTGATCAATCGTGCGTAAATGCAATCCACCTTGAGTATTTTGTGGGATCAATGGGTCAGCGCAATCATTCGGAAGTAGTGACGCCGTCATCTGCGCCATTTGCTGAAGGTCACTCCAGCCTTCGCGTCCTGCTAAAGAAATTTCGTTGTCATCATTTTCTGTAAACTCGACAAGGCGGCGAAGTGCAGTCCGAAAGTCTTTCCTGTTACCCCGTTTGCGGACCCAGTCCGGGTTTAAAACCGGGATTGCCGTTCTAGGAGTGATCGTCAATGCTCCTCCATCAATCCGTGCGTCGCACTGCAGGATCGACATTGGCGTGACTAGAAAAGTATTATCTGCAGGGAGAAACGCCACACTTAGCGGATACCCAATCAAAATCGGGTCTCGTGTCCTCTTTGCCAAACCAGCCAGAAACTCGGCACCTAAGTCTTTACGAGCAATCCTGAGAGATCTTGCGCCAGCAGCATCCGGCCACCACCGTGCATTGAGGCGCAAAATATGGAACTGTCGTTCGTGCTTATCAGCGTCGTGGCTTGCACGCGAGGCGGCTCCCAGCCGCAAACACTCAATGTAATGTTCTGCTAATTTACTAAAGACCTGCCAAGTTCCGTTTGTTTGAGAGGGCTCCATTTGTTCGGGCTCTTCTGAGCCTAATGTGACATTCCCGCTCAATAACTGAGCAGGAATTGCACGTAAGACCCTCTGAGTCGAATCTAGCACTCGCTCCGAGCCATCGCCAAACAGTTCAGATTCGCCCTCAAATATTGGATCCGGGAGGGGCAGGGGCGTGCACCATCGTCTGGCACGGAAGCCTAGCAGGCCGCCACGCTGAGCCGATAAGAGATCGTCGGTCAAATGATCAAGACCCAACTTAACGCCGGCATGAATTAACTGCTGGCGGAGGCGGTGAGTGTAAATACCATCAACTGATAGTTGAGCCTTGCCGACTAATGTACGCTCGAGATCACCGTCGTTCACCAGCCCCCCCCCTCAGCTACCGAACCTTATATTATCTCAGGGTGCAGTTAGCGAATGTGTTCTTCCATAGCAGGCAAGTTATTAAATTAATTGATTAATTTAGCAACAAACCAATTAGAACTATAATGAACTAGTTTGCTTTTGATAGCTATTATTTAACCTGTGACGGTGAGGGTAAGCCACTTAGCGTCCCCATCGTAAGTCGTTAAGTCCCTAACCTTGGCTATCGTGGCCTGATAGACTTAGTACATGGTCAAACTAGCAAGTTCGCAGTAGTTGAGCAAAGCCTGCAAACCTGCACCCAGATACTGGCCCTTTAATATGGGGCGGCTCGTTCTATTGTTTCACCTTTCCCAAAAAATTTGACCAATAATATATTTTTTGAGTTTACAGATATTAGAGTGACTCAAAGTGATGAACTCTTAGCCGACGAGGAAAAAATAATGTCGAGGTGCTTTAGAGCCTAGTTTTCTCATGTCCACATCATAAATAATGAATGCGACCATATATGACGTAACTGGCCGTTACTTTTCTTCATGCTGTCACCGCATAAGGAAGGGCTTCGCGTAATGAAGAAGGAAAGATGTCTACTTATAACTGCTGGGGCGGTCGTTAATTGCTCAATACCCGCTACTACTGAGAAGAATGATTTATCGGCCGAACAATCTAGCTCTGAGGCTATCGGGAGATGAGCATGTTCTTAGGTGTGGCGTCTGTACCGCGATATGGCTCAATATCTAAAGAGCGATTCCCTATTGCTGTCGGCGTAGCATATTTGGACACAAGAGCATTCCAAACCATACTTATTAAGCCGCCTGAATCATGGGGACTCATTAATCTTGAAACAGAACATGAGCGGGAAGGAAGAGAGAAGAAAAAAAAACGAAGACGGGTCCAAATTCTAGCTCATATTACTGATGAAGAACTTCTCAAAAAAGGAACGTCGCCGGAGGATGCTGCCGATATTATTTTATCTTTAGTAAATAGTCAGGCCGTTTACAGCCTTGATCGTAAGCATGACTTGGAGATGCTGAATGTACTTTCTCTCAAGGTCGTTGGCAAAATTTCCCTGCTCTCCACGATGGCCCTTTCCAACGAATACACCTCGCCCGATAGGGCAATGAATCTACAGCTCCATTGCAAACTGCGTATGGGGCTTTATCCGAGGAACAAGGCCGACGTTCGTTGGATTGTACCCTGGATTGATCAATGCCGAAATAAAGGCAGTGTCCTGTAATAAATCGATGCGTGCCGGATTTCTATGCCTATAAAAATTAACCTAGGCACCAATAAATTTAAGCTGAAGAAAACTATACTCAGTGCAAAATTCGGCTTTAACACTGTGTCGCTGACTATACATGATGTGATAGCTTTCCGCATTGATAGCGCCATTAAAGGGGAATGATATGGCTGGGGAATACGAAAAAGCAATTTCCATTAAAGCTGCGATCGACGCCATTAATAATCGGGATTATTTGCTTCCGGCAATCCAACGGAAATTCGTATGGAGCAGTCATCAAATATGCGTACTCTTTGATTCTATTATGAGGGGGTACCCGATCAACACCTTCATGATGTGGGAAATCAAAGATCCTAGTATAAAGAAGGATTACAAATTCTATGAATTTCTAAAATCTTACTGTCAGCGATTTAATGAAGAGACCCCCCTAGTAAAGACCACAGCGAGTTTTAAAGACTTCAGCGCTGTTATTGATGGGCAGCAGCGGCTGACTTCCCTTTATATCGGACTTTGTAGCACCTATGCATATAAGCAGCCTCGAGCATGGTGGCCCAGTACTCGCGACGATTCCATTCTTCCCCCTAGAAAGCTCTATATAGACCTGATGCGGGCGATAGAGGGCGAAGATGATGAGTCTTTGATGTTATACAATTTTAAGTTTCTAACTGACGAACAGATCACCGCTTCTGATTCAGACGAAAGTGCAACACATCATTGGTTTTGCATGCATGAAGTCCTCAATCTACCAAACCGTGAGAACGCTGATGAAATTCTGCTTGATGTCATTTACCCAGAGCTAAACGCAAGAGGGCTTGCGGAGAACGATTTTTCTCGCAGGACGCTGCTAAAGTTATATGAAGTAATTCGATCTCAAAAAACTATCCATTATTTTAACGAAACTAGTCAGCAGATAGATCACGTTCTAGACGTTTTCATTCGCACTAACAGCGGTGGCACAAAACTAGATTTCGCAGACTTACTCATGTCTATTGCAGTTGCTCATTGGGATGGCGATTTTCGTCAAGAACTTGATGATCTCACCAAACATATCCACCAAAATATTGATATGGGTTTCTATATCGAACGTGACTGGATACTCAAAACATGCCTCATGCTCATAAACGTTGATGTGCGTTTCAAGGTTAAGAATTTCAAAGCAGAACAAGTAGAGAAAATTCAGCAAGAATGGCAAGACATCAAAGCTTGCATAAAGGAGACATTCTTACTTATTCGACGTTTTGGCATCAATCCACAATCACTTACTTCAAAGAACGCCGTTATTCCGATTTGTTATTACCTATACAAGCATCGGGAAGGTAGTCGATCTTTGTTTTACTCTGTAAACAATCTCGCAAGAAACCATGAGCAAAGGCAGAAAATTAGTCAATGGTTCTACATGGCGTTGCTCAAAGGTGTTTTTGGTGGGCAAGCAGATTCTATTCTCACAAGCATGAGAGAAGTTTTAAACGCGCACATAAGTGAAAATGCCTTTCCATTGAATGCAATTATTGATCGCTATAAGGCAACAAACAAAGACCTGCGTTTCGATGAGGAATACGTCGAAAGTATGCTGGACATACAGCACGGAGAGGGGCGTTGCCGAGCATTGTTACATCTTCTTTTTCCGGAGATGAATGCCACTGAAATATTCCATATTGACCATCTACACCCACAAAGTTCTTTCGATGGGAAAAATCTAAAAAAGCATGAATTCCTTAAAAATGATGCAGACCTTCTTACATTCTTTAGCGATATGAAACACTGGAATTCAATGGCGAATCTTCACCTGCTAAATGATTCCCAGAATATGAGCAAGAATGATTGCCCATTGAAGGATTGGATAAGCGACCCGAATGTACATCTGTCCACTCAAGATCTTCTTGTTGAAGGGATTAGTCTGGAGCTTGCTGATTTCAAGCAGTTCTTTGAAACACGCCGGGCCAACATGAAAGAAAGACTTGTTGGTCGTGTAGTCATGTCTAGGTCTATTAGCGAAGATCCTTCCCCCAAAGATTTTGATGAAGAAGTTGTAGAGGAAACGATTTTTATGAACTGACGTGAAACCTGAGTACTGAATAGCCCCTAGATTCATCAGGGGCTATTCAATTTCCAATTAAAGGACGTTCGTGAATTTCTCGTGTTATGGTGATTAGCAGCCCTCCTATGCCTCAAAACTTTGCTAGGTGTGTAGTGCCTGAGATCCTAATCGTAGATATTAAAGCCACTGAGTATATCATCACGATTTCCGTGGGTTAGGATGAATTTTATGGAGATCATTATGGCTGATAAGATTCCCACGCTTACGCATGCGACAGAGCGTGATGTTGATCTTATCCTGATAGAGGAATTGAAATGCAGCTCAGAATTTGTGTGTTGGTTCACCTCTCAGGTTTACGACAACGCCTCTCAAGCCAATCTTATTAAAACCTGGGACGTTCTCCATTCAGTGCGGCGGATGAGGAATCGAAGAGAGATTGATATTTTCCTGACCGTAAAAAACATGGAGGGAGAAAACATCGGATTTTTAATTGAGAACAAACTAGACGCCTCAGATCAACCAGACCAAGCTGAGAGTTATCGTGAGGAATGTGAACACCTTGTGAGTGCAGGAGAAGTCAATCACTCCTATGCCATTCTTGTTTGTCCAGAAAGTTACATTTCTGTGAATTCTACATTTGCGGCGAAGTTTGACGCAGTGGTGACTTATGAGAACGTAATGGAATTTATGGAAAAACGGATGGAGACAGAAGTTGGGGAACTTGCTGTCCGTCTTGCTCATCGACGCAATTTAATGGATCAGGCTGTTACTAAATCTCGACGAGGGTATGAGGCCATACCTGTTGTCGAAATAGACGATTTCAATTCAAAATACGTCACGCTATGTCAGCGCCATTTCCCGGGCCTAATTCCTGGACCTTCTATGATCAGAGTTGGGCGACCTGGAGAAAGCAAGACGATGATCTTCGACCCAAAAACACTTACTAAATATATTTATCTCCCACAAACGAGGATTGTTCATCAGCTTCGCGAGGGAAATGTAAACATCAATTTTTATACGTGGGGAAATTTTTTTGACGATATAGCTACATCCATCCAAACAAGTTTGAAGGAAACACCATTTATGGTGGCGGCAACTATGAACCGTCGCAAAGGTGGAAGCTCCGGATTGATGGTCTATGGAGAGACCCTACCAATCGACAACTTAAAACCATTCGACAATCAGATTCCTGAATTACTCGAGGGGATGAAGATGGTCGATCTGTTGCGCGATTGGTTTGAGAAAAACCAGATGACGATTCAAGAATGGTCAAAACAGATCAATGAATTGAAAAACGCCTGAACACCGAGAGGAAAATCAGGGTAGGTGAGCAGCGGCATCAGCCCTACGGGATAGTAATCCCGCCGTTATCAAAGAGCAATCGTGATGTGCCGGCTCCTACTCGGTGACATCACCGACCAACGGCAACAACCGTTCTGAGCTTGCCTTATGGTTGGCCAGGTTGAAAGGACCGAAACCAATGATCGGTACTAAGGCCGACGGCTCCTTCCTCGCTTTACATCAGCATTTGGGGCTTCGACATGTTTATACAGCTTATCAAGGTAGCATTTTTTCTAGCGCTTGGGGCTCTTCTTATTAGAGCCGCGGTTCAGTGACCATGACGTTTTTTTACCAATTTCGATGAATTAAACACTCTCCGGTGCAGGAACATCAATGCTCGTAAGGAAGTAACATGGACGCCCAGAAAATACGAAAATTGAACAATGCCGAATTGGACCAGCTTGGTGTGAATGCAGCATCTCGTATTGGAGACACCAAAGCTGAGGAGATGCTTAAATTGGTCAACGATGAAAAGGCCCTACGAAGAGATTCTGCAAAGTCAAAACTTCCGTATCCCGTGATTTGGAAGGAAGACAATCGGCAGTATGAGGGGTTCTTTGAAGGACAAAAGATCGCTGTAATCAAGAAAGTCGCCAACCACTCAATGACTGTCAAGGACGTGTATCATGCGCAGGTCCTTGGAGTATTCTTTAAGAAGTTTGAACGTATAGATACTGCTAAAGACGCATTTTCTGGCGAGATGATGCGCCGAAAGCCTCCATCTGAGTAAATTCATTTACATCGTTAGCATTCGATATTGATCATCTGCATCGAACCAAAAGTTGACGTGAGAGCAACCTAAACTACCTAACGTTTTTGGTTTTTAGACGGCACCGATCCAGATTTCTTTGGCGTCGTCATCTCACACCCCCATCAGGATCATTCCCATTCAGAGTATAGCACTCATCGTTTTTCTGAATATTTCCAAAATAGTCATCAGATAGATGATCGCCAGTCGATGGAAGTATGAAGGCAGTGATATTGAAGACAGCTACTTCCGATATCCTCACGATTGATTTTGTCTTTTAATATCAAAATCTAATCCAGATGATTTATCAATATTTTAGTGTGCATAGCGTGTGCAATACAAGATGCCGTTACCCGGAGTTAAACGGCAATCTATTAATACATTGAAATATAAAGAAAATTTGGTGCACCCGACAGGAGTCGAACCTGTGACCTCTGCCTTCGGAGGGCAGCGCTCTATCCAGCTGAGCTACGGGTGCGTTGGGCGAGAACTTACGCCGCTCGCGTGGTGTGTGCAAGTGCGGGGATGATTGCGCCGGTGGTGTGGCGTCTCATACAAACATAAACATTGGATAGTGGGCCATCAAATTTTCAATTGGGCAGTAACTATAAGTAATCTTCGATCAGATTTCCTCGATTTTCGATAAACTGTTGGCGTTCAACTTGTGTCCCCGCCGCAATATCCCCACTGAAGACGCCGTTTTGAATCCCTTGCCACTTCATCACAAATAATTGTGAGTAATGTTTTTGTGTTATTAAATCATCATACCGCACCCCTACGACAACATATAAAGGTGGACAGTTTGCGTTATCAGGCGGCACGTTTAAATGGCCGAACATTAAATGCCAGTCGATGCCATGAGGGAAGTCGTCAGCCATTACCTCTTCGATCATCATCACTGGGACGGTTCCAAAATTCATGTCCTGAACAACGACTTTTGCCCGTGTGTTTGACGCCGGGCGAAGCCCCCTATTTAGCAAATTTCCATGAAATTCTACCCTGCCTTCTATCACTGCAGGTTCTTGTGAATTGTCAGCGCGTCGCGGCTCACGGGCAGGCCTCACTTCCCCGCGCTCAAAGGAGAAATATGGCCGACGGCTTTCTCTTTCCTCTTCAGCTGAGGTGCGAGAGTCATGAACTGCACGAGCAGCCATCCAAGCCGAAATGGCGGCAGCTATCGCAGCGACCGGTGTCGATATATCTTGCACTAGGTTGACCCATTCGTTTGTCATCAAAGCCCCTCTTGAAATAACATTTTGGCTTTCTTAAGTGTGCGTCTCGGTAGCTCACAGAAGGTCAGAAAATAGCGTCGCTTGCAGACAGTACGCCCAGAATGAAGGTCACGTAACAACCAACAACAGCAGCGATCGCCAAGATATGAAGTCCATAGGCCGCGTATTTGAGTAGCTTTGTTGGCGTCGGTTCTTTGAACTTAGTTCGTTCGGGAGCATCGTTGCCATCCCTCAGCGCCCTTACTACTGCATCGTTATGAGCATTCTTGTGGTCAACCTGGGCGGTCCAATTTGAATCAGCTGTCAGGCTATAGAGGTACTGGCACGTATAAGAAAGACCGCTCGCAACAGCGCCAAGAAACACCCCGAAAACGAAACACATCATGGCCGGTTCAAGAGACCAATACTTAACTGTTGGATACTGTTCAGAGGTAGTCACGAGATGTGCAGTAAACGCTAGTAGCGCTATTGCAGCGCCGCCGTTAATTAGCGTTGCAGACTTTAATGCATGACCTGCCAGATCAATGGTGTATTTCGCCAGATTGTGGATGGTCTCTCGATTGTTTCTCCATTCTTCAAGTGTTTGTTCGCGCTCTGATCTCCAAGTCTCCATGCGAAATTCATTATCTACCCGCCATTTCGCGAGTGCCCAGTCATGTTCCCTGCTCATTTCTTGGAGTTTTGGCTCGCGTTCGAATTGCAACCGCGCAAGTTCCTGATCATCTTCATTGTCGGTCATGTGCCCCCCCATTGTTCTCGATCACCACCCATATGTAATCCAGAAGCTACCCGCGCTATCACTCTATGTAGCGTACTGAGATAGCGTAAAGAGGCCCTGGATAATGCCGTAGAAGATCAATGATGCACCCAAGAACATCAAAAGAATTACCAATACATACACCGGCTTAGGGAATACTGGCTGAATGATATTTTTGAAGAATTTCGCATGCCCGCCCTCGAATGTTAATGCCGTCAAAGTAGGCAATTGCTCCCCAACAGATAGCATTTCTATTGCGTATTCAGATTGAGGTGGAAGAGCGGGAATCTTTATGATGTGAAAACGTTCGTTATTCAAAGTCTCTTCGTACTCACAAGGCGGCCAGATTTTGAAGTTTTGCGGCCGCGAGGAATGGCAGATTGAAATGTCCTTTGCAGGTCCTTGTCCTGTGTTTCTTATGAGTAAAGTTCCTGTATGAACTAGCAAGACACGCTGTGCACCAGCCTGATCATCAGTCTGATCAATATCAAACGTGAATGCATGTGGAGCCAAAAATACAACCCGGGCTTTCGGTTGCATTTTTCTGGTAATGTAGCTTGCTACCACTGTAGCAAGGATTGCAAACCCAATGCTCAGCGCCTGTTCTGTGAAAGGGGAAATATTCATATCGACCGCCAACACCGCTTATTGCACACACGTTTCAATACATCATGTCATCTAAGGACGACTATGACGAGCGACAATCTATCTAGCATACGAGGGCAAATATAGTTTAATTGATTGCACAGAACATATATGGGCCAAGTGCATGAATTTCACTAAGGGCGCCATCTACAACCACCGCCGCGACATCCACTCCCATTATAGTGGTCACCAACAGGGCGGCAACTGCATGCCTGCAGAGCGCCCGCTGGTCTTCAACAATCGTATTTTTGCATCTCTGGTATGACGCCACGAACACCGCCCCGTGGATCCTGCACGTCCCTATCACGCCTGGGTATCAGATGGACATGAACATGCATAACTGTCTGCCCTGACGATGCGCCAGCGTTTATCCCGACATTAAACCCGGTAATAGTTTCGTCACTGGCTATTAACTCTGCGCGGCGGTTAACGAGCACTCGATCGATGGCGTTCTTCTCTGCACGACTGAGATCGAAATAGTCGGCAACGTGACGGCGAGGGACAATCAAGCTGTGCCCTTCGGTCACGGGGTAACCATCTTCAATCACAAACGCGAGCGGGTCGTCACCGGTCTCTTTTTGGCACATAATGCATTGCGGATCTCGATCGGCGTAGGCGGCATTAACCTCACGAAAATTTGTATCGTCTCGTGCGCCCTTCTGCGCATTACAAGTCCTGCAGAGCACTTGTAGGTTGGCATCATCATTTCCTCCGCCATTTGCTCGTGGAACGATGTGGTCGACGTCTAGCGGCACCTCATCGTGCGAAACACCACATAACTCGCATCGCCCGCCAGCACGCTTCAACACCTTGTAACGAACGCTTCCAGGAACAGGATCGTCGCTACGATTATTGAAGCGGTCGCCGACACGTTGAAAAAAATCTTCGATACGGTGCTCGCACGCCGAGATCAGGTCTAGACGATCATTCTCGCTTAGCTCATTAAACGGTGGAGCCAGATGGTATGCATCACCATCCTTCACGAGCGCGCCGTCACGCACCAAACGCCAGCCCGGCTGTTGATGGACAACGTTGCGGCGGTAATGCTCATGCTGGAACACGTCGCGGCTAACAATGTCTGCCGCGATATCTTCCTTGCTCGCGGTGCCGCCACGCTTGAGGACGGCCTGCAGCATGACAGGCTTATAGATATGGCTCATTTGCGTCGTGCGAATAAGCTGTTTGAACTCATCAATTGTCTTCATCACCTGACGATATCAAAACTTTTAAAAAATGATAGCTGTTCTCGCTGTGGTGGTAGCTGCAATCACAGCGGCCTGTTACGATAAGGCTAATAAATTATCGGGGATCGCAATGTCTGACATCCATTTTACACAAGGCACGCTCTATAACCGCCGCCAAGACATTCACGCCCGCTACGGTGGCCAGCAACAGGGCGGCATCTGCACGCCCAAAGCGCATCCCCTGATCTTTATCTTTACGGGCGAGTCCGGCGAGCAACACGGCTACAGCGACGGCATAACCGACTCAGGCACGTATCGCTACTTCGGCGAGGGCCAGGTTGGCGACATGGAGTTTAAGAGCGGTAACCGAGCGATCCGAGATCACCTCCGCGACGGCAAGGACCTCCTGATGTTTCATACGCTCGGCAGACGAGGCGTGCGATACATGGGGCAGTTTTCTTGCTGTGGGCATAGCTTCGAGCAGGCGCCCGATCGCGACGGCAACCAGCGCCGTGCCATCATGTTTGAGCTAATGCCCGCCGACGGTGAGATGGCGCCTGACGAAGCAGTGAAGTCCGACGTTGCCGTGCTGCCGCCACCAGCGCGTGATCTCGCGGAGATGCGCGAGAGAGCCATAGCCGCTGCTGAAGAACGACCACAGAGCACCGGCAAGGCTGCACGGGGCAATTATTACCGGCGCAGCCAGGTAGTCCGTGATTACGTCCTGGCTCGCGCTGATGGCGTCTGCGAGGGCTGTGGGAACGATGCGCCGTTCACGAACTCCAAGGGCCAGCTCTATCTTGAACCACATCACATTCGGCGGCTCACAGACGGCGGCCCGGACGACCCCCGGTTCATGGCGGCGCTTTGCCCTAACTGCCACCGCGAGGTGCACCATGGGGCGAACGGCACCGAGATTAACCGACGCGTGCAGGAAGTCGTCACTACGAAGGAAAGCGAGTAGGCCGCGCCACTGCCGGGCCACCATCGCTTCTATAAGAGTTTTTTTCATCGCACATATGTCTATGCGAAACCGCCGTTAACGCCCGGCTTAAATACACCCAAACTGATCCTGTAGCCCCGTTTTCTCGGGTTCGGTAGAGGTTCGGTGGAGGATCAGAATCGGCGTTAGCGCCTTGATATAGTTGAATAAATTTTATTTGACGTTAAACGAGCATTAATATTCTATTTAATCAACTTAAAGGTGTGTTTCATGCTGCGCCAATTTGAACAGCATCCACTGCTTTCATGCCCTCTATAAGGGTTGCCATGCTCTCCCCGAGACGTGGCGGCAAGGCCCTCAAGACGAGTGAATTCACCTAGGACTTCGACTTCGTAACATGTTTTGGCAGCGCAAGTGGTCCGGCATGACCTTGCTAACGCACGGCATGCTTCTAGGTGACTCAGGGAGCACCCGTGGCGGGCATGGGCGCCCGTCATGACGTAAGAGACTCTCGCAATGGCGGTGAGCGCCGGTGAGCTTTAGGATTCATCACTGATTTAATGACAGGTGGCTAGTGCAGAGTCGAACTATGGGGACGTTTCTCAGATTGCAGTTCGTCGATCGCCTTGATGATACTCAACCAAACCCGTTGTCCATCCAGGTCACCTTGCGAAAGAAAATCATCTGCTCGCATCGATGCATGGATCGCAGCATCATCACCATACTGTTTTATGAACTCGTTAGCCGTTCGATATATGTCGATGCCTGAAACCATAAACGTAAAAACAATCACCTATAAAATATTAAGCGAGAAACTCGTTACTGTTATTGGTGTTTACCTGCGCCCTCTCTACAACCCGACGCCAATGGTTATGCGTGGGGCGCTTTACTTTCAGGAAGTCGGGCATTGGAGGAGATATTCATCCATTTGCGTCGATTTCACCTTTAAAGATGGCGCTATCACCCAACTTGTTAGCGTTTACGATATGGGTGACGAGTTTGACTAACCACATTTCTCATTTGCACTCACCTAAAATCCTCCTATCGAGCCCAAGGCCTGACTTAGGGGGCCGATCATCAACGGTGCCAGTAGGGTTAGCAAGTTGCGGACCCGCTCGCCAAATCCCTCCTCCACGCCGTTGTCTGCAAGCCACGCCTTTAGCTTTAGAAATTCGCCTGGATTCTTGGACTTCTGCTTTCGGATTGCCCTGTAATAGAGCAGCGCCAGCGGACCGACGTAGACAGCAAACAACGTCAGCGTATAGACCGCGCCCCAGAACGTGGTGAGCGCGTTGACGTAGCCTGTGACATCGATCGTCAGCAGATAATCATTTGACGTTACCAGATCGCCGCCGGCTTCTCGTGCGGTGAACGGATAGAGAGCAAGCCTGAAGAACAGCATTGCCGAGATTGTACTGGTCACCAGCACGGCGCTCAGCATCTGAAAGCTCGAGACAAGCTGCTGCACGACGAATTTGTCCTCCTCGTCGAGGACGTGATTGAGTCGTCTAAGCGCGCTCGCCGCGCCTCCGGCGGCTAGCAACACGGTGATGATGCCGGCGCCGGCGGGAACCATGACGAGCACTGTTAATGCGGCCTCATTGAAGCACTTCTCACAAGCATGTAATGCCCAGATATCGACAAGTCGCTCGAAGGTGTACTCGGAAGCGACCCAGCCCGCGACCGGGCTGATATAGAGCATTGTAAAGATAATTGCACCCGCGACTAAGCCGGCGAACGTCAGGATATGGACGGCAACGCCTTTACCGCACTGGAAAATATTACGAAGATAGTAGACCGAAGCCAGAAGGCATAAACCGAGATGAACGGTGACGGCGGAGCCGTAGAGCAACCTGGCACCGTTGTGCTGGAGCTCGGCCGTAGCGGCTGTGTTTGCCTCTACGACGCTTCTCAGGGCGATCTCGGGCTCACCGGCGCCCTTCTCCAATGGCGGTTGTAGTGACGGTTCGAGGATAAACAACGTGTTTTCGGGCCATGGCCCTACCCCGACAAGCTCGAGCACCCAAATGCCTATCAGAACTGGAATGAGCGGCATCAGTACGGGCCAAAGCCAGGGCCCAGATGTCAGGTACGCGCTCAGCCTTCCTGCCCAGACCCTTTGTATCGGCTCAGCCTTACCTGCAACCTCATCTGGGACTGCGCTCTCTGACTCTTCAGCCGGCAAGAGAAATCACCCTGCTGACAGCTTTGTTGCCCGCCTCGATCACTTTCTTCGTCTTGTCGAGCTTCTTAGTAAGATCCTTGATCTCATCGACGATTTCCTTCAGATCCTTGTTGGCCTTCTTAAGGTCCTGTATCGCCTTCTTAATCGCCGGTGTCGCGTCGATCTCGCGAATCTTCGCGTTGATAGCTTTGGACTCTAGGGCCATACACTGGTTGATTCGTGCCAGCGTCATATTGGCAGCAGGAATTTTACCATTCTTGACTTGTGCCTTTCGCCGTTTCTTCAGTGCGGCGATAACGTTCCCCGCCCTATCATCGGCGATGTCTACCTGCTTTTTCAGTCCATTGGACATGTTTCTTTACTCCTTTTTGACACGCGCCGAGTTACGGATTCACAAGATCGCCAAGGCCGCTTGCGGCGTCGCTAAACCCGGCGATGGCATCTAACGCCTGCTTGGTGTTGGTCCCCTTGTCCTCGAGAGCATCCTTCAACTTTTTGTGCGCCTTAGCCAGCTTGGCCAGTACGCCTTTCTCCTGATCGGCGGACATGTCTGCGGCGATCGCCCTTGCCTGCAGCGACAACTCGGCTATCTCGGTAACCATGTCATCGGCTTCAAACCATTTCGCGCTCTGCACTGCCGCGTGCGCAAGCGCCTCATCCTCATCCTCTGTTGCGTTCGCGGCAATGCCCGCCCGTTGGGCTACTGCGACGGTCACGTCGAAACGCGCCTTCAAATTTACGAGCCGGCTTTCAACCTCAAGGAGTTTATTTTTGAGAAACTCTTCGATCTGCCTATTCACGGCTGATCTTGCGTCATCGACCCCGAAGTAAGGATTGGCGGTCGTCACGGCCGATCTGAGTGCCGCGTACCGCTTTTGCTCCACATAACTACGTGCCGCCCACCTGACAGCGCCCTCGAGGGTGCCGATAACAGTCGAAACACCAGCGACTAGCGCCGGGCCGCCGGCGGTACTTAGTGTATTTGCAATACCACCGATCGCCGAAGTGACACCGGCGGCCGCGTTTTCCACGGTCTCGGCGTCCTTAGCGTTGGTTAACGCAACAAGCCGCTCGCCGTAGACTCGATATGCCTTCATCAATTTCGCGCCGTTCACAGCCCCGAGCGCATCTGGATAAAGGTCGATATTCTTTCCACTCTTGTCCTCAAGAAAGGCGCCACAATACTGCGGCAATCCCATCTCACATTTGGGTTCATCTACGAGCGAATCTGGCGGCGGAACAACGCTTAGACGATAGCTCTCTCCTTGGGCGATCAGGTTGCGCGCAGTAATGCGAGCGTGTGCAGTCACCTGTTCCTTTTGCAATTCGACGAAGATATTCTCTGCCTGCCTCGCGGCCTTTGTGAACGCGTCAATTTCACCTTTGTACTCGGTCACGCTGCAAGCCGCGAGGGTGAACATAACAAAGGTAGCTAGGCATGCCCGACGGATCATTTGCATAGATATCACGAGAAAGTCTCCCCTCTTGATCTCAGACACAAAACGCATCCATTAATTGTAATTTTTTACAATACACCACTCCAAAAAAATTGTTAATACTTTCCACTCGCTTTACGTGATTTACTCATTCACGTTCGCGTGAATGTAAGGTGGCTCAACAGCAAGCTCCAGGCCGAGAATACCCCTCATACATGGCATGCGTCGAGGAAGCGCAGGGAGCGCTCCTGGTGAGCATGGGTAGCTATTGTGCTGTGGTAGAGTCGGGCAACGATGGTACGCGCCAGCGAGTCTTAGAACGCTCCCTGAGAGTCAACGCTTCAATCAACGATTAACCCGTGACATGGCAACAGATCTCGCAATACGTACGTTCGGTGCATGGAGGCAGCCTGATAGAAATGCCAAACTGGCTTTTCAAGAATTATTTGCCCGTCCGGGGCGCCATCAAAATTTCGCCACTCGTCGTTCCATTCTTCACCTTGATACTCAGGGATACGCGCACCACCGGCAAAAACCTGGCTCTGCTCTGCTGCCTTTTGCCAAGCCTCTATGCGCCCCTCCATGCCAGCTTGCTTCGACAACACCGCAACAACATCTGATCGTATTTGCTCAAAATCGCGCCCATCGCCATTATCGAATTCTGTACGCGCCAATCTAAACTGCTGGAACATTCGGTGAAGCGCCTCACAGCCCTGAATGAAAGTTTCAGGATTTGGCCTTACAGCATGGATTGCCGGACTCACCCCAGTCGACTCTAGGTAGCCGTCAGCGCGTTCATAATCGAACTCCCAGTGCAGATAGGGGCGATCAGGAAACGTCGCTACAGACCCGTGCCCCAGAGCACCTGAAAGGGTCTCGGCCCCCCACGACACAAGCCCGCTCGTGAACTTAACCCACCACGGCTCGCCATCTTTCACGGCATCCTGGAAATTACGTTGTAGCTTCGCACCCTTACTGCGCCTGAACTTCGCCCATTTACCACGGATGTATTCATCAATGTCAGGCTGGAGGTCATTAAAAATGAAACTATCGTTTACGACTTTATTGCCCCGTGAGCTGATCCCAGAGAAGCCATAATGCGAGAACGTGTCAGCATATACGTGCGCCGCTATGCCAATTAGCTCGGCCGCATATGACTTATCAGCCATCGCAAGGTGATGAGCGACCATTTGCTTTGCTATGTCGCTATCCATCCTGCACTTGAGCCGCTCTGTCCAACCATTGCCTATATTGCCAGGTAGAAAGTGAAACGGCACCCAAACGCGCCGTTGGTCCGATAGGTCTAGATTCTCCTTGGCTATGGTGTGATGAGCCGTTGCGACTGACTCAACCCAAGCCCCATTTTTGAACTTTAACGTTACGTCCGCGGCATTATCGTCCACGAACTGGGCGCATGTGGCGATGGTCTGGGCTGCGTTAGGCGTTATGCCCGCCGCGCGTGCCATCGCGTAAGTTCCATAATAGTGCATGTCTTTTTGCATCTGACTTTCCCCCGCTCTGATTATGCCTGTGTGCACTTTTGCGTTGCAAGGCATCATGAACTACACTCATAACGCAGTATAAGCAGCTTTTGGGGTATGCTATGAAGCTAATTCTCATCTACCCAATTTCAATCATCGTCCTCCTGCTGGGCGTAAGCACGCCCGCCCCGGCCCTTGCGCTCGACGTAATGAGTTTCAACATCCAGTTCCTCGCTAACTTCAAGGCGAAGCGTAACGACGATCTCGCGCGCATCATGGAGCCGTACGATCTCGTGCTCGTCCAAGAACTTGTCGCGCCGCCGAGTGATGGCGTCTATCCCGATGGCGAGGCGTACACCGCAGACAAGGAGGCTACGGCTTTCTTCGATGCCATGTCGGCTGTCGGGTTCTCGTGGGTGCTATCGCCAGAGGACACAGGGACCGGTCCCGCGATACACAAGAAGTCGTCCGCGACAGAGTGGTGGGTCGCATTCTTCAAGCCCGGCGCGTTAGAGATCGCCACCGACTTGCCATCAGGCTTCCTTGCCGATGATCGCAGCGACCATGCAGACTATGAGCGCGTACCCTATGCGTTCGGCTTCAAGGTGATCGGCGGCAGTGACATGGTGATCATCTCCACGCACCTACAGCCGGGCAAGTCATCATCGGACGCGCGCAGGCGTGCGCATGAAATCAACGCCATCGCAGATTGGATTGATCGTAACGAGAGCGCAGACCCGGAGCGGGACTACATCATCCTCGGCGACATGAACATCAAGGACTGCGGAGAGCTCGCTCAGGTCATGCCGACAGGCTTTGTATCGCTGAACGATCAATGTCAGCCCACCAACACGAGCCAGAACGATCCCCGGCCTTATGATCACGTCATGTACCGACCCGCGACATCAGGCGATGAGATCGACGCGGGGTCGTTCTTGGTGATGGACTTGATCGAAGCTGCGCGTCCTCTGTGGCCGACAGGCGAGCCCTATCCCGGCGATCCATACGATCACAATGCGTTTCGCACGCGTTACTCAGATCACCACCCCGTCACGTTCGAGATCAGCGTGGTGCCAGATGATGATTAGTATATCAGTAACAATCTAATACTATTCAAAAGTAACACTTTATCTCTTGAAAACAATGACATGGCCGTGAGGCGCTCAGAGAGTCACTGGTGCGCGTCAGCTCTGCCGGGTGGATGGTTCAGAAATTCGCGACTAACGAATCACGAGTCCGCTGAGCGCCTCACAGGAGCATGCCAGTTAGATAGTCGCGTTAAGCCGCGCTCAAACGCAGAGCCGCATCGACATCTTTCTTGTGTAGCTTCTTTGCAAGCCGCTTGATGTCATGCGTGACGCACACGAGAGATTTTGACGTCTCCAAAAGCCTCTCTGTCTTTTTCAAGTCCTTCAGGCTGTATTGAAGAAACCCACACGCCCCCTTGCGACCCTCAAAGGTCTTAGTCCAATCAACGGGCCTATAATCGACGGAGTGACGATTGTAGAAATACTTGTCGACCGACGTGCGGAGCTTACGCTTGTCGCCAGCTACCTTCTTAAGCCCAGCCCGTACGATGTCATCGTTGAGCTCTCTCGGATCCATAACGCCATGAATATGCATGACCCCCTTATTGGTCGCTTCAAGCACGAAAGCATATGAGACATCGGCTTTGAATTTATCGCGAAGCCGCTGAGCGAGGTAATGCTTTGCACTCATCGACGACTCAGCTACACGGCGCCTAGTTGGTAGCGTGAATTGGATCGTAAATACGCGCGCAGAGTTATCGTTATCCAAGGCTGCTGCGAAGTAGAACATTTGGTCCTCAAGTAAGAGATCGTGCCAATTAGCAGTGAGGATAGGCTTGCGTCCGGGGTCATTGGTGAGGGACAGGATCGAGGTTGTGGTAGAGGTTGTCATAAGGGAAATTCTCCATAGGTTGTTGTTTCAGTTCCCCTAATAGAGTCAGTCCGGAGCTCTTTTTTCACACGGGAGATCAAACTTTTTTTTAGCGTGATAAAAATACAACACTTTGGAGAGTCTGTTTTCTGCGCTAAAAAGGGCGCAATCAGGGCTATTCTCGACGGCAGCTACACCCCTCCCCATACCCCTTCCCTTGCGTCTCTAATAAGGGTCTAATTACCTTACTTAAGGGGACACGTTGCTTTGCCTAGAGGATATTTATCTAGTGATTTGATATCCCAGTAGAATACGTGATGACGGCGCGCTTAAATCACGCTTCTAAATCTTGAAATTTACTAATCACGAACGTGATCAAACCACCTAGAATCTAGTCGTCAAACACCGGCGTCGGCTTGCCCCATTTCTCAGCCCACTCGATCTCACGCTGGCGTTCAGCGGCAAGGCATGCTCGACGTTCATCAGGGCAGAATACACAGGCATGGACGCAGCGCCCGATGGGGGTGTTCATATCGCCCCAAGGCCCGATCACCGTATAGCCGCGATACCATAGACAGCGTGCGATTAGCGTTTGCTGCTTCTCCTCGACAGCCCGGCTAGCGTTGACGATGCCCGCGACGATACCAACGCCAAGATCGGCAGTAGGGGTAGGGGAGCCGAACGCCATTACGCTCGCGAGTTGGGCGCCTCCAGAGATCGCAATCTCACGTTGCTGCTCCTCTGTCAGTGATACGCCGTGCAGGGCGAGCCCCTGACACTCATGTAAATCGTCCTGATAGCTAGTGGGATTAGTTGGGTCCTGCAGATCCACTTGAACCCTTGGTACAGCGCAACCCGATAGAATTAGCACGGCGGCAATCGCCACAAGATATTTCATTGCTCTCTCCCCGATTTTTTTATTCGTTTTCGAGCTCTCGTGGCTCGTGACACCGACACTTTTCACGATAGTGATTGAGCAAACATTAAAGCCGCGCCACGAGGTCCTCGGCCCTAAGGTGCGTATAGCGTTGGAGCATGCGCAGCTCCTTGTGACCCGATATCGTCGCCACAGCCATCACGTCTAACCCTTTCTCGAACAGGCGTGAGACGGCTTCGTGGCGCAGGTCATGGAAGTGCAGATCGGAGCAGCCTGCACGTACACGCAGGTGCTCCCAAGCAAGCCGCACTGAGTTACCACTTGCTGTGAACACCCGGTCACCATCAGATGCCTCCCGCAGCGCCTGCAACGTCTCGTAAGCTCTCGGCGACAACGGCACGTCGCGGCTCTCGCCGTTTTTCGTCAGCGGCAAATGCGCGATACGCTTGTCCCAATTAACGTTCTTCCACAGGAGTCCCAGGAGCTCGCCGCGACGCATAGCAGTCTCAACTGCCAGAACGATCAAGGGGCGCATGTGGGGACTCCGGAGCGCTTCACAGGCCCTATATAAACGCGCCTCCTCGTCACCCTGTAACCGACGGTCCCTACCGCGAGGAACAACGGGCCGGCGAACCATCTTCACGGGGTTTTGCGGCATGTAGATGCCCCACTCTTTTTGCCCGATCTCGATGGCATGGCTGATGGTGTTAAGCTCGCGGACCACCGTTGCTGGTGCGACTGTCTTGAGACGATCGTCACGATAACGCGCAACGTCATGGCTACGAAGCATCGACAGTGAATAGTCCGAGATCGTGCATCGCATAATTCTCTTAAGGCGATCGATTTCGGACTTGGCGCTACGCTTATGCGGTGAGATTTCGACGATGTAGCGTGTCAACAAGTCCCGCAGCGTCGTCTGCTCAGCAAGGCGCATGTCGGGTAGGAAACCGCAGCGGTCGATCTGGCCCTCGATCTCACGAGCCCAGCGCTCTGCATCGGCGCGCTTCTCGAACGACTTGCTGCGCTGTGGCACCCCTTTTCGCCGGACCGCCGCCTGCCACTTGCCCCGGAGCTTTCTAATCGTCGCCATGTCACCCTCCATGTCTATCGGTTGCTTTTGACATGACCAATAGAGGATGCCGGCGCGACGGCGCCAAGGGTGGATGTGGCTTAATTGCGCCGCTGAGCATCGCCAGTGCGCTCGGCGAAGCGCAGGAAATGCGGCAAACACAAGGGAGCCTAAGGCATTGTAATTAGGGAGAAATTCGGCTCCTGGAGCCTTCGGAGGGCAGCGCTCTATCCAGCTGAGCTACGGGTGCGTTGGGCGAGAACTTACGCCGCTCGCGTGGTGTGTGCAAGTGCACGATGCTATCTCTCACGGCAAGGGGTCATGTTTGTAATATGGACACCCCGGCCCCAGCACCCGAGAATACCCGCTGCAACATACTGCTCTGCGCCAACTATCAGCACACTACAGGAATACACACATGGCACGCGACCCTCGCTACGATATCTTGTTCGAGCCCTTGCAGATCGGCCCTGTCACCGCGCCCAACCGGTTTTATCAGTCGCCGCATTGTAACGGCATGGGGCGCCTGTTGCCCGATAGCATGATCGCCATGCGCGGTATGAAGGCCGAGGGTGGCTGGGGCATCGTCGCCACCGAACAATGTGATTTCCATCCCACCGGCGATGTCACGCCGTTCACCGAAACCCGCCTTTGGGGCGACATGGACGTGCCGTATTTGTCGGGCATGACCAACGCCGTGCATGAACATGGCTCTCTGGCCGCCGTGGAACTGGTCCATAACGGCCACGATACGGGCAATATCTATAGCCGCGAAGTCCCCATCGGCCCCATGCACCGCCCGGTCACATGGCACAGCCACCCGGTGCAGGCCCGCGCCATGGACCTCAGCGATATTCGTGATTATCGCCGCTGGCATCGCAATGCCGCCCTGCGTGCGCGCAAAGCCGGTTTCGACATCGTTGTGGTTTACGCCGGACATGACGGCACCGTGCCGACACATTTCCTGTCGCGCCGCCACAACCAGCGCACAGACGAATACGGCGGCAGTCTGGAAAACCGCCTGCGGCTGTACCGTGAACTGCTCGAAGAAACGCTTGATGCCGTGGGCGACACCATGGGTGTGGTGGCGCGCTTTGCGGTCGATGAAATGATGGGGCCCGACGGCCTGGAATGGGAAAACGAGGGCCGCGACGCCATCGAGATGATGGCCGAAATGCCCCACATGTGGGACGTCAACGTCAGCGACTGGGCAAATGATTCCATGACCTCGCGCTTCGCACCCGAGGGCTATCAGGAAGAGTACATCGCGTTTGTGAAACAGGTGAGCAGCAAGCCTGTCTCCACCGTTGGGCGCTATACCTCACCCGACGCCATGGTCTCGGCCATCAAGCGCGGTTTGATCGACATGATCTGCGCGGCGCGGCCATCCATCGCTGACCCCTTCCTGCCCAACAAGATCAAGGAAGGCCGCCCCGAAGACATCCGTGAATGTATCGGCTGCAATATCTGCGCCGCATGGAACAATATCTCGGCCCCCATCCGCTGCACCCAGAACCCGACCATGGGTGAGGAATGGCGTAAAGACTGGCACCCCGAACAGATCGCATCAAAGGAAACCGACGCCCATGTTCTGGTTGTCGGCGCAGGCCCCGCCGGGCTTGAGGCCGCACACGCACTGGGCAAACGCGGCTACCAGGTCACACTTGCTGAAGCGGGCACCGAACTGGGTGGCCGCGTAACACGCGAAAGCGCCCTGCCCGGTCTGAACGCATGGGCACGGGTGCGCGATTACCGCACGGGACAAATTCAACCCATGACCAATGTAGAGGTCTATCTCGATAGTGAACTGAGCGCTGAACAGGTGCTTGAATTCGGTGCCGATCACGTCGCACTTGCCACCGGGTCGCGCTGGCAACGCGACGGCATCGGTCGTGTGATCCGCGCTGCCGTACCGGGTGCTGTATTGCCCCATGCCATGAGCCCCGATGACATTATGGACGGCCAGCGCCCCGCCATGGGACCGGTCGTGGTGTTTGATGATGACCACTATTACATGGGCAGCATGATGGCTGATCTGTTGGCTGGTGAAGGCTATAAGGTAACGCTTGTGACGCCCGGCCTGTGTGTGTCGAGCTGGACCGAGTACACGCTGGAACAGGGCTACATCGAAAAACGGCTTGTTGATCTCGGCGTTGAAATCCTGCCGCGTCACAGCCTGATCTCCATCGACGACGGCATCGTGAAACTGAGCAACATGATCACCGGGCAGACCATAGAACGCCCCGGCAGCGTGGTATCGGTGACCATGCGTCTGCCGTGCGACGACCTGTACAATGCGCTGATGGCTAATTCAGACGCACTGGAAACTGCTGGCATCAAGTCCGTGCGGCGAATTGGTGATTGTTACGGCCCGTCCACCATCGCAGCGGCGGTGTATGAAGGCCACCGCTACGCGCGCGAACTCGACACCGAAATCGACCCCGACGGCGTGGCGTTCAAGACCGTGAAATATGATCTGGAGCTTGGCGGTTAGGTGGGGCGCTGACTCTTCGGCAGGTTTTTTTCCAGGGTGTCCACATAGACCGCGATCAGACAACCATCGACGGTGCGTGAATTGTGGATCGTGCCTTTTTTCAGCATGATGAAATCACCACGGCGGTAGATAACATCGTCGTGGTCGATCAGCTCGCCCTCAAGCATCAGGAACATTTCGTTGCAGGTGTGCTCGTGCGGTGTGGTGACGGCACCCGGTTCCATGCGCAGAATGGTGAAACCCGCGCCCGGCGGCAGGCTGTTGTCGAGCTGGATATAGCTCTGGCCTGCGCAGTCCTCGCCATCAAGGACATAGTCTGTGTATTCGCCATCGTAGATATTAACGACAGTACGGTCTTCGTCACGGATCGGTTTCATTGCAGCCTCCCAAGCGTCCTATATATAAATATAAGAGCCGCAGAACTGCCTGAGATCAACCGTAAGAATTGAGATATAGCTGACCTCGGGTGTTAGACTGCTAGGCAGCGGCACCGGCCTGCTCCAGATTATGAACATGCAGCGTTTGCGACATAGCCTTTACCAGTTCCATGCGGAATTTTAAATCGCACATGGCGACACGGCCTTCTTCGGCTGTAATCAAACCCTGGCAAACAGCCTGCAGGGTTTCTTCAAGGTCATGTTCCAGAGCTTTGCCGCGCTCAATAATTCTTGTGGCACTCATCATATCGCCCTCCAACAGCAGATCTTATTCATTGACAGTGGAGAGATTAGCGGGCTGACGTAATACCAATGTGTGCAGAATGTAATTTTTTGTATGCGCGGCTTGCCACCACCAGATATTGCCCTGTTTCAGCGTATAAACAGAGCAACCACCTCGACATGCGATGACCATTTGAACTGATCGACCGGTGTCACCCGGCTCAGCTTAAAACCAGCCATCAGCAGTGTCTCGGCATCACGCGAAAAACTGGCAGGATCGCATGACACCGCAATAACCCGCTTCAGTTCAGACGCCGCAATTTCATCGACCTGCGCCTGTGCGCCCGCGCGCGGAGGGTTGAAGATCACCGCGTCGAATTCATCCAGATCACACGCTGCTACGGGGTCGGCAAACAAATCACGCACGTCAACATCAAGCGGCTTAAGACCCGACGTATGACGCGCGGCATTTGATAGCGCTGCAATTGCAGGCTTGCTGTTATCGGCGGCATAAACCCGGGATTTTGTCGCCACGCGCAGGGCAAACGGCCCCACGCCACAAAACAGGTCAGCCACGTTCGATGCCGAACCAAGGTGTTCTAACACCAGACGCGCCAAGGCTTCCTCGCCTGCAGCCGTGGCCTGCAAAAACCCGCCGGGTGATGCCGAAACGCGCAGTTCGCCCATTTCAAGCACCGGCTTGTGACGTTCCATGAGCACATCGCCATCAATAGACAGACGTGCGAGATCCCAGCGATCAGCACAATCGGCCAGCGTCATCTGCTCTTCGTAACCCAAGGTCACAGTGCTCGTGGGTATAATATTACAATCGAGCCCGCCATCCGTTGCCGTTAGCTGGACATCGAGCTCGGTCATATGCCCGAAGAACGCCACGCACAGTTCGCGCGCCACGTTCGTCGCCTCTGCCAGGGCCGGTGCCAGAATAGGGCAGGTATCGATATCCAGCATCTGGTGGCTGCGGCCCTGCATAAAGCCCGCCAGCGTGCGGCCTTTTTCACGGCGCACATGCAGGCTGACGCGGCGGCGACCTTCGCCATGCGCGTCAACCAGCGGGTCAACCGGCTGGGCTATCTGTTTATGGCGCAATGCCGTGACAACAATGTCGTGCTTCCACGCACCATAGGCCTCAGCATGCAAATGTTGCGTCGTGCATCCACCGCACTGTCCAAAATATGGGCAAAATGGCTCAATGCGGTCAGCCGATGGACTGGCGACTTCGAGCAGTTTTGCCCGGCTGCCTGAAACATCGGCCACGACATCCTCGCCAGCCAATGCAAACGGAACGAAAATCCGTTCATCGCCGTCCTGCGCCACGCCTTCACCATGTCGGCCAAGGCTAGTAATATGCAGGGTACGTTGCACGGCTGGCGGGCCTTGCTTCACGCGTCTTGATTTGCGCGGTTTTTTACGAAATTTGTCCAAGGTTAATACAGTCCGATCCGGGATAGGGGTATTGTCTTTATACAGGCACGTCTCTGTCGCGGCTGCATACAATTGCATTTATGCCGTAAAGGTCTGTATATATACATAAGAAAAATATCAGAAAGACTATCGTGGGCTCACTGGGTAACAATAAATCGGTATTATGCAAGCCGTATAAACGGTGTGTCGCACGCCATGGCAATGCGCCGTGGGCGTCGCGCACCGTGGTAGCCATGCTCCGCATCATCGCCATTGTCGCCATGGTGCAGGGCATCCATGCTACGCCTGCGTGGGCAGATAACCATGCGTCGAAGTCGTTCGTAGCAGCATCGTCCAACAATTTCCCGCCCGTGAATATGCTCGACGACAACGGTGAGTTAATCGGCTTTGGGCGCGACATCGCACGTGCCGTCATTGCAGCTGTGGGCGGAGAGCTAAAGAGCGTTCATTCCTCGAATTGGAAAGAAGTTGTTGGCTGGCTGGACTCCGGCGCAGCCGACTTCATCCATGACACAGGGTATACCAAAGACCGCGAAAAAATATTCGATTACACAGACCCCATCCTGGCCATGCACGAGGAAATTTACGTCCGACCCGATGAATTCGGCATCGCAACACTTGAGTCCCTCTTCGGCAAGACCGTGGCCTGCGTTGAGCGTCATATTAGCCACCGATACCTGATCAAATATCCCGATATCACCTGCCGCGTTGTCGGCACGCCCGCCGAGGGCCTCTTCCTTCTCGTCAACGGTGATGTGGATGCATTCGTCTACCCTCGCGAAGTCATGCTGTCGCTATCACAGAATCTACGGCTAACGGATAAATTCAAGGCCACCGGCGACCCACTGCGCGAACTGGTCTGGCACATGACAGTGCGCAAGGGTAATGCGGACATGCGCGCCCTGCTGAACACGGGAATCCAGGCCATCAAGGCGAGCGGGGAATATGGCCAAATATACGAACGATGGTTTGGTCGGCAATTCCTCGCAGCCTATAGCGACCGGGAAATATGGTTGCTTTCCGGGGCCACGATCATCATCTCGCTGATCCTTGGTGGTTTTTTTATCGCCACTATTTACGGCCTTCGCCAACGTCAAATCAAAAAAACCCTTCGCGCAACCATCAAGGAGTTGCATATCGCGCGCGACGATCTTTTTGCAACAGAAACCGAAGTGCGCGCCATACTCGATAATATGGCTGAGACCTTTTACCGCGCCGACAATGACGGGCGCGTGATCATGGTTTCACGTTCGTCAGGCGATCTGCTGGGGCGCCCACCAGAAGAAATGATCGGCACATATCTGATCGATCTTTACGTTGATCCACGCCGACGCGAAGAGTTTCTCGATCAAATGCGGGCTAACGACGGCGTTCTCAATAATTTTGAGAGCACCCTGTTGCACAAAGACGGTCATCTGGTCCACGTCGCCACCAGCGCACGTTACTGGCACGATAAAAATGGCGTTGCTCAGGGCACCGAAGGCATCGTCCGAGACATCACGGTGCTGAAGCACGCTGAAACCGCGCTGGTTACGGAAAAACTGCTGGCTGAACGCTCAAACAAGGCCAAGAGCGATTTCCTTGCCCACATGAGCCACGAACTGCGCACGCCGTTAAATGCCATCATTGGTTTTTCACAAATGATCGGCGGCGAAATGCTCGGCCCGGTGAAACCGACGAAATACCGTGATTATGCCCTCGACATCGAAAAGTCCGGTGGCTTTTTGCTACACCTGATTCAGGAGATTCTGGATCTCTCGAAAATCGAAGCCGGCAAGGCAACCTTTCAGGATCAAGACGTCGCGGTTGATACATTCCTGGACTTCGTTGATTCAACATTCAGCAATCAGGCCAAACAGGCCTCGATTACACTGACAACCCAACGGCCCGATAAACCGGTTTCCATACGCTGCGACCCCGTTCGCATGAAACAGGTACTCGCCAATCTCGTCGCCAACAGCCTGAAGTTCACCGAAGAAGGCAATTCCATCAACGTTGTCGCACGGATCGGCAAGAAGCGCGGGCTGGAATTCTGCGTCACCGATACAGGTATTGGCATCCCCAAGGGCGATCAGGTTGGCATTCTCGAGCCCTTTGGCCAGTCACGTCAGGATGTCACACGGACCCACGAGGGTGCCGGACTGGGGTTATCCATCGCCCGGCTGATCATGGAACGGCACGACGGCACGCTCGTCCTCGAAAGCACTCCGGGTAAAGGCACCACGGTGACCGCAACCCTACCCGCCAAGCGGATCGTGCGGACCTGATTTACAACAACCCTTCATTGCGTGCACGCGCGTCTGCGCCTGACGGCAAGGCCGCGTCGGGCTGCATGATCCACGCCGCGATATCGCGCCACACAATCTCGGCTGACAGATCGCGGATCAGCATGTGATAACCGCTTTCGTAGGATGCGATGCGGCGCATGCCCTCGCTGCGTTTGGGAAGGCGCGCGAGCATTTCAAGGGTCGGTTCCTTTTGAATGACTTCGTCATGCTCACCATAAAGGATCAACGCGCGGGCATGGAACTCAGGTGCCCCGGCCAAGGCGCGGTCCATCAGGTTCGTTACACCCCACAACGCATCGATGCGGGTTTCCTTGATGACCAGCGGATCACGCCCCAGCGCGCGTAGCATCTCGATATTATCGGACGGCATAATGTTCAGGCCGCGCCCGGTCAATTCCATCCACGGCATGGTGTGCGCGCCCAGCCACAGGGCCACGGGCTGGTAAAACGGCATGGTCTCGCGCGCCCACACCGCAGGCGCAGCCAATATCAGGCCATCGGCGCGCAACGGTTCATCAATATCGGCTACGGCTGCCATAGCCACCGCCCCGCCCATGCTTTCACCAAAGACATAGACCGGCACGCCGCGGTGGCGAGCACGCAACACGCCCAACGCGCTCTTGATATCATCTACATAGGCCTGCGTGCCGGCCCAGTATCCGTGGTCGGGTGCCGCGCCAAAGCCGCGCTGATCATAGGCATAGGACGCAATACTGCGCTCAGCCAGATAACCACCCAGATCGGCAAAGAACGCGCCATAGTCATTGAAACCGTGCAACGCGACGACGAGCGCACGGACTTCAGTACCGTCATCCGGCAACCACGCATGCAGTGGCAAGGCCACACCATCGGCCATGATCAGGCTGTCGCCGTTAAGCTGTGGTTCAAGCTGGTCGGGACCGGGCGGCACGACCATGGGCGCGCAGGCGCTGATGCCGACAACGAGGCAGATCACACCAAGCCACCTGCAAAGCGCGTTTTGAAAGACCGTCCGTATCATATCGGCCCCACTATGACGCAGATACGGTTCCTGTGTCTGCGCTTTCATCACCAGCTTCCCGATCAGGGCCACTGGTCAGGCTGAGGAAGATATCTTCCAGCTCGGCCTCGCGCGTGGAAACGTCGAACACCCCAAAGCCCGCATCACGCACGGCGTTGAGAATTTCGCCCGACGCCACGGCGCTCGGCGCGTAGCTGAAAATCAGCGCGCGGGGATTGCGGCCGCGCTCGACGTTAAAGCCGGACAAGGCATCGGGAATAGCGTCGAAATCACGGTCCACCACGACGCGCAATTCCTTGGAATCCAGCCGCTGCAACAACTTGACCGTGGGTTCGCAGGCAATCAGGCGGCCATGGTTGATAATGGCGATCTCGTCGCACAGTTCCTGTGCTTCTTCAAGATAGTGCGTGGTCAGCAGAATCGTCGTGCCCTGGGCGTTCAGTCCACGCACGTAATCCCATAACTGGCGGCGCAACTCCACATCGACCCCGGCGGTCGGTTCATCAAGCACCAATACACGCGGCGCATGGACCAGCGCCTTGGCAACCAGCAGGCGACGGCGCATGCCACCTGAGAGCGTGCGCGCATAGGCATCGCGCTTATCGGCCAGGCCCACGGCTTCGAGAATTTCATCGGTGCGGCGATCCTTGGGCGCAACGCCGTACAGCCCGGCATGCAGATCAAGCGCCTCGAACGGCGTAAAATATGGATCGAGGTTGAGTTCCTGTGGCACCACGCCGATGGCACGGCGCGCGGCGCGCATCTCGATTTCGATATCATGGCCCCAGACCCGCACCGAACCGGGGCCCTTGTTGACCAGTCCGGCCATGATGTTGATCAGCGTCGATTTGCCCGCACCGTTCGGCCCCAGCAAGCCAAAGATTGAGCCCTTTGGAATTTGCAGGCTGATATCCCGGAGCGCGTGCTTTTCGCTTGTCCGCTTGGTCGCGCGATAGGTCTTGCTCAGGTGGTCGATCTCAACCGCAAAGTCAGGTTCGGGTGACGTCATGTGTTCTGGGTCCGCAGGGTCTGTGGAAATCTCGAGTTTCCCGGCCATCGGTATACCCCCGCGCGGGTTAAGTCAAAGCCCGCCACGTATAGCAAAGCAGAAAATTAGCACCATATGAGGTTATGTTCGCGTTGATTGTGCGCGCGCAATCGCTATCATCGCGAAACACCCGCTTAGTCCTTTTTACGTCTCTCAGGGAGCACGCCATGGAACCCGAAACACCGATCACTGTCACCAGCACCACGGTGGGTTGCGACGGCGGCGGCGGCGCGCTCGGCCACCCCATGATCTATCTTGAGATCGACGCGGCGGGCGATACCCCCGGCCAGACCACCTGCCCCTATTGCAGCCGCCAATTCGTTCTAGCGGAAGGCGCCGCACAGGCGGCGGGCCACTGAGCGCGCAACCCACCCAAACGCCGAAAAAACCCGAACACGTCTATCTGATCGACGGCTCGGGCTTCATCTTCCGCGCCTTTCATGCACTGCCGCCCATGGTTCGTGGCGACGGCACGCCGGTCAATGCCGTGTTCGGCTTTACCAAGATGATCCTCAAGCTGGTTGAAGACACCGACGCGGATCATATCTGCGTGGTGTTCGATACCAAGCGCAAGACGTTCCGCAGCGATATCTACCCCGAATACAAAGCCAACCGCGACGCCCCGCCCGAAGAACTGATCCCACAGTTCGCCCTGGTGCGCGAGGCGACCGACGCCATGCATCTGGCGCGTATCGAGATGGAAGGCTTTGAGGCCGACGATCTGATCGCGACCTATAGCCGACTGGCACGCGAAGCCGGCGCGGACGTCACCATCGTATCCTCGGACAAGGACCTGATGCAGCTGGTCGACGACAAGGTCACCATGTACGACGCCATGAAGAACCGCCGCATCGGTCCTGATGAAGTGGCTGAGAAATTCGGCGTCGCGCCCAACCGCGTGGTCGACGTACAGGCGCTGGCTGGCGACAGCAGCGACAACGTGCCTGGCGTGCGCGGCATTGGCGTTAAAACTGCCGCCCAGCTGATTAATGAATATGGTGATCTGGAAGCCGTGCTAAGCCGCGCCGGTGAAATCAAACAGCCCAAGCGCCGAGAGTCCCTGATCAACGAAGCCGACGCCGCGCGCATTTCTCGCCAGTTGGTCCTGCTGCGCGATGACGTGCCGGTGGAAACCGGCCTCGAAGACTTTGCGCTGAAAACACCCGATCCCGAAAAGCTGCTGAATTTCGTCACTGAAAACGGCTTTCGCTCGCTCAGTGCGAAACTGCAAAGCCAGCACGGTATCGTGGCAAAATCGCCCACGGCGCACGCCGCCGGTGATGACGCGCCGGTCGGACAAACCGCGCCACGCCCGCAATCAACCACCGATACGTCGGCGCTGATGGCCGCACGCGGCGAAGGCAAATACGAACTGGTACAGGACGTCGAAGCCCTCAAGGTCTGGATCGCGCGCATTTACGAAACTGGCAGCGTTGCCGTCGATACGGAAACCACATCTCTTGATTCCATGACCGCCGATCTGGTCGGCGTATCGCTGTCGTGCGAACCCGGCGTGGCCTGTTATATCCCGCTCGGCCACCGCGACGGTGGTGGCGAACCGGCCGCCGCGCAGGGCGCGTTTGATCTGGGTGATGCAGATACGGGCGACGACGACGACAGCGGAACCGGCAATCTGTTGCCCGACCAGATCGCGCTGGATGACGCCATCGCGCTGCTCAAGCCCGTGCTGGAAGACCCCTCGATTCTGAAGATCGGCCAGAACATCAAATACGACATGCAGATACTGGTTCGCTACGGCATCGACGTGACCTGCGTTGATGACACCATGTTGCTGTCTTATGTGCTCGAAGGCGGCCTGCATGGCCACGGCATGGACGCCATGGCGCTACGCAATTTTGATTATGAAACCATCAAATTCAAATCCGTCGTCGGCAGCGGTAAATCGCAACTGACGTTTGACCGCGTGGCGCTGGACGCGGCGCTCGATTACGCCGCCGAGGACGCCGATATTACGTGGCGACTGCACGCCCTGATGAAACCTCAACTGGCGCTCGACAAGGTTGTGCGGGTCTATGAAACCCTGGAGCGTCCGCTGATCGGTATTCTTGATCGCATGGAACGCTACGGCATCAAGGTCGATGCAGCCGAACTGAAAGCATTATCGAGCGATTTCGCCACGCGCCTTGCCGCGCTAGAGGTCGAAATCCACAAGTTGGCGGGACGCGCGTTTAACGTCGCTTCGCCCAAGCAACTTGGTGAAATCCTGTTTGATGAAATGGGCATGCCCGGCGGCAAAAAGGGCAAGACCGGCGCATACGCCACCGGTGCCGATATCCTCGACGGGTTGGCAGCCGAGGGCCATGAGATGCCTTCATTGGTGCTCGATTGGCGACAACTCGCCAAGCTCAAGAGCACCTATACCGACGCGCTGATCAACCAGATCAATCCCAACACCGGGCGCGTGCACACGTCATACGCACAGGCCGTGGCGTCAACCGGGCGGCTTAGCTCGTCGGACCCCAATTTACAGAACATCCCCATCCGCACCGAGGAAGGCCGCAAAATCCGCAAGGCCTTCATTCCCGATGACGGCTATACGCTGCTGTCGGCGGATTACTCGCAGATCGAACTGCGCCTGCTGGCCCATGTCGCCGACATTGAACCGCTCAAGACCGCGTTTCATGAAGGCCTCGATATTCACGCAATGACCGCGTCACAGGTCTTCGGCGTGCCCATCGAGGGCATGGACCCGATGATCCGGCGCAATGCCAAGGCTATCAACTTTGGCATTATCTATGGCATTTCGGCGTTTGGTCTGGCGCGCCAGCTGGGCATTTCTAATGGCGAGGCCAAGGACTACATCGAGGCCTACTTCGAGAAATACCCCGGCATCCGCAAATACATGGACGACACCATCGCCCACGCCAAATCCCATGGCTACGTGGAAACCCTGTACGGGCGGCGCTGCCACACGCCGGAAATCAATGATCGCCAACCCAACCGGCGCGGCTTTGCCGAGCGCGCCGCCATCAACGCGCCCATTCAGGGTGGCGCTGCGGACATCATCAAGCGCGCCATGATCAAGCTGCCCGACGCTCTGACCGACGCCGGGCTGAACGCGCGCATGCTGCTACAGGTCCACGATGAATTGATCTTTGAAGTGCCCGACGCCGAAATGGACAAAACCATGGCGCTGGTCAAACAGGTCATGGAAGGCGCCGCGCACCTCAGCGTGCCGCTGGTTGTCGATGCCGGCACGGGCGTGAATTGGGATGAGGCGCATTAAGCTCCAAACAACAAAACTTGACAATTTACCTATTTAGGTTTATTGTCCTGTTTCGTTTATGGACATCGTGCATCAATAAATTCGCGCCATGCGTTGCCGCCCCGATCAGTACGCAGAACCGGGGTGCGTGATGGTGGTGATTTGTGTGGGTGTGCGTGGACAGCCTGTGCACCGCTCAAAGGTGTATAAAGGTCTACAGAAGTCTATCGCCCAAAACGCCCTGAAATTGCACCAAGCCCTTGAGTTCGCTCAGCTATATGGTGATTTTCCATAACGCTGAACGAACGAAGGTCTACAAAGGTCTACATTTTGTCTAGATCA
Source organism: uncultured Rhodospirillales bacterium (assembly GCA_965602485.1). Taxonomy (GTDB): domain Bacteria; phylum Pseudomonadota; class Alphaproteobacteria; order Rhodospirillales; family Casp-alpha2; genus JABJOR01. Next base: position 939,527 of record CBFCYM010000001.1, on the reverse strand, counting down.
ACGGCTTGGCGAGTTTTAGAAAAAGTCCGACTTGGTCAGGTCGAGCGCGATGCGCACGGCTTTTTCCCGGCCGGTTTTCATCCCCACATTGCGACCTTCCTGAATGGCGATCTCGCCGGGAATGCCCACGGCAACCCGGTACATGGCCCACAGCGCGCCAACGCGGTTTGATGAGCGGCAATGCACCAGAATGGGATAGTTGGATTTGTCACTGACCAGTTTAACGAACGCGGCGACCTGATCGGGCAATGGTGCCTTGGTGCTGACCGGCAGGTGGAAATATTGTAACCCGGCAGCCTTGGCGATCCCGGCTTCTTCCCCGGCTCCCTGCTTGATGGTGTTCAGGTTGATCACCGTCTTGAAGCCGAGCTTCTGGAGCATCGGATAGGCATCAAGCTTGACCACCCCGCCGGTGCCAACAAAGGGTGCGGCGCGCAGGTAGTTCTTGATGATATTGGGCATGGCATTGCCATAGGGGGCTTGCGCGTAATCGCCGCGGATATCGAACGGCGCATCGGCCTCAAGGTTCGATACGTAGCCTGTGACCGGCGCATCTTCATTGGCAACGGCCGGCGATGCGCAGAAACCCGCAATACCCAGTGTCATTGCCACGGTTAGTGTGATGGCCTTCAGGCCGTTTGTGATGATCCCCATGAGTGCCGAGCCTTTCTTCGCTTTTGCCGCACCGGTGCGCGGCCCATGGGTGTCATTTTATGTTTTTTGAATGTGTTCGCCTTGATCAGGATCAAGACCGGATGATTTTTTTCAGGTGGCCGCTGCGCCCATGTGGCGACGCGAACGGCGCAAGGCATGGATCACGCGGGCCGCCAGCAGCGCCACGGCAATGGCGCTGTAGATCAGCGGTTCCAGCTGGATGCCCTTGCGCATCATGAAGAAATGCAAACAGCCAAGCGGCAGGATGACATAGACCGCGCGGTGCAGGTTGCGCCATCGGGCCGCGCCAAGACGCGTAATCATACCCTTGGTTGATGTCAGTGCCAGTGGCACCAGCAAAACCAGCGATACCATGCCGACGGTGATATAGGTGCGCTTGATAATATCGGCCCAGATCTCGGCCCACGCAAAGCCCTGATCGAGCGCGACGTAGCTGGTGACGTGCAAGCAGACATAGAAGAATGCGTACAGCCCCAACATGCGGCGAAAGCGCGCGCCGCCGTTCCAGCCGCTCAGCATCCGCAATGGTGTCAGCGCCAGCGCAATCATCAAAAAGCGCAACGCCCAGTCGCCCAGATAGCGATTGACGAATTCCTGTGGATTGGCCCCCAGACCACTGCCGCCCGGACCGGGACTAAGCCCGAGCCAGACCAGCCATGCCAGCGGCAAAAGACAAGCGACAAAGACCACCAGCTTGGTGGCCTTGCGCTTATGGGCTTTGGTTATCGCAGACGCAGCGTTCATTTAGCGTCCGGATTGCCAAGAACGCGGCGGCGTTCTTCGTACTCGGCGGTATCGATTTCACCGCGCGCATAACGCTCGCTGAGCATCGACAAGGCCGATGCGGTGCGGCCAGCGCCATGGCGATGACGCGGACAGGCCCGACGCACGAGAAGATAGACAATCGCAATAACCGCGACGACGGCCAGCACCATGAGCAGACCATGGCCCATACCGTGATGTGCATATCCACCCATCATGTGGCCGTAACCGTGATAGCCTTCGCCCTCTGCACCGGCATTGGCCAGTGCCATAAAGGGTGTGGCGAGTGTCAGCGTTGCGACGCCAAGCGCAGAAACATACTTCGAAGTGATCATTATCGTTTCCCGTCAAAATTGTTTTTTAAGGTCCATACCATCATATAGGCCTGCGACGGCCTCGGCGTAACCATTGAACATCAGGGTATCACGTTTTGGCGAAAACAGGCCCTCGCCAATGCGGCGTTCACGCGCCTGGCTCCAGCGCGGGTGGCTGACCTCTGGATTGACGTTGGAATAGAAACCGTATTCGCGCGCGTTGGATATATTCCAGGTGCACGGCGGCTGCTCTTCAACAAAGGCGATCTTGACGATCGACTTGATAGATTTGAAGCCGTACTTCCACGGCACCATCAACCGGATGGGCGCGCCGTTCTGGTTGGGCAGGACTTCGCCGTATAGCCCGACGGTGAGCAGGCTCAGCGGGTTCATGGCTTCGTCCATGCGCAGGCCCTCAACATAGGGCCACGGAATGACCGAGCGTTTCTGACCGGGCATGCGTTCGGGATCGTGCAGGGTCTGGAACGCGACGTATTTGGCCTTTGATGTGGGCTCAAGTTTTTTGATCACATCGGCCAGCGAAACACCGAGCCATGGCACCACCATGGACCACGCCTCGACGCAGCGGAAGCGGTAGACACGCTCTTCAATCTGGTGCGGGCTGATCAGGTCGTCGAGATCATAAACGCCGGGCTTGGCGACCTCGCCCTCGACACTGATGGTCCACGGGGTGGGCTCGAAATCCTGGGCGTTTTCCGCCGGGTCGCCCTTGCCGGTGCCGAATTCGTAGAAGTTGTTGTAGGTGATTGCGGCCTCATGATCGCTCAAGGCCTCTTCACCCAGCGTGGCAAGGGTATAGTCGGGGTTTATGACCGAGCTCATCGGCGTTGCGGCATGCGCACGCGGCATGTTGCCCAGGCCCCCGGCGATGGCACCAAGGCCAAGCGCACCTGCGCCAGCCATGAAGCGGCGGCGGCCTTCGAACATTGCCTGCGGGGTGATCTCGCTGGATTTTACGTCCCAGCTATTTGGTATTTTGATCAGCATGTGCGTCCTCTGTTTAAAGTTTATTGCGCGGCGGGGCCTGTATAAAAGATCGCTCTTGATACGAACCGGCAACGCACGCATAAGTCTTTATATGGGCTGACGTGACGCAATACAGCCCATGCTCACGATCAGTTGATCGGTTGTCATCATTCGTTATCTTAATAATTCAGCCTTATAAATAGCCTGCAAACACTCTTGATCTGGATAACCTGAAACCGCATGCGAACACTTTATCACCTATGGCTTTCACCACCCTGCCGCGCCATTCGTCTGGCGCTGGGGGAAAAGCAGGTTGAATTCGCGATGCATGCCGAAAACGTGTGGGAGCGCCGCGACGAATTCCTGTCCCTCAACCCCGCCGGACAGGTCCCGGTGCTGGTCGAAGGCGACGGCAACGCCATATCGGGCGCAAGCGTGATCAGCGAATACCTGGATGAGGTCCACCCGGAGCCCTCATTGCTTGGCAAGGGCGCGCTGGCACGCGCAGAAACCCGCAGGCTGGTGTCCTGGTTCGATGACAAGTTTGACGAAGAGGTCACCGAGAACCTGTTGGGCGAAAAAATGATGAAGCGGTTTTTGGGGCTGGGCGAGCCCGATGCGTCGGCGATCCGCGCGGGCTATCGCAATCTGCACTATCATATGGATTACATCGCCTATCTGGTTGAGCGCCGCAACTGGCTGGCGGGCGACACGCTAAGCTACGCTGATCTGGCCGCTGCCGCGCATCTCTCGGCGCTTGATTATATTGGCGAAGTGCAATGGGACGATTATGACGTGGTCAAAATGTGGTACTCGCGCATCAAGTCGCGGCCCAGTTTCCGGCCTCTGTTATCTGATCACATTCCCGGCGCGCCGCCTGCCAATCACTACGCCAATCTGGATTTCTAGGTCGCGCACCAAGGAGACACCGTGAAGCCAACAACGCCACACCTGTTCTGTTTCGGCCTCGGCTACACCGGGCTAAAACTGGCACACCGCCTGCTTGGCGAGGGTTGGCAGGTTTCGGGAACAGTGCGTGATGTGGCGCGGCTCAGTGATACGGGCCTGCAAGGCGTCGATACCGTGGTGTTCGATGGCGATGACAGCGACGCACCAGACGTTTGCGCCGCACTTGATCGCGCGACCCATGTGCTGAGCACCGTGCCGCCAGATGACAACGGCGACCCGGTGTTGCGCGTGATGGCCGATGCCTTAAAGCAGCGCGATGATCTGCAATGGATCGGGTACCTGTCGACCACCGGCGTCTATGGCGACACCGGTGGCTGCACGGTTGATGAGCAAGCCCCGACCAACCCCAGCGGGCCGCGTGGCGCGCGGCGTATGGTGGCGGAAAAAGCGTGGCTTGCGGTTCATGCCCACATATTCCGGCTGCCCGGTATTTACGGTCCGGGGCGCAGCGCGTTTGATCAGGCGCGTGCCGGACAGGCCCGGCGTATAGCCAAGCCCGGCCACATGTTCAATCGCATTCATGTGGATGACATCGTGGAAACCCTAATGGCATCCATGGCACGGCCCAATGCCGGGGCGATCTATAACGTGTGCGACGACGTTCCCGCCGCACCGGCCGATGTGACGGCCTATGCCTGTGATCTGATGGGCATTGAGCCGCCGCCGCTGGTACAATTTGAAGACGCCGCACCCGACATGTCGCCCATGGCGCTGTCATTCTGGTGCGATAACCGACGTGTCAGTAACGCGCGGATCAAGCATGAACTGGGCGTGCGCCTGCACTATGCGGACTACCGCGCTGGACTGGACGCGATCTGGCGCTCAGAGGCGAACTGAGCCAAGCAAGCCGTCCAGCGTGCGGTACATGCGTTCGATATCATGAGGCTCGGACAACCTGTGACCGCTGTCCTTGACCAACTGGACCTCGACATCGTTCGTGCTCAGTTGTTCGGAAAGTTTAAGGGCGGTTTGCCACGGCACATCTTCATCGACCATGCCCTGAATCAGGCGCACCGGCATATCAAGCGCGATTGGGCCACACAGCAATAACTGGTTGCGGCCATCCTCGATCAGCCTTTGCGTAATGTGATAAGGCTCGGCGTCCTCGTAGCAATTAGGAATTTCAATGCGGCCATCACGTTCCATCGCAGCGCGCTGCTCGTCACTAAACGCATCCCACATCAGGTCTTGCGTGAAATCAGGTGCGGCGGCGAGTCCCAGCAACCCAGCGACCAGATCCGTGCGGCGCAGGGCGCACAGCAGCATGATCCAACCGCCCATGCTGGAACCGACCAGAATTTGCGGCCCCTCGGTCACCGCATCAATGATACGCACGGCATCATCGGCCCATTGCCCGATGCAGCCATCTTCAAAGGCACCGGAGGATTCGCCGTGCCCCTGATAATCAAAGCGCAGGAATGCGCGGCCTTGTTTGCGGCAGTATTCCTCCAGCGCAATGGCCTTGCTGCCGGTCATGTCGGACTTGAAGCCGCTCAGGAATGTGATACCTGGTGCCGCCCCCGACATATAGTGATAGGCTATGCGGACGCCGTCACCGCTATCTAGGAATTGCGTTTTCGTCGTTTGTGAGGTCATATCGCGCGCCGGTATCCTGCCGGTTGAAAACAAAGAAAGAATTGCCAGATACCCCATGGATACCCCGCAGCAAGATAACACCAACGAACAGACTCAGGAAACACCTGCGATCCAAACGCCTGCACAGCAAGCACGCGGCGCAACGGTCCTGCAGGTCCTGCCAGCCATGGGCACCAGCGGCGGTGTTGAACGCGGCACGGTTGAGGTTGCCAACGCCGTGATACAGGCAGGCGGACGCGCCATCGTGGTGTCATCTGGCGGCGCGCGTGAACATGACCTGAGCCGTGTTGGCGCAATTCACATCACGTTACCTGTGGACTCAAAAAATCCTTTCACCATGTACCGTAATGTTGGCCGTTTGGCGGCCCTGATCCGACACGAAAATGTTGACGTTGTTCATGCGCGCTCACGTGCGCCTGCGTGGAGCGCCTATTACGCGGCCAAGCGCACGAAACGCCCGTTTATCACCACCTTTCATGGCACCTACAGCCGGGGCAATGTCTTCAAACGCATTTACAATTCTGTGATGACCAAGGGCGCGCGCGTCATTGCCATTTCAAACTTTATCGCGGGCCACATGCGCCAACATTACGGCGTTCCCACCGAGCGGATCCGCGTCGTGCACCGTGGCGTCGACCTGACACGCTTCAATGCCGCCAACGTCACGGCGCAGCGGGTCATCTCGCTGGCCAACGAATGGCGCATCAACGAAGGTTTTCCTGTGATCATGCTGCCCGGACGGCTGACTCGCTGGAAGGGCCAGAACATATTCATCGAAGCCGTTGCACGCCTGAACCGGCGCGATCTGCGTTGTCTTTTGGTTGGCGGCGATCAGGGCCGCCATGAATACCGCGCCGAACTGGAAGCGTTGGTCGAAAAATATGACCTCGGCGAAGTGGTGCGTATTGTCGATAGCTGCACCGACATGCCGGCGGCCTATATGCTGACTGATGTTGTGGTGTCGGCCTCGACCGATCCTGAGGCCTTTGGCCGCGTTGTTATTGAATCTCAGGCTCTGGGCCGCCCGATCATCGCCACCGATCATGGCGGGGCCAAGGAAACCGTGCTGGAAAACGAAACCGGCTGGCTGGTACCCCCCGGTGACGCCGATGCGCTGTCTGCGGCCATGCAAAAGGCGATTTCACTCAATGAGCAGCAACGCGCCACCCTTGCCCACAAGGCCACCGAAAACGTACGCGAAAAATTCTCGACACAAACCATGTGTGCCAAAACCCTGAGCGTTTATGACGAAGTATTGGCAGACAGGAACGGCCAGAGACCATGATGCAGACGGCGACGGGCGCGAAACCAGTCGAGCACATCCTGGTTATCAAGCTCGGCGCATTGGGCGATATGGTACAGGCTCTGGGGCCGCTGGCCGCCATTCGCCAGCATCACGCAAACGCCCACATCACGATCCTGAGCACCGCGCCCTACGAAGCCCTGCTACGCGCTTCAGGTTATGTTGATGACGTCTGGCTCGATACGCGTCCGCGCTGGTATCAGCCGGGAGCATGGCTGGCGCTGCGCCGCAGGTTATGTGGAGGCGGGTTTTCGCGGGTCTATGATTTGCAGACATCTGATCGCAGTTCCGGATACTTCCGGCTGTTCTGGCCCGGCCCATGGCCGCAATGGTCAGGCATTGCACGGGGCTGCTCACACCCGCATGACAATCCGCAGCGCGATTTCATACACACCATCGAGCGCCAAGCCGAACAATTGAAACGTGCCGGGATCGTGCAAACACCAAGCCCCGATCTGTCATGGGCCAAGCGCGACACCGAACGGTTTGGACTGAACGTCCCGTTTGCCCTGCTGGTAGCGGGTGGCGCGCCACATCGTCCCGCCAAACGCTGGTCGGCACATCATTATGCCTCTCTGGCACGCACACTTGCAGCATGTGGCATCACCCCGGTTCTATTAGGCGCAGGCGGTGAGGCAGGTTTACTCGACGCAGTGCGCTCTGATTGCCCTGAGGCTATAAATTTGTGCAATAAAACTGACATTCTCGACATTGCATCCCTTGCTGGCAAAGCTACACTTGCCGTGGGCAATGATACGGGGCCTATGCATATGATTGCCGTTACAGGGTGTCCGAGCGTGGTGCTTTATTCTCATGAGTCCAATCCGGCGTTGTGTGCTCAACGCGGTCCGCACGTAGAAATTTTACGCCGCGAGCGTCTTGATGATCTGAGCCCGGATGATGTCATGGCCGCGCTTGATGGTTTTAATCCAGCCATTACGGTGCTCAACGTTACGCCCCCGGCTTGACAGCGCGCCATGCTGGTATACTTTCGCCCGCTGATTTCAGCGTTACACGCTTTGTATTTTCACTGACATAAACGGCACCCGCAACATGGTAGCGATCACTCTTCCCGACGGCAGCGTCCGTCAATTCGACGGCCCGGTTTCGGGCGCAGATCTGGCCGCAGATATTGGCCCCGGCCTGCTCAAGGCAGCGCTGGCTATTCGCATCAAGGGCGAGATGCGCGATCTGGCAACCGTGATCGATAGCGATAGCGAAGTTTCCATCGTCACCACCAAGGATGAAGACGCGCTGGAATTGCTACGTCATGATTGCGCGCACGTTCTGGCACAGGCCGTTCAAGACCTGTTCCCCGGCACCCAGGTGACCATTGGGCCATCCATCGAAAATGGCTTCTATTACGATTTTGCGCGCGATGTACCGTTTACACCGGACGATCTGCCCAAAATCGAAAAGCGCATGGCTGAAATCGTCGATGCCGACCTGCCCTTCTCACGCGAAGAATGGGACCGCAACGACGCCATTAAAGTCTTTGAGGACATGGGCGAGGCCTATAAGGCCGAACTAATCCGTGACCTGCCCGAGAGCGAGATTATTTCAATCTACCGCCAGGGCGACTGGTTTGATTTATGCCGTGGCCCGCATCTTCCATCGACCGGTAAGCTGGGCAAGGCCTTCAAGTTGATGAAAATCGCCGGGGCTTATTGGCGCGGTGATTCCAGAAACGCCATGCTGCAGCGCGTCTATGGCACATGCTGGGCTGACAAAAAGCAACTGAACCAGCACCTGCACATGCTCGAAGAGGCTGAAAAGCGCGATCACCGTCGCCTCGGCCGCGAAATGAACCTGTTCCATCAACAAGAAGAGGCCGCAGGCAGCGTGTTCTGGCACCCCAACGGCTGGACACTGTATCGCGCCGTGCAGGATTACATGCGCAAACGCCTTGATGACGCAGGTTATGTTGAGGTTAACACGCCGCAGTTAGTGGACCGCGCCCTTTGGGAAAAATCCGGGCACTGGGAAAAGTTCCGAGAGAATATGTTCATCTCGGAATCCGAAGAAAAAATCCTCGCTATCAAGCCCATGAACTGCCCCTGCCATGTGCAGATTTTCCGCCAGGGCATCAAGAGCTACCGCGATCTGCCGCTGCGCATGGCTGAATTTGGTTCATGCCATCGCAACGAGCCCTCAGGTGCCTTGCACGGCTTGATGCGTGTGCGCGCGTTCACACAGGATGACGCACACATTTTCTGCACCGAAGACCAAATCACCTCGGAAACCAAGATATTCATCGATCTGCTGATGAGCATCTACAAGGACTTTGGCTTCGATGAAGTCGTCGTGAAGTTTTCTGACCGGCCCGAAGTTCGCGCTGGCGAAGACGCGACATGGGACAAGGCCGAAGTGGCGCTCACCGAAGCAACGGCTGCGGCAGGACTAAAAACCATACTGAACCCCGGTGAAGGTGCGTTTTACGGACCGAAACTGGAATTTGTGCTGCGCGATGCCATTGGTCGCGACTGGCAGTGTGGCACGTTGCAGGTCGACTTTGTGCTGCCCGAACGGCTCGACGCCAACTACATCGCCGAAGACGGTGCCAAACATCGCCCCGTTATGCTGCACCGTGCAATCCTCGGCTCATTCGAGCGTTTCCTTGGTATCCTGATCGAGAATTATGCCGGACGCTTCCCGCTCTGGCTGGCGCCGGTACAGGTCGTGGTGACCTCTATCACCAACGATTTTGACGATTACGCAGTGGAAGTCTACGAAGCCCTGAAAGCTGCGGGAATTCGTGCTGAAACAGACCTGCGCAACGAAAAGATCAACTACAAGGTACGCGAACACAGTCTAGCCAAGGTGCCTGCTATTTTGGTGGTGGGCGGTCGTGAGCAGGAGAACAAGACCGTCGCAATTCGTCGTCTGGGCAGCGATAAACAAGAAGTTGTTGCGCTCGAAGAGGCAGTTGCTAGACTTAATCGCGAAGCGGCCGGTCCTTTGGGCTCCGGTGGGGATATTTAGCCACGCATGATGCGGAATTGCGGCAAAATCGACACAGTTCATACATGTTGATTCCACGCAATGCGTTACAAGCTGGCCTTTATCACCCTATATGCTTTACAACACATACCAGTAAGAACACTGAAATCGACGAAAAGGATTGAGCTATAGCCAGACCCCCGATGAACCAGACGCCTTCCCGCGACGGGCCACGCGTCAACGAAGACATTACTGTTCCGCAAGTTCGCCTTGTGGATGCTGACGGCGAGATGGTTGGCGTCGTATCAAAAGCTGAAGGGCTGGAAATGGCTCTGGATGTGGGGCTGGACCTTGTTGAGGTGTCTCCGAACGCGGATCCGCCTGTCTGCAAGATCCTCGACTATGGCAAATACAAGTACGAGGCCCAGAAAAAGGCCAACGAAGCCCGTAAAAAACAAAAGATCATCGAGATCAAAGAGATCAAGATGCGTCCGGGTATCGATGAACACGACTATCAGGTCAAGATGCGCAGCATTCTGCGGTTCCTCGATGACGGCGACAAGGTCAAGATGACCATCCGTTTCCGTGGTCGCGAAATGGCGCATCAGGACTTGGGCTTGAAAGTTTTGAACCGCGTTCGCACGGAACTCGACGAACAAGCCAAAGTCGAACAGTTTCCGCGCAGTGAGGGCCGCATGATGACGATGGTGCTGGCTCCGCGCTAACGGTTTAAGCGACCGTTTTTGACACTGGTTACAACACGTCCGCATCGCCGGGCGTGTTGTTCGTTTCGGTGTCTTGCTATTTCGTCAGGCAGCCGGTATAAACCGGCGCTTCGCCGGAGGTTTCCGGCCAAGAGCGGTACGGCAGGGGCATGCCCACCCGCTCAAAACGCGACCATCACCGATCCGGGCCCAAATCCGGTGTCGGCACAGTAGAAAGGATAGCGAAATGCCCAAGATGAAGACAAAGTCGAGCGCCAAAAAGCGGTTTCGGCTCACGGCAAAAGGTAAAGTACGCGCAAGCTTCGCTGGCAAACAGCACGGTATGAGCAAGCGTTCCCAGAAAATGATTCGCACTGCACGCGGCACCATGATCCTTAGTGATTCTGACGCACGCATTGTGAAATCCTATATGCCTTATGCGTGAGGAGAACTGATCAATGGCACGCGTTAAAAGAGGCGTCACCAGTCACGCCCGTCACAAAAAAGTTTTAAAACTGGCCCGCGGTTACCGTGGTCGCTCCAAGAGCAGCTTCCGCGTCGCACTACAGAGCGTCGAAAAGGCGTTGCAGTACGCCTATCGTGATCGTCGCGTTAAGAAGCGTACGTTCCGCGCACTGTGGATTCAGCGTATCAACGCTGGTGCACGCGTACACGGCCTGACCTATTCGCAGTTCATGAATGGTCTGTCGCGCGCCGGTATCGAGATTGACCGTAAAGTCCTGGCTGATCTCGCCGTTCGCGAACCCGATTCCTTTAAGGCCCTCGTCGATCAAGCCCAAGCGGCTCTCGCGAAATCGGCCTAAAGCATCGGCTGGCTAGCTAGCCAGATTACCGGTTATATGGTTACGGGAGCCGCTCCGGAGATTTTTCTCCGGGCGGCTTTCGTCATTCATAAAGGCCCGTTAGTCTAACGCCTCGTATAGAAGTCCAAAAACGGAACAATCAGGATATGCAAGATATCGAGTCCCTGCGATCTGAACTGATGGCTAGCGTAGAAGCCGCAGGCAACCTTGACGCGCTGGAGGCCATCCGTGTGGCTGAACTCGGCAAGAAGGGCCGCATTACGGCAATGATGAAGGGGCTCGGCGAACTTGACCCCGAGGCTCGCAAGACCGCTGGTCAGAGCCTGAACCGGGTTAAATCTGAAGTTTCCGACGCCATTGACGCGCGCAAGGCAAACCTCGCCGATAGCGAGCTTAATGCGCGCCTCATGCAGGAACGCATCGATGTCACGCAAACTGTGCGTCCCCAACAACAAGGTTATATCCATCCGATCAGCCAGACCATCGACGAAGTTGTCGGTATTCTTGGTGAAATGGGCTTTTCCGTTGCCGAAGGTCCCGACATTGAAGATGACTGGCATAATTTCACGGCGCTGAACATTCCGCCCGATCACCCGGCACGTCAGGAGCACGATACGTTCTATCTGCCCGGCAAGGGAGACGAAGAGCGGTTGGTGCTGCGTACCCATACGTCGCCGGTGCAGATCCGCACCATGCAGAACGTAGAGCCGCCAATCCGCATTATTGTCCCCGGTCGCACCTATCGCTGCGACTATGACGCCACCCATTCGCCCATGTTCCATCAAATCGAAGGCCTGGTCATCGACACCGAAACGCATATGGGTCACCTGAAAGGCTGTCTGATCGAATTCTGTCGCGCCTTTTTCGGTCTCGACGATTTACCGGTCCGCTTCCGGCCCAGCTATTTCCCGTTCACTGAGCCCTCGGCTGAGGTCGATATTGGCTGCACGCGCGAAGGCGGCGGCCTGCGTATCGGCCATGGTGACGACTGGCTGGAAATCCTCGGCTGCGGCATGATCAATCCCAAGGTCCTTGAGAACTGTGGCATTGATTCAAGCGTCTATCAGGGCTTTGCTTTTGGCCTCGGCGTTGAACGTATGGCCATGCTGAAATACGGCATTCCCGATCTACGGACATTCTACGAGTCTGATTTACGGTGGTTGCGCCATTACGGATTTTCCGCCCTGCACGTTCCCAGCATGGTCGGAGGGCTAGAGCGATGAAATTCACACTAGGCTGGCTTAAAGAACATCTTGAAACCGATGCCACGCTGGATGATGTGGTTGAGCGCCTGACCATGGTTGGGCTTGAGGTCGAAGGCGTGGAGAACCGCGCAAGTGGGCTCGAAGACTTCGTTGTCGCCCACGTTGTCGAGGCTGAACAGCATCCCGATGCCGATCGTCTACGCGTCTGCAAGGTCGACTTTGGTGGAGATGCCCCCATTCAGGTCGTGTGCGGTGCGCCCAATGCGCGCGCTGGCCTGAAGGGTGTCTTCGCACCATCGGGCCAGTATATTCCCGGCACCGACATCACCCTGAAGACCACCGAAATTCGCGGTGTCGAAAGCAACGGCATGTTGCTATCGGAACGCGAAATGGGCCTGAGCGACGAGCACGACGGTATTATTGATCTTGACGTCGATGCGCCGGTTGGCGCGCGCGCTGTCGATATCATGGGCTTGAACGATCCGGTTATCGAAATTGCCATCACGCCAAACCGTGGCGATTGTCTGGGTGTTCGCGGTATTGCACGTGATCTGGCAGCGTCCGGACTTGGCACGCTTAAACCCATTGATAGCGCTGCCGTACCCGGCACATTTGAAAGCCCGATCAAAGTCCATCTGGACTTTGACGAGGACACCCGAGATGCCTGTCCCTACTTCGTGGGCCGCTATGTACGTGGCGTAACGAACGGCGAAAGCCCCAAATGGCTGAAAGACCGCCTGTTAGCCATCGGCCTGCGCCCAATCTCTGCACTGGTCGATATCACCAACCTCATGACCTTCGGCTATAACCGTCCGCTGCATGTGTTTGATGCAGCCAAAGTTGAGGGCGACATTCATGTCCGCCTGTCGAAGACCGGTGAAACCATGCTGGCGCTCGACGGCAAAGAATACACGCTTGATGACAGTGTAACCGTCATTAGCGACGATGCCCGCGCCGAAGGTTTTGGCGGCATTATGGGCGGCGAAGAGTCCGGCTGCACAGAAACCACCACCGATGTGTTTGTTGAATCAGCGCTATTCGATCCCATACGCACCGCCGTTTCAGGCCGTAAACTCAACATCATGTCCGATGCGCGCTACCGTTTTGAACGCGGCATCGACCCATCATTCCTCGCCGAAGGCATGGAACTTGCCACCAAGCTTATTCTTGAACTTTGCGGTGGTGAGGCATCAGAGCCCGTCATCGCTGGCGGTGAGCCCGACTGGAAACGTGTCATCGAACTGCGTTTGGAACGTATCCGCACACTTGGTGGTGTTGATATAGCAGCAGATGAAACCATTCGCATTCTTGACGTCCTTGGCTTTGATGTAGAGCGCAATGGCGATGTGCTGAGCGCACATGTTCCGGCATGGCGCAGCGACATTGTCGGCGAGGCCTGCCTTGTCGAAGAGGTCATCCGCATCAATGGTTACAGCAAAATCCCTGCCGTACCGTTTGCAAACGACCACAACCTGCCGCAGCCGGCACTGAACGCTTCGCAGCGGCGTCGTGCGGCAGCGCGGCGCACAGCAGCCTCGCGTGGCCTGGTGGAGGCCGTTACCTATTCGTTCCTGCCCAGTGCACAGGCCGATCTGTTCGGCGGCGTGCCCGACGGCTTGCGATTGGTGAACCCCATCAGTTCCGATCTCGACGTTATGCGCCCATCTCTGCTGCCAAATTTGATCGCAGCAGCCGGCCGCAATGCTGATCGCGGCGTTTCCAATGCAGCACTGTTCGAAGTTGGCCCCGAATTCGCCGACGATGTGCCGGGTGAACAAACCTTGGTGATTGCCGGTATCCGTACCGGTACCACGGGCGCACGTAACTGGGCCGAGCCCGTACGTGCGGTTGATGCTTTTGATGCCAAGGCCGACGCTATGGCCATTCTCGGTGATCTTGGTCTGCCCGTCAGCAACCTGCTGGTCTTTACTGAAGCACCTGATTGGTATCACCCGGGCCGCTCTGGCGAATTACGCCTTGGCCCCAAAACCATCGTTGCACGGTTTGGTGAGGTCCACCCCGGCGTCTTGCAGAAGATGGATGTCAAAGGCCCTGTGGTTGCCTTCGAAGTCTTGCTCGACAATCTGCCAAAGCCCAAATCAAAGCCTGGTTCTGCGCGCCCTAATCTGGAATTGCCGAGCCTGCAGTCGCTGGAACGCGACTTTGCCTTTGTCGTGGGCAGTGATGTAACCGCTGACGCCGTCTTGCGCGCTGCCAAAGGCGCTGATAAGGCACTGATCACTGACGTGCGCCTGTTCGATGTTTTCGAAGGCGGCAATCTTGGCGACGATCAGAAATCCATCGCCATCAACGTCGTTTTACAACCCATGGAAAAGACCCTGACGGACGTGGAAATCGAAGCTGTTGCCGCGCGCATCGTGGACAAGGTATGCGGCGCGACAGGCGGCTCACTGCGCGGATAAATATAAGCCATGGAAAAACGGACACTCGAGCCCGGCACGCGCCTGTTTCTGGAAGGTGACGTAGCTGACGTTGCCTACCTGATCAATGAGGGTAAAGTCGAAATCATCAAACAAAAGGGTGATGAGGCCGTGGTTGTAAATCTCGTCGGTAAAGGCGAAATGGTCGGCGAAATGGCGTTGTTTGATAATGCACCGCGCAGTGCATCGGCACGGTGTACCGAGGAGACCACGGTGATGGTTATCCCGCGCGAGGAGTTCGCCAAACGCATGGAGTCTTCCGACCCTGTTCTCCAGCGCGTTGTCGGTATGCTCATTCGACGCTTGCGCGATCAGACACAAATCAACGCGGATAGAACAACCATCGTTCGCTAGGCTATGTCTAAATCAGACGGTAAAGACCTGCGTCGGCGCGCTACGCCCGCGCACAACCACCTCTCCGACCTGCTCATAAGAAAATAGTTCGCCAGCGGCATCGCGTGTCTGGCGCGACACGAGCACATAGGTTCCATATTCCTTATTGAGCTGCTCAAGACGAGCCGCGACGTTCACCTCATCGCCATGAACTGTGAACATCAGGCGATCTTCTGCGCCGATGGCCCCGATGGTCATTTCACCTGTGCTAACGCCGCACCGGGTTTTTAATTTAATATTATTTCCAAACACCTGCTCTGTCGTGGCATCGCGAATGTCGCAGGCCACACGAATTGCATTCGAGGCATGATTAGGGTCGTCTATAATCGTGTTGAAGGTGATCAATATTGCATCGCCATGATATTGCGCGACAGTCCCACCATGACGCTGCGCGATATCGTGCATGACGCCAAAGTAATCATTCAATGTGCTGACAAGGTCCTGCGGCGAAAGCTGCTCTGATACGGTGGTAAACCCTTCGATATCCGTAAACAGCACTGAGGCTTCTTTTGACACGCCATCACCGGGCTGGATAGCGTTCTCCGCGTGCACAATCTGATTCGCGACCTCGGGCGGCACAAACCGCGATAGGTCACGTGCCGCGACTTCATCAATCGCGGCCTGGCTCATCATGAGTTTGCCTCGATGAATGGCAACGGCCAAAACCAGCGTCACGATTGCGATGGATAATATCTTATCGACCTCAGCACCGATCAGAATGCTGTTCGATGTCATGTATTCCACGTAATTGCGCGTTATCATCGGGTTGTTCGGGTCCGAGAACATGACGTAGAGCATCAAAACCAACCACCCAACGATAGCCGCGCCGCCTGCCATCAATATGTAGCGCGGATCAAAGCGCAAAGCTCGAATAGCAATAAAAATGAAAACGTACAGCATGGTCGGTGCCTTCAGATAAAATGAAGGCGGCTGACCGTACTGAATATGAAAGCTCCATATCAACGTCATCAGCAGCGCCATATCGATGACGATAGAAATCATCAACATCCAGCCAGGCAATGCACAACGATAAGATGCGACCAAACGGGTCAGCGTGAACAGTAAATAGAGACCGAGAGCCCACGGAACCATCTGGATTGCATCAGGCGCACTCATTTTCGGCGATAGCGCGTACAGCGAGCCAAGCACCAGCACGAGACTAAGCTGTATCCAGCCAATGAGGACCTCGCCCTGTTCCTGACGTGCCCGTACTGCACGGTGGATCCGCTCGGGTAAATTGGTCTCTACCGATGGGCCGAGAATAAACGACGCGATACTTTGCCGTTTGGCGTTCTGCGGTTGTTGTTCGGTCATTTGGTTATAGCTCACGCTTAGCTGTGGACAGGAAATGCGGCGCATTGCCGCATAATGGCATCACAGGTTCAGCATAGGCCACAATGCAAAGCGCGGGAGAAAATTCCCCCGCACGTCACGTTATCTTGATGGGTTTTGATCTTTATTTCAGCGTGCACTTGGCCGCGTAATAATAACGACCGCATTGGCAGAACCATTGCGCCAACCGAGAAGGCGTATTACGCCCGATACATATCGTGATATTGGGGACATTGCCCGCTCCCTGGTACCCGGATTGTGCCCGGCATTCATTTCAGTTGGCGGACCATAGACTGCAATGCTTACGTGTAGGTGACACGTGCCAAAATTATTTTTTCCGATGTTTATCGAGAGCATGGCGGACCGCCTGTATCTGATCATCAACGGAAATATCTATATATGATGTAACTTCGAGATCACGATCTTCATATGGATTAACCGTAGGTTTATCGATCTGCCATTGCTCAATCGCGCGATCTCGCTCAATTAGCAAAGTATCCATCTGTGGGCGAAATAGCCGCATCATCGCCGTAATCCAGATATTGACCGGCCATGAAGGGTACGACAGGTCCATCACGAAACGGTCCAGAATACGCTTCACATCTTCTGCGACGTACCATATTTCACCAGTGACCCAACGGTTCGTTGTAAACATACGAATGGGAAAGCCCTGACGGTTCATTGAAATTGCGACCAGATGGCTTAGCTCTTCATTTGCCTTATCGGGTTTTTTGTAATCAGCAACCTTTGCTGGCTTTACCCCTTTTGGCATGCCTTTGGGGCGTACGAATGTGTGGAAGTGGCCATGCTCTGGCCCGTAAACAGCCAATCTCGTTTCGGGTGGGTGTGCATGATAGTAGTACTGAGCATGCGTTTCATTATCGTAGACATCACCTTTTGGGTAATGGTCCCATTCAAAAAACTCAGGCTGGCTCTTGATTAGATCACCGACAATGTTGGCGTTGGATTTACGTAAAACCCGATAGCATTCGAGAATTTTGTCCCCGCTATCGGCCATACTCTGAAGTACACTTTTATCTAACTGATTAAAATCTATCACAAATATAGTCCCAAGTTCGTTCACCCCAGCGTAACGCTATCCCCTTATGATTCATAGGGCTTCCTAATACATAAAAAGACGGCGGCGATAATATCGCCGCCGTAATTTACAGGGGTAGGGGTCTTCGATCATACGCGGAAATAAACTATCTCCGATATTCTTCAGGCAGGAACATCAAATAGTCCTGATCCTCCGCACCAGAGTGGCAATCACTACAAAATTCCATGGCCTTGGAGTTCTGACCGTTGGTAACGCCCATAATCTTGCCATTTGGTTTGATTGTAACGTAGCGCCAATCGCCCGTTTCGGGACTAAACCCTGCCGCCATTTTTTCCATAATGAACAACGGGCCAATAGCTGCCTTGCCGTTCGGCTTAACCGAAAAGCTGTCTTTTGCCAAAACTGTTCCAAGCGGCATTATGCCGCCAGCCTCAAATTTAGCGTACCGATAATCACCATGAGAATCGGCATAGTTATTCACAAAACGTCCGCCATGCGTGCTCGATGGGTATGGCGTTTTGATACATTCAACCAGTTCTGATAGCCGTTGACAGATTTCCACCCAGCTTTGGCATAGGCCGCCTGCATATCGCCACTCAGGCACTCATAAAGTGCGGCGGCTTCGCATGGTGATATCTCGACGTCTGCGGCGGCAACACATGGGTTGCATGGATTACAAGGGCTACAGGCACTTGCTGCGCACGGATTACAGGGGTTTGCCGCACACGGGCTGCAAGGATTTGCGGCTGCACAGGGATTGCAGGCGCCCTTTGCCAAACGCGGCACATAGCACTTACTTGCAGAGCATGCGCTGGCAGCGGCGCAAGGATTACATGGATTTGCTGCTCCACAGGGACTACACGGGTTGCAGCCAGCCGCAGCACACGGGTTACAGGGGTTTGCCCCGGCACATGGGTTACAAGGATTACATGGATTACATGCATTAGCCGCTGCACACGGGTTACAGCCCGACGCAGCGCATGGGCTGCACTGTGCAAGCTGAATCATGCCCGAATCAGATTGGCAAGGATTACACGGGTTGCACGGGTTTGCGGCACCGCATGGGTTACAGGGATTGCATGGGTATACGGCACACGGGTTACAAGGGTTACACCCTGCTGCGGCGCACGGGCTGCACCCCCCACATGGCGAGCATCCAGCAAATTGAACAGGTTGGGAACGTGGTTTTGCCATAGGGAGAAGACCACCTTCTGCTGAGGGTGGCGTGGATATCGTAGCCCCCTGCGCTGCGCTTGTTAATAGCGCGCCCCCAATGACAAATCCTGCTCCGAAAAATACCGGTACGACAGTTGTGGTTAGAAGCTTTCGTTTCATCGGGCTCACAGTGGGTCTCCCTTTCCTGTTCGTGTTAGTTGAAGTCGTTGTATTCTTAATGATGAGCACAGGGTTACAGATTCGTTGGTAACCAGCCACTCAACTGCATTCACATATGTGTGAGTGGCGCGTGTGCGGCGAGTTATTTATTCGCTCACGACCAAACGGTAATCCGGCGTGGTGTTTAATGGGCAGGAGTAGAGGTACTCGCCGGGCTTCAGCGTCACCGCATAATCCAGCGCAACGCCGGTTTTAAGTCCGCCGCCCGACACGCTTGTTTTGGTTAGCTTATGAATCGGGTTTTTCCAATCGTAGTCTGCCTCGCGTAACCAGAAGCCCAGTGAATAGGCAACGCTTCTGTTGGTAACGCGAAATATATAGTCCCCCGGTTTCAGGGTCATGACTTCGGCATCAGCCACGCGCGCCTGACCTGACGCTGCATTGATAGCGTCGCATTCCGCCTTGCTTGTTGATGGGTACGCCTTATCGCCACCTTCGGGTTCAATAAACTGGCAGGGCGTCTGGGTTAACTCTATGACTTGAGCAGCGTTCGCCGTGGATATGGCGCCCATACTCATGATAGCAATAACGGTGAATATACTTAAGGCCGCTTGATAGGATATATTATTATGCGTTCGGGGCATTAGTGCACCTTCCTGTAAATGTCAGACATTGCGGCCTGAAACTTAGGAAACAGGTGCAGCTACGGGCAAATCATCTTGTCGTGAGGTCGGCGTGATAGAACATTGCGATGGTTAGTTGCCTATACGCAAAATAGTGCTGTGATTTTCCAGTGGGTCGCCGCGCGAATAATCCACAGAGACTTCATAACCGGGCGGTCTGGCGTAAAGCGATGCACTCACATCACCCGGACGCATAATCTTTCGCCCGCCAAGCGCCGTAATCACGTCACCCGGACGCAAACCGGCGCGTTGAGCCGGACTGTTTTCGCTTATGCGCAGCACGTGTACGCCAGTAATGGTTTCGCGCTCAATACCCTCAATCTCGCCAACGACAAGGCCAGATCGGTTACGAGGCACTCGACCATGAACACGCAGAGCATAAAGAACCCGCATTAGCAGATCTGTATGAACTGCGAAATTAATGCCGATATTGGCGTCGCTGTCCTTTGTAAAAATACCAGAAACCATGCCAACCAGCCTGCCCTCGTTATCGAGCAACGCGCCGCCTGATGCTCCGGGGTTAACAACAGCGTCGGTCTGAATAAAGTCTTCAACCGGATTAAAGCCCGCGTTTGTACGCCGTACGGCCGAAACCACGCCGCAGGTAACGCTTAATCCCAATCCGAACTGATTACCCACGCTACAGACATCTGCCCCTAACACAGGCTCTGCGCCAGTCTTCAGAGGCGACAAGGCAGATGTAATTTCCAGCAGGGCTATATCGCTAAATGGGTCACGTCCGACAAGTCGCGCTCTACGCACGCGTAAATCGTTCAGGCGTATATCAATACGTTTTGCGCCGCTCAGTACATGATTGGCCGTAGCGATATAGCGGCCATCGAACACGACAATGCCGCTACCTTCTGGCTCTGGCACCGATGCATCATTAGCCTCACGAATTGGTAGTACGCTCACAACGCTTTCAAGCGTACTGGCCTTAAAGGCGTCGCCATACACAGGAACCGGTCCGACACACAAAACAACAATGCCAATTCCGCTTATCAGCAATTTCTGCAGCCATGACGTCATGTCATTCATTCCGGACCATTCATACTCAGCATGTCAGCCTATCATGACAAAAGCATCGCGCAACAAACGCCAGAAACTTCAATACATGCACGGACATTTATTATCATTCCAGGGTTTGTGCTTAAACCAATATTGCGCCACTTTTAGTTTATGCATGCCTTCCATAAATCCTTCAATATCATTCTGTAGCCCAAAAAACCTATCCGTCCCCCTATGCAAGCAACAATTCTTTGACAGGATTACAGGAAATCGCTCTAATCAGATAAGTTTTAGGGAACTGGTATAACAAAATTGACCCAACCAATTTTGAACCAATAAAGCATTGGGTTATAAACAAATATCCCAGGTTATCAGGACAGGAGGATTATATGTCTGATCGTATCGCCATCATCGGAGCCGGCCCCTCGGGCCTCGCCACACTCCGGGCATTCACATCCGCACAGGCCAAAGGCGCGGACATCCCCGAAATCGTCTGCTTTGAACGACAGGACGATTGGGGTGGATTGTGGAACTACACGTGGCGCACGGGCCTCGATGAATATGGTGAGCCTGTTCACTGCAGCATGTACCGCTATCTTTGGTCGAACGGACCGAAGGAATGTCTGGAATTTGCCGACTACAGCTTTGAAGAACATTTTGGCAAACCCATCGCGTCCTATCCGCCACGTGAAGTTCTTTGGGACTACATCAAGGGCCGCGTCGAAAAAACCGCTGTGCGTGACTGGGTTCGCTTCCGGACTTCGATCCGCAACGTGCGCTATGACGAAAACACCAGCAAATTCAAGATTACCGCGCACGACCTCGAAAAAGATCACGTCTATGACGAAGAGTTCGATTATGTAATCAACGCTTCAGGTCACTTCTCGGTTCCGAACGTTCCATATTTTGAAGGGCTGGATCGCTTCAGTGGCCGCGTACTGCATGCCCATGATTTCCGTGATGCGCTTGAGTTCAAAGGCAAGAATGTCATGGTCGTCGGCTCTAGTTACTCTGCCGAAGACATCGGCTCGCAGTGCTGGAAGTACGGCGCCAATTCTATCACCGTATGCTACCGCACCAATCCCATCGGCTTTAATTGGCCTGATAACTGGGAAGAAAAGCCGATTTTGGAGCGCGTCGAAGGCAGCACCTGCTACTTCAAGGATGGCACGTCAAAAGACATCGACGCCATCATCCTGTGCACTGGTTACATGCACAACTACCCCTATCTGCCCGATGAACTGCGTGTTACGGGCGCAAACCTGTTATGGAAAGATGGCCTCTATAACGGTGTTGTCTGGATCGACAATCCCAAGTTCCTCTATGTCGGCGTACAGGATCAATTCTTCACCTTCAACATGTTTGACGCCCAAGCGTGGTACGCGCGGGATGTCATCATGGGTCGTATTCCATTGCCGTCGCGTGCGGAAATGGAAGCCAACGACAAGGCATGGAGTGAGCGCAATGCAAAGCTGGAAGATGCCGAGCAGCAGATCTATTATCAGGGTGATTACGTCAAAGGGCTGATCGAGGCTACGGATTACCCGACCTTTGATATCGACAATGTCTGCAAGACGTTCGTCCAGTGGGAGCACCACAAGGCAGAAGACATCATGGGCTTCCGCAACAACTCCTATCGCTCGTTGATAACTGGCAACATGTCACCAGCACATCACACACCATGGAAAGATGCCATGGATGACTCACTCAAGAGTTATCTTGCAGAGTAAGAACCTTCATCTATTACAGTTGGAAAAGGGGCAGGTCGTTAAGATCGGCCCCTTTTCTTTATAACGTAAGCCGTCAGGCGTTCGGGCCAACCCTTGCGTAGCGTCCACGGTGGAATAGCAACGGGTCATGCTCACTGTGCAGCGCCATACGCAAGACCTCGCCGACAAAAATGACATGATCGCCACCATCATACGTCTGCCATGTGCGGCAATCAAATGACGCCAGCGTGTCTGGCAGTACCGGACTGCCGGTTTCCCAGGTTTCATAGTCCAGCCCGGTCCACTTGTCGCCAAGCGTCTTTGCAAATCGGTTCGACAGGTCTTCCTGCTCGGCGGACAGAACGTTTACCGCAAAGCACCCGGCGTCCTGATAAGCGCTCAGGCTAAGCGCACTACGATCCATGCTAAACAGGACGAGTGGCGGATCGAGCGATACCGAACTAAATGAGTTTGCCGTCATCCCCAAGAGCTCGCCGTCGCTCGTGCACGACGTAACCACCGTCACACCAGTCGCAAAACTACCAAGAGCGGAACGCAACTCCCTGAAATCCAAGGACATTAATGAGCCTCATGAGCTGTTTAACTGCAAATTTTAAAAAGTACCAATTCACATAATTGGTCTTATAATAATTATACCTTGCAGCATAATTCACGTCAGTTTAGGCTCGAATAACGCTAAAAACAATAGAATGCATCTTAAATTGCATCATCGGGCACGGCTAGTTTGGTTCAAAATTGGTTGACGAGATTGTGCGATGAGTTCCACGGATTCCATGGCTGACTTTACGGATCGTGTTCATGCGCCCGCGCTGCCTGATTGGGTTGGCCAGTCGCGCGTGTTCCGTCCCGGTGTGCGTACGCTGCAACCCGGCACTGAGCGCTATTTGGTACGCGGCGGCACAGTTGCCGTGTTCAACCTCTCTGCTGGTGACGACCTGCGCATCATCGACCTTGAAGGGCGTCAGGCGTGCGAAATCATCGCCTTTGGTAGTAACGCACAAAGCGATCCCGGCCTGATCGGCACAAAATCTGTCGGCCCGCCCGCCGGGATTCAAGCCATTCTGAACAGTGGCGCAAGCGGCGTGCACAAAGTTACCGAAGGCCTTGCACAGCGCGGCCTCAACATTGTCGATGCCTTGGCTGCCCGGGTACTTGGCGGCGACAGTCGGGCGCGCGACGAGGTTACATTCACCGCGCAATCTGATGTTGTCTGTGTGGTTGGTGCAATCGGCGGGCCCATGCTCATTGACGCGCACGATGCCCCCACAGATCTGGAACTATTCATCACACGATCGCAGATCGCTGATAAACCCGATATTATTTTACCTGACCCGCTGGCTGATGCCCGACTTGAGTTCCGTATCGATAAAGCCACGGCCCAGTCCTATGAAGTTAAAGCGGGTGAGTTCATTCAGGTTATTGATGTGCAGGGACGGCAATGCTCGGATTTTCAGGCCTTCCCTATCGATCAACTCGAGAAAGGTATCGAACGCTGCATTGACCCTACGACCACACGCACATTGATGGCACATGGATATCCGCATCCGGGGTTACATGCAAAATACTACGATCAGGATATGCGACCACTGGTCGAGCTATTACAGGACAACTGTATGCGCCATGATGCCTTTGGTCTGGCTTGCACAGCCAAATATTACGACGATATGGGCTATCCCGGTCATGTGAACTGTTCAGATAATTTCAACGCCTCGCTCCAGCCATTTGACATCGCGGCGCGCAAGGGCTGGATGGCGATGAACTTCTTTTACAATACTGGTGTGGATGACGCGAACCAGTTCGCTCTGGATGAGCCATGGTCTCGACCCGGCGACTATGTCCTGATGCAGGCACTGACAGACATGGTGTGTGTTTCATCTGCCTGTCCGTGCGATATCGATGCTGCGAACGGTTGGGACCCCACCGATATTCATATTCGAGTTTACGGTCCGGGCGAAAGCTTCAAGAAATCAATCGGGTTTCGGAAATCACCAGATGCGGATGTAGAGATGACCAAAGAAACAGGATTTCATGCACGCACATCGCTGCTAACGCGGGATTTTGCGGAGTACAACGGCTACTGGCTTGCCAACCATTACAATAATCACGGTGCCATTGCTGAGTATTGGGCTTGCCGGGAAAAGGCCATCATCATGGACCTTAGCGCCCTGCGGAAATTTGAGGTCACCGGTCCGGATGCTGAAACGCTGTTGCAGTACACCATGACGCGCAACATCCGGAAACTCGCCGTCGGACAGGTCGTCTATACCGCCATGTGTTATGACACAGGCACTATGATTGATGACGGAACCGTCTTCCGTCTTGGCGATGATAACTTCCGCTGGATCGGTGGTAGTGATTATGGTGGTGAGTGGCTTCGCGAACAGGCCGAGCGGCTTGGCCTCGAAGTCTGGGTTCGATCATCGACCGATCAGCAGCACAATGTCTCTGTTCAGGGGCCAGCCAGCCGCGAGATTATGAAACAGGTTATCTGGACGCCACCAGCTCAACCATCCATGGATGAGCTTGAATGGTTCCGTTTTTCCATCGCACGCATCGGTGATTTTGATGGCATCCCTGTTCTTGTATCGCGTACCGGCTATACCGGCGAACTGGGTTATGAAATATTCTGCCACCCAAACCACGCTGCCGAGGTTTGGGACGCTGTATGGCAAGCGGGCGAACCGCACGGCATCGCGCCGCTCGGGCTTGAAGGCCTGGATATGCTGCGCATTGAATCGGGCCTGATTTTTGCCGGATATGAATTCGACGACCAGACGGATCCGTTTGAAGCCGGCATTGGCTTCACTGTGCCGCTTAAATCCAAGACAGAAGATTTTATCGGGCGTGAGGCCCTTCTTAAGCGCAAAGAAAACCCACAACGCCGCCTGGTTGGCCTGGAACTGATCGGTCAGGAAACAGCCGTACACGGCGATTGCGTCCATGTGGGCCGCTTGCAATGTGGTGTGGTAACAAGCGGTATGCGCTCACCGATCCTTAAGAAAAACATCGCCATGTGCCGTATGGCGCTTGAATACTGCGAAGAGGGCACAGAGGTCGAAATCGGAAAGCTTGATGGGCACCAGAAACGAATTCCAGCTCGGGTGATCAAGTTCCCGTTTTATGACCCGGATAAATCCCGCCCACGCTCCTGATCGTGCCTAGGCGCTTTCGGCTATAATCTGGCTGTAAAGCGCGGGATCGACATTACCGCCGGAACAAATCGCCACGACGGTCTTGCCAGCAGCATCAATCCTGCCTGCCAGCACGGCGGCCAATGCAACAGCGCCGCCCGGTTCGACCACCAACTTGAATGTGCGGAATGCCTCAACCATGGCAGCCTTTATTTCGCTTTCTGACACGGTGAGGCCGCCAGCCAGACGTTGCGCATTCATGGGAAACGTCAACTCACCCGGTGTTGGCGCACCCAGCGCGTCACAAAACGTGCGCGCCGTCGGATCATTGGATTGGCGCTCTGCACTGCGCAGTGAACGTGCGGTATCATCAAACCCTTCGGGTTCCACAGCCCACACAGCGGTTTGCGGGCTGGTATGCTCAAGTGCCAGCGACGTGCCGGCAATCAACCCGCCCCCACCGCATGGCGCAAGGACGAGGTCAGCCTGCAGGCCACGCTTCTGCATATCCTCGGCTATTTCCAGTCCGACAGTGCCCTGACCGGAAATAACATCTCCGTCATCATAAGGCCGGACCAATACGCAGCCTTTTTCATCACATATCTGTTCGCCAATATCTTCGCGGTTTTCACCGTAGCGATCATACAGCACCACATCGCCACCCATTGCCCGGGTGTTTTCGATCTTAATCGCGGGTGCATCGCGCGGCATGATGATTGTTGCTTCAACGTCATGCAGCGCAGCAGCCAACGCCACACCCTGCGCATGGTTGCCTGAGGAATAAGCGACAACGCCGCGCGCACGTTGTGCTGCATCCAGCCGCGATATTTTTGTATATGCTCCGCGAAATTTGAACGATCCTGTTCGCTGCAGGACCTCTGGCTTGATCAGTAACCGCAACCCAAGCTGCTCATTCAGGGCTAAGGATTCAAGCAGCGGGGTTCTGATCGCCTGCCCCTCAAGACGCTGTGCAGCGTCCCTTATGTGTTCAATCGTTGGTGGGGTTAGGTCCAGCATGGAGACGATCATTCTCTACAAATAAATTGGAAAACTGCCATAAAAAAACGGATAGCACGCCAAACGTGCTATCCGTCTCTTTTAAACCGTTCCCAGCTCAGCGCAATGGCCGAACAGGGCTGTATTATACGACCTTACGTACAGCGACGAGGAATTCATCCACCACGTTACGCAGGGCTTCTGATTGCGTCGATAGCTCAGTCGCAGCCGTATTAACCTCGGTTGCAGAACTGCCTGTTTCCTGTGATGCCACCGTCACGTCTGCGATGTTGGTTGTCACTTCCGCAGTGCCAGCCGAAGCTTGCTCAATATTACGGGCAAT
Organism: uncultured Rhodospirillales bacterium; assembly: GCA_965602485.1. Lineage (GTDB taxonomy): Bacteria > Pseudomonadota > Alphaproteobacteria > Rhodospirillales > Casp-alpha2 > JABJOR01. The sequence continues at coordinate 912,796 of CBFCYM010000001.1, read as the reverse complement.
TTCATTGGTAGCAGCACTCTGCTCTTCCACAGCAGCAGAGACCGACGAGTTTGCATCGTTGATCTCGGAAACCTTGGTTGAAATATCTGCAATACCCTTAACCGTTACTTCCGTAGCGTTTTGAATATTGCTGACGTAGCCACCAATTTCCTCAGTTGCCCGTGATGTCTGCTGTGCCAGATTTTTAACCTCGGCAGCAACAACAGCAAACCCCTTACCGGCCTCACCAGCGCGCGCGGCCTCAATGGTCGCGTTCAGTGCAAGCAGGTTGGTCTGGCTGGCAATATCGTTAATCAGGCCCACAACACTGCTGATCTGTTCTGCGGCTTCCTTAAGCTGCCCAACTTGCTCGCCAACAGTTTCGGACGTATCACGCGCCTCGGTAGCGATCCGGGTCGCACCAACAACCTGCTGGCTAATCTCGGTGATCGAAGCTGTTAATTCTTCCGACGCTGCAGCAACTGTTTGCACGTTGGTCGAGGCTTCTTCGGCAGCGGCGGCAACCGTTGTCGCTTTTTGACTGGTGTCGCTGGCAATCTGCTGCATCGATTCCGAGGAACTAGTCAGTTCCGTCGCGGCACTGGAAACCGTTTCAACAACGGAGCCAACCGTCGTTTCAAAGTTATCAGCGATCTGCGTGAAATCATCGACTTTTTGCTGCATGGAGCCCAAAGCCGAGTTCACGGTCTTACTGGCATTCAGGAAAGAACCCTGCATGCTGGTTTCGATAATTTTACGGAAATACTGATTATTGCTGACATGGTCCATGCAAGCCGCTGATTCACGAATATAAGCATCACATCGATCGACAAGATCATTTGTGGCGTTCATCAATTCGCCCAGTTCGCCCTCGGCTGTGATGCCCGTCAGGCGAGCTTCAAAGTCACCGGCAGCAACCCGCTTCATAACGGCCAGAGCTGCGGAAATACTAGCATCAATCGCAGTGGTATCTTGAGTTTCCGAAGCCATGTTACACTCCTAAAGAAAACATAAATTCATTAAAGCCCAGCTTGTTCTCCGCCAGCAGGTCTTCAACTGCCTTGTAGGAGGCCGCAAGGCCATCTTTCGGGCTTGATGCGCTTTGTTCTACGCTCAGTAGATTCTTATAGAGCGGAATAATATGCTCATTGAGAACCTGCCGGTTCGGAACGCGGCGGTTGGAATGATAACCGACCATATTACCACTGGCGTCATAGCTCGGCGTGACATGGGCAAACACCCAATAATGATCGCCATTTTTCGAACGGTTTACAACGTATGCGAAAATCTCATTACCGCTTTTAATGGTATTCCACAGCAGCTCAAAAACAGCGCGTGGCATCGTGGGATTACGAACAATGTTGTGTTGCTCACCCAGGCATTCGCTCTCATCCATACCCGCAAGGCGGAAAAATGTCCGATTGCCGTAGGTCAGCTTGCCGGTTAGATCAGTTTTCGAGACAATGATCTCATCGGGATCAAAAGTCACTTCCACCCCGGATAATTGAGGGTTTCCATATAAAGCCATGTAATTCGTCCTTACTCTTGTCTGTCATCCTGTTTCCGGCAAGTGCCTGAACTAGGTTAATTCCTATAATCACGGCTAGTCTACTCATAAACCGCAGAATTAATAGGGATTTTTTTTCTTTAAGTGCATTCTATTTTATTCAGCCTTGCCCCTGCTATCGCATTGATGCAAGCCAATAAAAAAAGGGCGGTGCATAAACACCGCCCTTTCTCATAACAGTTGAATATTAGAATTGTGCGCTTACTGTTCGCGCACCTTCACAAGAAAGCCATCGACTTCATTGCCAAGTGTCTCCGATTGCCTGGAAAGTTCGCTCGCCGCTTCAAGCACCTGACCGGCCGATTGCCCCGTCTCTGCCGAAGCCGTGGTAACACCCGTGATGTTACCCGCAACCTCACGTGTGGCAGCACCCTGTTCCTCGACCGCAGATGAAATCGCCGTGGCAATCTCACTGATTTCGCCGATGGTCGTCGAAATCGATTTAATCGCGTCAACGGCACCCTTTGAAGCGTCCTGAATAGAGCCGATCTGGCCAGAGATATCCTCGGTCGCCTTTGCCGTCTGGTTAGCAAGGTTCTTAACCTCGGCTGCAACAACGGCAAAGCCCTTGCCCGCTTCACCGGCACGCGCGGCCTCAATGGTCGCGTTGAGTGCCAGCAAGTTTGTCTGGCTAGCAATATCATTGATCAAATTGACAACCTCACCGATTTTCTGCGCGGCATCCGCCAGACCTTGCATATTTTCGTTGGTCTTCTGCGCCTGATCCACAGCATCCTGCGAGATCGTTGCTGATCGCGTTACCTGCTGCGAGATTTCATTGATCGATGCGCTGAGCTGCTCAGAGGCAGCCGCAACCGTACCGGCCTGGCTGTTGGTCTCTTCAGCCGTTGTCGCCATGGATTCTGATGATGACTGCAGCTCTGTTGCTGCTGCTGCCACGGTCTCCACCACGCCCTTAACATTGCGTTCGAAGTCATCGGCCAGCTTGACCTGACCAGTGATAACCGACCATGCCAACATGGCACCGATGTAGTTGTTATCGTTATCGTAAACAGCCGAAGACTGCAGATCGAGCCACTCTTCACCAAGTTGAATTTTGGCGCGGTACGGCAGATTGTTCGGATCGCCCAGCAGCTTGCGCTGATGTGCCGGATCCTTGTGGAAGATATCGACGCACTGCCCGACAACCTGATCAGCTCGACACGGCAACAGGTGTTCTACCGTTTTCAGGGTAGCCGCGCTGGTGTCATTAATGTTGGTGATGGTAAAGCCTTCAACCTCAAGGAACATCACGTTAACCGGTAGCTGGTTGAGCATCTGCTGTTGACGGAAGGTCTCTTCTGCCCTCGCCCGCACATCTGTGACCACCGACCACGTTACCATCGGCGCAAGATAACCGCCTTCCGTATCGAACAGTGGTGAAACCAAAAGCTCAAGCGTCTCCGGGCCCACTTGGATATCAGTCTGGTACGGTAGGTTCGCCGGATTGCTTAGCATCTTGCGCTGGTGTGCAGGATCTTTATGGAACACATCGATGCAGGTGCCAACGATTTCATCAGCACGAATTGGCAGAAGGCTCTCGATCTCCTTGACCGTCTTGCGCGTGCTCTCGTTGACGTAGTTAATCTTGAAGTCCTCAAGATCGGCCAGCATCACATTGATCGGAATCTGGTCCAGCATCTGCTGCTGCTGTTTGGTTGCTGCTTCGGCCTTCAATTGTTCGGTAATCACAGACCACGTCAGCATGGGCGCAATGTACTTGCCGTCGCTATCCAAGACGGCCGTGACCAGAAGGTCGAGCGTCTCGGGTCCGACCTGGATATTCGTGCGGTAGGGCAGGTTCTTTGCATCGGCCAATAGACGGCGCTGATGGGCCGGGTCCTTATGGAACACGTCAATGCACGTGCCGATGATTTCATCGGCGTTGACCGGCAGAAGCTGCTCGATTTCTTTCAACGTCGTGCGTGTACTTTCGTTTACATACGTGACCTCAAACGTATCAAGATCACACACCATGACGTTGATTGGCATGTCCTCAACCATCTGGCTGAACATCAGGTTGTCCATATCGCTATCACCCTTCTTGGCATTGGATTTTTTCGTGGATTTCTTGGGTTTGGCTGGTTTTGCTGCGCCACTTTCGGCGGCGGCAGCCTTCATGACATCGGCAAGGATCGTATAAGCTGCTGTCCAGGCTTCCTGAACGTCCGGGTTCCACTTGTCGCCCAGACCTTGCTCCAGAGTCCACAGCAAAGCGCCCGCAACGGTGTCATAGTCTTCAGGCTTCACGCCATAATCTATATGACGCACGCCCAATGCCTGAACCGCCGGCACAATACTTTCCAGATCATTCAGGCCATTTACGGCTGTGGCGATGATAGCCATCAGCTTACGGCCTTGTTCCTTCATATCGCCGGAAAACAGCTCTTCCAAAGATGGCTGCACTTCAAACAGGCGCCCATAAAATAACTCAGCGGCCTGTTCTTTTATGGCCGCAACATCCTTAAACGTACCTTGGACAAGTGCTATTTGATCCGGTGTCATTAATGTTTCTCCTGCGTAGGCAAAGCTACGATTTGTATTTATTCTAATTGGTTCAAGACACTATCATATAATTTGAAACATATACAAATAGTAATGCACATAAACATATGCAGTATACTAGCCCATACCCTTACGTCCAGCTATGGTAATATATATGTTACAACCAATGCCGTTATTAGGGATATCGCCATATGAATAATTCCCCAGAAAACAAGCCGCATGCACTAGAAGACGCCATGGGCTCCAGGCAGAGCCACCAGCCTCATCAGGAACTGTTATTCATGCTCGTGGTTCTGCTCGCTTATATTGTTCAGTCGAGCCATCGCGAGGTTCCCGTAGAACAAAAGGCCGAATTCATCACCTTGCTACGCAAACACGTCGAGCGTGGTGATATAACGGAATCGCAGATGCATGCCATGGTCCGTGATGCCTTTACTCAAACGCAGGCTAAGGATTTTCGAGCCTATATTATGGAAATCAAACCGAAGTTATCGAATGGGCAGCGTCTCTCCATCATTTGCAACCTGCTTGATATGATGCACGTAGATGGTGTTCGAACAGATGGCGAAGACAGCATTATCGAACAGTGTCGACGCGCTTTTAACATTGATGCCGGACGAATGCGGGTTATGCAGCGGATATTTGAGCTAAAGAACGATACGTCAATCTTTCTCAGTCCCGGCCATCCGGGAAACGACCCGAGCTTTACACTCTAGATATAATCATGAGCCACATAGATGAAGCACCACTTGTCTATGATGCGCGCGCGCACGGTGCTCAAACAGATATATACCCTGCCACGTCCCCAACACCGGACGACCCGACATCACTGGAACGGACAGGCTGACATCCGTTAATGCTGAACGAATATGTGCCGGCATATCATCAGGACCTTCGCTCGTATGGCGATAAAGCGTGGGATCTTCGCTAACCAAACGGCTGAAAAACGCCTGTAGGTCATGTAACACGTCGGGATCAGCGTTTTCCTGGATACACAGCGACGCACTGGTATGTCGGCAAAACAGTGTTAGCAACCCCGTGCTGATGCCTTGCGCACCAATCCAGTCAACCACTCCATCTGTGATCTCATAAAGACCCTGCCCCCTCGTTTCGACTGAAATACTATGCTGAGTCTGATGGCTGATAGGCGTTGACGTGCTCATGCAGGGTTTCCTCTGTCCACACCCACATACTAATACCCGTGCTGGCATTCGCTCAACAATTGTAAACTGGCAATGAACACTTTATTGGGCTTGTTAATCGCTGCCCTGTTCAGACGCCAAAATTGTTTTCTTGCGTTCTACGCCCCAACGATATCCCGTCAATGCGCCATTGGCACCAACAGCGCGATGGCATGGCACAACAAGAGAAACCGGATTGGTCGCACATGCTCGACCCACGGCGCGCGCCGCAGCAGGCTTACCCAACGTTGCGGCTATTTCACCATAGGTACGCGTCTCACCCGGCGGGATCGCCCGTAAGGCCTGCCATACCTGAGCCTGAAAAGCCGTGGACAAAACATCAAGCGGCAAGTCCATGCACGGAACCTGATGATCAAACGATTCCATAACAGACCCCACCCAATCATGTAGCGCGCCGTTATCGTGCACTATTCTGGCATGGGGAAACTCACCACGCAGTTCAGCTTCAAGGACGCCATCGTCGTCACCAAATCCGAGAAAAGCCACCCCGCGTTCGGTTGCAGCAAGAATCATCCGGCCAAGCGGGGTGTCTGTAAGGCTGTATCGCATGTGTGCGCCGCGCCCACCCTTGGCATATGAAGCCGGGGTCATGCCAAGCCAATGCCCTGCATTTTCATAGAGCCGGCTTGATGATCCATAACCCGCCCCATAGGTCGCATCAGCAACGCCATTGCCCTCTTTAAGCAATGCACGAACCCGGCGACGACGCACTTCATCGCTATAGGCCCGTGGCGACACGCCCATTATAGCCTTAAACCGACGTTGCAAGTGATGCGGGCTTATTCCCGTCTCAGCAGCCAATTGATCGAGTGTTGGAATACCGTCTTCGTAATTGGCAATTAACGCGCAGACCCGTTGCACCATGATTTGCCCCGGATCAATCGGTGCAATTTCATTTGGCTTACAACGCAAACATGCGCGATATCCATCACGCTCTGCTGCTTCAGGAATATCGTAAAATGCCACGTTCTCACGCTTGGGCTGCCGTGCCGGACAGGATGCGCGGCAATAGATCCCCGTTGTCCGCACGGCCATGACGAACCGTCCATCAGCATTTTGGTCGCGCGCAACACTTTGCAGCCAACGTTCATGGTCGATACTGTCGTCATGCGGTTGCGCCAAAGTATGGTGGTGTGTCGTACTCATGCTCCCATGGTAACGCCTATATGCCGCAAATCTATCCGAAGCTTGCGCTCAATGCCGTCACCCAAGGTGATGCAAGCGCTGCCCGTATTTTGATAACCATTTGCGCGAAGTATCCATATGCTCACACAGGCTCTGCGTAACAGCCCAAAACCGGGGGCCATGATTGTGCTCGGCAAGGTGCGCAACCTCATGGCACACCACGTACTCCAGAACCTCTTGCGGTGCCATAATCAGCCGCCATGAGAAATTTAATCCCCCCGTGGACGAACACGAGCCCCAACGAGATCGTGTATCGCGGATTGTAATACGGCCATAAGGCCGCCCGATCTCACTGGCCTTCTGCGCAACCAAGTCTCCAATATGACGACGGGCCTCTGCCTTTAGCCAGTCGCGCAGGCGACGCGACAGATGCTCAATATGACCGCTCACCAAAAGCCGCCCGTCTTCACGTACAACCGCACCGCGCCGCTCAGGCGTATGGCAAATTACATGATCAATGCCCAACAACGGTATGACAGCACCATCGGTGAATTCAATATGATCAGGCGCAGTTGCCAGACATTTGGCAATCCAGTCCGCACGCTCCTCGGCAAAGCGACGGCCGCTCTGGGCCGCAACGCCCGGCGGCAATGTCACGATTGCCCCACCCGTATCGGGATCAGCGCGCAAAATGATGCGCCGCGCATTGCGATTATGCCGAAACGTCAGTGGCACAGCACGACCAGCAACGTCGATCATGCCGCCATCGCTCATATTGTGTTTGGTTCGAGCGGTTTTCTTCATGGCAGCGGCGGCAGGCGTAACCCTGTCGCATCCAGTTTTCCGAACATCTCGGCACAGATATCATCATTCAGTTCAACCAGCGGCGGGCGCACACGCGACCACCCTGCATCATCGCAATGGCGTGCGACAACCGCCTTCAACGCGGTCTGCAATGGATAAGCCGTGATCACCTCACGCACGGCCTGCATCATGGAAAACGCCTCTTCGTCGAGCGTTTCATTTTCAACCCAAGCTGAATAGACACGCTGGGCCAGCGAAGCGGAAATATTGCTAACGGCTGTGATGCAGCCCGCACCACCAGCTTTTAGCACATCAAGAAAAGCTCGCTCTGATCCGGGGAAGACAGAAAATCCGGGGAAGCGCTCAAGCATACCCAGCATATTATCGAGATTCCCGGAACTGTCTTTGATGCCGACAACCGTTTGTGGATAGGCCCGCAGCAGACGCTCAATCACGTCATAGCTAATCGGCACACCCGACATCTGGGGGAAGTTATACACGTAAGCCTGCAAGTCAGGAGAGGCGACGCGCTCGACCACCTCGCAAAAACTTGCATATACGCCATCATCACTAACCTCCTTGAAATAGAACGGTGGCAGGATCAGGCAGCCGCCCGCGCCAATGTCTGTAGCATGACGAGTCAATTCCACACTATCGCTCAAGGCCGCAGCCCCGGTCCCCGGTAATGCACACTCCATTGGAATGCCCGCGTCGGCCAGACCTTCGAGAATGCTTATGCGTTCGCTTACGCTAAAGGATAACGCCTCGCCAGTTGTGCCGAGAACACCAAGCCCGTCGCACCCATTATCCAGCAACCAACGGCAATGGCGCGCCATACGCGCAATGTCAGGTGACAGGTCTGCATTCAACGGTGTCAGGACGGCAGCCAGAACTCCCTTCATTCTTGGTGGTGTCTGTTCAAGCACGGTATTCATGGCTAATCCCGGTAAAAGTGGGCATGTAACTTGGTAAACCGGGGCATGGTCGCCGTCAACGTTACAAAGGTTACGCAGGCCAGTCGACGATATGGTCCTCAAGATCAAGCACGTCTTCTTCGGAGCGTGCACGCCCACGCACCGATATACCGGCACGGTGTACGCTATCGGCATTGCCCGATAACAACGGGTGCCAATAATGCAGGTCCTTACCCTCGGCCACCAAACGATATCCACAGGTCGCTGGCATCCAGCGAAACCCACCAACATTTTCAGGCGTCAGCACCTGGCAATCTGGAACCTTATCCTTGCGGTTTGCATAGTCCGAACACTTGCAGGTGCCGAGATCGAGTAACCAGCAGGCGACGCTGGTAAAAAATATCTCATTCTCGTCATTTATCAGCTTGTTCAGGCAGCACTTGCCACAGCCATCACAAAGAGACTCCCACTGAGTGGCCGTCATGTCACTCAGTGCTGTGGTTTTCCAGAACGGCAGGTCGTCAGGTTTGTCGGTATTGCTCATTTAATCCTCATGTCGGCCAGTCTGCGACGTGAGCCGTAAAATCTTTGACATCCCGCTCGGAGACCGCACGGCCACGCACAGAATGCCCAGCGCTATGTACACGTTCTGGATCACCACAAACAAGAGGGTGCCATTCGGGCAAGTCCGCGCCCCCGTCCAACAATCGGTACGCACACGTAGACGGCAGCCATGAAAGCTTGCTGATCTTATTCGGAGTCAGGCGCACACAATCGGGCACAAAGCGGTGGCGATCTTCATAGCTCGAACATCGACATGAATGCGGATCAAGCAGGCGGCAGGCAACGGCGGTATGTCGTAACTCTCCTTCACCGGGGCCTGCAACTTTTCCCAGACAGCATTTTCCACAACCATCACACAGGGTCTCCCACTCATTCTTGGTCATCTCGTCCATACGTTTGGTTTTCCAGAACGGCGCGGATTGCGTACTCATGCCCCATCCTCGCGATCGATCAGATGGATAAACGATCCGGCAATGTTCCCGTGCCGCAAACCGGCGGTTCCCAAGGGGGCTTGCGTCGCATCGCTGATCTCAAACAAGGGTTCGGCAGGGCCTTCCTTGATAACCGTGGCGTAATGAAATTCATGCCCACGATATGGCGTTCCAGTAACGCCCAACGGGCCATCACTGGCACAACAAGCACGACGATATCCCAGATGAAGCGCACGCTTGGCAAAGGACGTTTCGAGCGGCAACAGCCCAGCCATAGCATGGCGCGCCCCATCGCCATCCACCAGACCTTCGCCAAGCACCATATAGCCACCGCATTCCGCAAATACCACGGTGCCGCGCGCAGCCGCATCGCGCATGCCGTTCAAAAATAAATTTGCAGCAGAAAGCTTTCCTGCATGGAGCTCAGGATATCCACCTGGCAGGTAGATCGCATCGGCATCAACGGATGGCGCTTCATTATGAAGCGGCGAAAACATTTGCACATCAGCGCCAGCTGCGCGCCAGCCTGCGATGACGTGCCCGTAGCGAAAGGCAAACGCCTCATCGCTTGCGACAGCAATGCGCTGGCCAAGGGGTGGGATAGCCCCCAGTTGCGCTCCCGCGCCCCCCATATTAGATGGGCGGCTTAAACCTTGCAGCGCGTGAATATTTACATGCTCTTCGATCAATCCGGCTGCCGCATCGATAAAATTTTCGAGCTGCGGGTGCTCAACGGCCTGCACAAGACCGAGATGACGACTAGGCAGCTCCAATGCACCACTGCGCGGTACGAACCCCAGAATATCAATATCAGGCAGGGTTGCCGCCATGGCCTCGGCGATCACAGCGCGGTGACGCGCACTGCCCACCCGATTAAAGATCACGCCAGCTATGGCAACATCATCGCGATGACTGGCAAAACCACGCACAACGGCGGCGGCTGAAGCGGCCTGCGCACGCGCGTCAATCACCAGCACCACAGGCCAACCTGTTTCAGCCGCTATATCGGCGCTCGAGCCCTGTGTTGCCGTGGCACCATCGAACAGGCCCATGACGCCCTCACACACGATCATTGTGGGTTCGTCTGGCAGGTCCGCCAACAAGCCCGCACGCAACTCGGTGCGCATGGCCCATGGATCAATGTTTATGCAAGCCCGCCTGCTGGCGACAGCATGAAAAGCCGGATCAATGTAATCAGGGCCAACCTTGGCAGAGGCAACGCTCACGCCCCGATTGGTCAAAGCGCGCAGCAAACCCAAGGTCATGAGCGTCTTGCCGCTACCCGAAGCCGGTGCGGCAATCAGTACACCAGCGGGCTGTTTGGCTCGGCCTGACGTGTTAGCGGGCATGGGCTTTAGCTGCCGGCCCCAGCCAGCATTTCCTTCAGTCGTGCTGCCATGGTTTCAGCATCGCCGCCATGACTGAAGTGCGCTTTGTAACGCCCCTCCTTGTCCATCAGAAACACCAACGAGGTATGGTCCATCAGATAATCATCTGGATCGGCGCCATCTTCCTGAACCTTGGCGTAATACACGCCATAAGCCTTTGTCACCTTCTTGATCTGGTTCGGATCACCTGTCAGCCCGACAATCGCCGGGTGGAAGTGTTGCAGATATTCCTGAAGGTACTGTGGTGTATCGCGCTCTGGATCAACCGTAACAAAGAGCGGTGTAATTTTCGAAGCATCCCCGCCAAGGATATCAAGCGCGGTCGAAATGGTGCTCAGGGTCGTCGGGCAAACATCGGGGCAATAGGTATAACCAAAAGAAAGCAGCATATACCCGTCGCTATAATCCGCACTGGTAACCTTATCACCCCAATGATTGACCAGTTCAAACGGCCCACCAATCTTGGGTTGGGATGCGTCACGGGAACTGCCCGCCACAGGTCCAAAATGACCAGATTGAATTGCGAACCAAAGTCCACCCGCAGCAACGACGAGTAGAAGAATGGCAATGACCACCCGGGCCTGTTTCATGTTTTCTGTTCCCTTGGGTCGAATTCGACCGATTTGCGGGCTATTCCCGATATCAAAGCAATAAATACACAGGCCGCCACGATAGGCGCTCCCTGATGGCGGCATAATAGGGCACAGCCCGGTTCTCGCCAATACTTCTGACTTAGACAATAAAGATCAGTGACACACGGCGTAAGCACGCTACATATATTGTCATGAGCAACTCACGCCAGACACCTGCTGACGAAAAACGCCTGCTGCGCAAAGGCTGGACGACCGGCGCGTGCGCAACAGCAGCAGCCGTCGCGGCCTATCACGCCCTCTTACGTGGAACATTTTCTGGCCCTGTCACAATTTCCCTGCCCGGCGGACAGACCCCGTCATTTGATCTGGCTAGCTTAAAAATAGGCGACGGTTGGGCACAGGCCGGCGTCATCAAGGATGCCGGGGATGACCCTGACGTCACCCATGGCGCAGAAATCACCGTTTACCTGCGGCAGGGCATACCAAATGCAGGCGTCACGTTTCTGGCCGGTGAAGGCGTTGGTACTGTAACGCTCCCCGGCCTACCGCTTGGCGTCGGTGAACCCGCAATCAACCCCAAACCACGCGATATGATCCATGACAACCTGATGGCCGCCGCAAATTCCTTGAATGGATTTCATGACGTAGAAATTACGGTATCCATACCAGGCGGCGAAGAACTGGCCCGTAAAACCATGAACGGACGTCTGGGTATTATTGGGGGGCTTTCTGTACTGGGCACCACCGGTATTGTGGTGCCCTATTCCTGTTCATCATGGATTCATTCCATTCACCGTGGCATAGATGTGGCGTGCGCAGGTGGCATTGATCATATTGCCGGATCGACCGGCTCTACATCTGAAGCCGCCGTACAATCCTTGTATGAACTACCTGAAACAGCACTGATCGATATGGGCGATTTCGCAGGCGGACTGCTGAAATATCTGCGCGACCATCCCGTGCCACGGCTAACCATCGCAGGCGGTTTCGGTAAGCTCACAAAGCTGGCGCAAGGCGCCATGGACTTGCATTCGTCACGCTCGCGCGTGGATATGATAGCACTTGCAGGCGAGGCCTCAGCACTTGGGGCAACGCCCGATGTTATTGCCCGCATCGAAACAGCCAATACCGCCTTAGAGGCTCACACAATTGCCAGCGAACACGGCATTGATCTCGCCCAGCGCATCGCCGTACGCGCGCGCGAGCGTACCCTCGCCACGCTATCGGGCGGAGTGTCTGTGGATGTGATTGTTTTTGATCGCAACGGTAAGCTGATCGGCCACGCCCATGGTTAAGGCAACAAAGCCACGGCTGTTGATATTGGGCGGCACAGCAGAAGCCCGCGAGCTTGCACGCCAAATACATGATGCTTTCGGCGATAGGCTAGATGTCACCTCTTCATTGGCGGGCCGCACCCGCAATGCCCAGCCCATAGCCGGTCAGGTGCGTCAGGGCGGCTTTGGGGGCGTCGAAGGGCTGGAGCATTACCTGCGTGACAATGATATCTCCTGCCTGATTGATGCCACCCACCCCTTTGCTGCCATCATAACGCGGCACGCGGCACAAGCTGCCGAAACGCTCGACGTACCACGATTGGTGCTACGACGCCCGACATGGACACTGCCAGAAAACCTGAAACTCAAACGCGTCGACAATCTAACCGAAGCAGCCACGACACTGCAGGAATTGACTTCCCAGCGCGTATTCCTGACCACGGGGGTTCAGGGCCTTGATACCTTCGCTACAGTACGCGATGTATATTTTCTGGTGCGCCAGATCGAAAATCACGAAGCCCTCACAGCACTCCAGAATGCTCAGGTCATTGTGCAAAAGCCGCCTTATAACGAACCTGGCGAGCGCAAACTCATGCATGAGCACGATATCGACACACTAGTCACCAAGGAAAGTGGTGGTGATGCCACAGTGGCAAAATTACATGCCGCAGCCGCACTTGGCATCCATGTTGTCATGATATCGCGCCCTGTTTTGCCGCCCGGAAAGGCCGTTGAAACGGTGGCGCAGGCGCTTGATTGGTTAAATGATCAGGCGCTTTTGGGGCGCAGCACGTGATGGTGATCAGCGGCGTATAGGCGGCTATCGTCAAACGCCGTATCACCAAGCACATGGCCGACCATAATCAACGCTGTGCGGGTAATGCCGCTGGCTTTCACCTTTTCACGGATATTGTTAAGCGTGCCACGGATAATCAATTCATCCGGCCAGCTAACCCGGTAAGCCACGACCACGGGACAGTCCGCACCGTAATGCGGCGTCAGTTCTCGCACAACTTTTGCCAGATTATTGACCGATAGATGAATCGCAAGCGTCGCACCAGTACGGCCCAGCGTGTCCAGGTCCTCGCCCTCGGGCATAGCAGTGCTACGCACCGCCGTGCGGGTCAGGATCACGCTCTGGCTAACATCAGGCAGGGTCAGTTCACACCCGATAGATGCAGCGGCGGCGGCATAAGCAGAGACTCCCGGCGTCACATCGTAAGGTATGTCCAGTTCATTAAGACGACGCATCTGCTCAGCAATGGCACCATAAATAGACGGGTCGCCGGAATGAACCCGCGCCACATCGCGCCCTTGCGCGTGAGCCGTCTGCATTTCAACAATAATCTCATCGAGGTGCATGGGCGCAGTATCAATAACGCGCGCATTCGGCAAAGCCTCAGCAATGATGGCCTCTGGCACCAGAGAGCCCGCATAGAGAACCACCGGTGCATTTCGGATCATGTCCAGCGCGCGCATCGTAATCAGGTCCGGCGCACCCGGTCCCGCACCAATAAAGTGGACAGTCATTGTCTCGTGTACCTTTTCTCTGCTGGTTCTATTGCTGCGGAATCAAGTCAGGCAGCTGCTTCAGGATCGGCACAAGGTCCGGCGGAATAATATCGGGGATGGCATCGAGAATAATACCCGTTGCCTGTTCAATAATAACCATATCATCGTCAATGACCACGCGTTGCTGGCCTTCCGGTAGCTGTGGCAAATGCGCCTCAAGTTCTGTTGGCAGCGCGCTAGCCTGTAAGCCCGGCGGCAGGGAGCCTGCTGCTTCAAGCTTGCGTTGCAGACCCGGTGGCAGCTGACCCGTCTTTGCAAGATGCTTTTGCAGCCCCGGCGGCAAACCATTGCCACGCCCTTTGGCTTTTTCGGCCTTCTTGCTCTGGCCTTTGTTCTTCTTTTTCTTCTCACCCTTGCCCTTATCGTCATCATCATCGTCGTCGTCGTTGTCGTTGTCGCGCGCCTCATCGACATTATCAGATTGTGCAACGCCACTATCAGGGGCACTCACTGCTTTAACGACGTCCTTGACGATATCAGTGATGGTAACGCTATCGTTCTCGGCCTGTGTTGCTTCATTGAGTGCGCTGAAAAACCCACGGACCAGATCAACTTCCTGCTGGGTAACGATAGAGCCGCCACCGCTTTGCGGTGTGGGGAAAGATGTTTCCTGCGCCTGCGCCCCTATGCTCAGTGTGAAACCGCCACACAACACCAGAATTGCCAAAAGACGTTTCATCTTAGAATTCCCCATTTTCATAAATAATAATGCAGCCTTACCCCCCGGCGGCTTCATCCATTTTAGCGCCATAACCGCGTGGCGTGTAAACCCACTGCTCAGCGCCACGCTCTATAACCCGCGACTGACTGTTACCAATCAGTACCAACGTCAGCATATCGGCCTTATCCGGGCCAAGTTCACCCAACGGGATTACGGATATGCTCTCGCCTTCGCGGCCCAGATTTCGCGCCAACACCACCGGTGTATCGGCTGGACGGCGGGTGAGCAAAATATCGCGGGCTTCTTCAATATGCTTACGACGGCGTTTCGACACCGGATTATAAAGCGCGACCACAAAGTCGCCGTGTGCCGCACCTTCCAATCGGCCACGAATGACCTCCCACGGCGTCAGCAAATCAGATAACGAGATCGTGCAGAAATCATGGCCGATGGGCGCACCGATGCGTGCGGCAGCAGCTTGAATAGCCGATACGCCGGGGCAAACCTCAATCGCGATGCGGTTCCAGTCCGGGCGGTTTTCCCGGTCCAGCAATTCAAACACCAGAGTCGCAAGGGCATAAATTCCAGCATCACCGGAACAGACCAACGCGACACGTTTGCCTTTGGCGGCAAGCTCGATAGCCGCACGTGCACGGGCCTCTTCCTCGGCCAACTCAGACTGATGGCGCTGTTTGCCCTCTATGAGGTCCGCAACCAGATCAAGATAAAGTCCATAGCCGACTACATCATCAGCCTGTCGCAGCGCGTGTGTCGCATGGGGCGTACGCCATTCTGCCGAACCCGGCCCTATGCCGACCACGCTGAGAAAGCCCTGTGGACGGCCAATCGCTATCGCGTCAATGTCGCCTCGGCTGCGTGCAATGGCGCACGTAGCACGTAAGGTTTTGGCTTTTGGCACAATCAGGCTACCCGGTTCGCCAACACTGGCAAGCGCGGCACCTTCGGCCACACCATGACATCCGGTTTCCTGAAATACGATATCAGATGGTGTTTGAAGTCGGTGCGCTTCAGCCTCGAGTTCCTGCGGTGAGAAGAACCGTGCAGGAACGTTCAAGTGTGCTGCCAATGCATGCACGGCAGGTTCGTTTGCCTTTAGATCAATCGAGCATACACACCCGACCGAGCCAGCCGCCAGACCGGCTTCGCCCAATGTCTTTTCAACAAGGCCGATCAGTTCCGCAGGTTCAGCATTGCGCTCACACCCGACACCAAGTGCCAGCACTGGCGGGTGCAATACCAGATCATCGTCATGCTCAGTTTTTGCCTGATCGGTAACATTTATCGCAAGCGTTGCATTATCATCAAACGTTATGCCGGATGAACGCAGCCACCCTGCGTTGCCCACTTTCACTTTCAGCGCCACAGATTCACCATCCAACAGGGCCGCCGTAACAGCCTTTGCTGCTTCGGGGTTGGCGACACGCCAGCCTTCGGGTGGTTCGTCCAGCGCAAGACCCAGACGCGTATCGCCCGCCGTTGTGATGGCTGGCGCACAACCAAGAACGCCAGCGATGGTGCGGGCCAAAGCATTTGCGCCATGATGACCCCCAAGCAAGGGCACCACAGACGAGCCATCGCCAGCAAGCGCCAGCACCGCTGGGTCATCATGCTTATTGCCGATTGCCGCTGCCAGCGCGCGAACCAGAATCCCCGTTGCGCAAATACCAACGATGGATGTGCCCGCTTGAAACAGTGACCGCAGATGAACGCCGGTATCACTAAATATAATATCGACCTGATCTTCGATTACGCGCCCGCTCAGCCCATGTAACTGCGCGCCGGGAATGGCGGGTTTCAGCTTTTGCGCTAATGCCGCGCCGCCCTTGTCCAGGGCAATAAGGGCAACGGCACCGTTCATCCGGCTTCTCCTTCAGGTTGACGTACAAGAATCATGGAAAAGTATGGTGCCTTTTCCGCAGCAAATTCACGTAATGGCAGAACGTTCTGATTTGCCATGCTGGCGTGCTCCACGTACCACGCGTCATCGGCGCGGCCCAGACGATCCAGTACGCTGCAGACCTTGGCCGCATGACGCCCGACCTTCATAATGGCAGCGGCTGAACTATCATTAATGCGACGTTCGAGCTCTTTTTCATCAAGTGTTGCGGGCAGCACCGTCAACACCTGATTGCGTGAAACAAGCGGCGCGCCAGCGGCGGCGGCACACGCGCCCAGCGAAGATACACCGGGCACAACCTCAACTGCGCTATCGCCTGTCAGTCTGGCAAAGATGTACATAAATGAGCCATAGAGAAACGGATCGCCCTCACACAACACCGCAACGTCACGGCCGGCGTTTAAATGCTCTGCAATCTCAGCAGCGTAGTGATCGTAGACATCGTGGGCGGGAAATGCGCCGGGCACCATAGGTGTGCGAATAACGATCTCACTCTGGCCGCCGGGCAGATGCGGTGCAGCAATGGCGCGCGCCAGACTGTCGCCCTCATCGGGTGCCGGATAGGCGATAACAGGAACACGCTGTAATATCGCGTGTGCCTTCAATGTCATTAAATCTGGATCGCCGGGCCCAACACCCAGTCCATATAGCGTACCCGTCATGGTTTTCTCACCGTAAGTTGTAATACATCCATCATGGGGCGCAGTGCACTTAGCCTGCCGATCGCATCACTGCGCGCCACGGAAAGACGTGTAAATTCACCGTTATGTTGTCCGCCGAATTCCATCAGACGCTGTTGTGCCTGCAGGGTAACGGCATTGCTTACCAACCGACCGCCGGGCGCAAGATGCTGCCAACAAGCCTCAAGCACGCCTTCAACAGAAACGCCGCCGCCAACGAATATGGCGTTCGGTGTACTCAAGTCTGCCAACGAATCAGGTGCCGTGCCCTCGACAATATTCAGACGCGGCACACCCAGATCATCAGCGTTCTCACGAATAAACGCCACGCGTGTTGAGTTGGCTTCTACCGCATCGGCACTCGCACCATCACATACGCGCAGCCATTCAATAGCAACCGATCCACACCCTGCGCCTACATCCCACAAATGTTCCTCGGGCAGCGGGGCCAGTGCAGCGATGGTCGCAGCGCGGACCTCGCGCTTGGTAATTTGGCTATCGTGTTGATAGGCAGCTTCCGGCAAGCCGGGGGTACGCGGCCACCACACGGCGTCATCGACTGCAATACAGTCTATACAGACCGTATTGAGGTCCGGCACGCTGTCATGCGACCACGCTTCGGCGGTGCCATCAAAACGCTGTTCATTCGGAGCGGCCATATCGCTGAACACGCTCATACGACTGGGGCCAAACCCACGCATAATTAGCAGTGCAGCAAGTTGCGCCGGACTCGTGCCATTCCAGCTCAACACAACGATAAGTGCGCCGGGGCGCAAATGCAGGTTCAGCGCTGCATGGGCACGACCATGTACCGTCATGGTGATGATGTCGGGTATGGACCAGACCATTCGCGCGCAAGCCAACGCAAACGCGCCGGGATGGGGAATGACCTGTATGTCCGTTGCATCGAAACGCCGCGCCAACGTACTGCCCGCGCCATAGTTCATGGGATCACCCGATGCCAACACGACCACGCGCCGACCACGCCAGTTTTCCACTTCATCCATGGCCGGGCCAATCCCGCATGACCACGTCAGGCGCTCGACCGCTGCATCAAGCGCTTCGCCTGAAACCATTTCCTGTTGCCGCTCGCCGCCAACCAACAGCTCAGCGCTGCGCAGGGCATCGCGCGCATTGGCATTCAGCCCGGATATACCATCCGCGCCGATCCCGATCACCGTGATCCATGATTTGGCGGCAGCGTTCATACTGGATCTCCCGAAACAGCGTTCACTGCAGCAGCTGCGATTGCGCTGCCGCCGCGCCGACCTCGCAAGGTCATGAACGCAATATCGCCAGCATGCTCAATCAATGCTTCCTTGGATTCCGCTGCGCCAATGAACCCGACAGGAAAGCCAAGAATAGCAGCAGGACGCGGCCCACCCTTGGCAATTAATTCCAGCAAATGAAAAAGTGCCGTCGGCGCGTTACCAATCGCCACAACAGCGCCGTTCAGTCGCTCACCCCATAATTCTACAGCGGCGGCTGATTGGGTTGTGCCCAATTGTTCGGCGCGTTGCGGCACCGATGGTTCGGTCAGCGTACATATCACGGGATTGCCTGCGTGCAGGCGGCTACGAATAACGCCCTGCCCAACCATGCGGGCATCCACCAAAATAGGCTTGCCGTCTTCAATGGCTGCGCGCGCAACCTGTGCAACATCGGGCGAATAAACCAGATCGGGAACGATATCGATCATACCGCAGGCATGGACAAGACGCACCGCCATGGCGGCAATGTCCTCAGGCAGACCGCCCAAATCAGCCTCGGCACGGACGGTCGCGAAAGAGTCCCGGTAGATCGCCGCCGGGTCGCGGATGTATTCGAACATAGGCTCCTCCGACACGATCAAGATTTGTCGCTATCCCCATCACCATGGTCATGACTATGTCCATGGTGATGGTGGTGCCCATGATGGACGCCGTGGTCAGACGCGCCATGACCATCTGTGCCAACGCCCTGCACATGATGATGGTGACCGACCTGTGCCGTACCAACGTCACCTTCGTAACCAATGATCTGCTCGCGATATTTGCAGAGCAGGCAGTTCATGGCGTTATCGCCACCAATGGCCTCATGTACACGATCGATAAAAGCGCCAATCACCTTGGGATGATCGTTCAGGTACGGAGCTTTGATGATTTCGACATCAGGGTTGGCCGCCTGTGCGTCATCAGCCCAGCTATAGATACGGCGCACCAGAATGCCCGTGAACAAAAAATATGGAAAGACGATGATACGCTTGTAACCGAGCTTCATGGCTCGCTCGAGGCCAGCGTCTACCAACGGATATGCCACCCCTGAATAACTCACCTCTGCCCAGCCGAAGCCCATGCCTTCCCATAACATGCGCGCGACCTTGCTGACATTAGAGTTGGCATCGGAATCATTGGTCCCGCGCCCAACCACCATAAGCAACGTGTCTTCACGCGTAACGTCGCCCGGCGCAGCACGCTCAGCTTCCTCGATCCGCTCAACGGCGACTTCCAGCAAGCTCGGATCAATGCCCAGTTCGGCACCGAAAACCATTTCAACATCAGGATTTGCCGCACCGAAATTATTGACCTCGGACGGAAGGTCGTTTTTCACGTGGCCAGCAGCGAACAACATGCTCGGAATACAAATGATTTTTTTTGCACCGCGCGCCTTAAGCTTTTCCAACCCCTCATGAATGACTGGCAGGGCGAATTCCAGGAACCCGCTTTCCACATCATAATCGGGCAATTGCTTTCGGAAATGGCCCGCCAGAGCATTAAATTCGTCAACGGCGGCCTGATCACGGCTGCCATGGCCGCAAATCATAATGGCGGTATTGTCTGTCATCAGCTTGGTCCTTGCCTTCGAGCTTAAAAAACGGCCAGCGTGGCGGGCCGCACTCCGGACGAATGGTCATCGCCTCCGTTCACCCCGGAAAGCACGCACTATAGCCACTTTGCCCAACAGTGAAACACCGGAATGGGACGCTGGCTGTCCCTATATCGACATAGACGAAGGCTTCCCATTGGGATTACGGTCCAATCACAATTCACATACATCTCATGATTGTGGAACACCCATTTGAATACAGCGCCTGAAATCATCCTCAGTGAACGTCAACGCATTGCATCACTATTGGCAATATTCGCCAGCGTTTTCACGTGGGGTATCTCGTTTGCCGGGTTAATCCCGTTAATGTCACTCAGCATGGAAAGCCGGGGCGTCGACACTCTGATGATCGGCATTGTCGGTGCCGCCACACCCGTTGGCGTCATTGTCGCCGCGCCAACCGTATCGGCCATCATACGGCAATTTGGCACAGCCATGTCGATCCTCCTCGCTTCCATTGGTGTGCTCATAACTGTTGCTCTGCTGCCAGTATTTGATTCACTTGCCAGTTGGCTGATGCTGCGCTTTGTGGCTGGCATGTGTGGCGCAGTTCCGTGGGTTGGAACTGAAATCTGGTTAAATTCCATCGCCAACGAGCGTAGCCGTGGTCGCGTGACAGCGCTCTACGGTGCTGTCATGGCCGCAAGTTTTGCCGCCGGACCGATTGTGCTGACGATTGTCGGTGTCCAAGGAAACATCGGGTATTTCCTGAGCGCGGGCATGATGGCTGTAAGTCTTATCCCATTATTGTTTATTTGGAATCTCGCGCCCGTCCTGCACTTGCCGCATGGCATTCGTTACGCACAGTTCATCACTGCCATCCCCTCATTGCTGGCCGCTGCCATGCTCTGCGGTATGGTGGATATGGCCTTTTTCAGTTTTTTACCAATCTGGGGTCTGCGGTCCGGATTTGATGAACACACCGCAATTCTGCTACTGAGCATTTTCGTGCTAGGCAACGTGGTGCTGCAATTTCCGATAGGCTGGCTGGCGGACCACACCAACCGCCGCATGATCCTTTTGGCTTGCGGTGCTGTTGGTATCGTCGGACCGATAGGCGTCAGTATATTTTCGCAATTCCCGATAACGACCGGCATCATTTTCTTTTTCTGGGGCGGCTGCGCTTGGGCGCTCTACACCATCGCACTCGCCATGTTGGGGGAGCGCTATAAAGGCGGTATGCTGACAGCAGCATCAGCCGCATTCGTGATCGCCTATGAAATTTCCAATGTTGTCGGGCCACCAATCGCTGGCATCGCCATTGAAATATGGGAACCCCACGGTCTGATGGCCCTGATGAGCATCGTGTCCCTGCTATTTTGTATTCTGGTCGGCGTGCGTGGCCTTAGACGCAAAGATACCGATTAGCATCACGACCGCTGCGATGCGGCCTCGAGAGCCTCAGCTTCTACGACATGGCCGAGCACACGTAACAGTGCAGCATAGTTTTGCTGGCCTGTTACGAGACTGGGGTGACCGACCTCAAACACCTGTTCTTTAATGGCAAGCGCACGCTTGAATAACGGCTCGGCTTCCTCAAAACGCTTGGATTTGTTCAGTAGCAGCGCAAGATTATTAAGGTCTGTCGCCACAGCAGCTGATGTCTCGCCTGCGGTCTCTTCATCTATCGCCAATGCACGGCGGTATAACGGTTCAGCGGCTGCCAAATCGCCACGGGTATAGTGCAGCATGGCGAGATTATTGAGAACCGATGCCACGTCCGGGCTATTCAGACCCTTGATCCGCTCCATGACCCGAAGCGCACGCTTGATGGACATGGTCGCCTCGTTGATTTTACCGGCCCCATAGGCCGCCATTCCGTGTTTATTCAAACATTCGGCTAATAAAATATCGCTGCCCGACGGCACAACAGCAATGGCAAGGCCGTATTGCTCCATGGCAACCTCGGCGCGACACGCAGCCTGTTCCAGATCGCCTGCAACAACATGTGCAAACGTTGCATTCTTTAAGCGTTGCTCGGCTGAGCGGCGCAATTCCTGTCCAGCGCGGCCTTCCAGTTCAGCTGTGTTTTTCAGATCATCGATTGCCGTCTGCGGCTGACCGCTATCAAGACCTACACGGGCCGCGTTCATCTGTTGTGCAAGTGCGGGGTCGTCGGCCTCAATTTCATCAATGCGGGCCTGCAAGCTATCAAGCTGCTCGATGTACGCATGGGCCAGCCTGTCCTGCTCTGCTCCCGTCACACCATGTCGCTCCAACAGGTCGCGATATCCGCTTAATGCTGCATCGCCTTTGGTAAACCTCGGCACATTCTTTTCAATGCTCGATGCCGTTGTACCGAACAGAACCTTACGCACGATCCAGATGAAAACGAGCGCCAACACCACAAGCACAGTAACGATAACAGGACGTGGCTGCCCCGTTACCTGTTCGGCCACCCCTAAAAGATGTTCAGCAAATGCTGTGAAATCATCCATGTGCGTCGTATCTCCCGCGCGTTCTGTGCAGACCCTTATAGGGCATGACGCCCATCTTTGGCAGGGGGCATATGCATCGCCATACCCGATTAGGCACCAATCGGAATTGCGCAAAATTTTTCATCGCTTGAATATTGACGATACAAACTGTGGCGATCATTGTGCCGCAATGTTTACGTTCAATATGATCAATGGTCCGGCGGGGTTCGATCCGCTCATTATCCTGCTGCTTGCGCTGGTGATCGACGCCTATATTGGCGACTCGCCCTTTGTGTTTCGTTTCGTCCGGCACCCTGTCGTCCTGCTCGGCGGACTAATTAATGGCCTTGATCGGCGCCTGAACCGCGAAACACGCAGCCAGATGGACCGTGCCGTTCGTGGTTTTATCACCGTACTGATTGTTGGCGGGATTTGTCTGGCTTTCGGTTGCGCAGTTGCATGGATCAGCCGCAATCACCCATGGGGCTGGATCCTCGAATTCTTGCTGGTCGCCTCGCTGGTTGCGCAACGCAGCCTTTATGATGCGGTGCGGCGCGTGGGCACGGCCTTGCGCGATGAAAGTCTGGAAGATGCGCGCGATGCGGTTTCACATATTGTCGGACGCGACCCGGTGCAACTTGATAAGCACGGCGTGGCGCGTGCTGCCATCGAGTCACTGGCCGAGAACTTCAGCGATGGCGTGGTTGCGCCTGTGTTCTGGTATGTCCTGTTCGGATTTCCCGGCCTGCTGATCTACAAAGCCATCAACACCATGGATTCCATGATCGGTCACAAGAACCCAAAATATCAGGCCTTTGGGTTCTCTGCCGCGCGCATTGACGACATTATTAATCTGATCCCGGCGCGCTTGTCGGGGCTATTTTTCGTCTTCGCTTCATTTTTCGTTCCAAAATCAAGCCCGTGGCAGGCCTTTAAGATCATGATGCGTGATGCGGGCAAACATCGCTCGCCTAATGCTGGATGGCCGGAAGGCGCGGTCGCCGGATCGCTTAATCTGGCGCTGGCCGGACCACGACGTTATCCCGGCCGCACGGTCAAGGACCCATGGGTCGGTGCCGGAACAGCCAAAGCCACGCACATGGATATCCGCCGCGCGCTTTATCTTTATATGGTGGCTTGCCTGATTAACGCAGGCTGGGTTGCCGCAATCGCCATTATTCGCTTCGAGATGCTGCCCTGAGCAACCCATCCAGATCCATGTGCACTTCCAGATGGTCGGCCAGCGTATCCAGGGTCTGCTCTATACGGGCCTCATAGGCACTATCGGACTGACGACCCCGACACACCCTTGCAAGAAAATCGGCGCGAAATTCATCGGCTGCGAACATGCCGTGGATGTAACTGCCAAGAACCCGGCCATCGCCTGAGCATGCCCCTTCGGGTCGTCCGTCGGCATGGGTAAACCACGGTCTGGCACAATCGGGGCCGACACTGCTGCCCATATGAATCTCATAGCCTTTAACAAACTTGCCGCCATCATTTTCACGGGCTTCGGTTTCAACCAGTGTTTTTTCACCGCCAATAATGGTTTCCATATCCAGCAGACCGAGCCCCGCACAGGTTTCCGGCGGGCCCTCGATGCCGTCAGGATCAGCAATGCTTTTGCCAAGCATCTGGTATCCGCCGCATAAGCCAACCACCAATCCGCCGCGCCGATGATGGGCCGCAATGTCAATATCCCAGCCCTGTGCACGCAAAAAACTTAAGTCCGATAGCGTTGCCTTGGAGCCCGGCAGCAACACCACGTCGGTATCGCCAGGAATAACATCGCCCGCCTCGATAATTTGCACATCGACGTCGGGCTCTCCGTCTAATGGATCGAGATCATCAAAGTTGGCGATGCGCGGGATGCGTGGCACGGCAATGCGGATAGGCAAGCCATCAGTCGCATTGCTATCACGCACCTGATTGTCCAACGCCATGGCGTCTTCTTTGGGCAACAACCGGGCATCGGAAAAATATGGCACCACGCCGAAAGACGCATACCCGGTGCGCTCTTCAATCAGCTCAAGTGCGCTGTCGAACAATGATGGATCGCCACGGAACTTGTTGACCACGAAACCATGTACAAGCGCATTTTCTTGCGCACTGATCAGCGCATGAATGCCAACAAAGCTGGCGATCACCCCACCACGGTCAATATCACCGACCAGCACAACGGGCACATCAGCAGCGAGTGCAAATCCCATGTTGGCAATATCGCCGCTGCGCAAATTAACCTCTGCCGCGCTACCCGCGCCCTCGACCAAAACAAGGTCGGCTCCCGCACAGATGATTGCAAAGCTTTCCAATACACGGGTCATAAGCGCTGGCTTCATGGCGTGATAGTCACGTGCCTTGGCCGTTCCTTCGACCTTGCCCTGCACGACAACCTGCGAGCCGGTTTCCGATTGCGGCTTCAGCAACACCGGGTTCATATGCACGCTGGGCTGCACCCCGGCGGCACGCGCCTGCAATGCCTGTGCACGACCGATTTCGCCACCATCTACGGTAACGGCTGCATTGTTAGACATATTCTGTGGCTTAAAGGGCCGAACGGTAAGCCCACGCCGGTTGAAAGCGCGACACAACCCAGCCACCAACAGTGACTTGCCGACATCAGAGCCGGTGCCCTGAAACATGATGGCGGGGACGTTACCCATGCTTAAAAATTTCGCCGTTAGCGCGGGTCAATAGCAGCGCGCAGGGCGTCAGCCGCCGGATTGACGTGGCGACCATCCATAACGATTTCGCGCGGCGTTGCACCAACACTGTAATACACATCATTAAGGTCATTACGCCGCACCAAGGCCGCACCTTCCAGCGATACGCCACCATAAACACCGATACCGGGACCAACAAAGGCCAAAATATCAGCGCCGAGGCTGGTTGTTGTCGAGGCTTCGTAACCAATACCTTCCCAACCAACCATCAAACCCATGTCCGCGCCGAATTTACCCTGATGCTCGATGATCGCCTCAAGCGCACCGGGCGTGCGAATGATCATGATGACCTCAGTTTCCTGTAACCCGGCCTGAAAACCGATACTGCCCGCACCCATTAGATAAAACGCCGGATAGCTCCAGCCATCGCGCGTGCGCGCCAGCAAGACACCTGTGCCAGCTTCTGCGCCGCCAATAAAACCGCCCTTGACCACACGCGGTAAAATCAGCACTGCGGCAGCATCTGG
The DNA here is from genome assembly GCA_965602485.1 of uncultured Rhodospirillales bacterium. GTDB lineage: Bacteria > Pseudomonadota > Alphaproteobacteria > Rhodospirillales > Casp-alpha2 > JABJOR01. The sequence continues at coordinate 887,147 of CBFCYM010000001.1, read as the reverse complement.
AATATGATTATCAATAGCTTTAAGGTCCGCAATGCGGCGGAAGTGCGCCAGCGTACGGATGGACTCGTCGATAATCATGGGCGCAACAGCCTGCGGATTATCGAGGTATTGCGAACACCCTGCTGTTACGCCCAGCGCAGATACAGCCCCCAGCCCCAGCGCGCCACGCAGAAACCCTCGTCGTGATTCGTGAAGTGTTTTGATCATCAAAACTCAATTCCCTTTTGTGCTTTCACACCGGAACGGAACGGATGCTTGATTTGCGTCATCTCAGTCACAAGATCGGCAATATCCATGAGCTCATCTTTCGCGTTTCGGCCGGTGACAACAACATGCAGCATGTCACGCTTATCGCGTAGCGTCTCAACCACCTCATCAAGCGGTAGGTTATCGTAACGCAGAACGATATTAAGCTCATCAAGGATCACCAGATCGAAACTGGGGTCAGCCATCATTTCCTTTGCCGAATCCCATGCCGTACGTGCAGCGACCAGATCGCGCTCGCGGTCCTGCGTTTCCCACGAAAAGCCATCGCCCATGGCCTTCATGATGCAAAGCTCGGGAAACTTCTCGAGCACCACACGCTCGCCGGTTTCCCAGACGCCCTTAACGAATTGAATGATGCCGACCTTCATGTCGTTGCCCACGGCGCGTGCGGCCAGCCCCATGGCGGCGGTGGACTTCCCCTTGCCCTTGCCCGTGTGGACAATCAGCAGGCCTTTTTCGATGGTCTTGGTGGCAATAATTTTATCGCGCGCGGCTTTTTTCTTCTTCATCTTCTCGGCGTGGCGCTGATTAAATTCGTCTTCGCTCTGTTCAGCCATGTGTACTCATCCTGCGTTTCATCATACGAATCATATACGGCTAAATGATTATAGCCGCTTGTGCCTAAGCTGCCAGTTCATCAAGGCGCGCACGCGTGTCATTGCGGCGCGGTCGCCATAGCCCACGGTCCTGTGCTTCCTTCAAGCGCGCAATCATCTCACGCAAGGCAGCAGGATTATGCTCTTCAATAAAGTCGCGCACGGCCTCATCGCCCAGATAGGCATCAAACACGGCGTCGAAATGATGATCTTTCACGCACCGCGCCGTGGCAGCAAAAGCAAACAGGTAATCCACGGTGGCCGCCATTTCGAACGCACCCTTATAGCCGTGCCGCATGACACCGGCGATCCACTTCGGGTTGACCACACGGGCGCGAACCACGCGCGCGACCTCGTCTTCCAGTGTGCGTACGCGCGGGGTTTCGGGTCGGGAATGATCATTGTGATAAACGGTTGGTTGCGCGCCCGATAGCACGCGGACCGCTGCCGTCATGCCGCCCTCGAACTGATAATAATCATCGGAATCCAGAATATCGTGTTCGCGGTTATCCTGATTTTGCACCACTGCATCGACACGTTTCAGGCGTTCCTCGAACAATGCGTGCGCGCTCTCGCCCTCGGCACCCGCGCCATAGGCATAGCCGCCCCACGCAACATAGGCGCGCGCCAGATCGCCGTCTGTTTCCCAGCCGCTCTCATCAATCAAGGCCTGCAGTCCTGCGCCATAGGCACCGGGCATGGAACCAAACACGCGGTAGCCTGCGCGTTTTTGCGCGTCGGCATCGTCAACGCCGCTGTTGATCAAACGCTGCGCCTCGGCACGCACCCGTGCGGCGATAGGGTTTTCGCTTTCACTTTCGTCCAGATCAGCGACCGCACGCACCGCAGAGTCCACCAGATCAATCAGGCCGGGAAACGCATCGCGGAAGAAACCTGACACCCGCAACGTCACATCGACACGCGGGCGGGCCAACACAGATTGAGGCAAGACCTCAAACCCGGTTACCCGACGCGATGCCGCGTCCCATGTCGGGCGCACGCCCATCAATGCCAGCACCTGAGCAATATCATCGCCACCAGTGCGCATGTTGCTTGTGCCCCACGCACTGATCGCCATGGCGGTGGGCCATTCACCGTGATCCTGACGATAGGTCTCAATCAGCAGATCAGCGGATTTCCAACCCAATGTCCATGCTGCCGGGGTTGGTACTGTGCGCGTATCAACAGAATAGAAATTTCGTCCCGTGGGTAGCACATCGGGTTTTCCGCGTGTCGGCGCACCCGATGGTCCGGGCGCGACAAACCGCCCGTCGAGACCGTGCAACAGTCCGTCAATCTCGGCAGGGCCAGATGCTGCAACCGCAGGACCGATCTGCCCATCCAGATATGCCAACACAGACTGTGTCGTCTGCCATGATGCGTCAGGCGCATACGTTTCATCGACCAGCGCCTTCGCCAGAATCTCCAATCGTTCTACCGTATCGCCCATGGTGCGCCACGGCTCATCAGGTAACAGCTGCGCCAGCACGTCAGGGCATTCACCTGTCCATGGCACGGCCATTTCACAATCAAGCGGATCAAATCCGTCATCATCCAGATTTAAGTCCCCGGCCAGCGCGCGCAAAATAGACGCATCGCCGCCCGCACCCCGATCACGTGGCACGCGGACCAATGCAACCAACAGATCGGTTAACTGTTCGCCCGCGGGGCTGTCACCGAATACATGCAGCCCGTCACGGATTTGTAATTCCTTTAGCTCGCACAGGAAATTATCCAGCTTGGCCAGCGCGTCGTCTTCTTTCTCGCCCGCCTCAATTCCGCAATCGACACCAACCCCGGTAGCATCGCACAGGGTCAGGATTTCCTGTTTCAGCACCTTCAGGCGGCGCGGGTCTACACCAGAAGCCTCGTAATATTCATCCACCAGTTGCTCAAGATCGCGCAACGGCCCGTAGCTTTCCGCACGAGTCAGCGGCGGCGTCAGATGATCGATAATGACAGCCTGGGCGCGACGCTTGGCCTGTGTGCCTTCGCCGGGGTCATTGACGATAAAGGGATACAGGTGCGGCATGGCCCCAAACGCGGCCTCGGGAAAGCATTCACTCGACAGGGCCAAGGCCTTGCCGGGCAGCCATTCCATGTTGCCGTGCTTGCCCATATGAACAATAGCGTGCGCACCAAAGTCGCGCCGCAGCCATGCATAGAAGGCAAAGTAGTTGTGCGGCGGCACCAAATCCGGGTCGTGATAACTCGCCACCGGATCAATGTTATAGCCACGCGCGGCCTGCAATCCGATCGCCACATTGCCGCAGCGAAACGCCGCGATCAGAAAGCGCCCGCAATCAAGATCACCACTGCGGAAAAATGGATCGGTATCCGGCGCGCCCCAACGCTCGTTCACGGCTTGCTGCACAGCGCGCGGCAATGCGGCAAAAAACATCTGATAATCCGCCATGGACAGGGTCTCACGGACCTCTCGCCCATCAAGTGCGGCAAAATTATTAGTTGGGCCGGCAGAGAGGTATCGCACCAATGCATCGCCATCGGCGGGTATATCCGTGACCCGATAGCCCGCATCTTGCAAGGCATGCAGAACGTTGATGGTTCCCGCTGGCGTATCAAGCCCAACACCGTTACCTAGCCGTCCATCTTTGTTGGGGTAGTTGGCAAGCACCACCGCAATGCGTCGCGCGTCTGGTTTCGTGTCACGCAACACCGCCCAAGCCTGTGCCAGTTCGGTAACAAAGGACAAACGATCCGCTACGGGCTCGTAGGTCACGATATCAGTTTGCGTCAATGGATCGCGCCGCGCCGAACCCTTGAATGATACCGCGCGGGTGAAAATTCGCCCGTCGACCTCAGGTAGCGCCACGTTCATTGCAATGTCACGCGCCGATAAACCCGCCAAACCATCGCGCCACGCTTGCGCGTTACTGCCTGAAAACACGACCTGTAGTACGGGGCAGTCGGCATCATCAAACGGAGTTGCCGTGCGCACGGCACCGGGAACAGAAACAGCAAAGCCCGTGGCGTTCAAAATCACGGCTGGTGGACTTTGCGCAAAGACCTGCTCCATGGTTGCCGCAGCGACCGGGTCCTTCAGACTCTGGGTGAATACCGGCAAGGCATTCAGGCCATGTGCATTAAGCTCGGCAATCAGGGCGTCAATAACAGCCGTATTCCCAGCCTGTACGAGGGCGCGGTAAAATACAATGGCAATACAGGGGCGGTCCGCCGTCCACTGTGTGGCAAGCACGTCCACATCAGGTGTGGACAGGCCGGGCCAATACAGTCCAGCACGCACCAAGGGGCGCGGCTCCTGCCATGTTGCGTCATGGCCCAGCAATGACGCAGCAAAACCAAGGAACGAAAGCGCATTATCCGCGCCGCCATGCACACAGTATTGCCAAAGCCGATGGGCATCACCTTCGTCGATCGAGGTAAAGCCCGATAGCTCGGCGTCGGGTTGGTCGTCGCCGGGCAGGAACGCAACCGGGATGCCAGCCTCTCGGCAGGCTCCGGTAATTTGCTCTACGCCATATGACCAGTAACCCCGCCCGCCAAGCAGACGCACGACCACCAGTTTTGCATGACGCACCACATCCTCGACATAAAGATCAACAGACATGTTGTGCGCCAGATGCATGACGTTCGCCAAGCGCACGCTGGGAAACCCGTCCACCTCACCTAGCTGAGCACATGCCTGTGCAAGCATGGAAAGTTCGGTATCGGCGGCCGACAGTACAACGATGTCGCCCGGGGTCTGGCCGAGATCAATGGCCTCAGAACCATCTGATACCGCGCCGGGTTGTGCCGCCAACAAATGCATTTATGGTCTCGCCTGTGCCTTCATCCGCGCCGCATAACAGCGCCGATATTATCCCTGTAGAATGGCCTGAACGGCATCACGGTCAAAGCCGGTCTGGCCGATCACCACCAGACGGCTTTCACGGGTTTCGCCGTCACGCCATTCACGGTCAAAATAACGCTGCACCCGTCCGCCGACAGCCTGAACCACATGGCGCATGGACTTGCCGGGCACGTGCACGAAACCTTTGACGCGCAGGATATCATGGGCCTGCGCCGCGCCACGAATACGCTCATCAAGCGCCGCCGGATCAGCCATATCGCTCAGCGACACAACAATGGTATCGAAGTCATCGTGATCGTGCTCGCCGTCTGCGTCATCATGATGTGACCAGCGCGCATCGATTACGTCCTCAACGCCCGCACCAACGCCGAGCAGCACAGCAGGATCAATGTTACCGTGTGTGGCATTGATAACTTTCACACCGGGTTTGAGCGCGCCACTGATTTCATCACGCACTGTATCAAGCGCCGCCGCATCAAGCAGGTCAGACTTGTTCAGTACGACAATATCGGCGCAGTGAAGTTGGTCTTCAAAGACCTCTTCAAGCGGCGAGTCGTGGTCGAGCGCCTCATCGATCTCGCGCGCTTCCTGCACCGTATCGGGATCATCGGCAAAACGTCCATCAGCCACAGCCGGGGCGTCGATCACGGCAATGACGCCATCAACGGTGACCCGCGAGCGAATTTCCGGCCAGCTGAACGCCTTGACCAGCGGCTTGGGCAGCGCCAGACCCGAAGTCTCGATGACAATATGATCGGGTGGATTGTCGCGGTTGATGAGCGCTTCCATGGTCGGCAGGAAATCATCGGCGACCGTGCAGCAGATACAGCCATTGGCCAGCTCAACGATGTTGTCATCGTCGCAGCCTTCAATGCCGCATCCGGCGAGCAATTCGCGGTCGACGCCGAGATCACCGAACTCATTGATGATCAGCGCGATCCGCGTACCGTTGGCATTTTCCAACAGGTGGCGGATTGCTGTTGTCTTGCCTGCACCGAGAAAGCCGGTGATGACCGTGGCGGGAATTTTCATTGTGTCGTGTTCCGATATTCAGTTTATCCGGCGTACCGGCATTTAATTTTTCATAACCAGCGGCAATCCGGCGGCGACAAATACCACGCGCCCGGCCACCGCCGCCACCTCTTGATTCAAGCGTCCGGCGGCGTCTCGAAAAGCCCGTGCCAAGGCATTATCAGGCACAATGCCCAGACCGACCTCGTTCGATACCATCACCACCGGCGCTGACAGATCAGCCAATGTCGAGATGAGGGCCTGGGTCTCTAATTTCAAGTCGCGTTCACCCGCCATCAGGTTCGACAACCACAACGTCAAGCAATCCACCAGTATGGGCTTGCCGCCACCTTGGTTTGCCGCGCGCACCAGCGCACCAGACAAATCAAGTGGCTCTTCCAGCGTTGTCCAACCGTCGCCGCGACGTGCGCGGTGGGTCTCGATGCGATCACGCATTTCATCATCGAAGACCTCGGCCGTTGCAATATAGACACCGCCACCATGGGCTTCGATCAACGTTTCAGCGTAGGTGCTTTTACCCGAGCGCGCGCCACCAAGCACCAGTGTCAGTGCAGGCAGATCTGTTGTCGTTCCAACGCTCACACTATGGCTCCGCCTCTGGGTCTAACATCGTCATCAGGGTGCGACACTATAGCGTCACGCACGCTCTAAACCAGCAGGTTCCACGATCATCAGCACGCCCCGAACCGCCTTCATTTTATCTGCGAACGTCACCACGGCACTTAACGAATTGCCTGATTAACGCCGCCCACGCGCCATGATTTCCCATGCCCGTTTAGCGTGCCGCCATCCACGTGATCAATGCGGGTCAATGACAGGTTATCGATGCTGAGCGATAACCCGCGTTCGTGGTGCAGATCAAGTGCCTGGGCCAATGCGGCGCGGATCGAACCGCCGTGCGCGACACAGATAATATCGCGTCCGGCATGCTCAATCGTCAGGCGTTCAATCGCGCCGACCGCGCGCGAAATAACATCGGCAAAGCTCTCGCCACCCGGCGGCGCATTGCCCGACGGATCCTGCCAGAACGTGGCGTAGGCCTCGGCGTCTCTGGCCTCCATCTCGTCCCATGTCAGACCCTGCCAATCGCCGAAAAACTGCTCGGCGAGATCGGGTTCGACGATAAAATCTCCATTGCCGCTCTGATGCGCATCATCTGCTGCACGGATTGCACCGGCGGTTTTGACCGTGCGGCTCAGGTGCGTCACAACCCACGCTGCGTCATTTGGCAGGTGGCGAGCCAAAGCTGCATAGGCATCAACATCGCTGACGTCACAGTCGAGATCCTGCTGGCCGTAAAGCCTGCCAGCGCCATCAATTACGGGTGCGTGGCGTATCCACCACCACCGCGTTACGGCAGGCTGCGGACCCGTTGGTGAGTGTGATCCGAAACGTGTTTCTGCCTTGCTCATACTGCGCCCCCCATCAATACCGCCATGGCGACCAAAAATGCCGCTTCGCCAAGTTGCTGGGCGGCGCCGATGACATCGCCGGTCTGTCCGCCGATCTGGCGTCGCGCAATTATGCCCATCATCAGTATGGCCACGACACTGGCAAGTGCGGCAATCGCACCGCTCAGCCAAGCGGCCTGCAGCACAAATCCAATAGCGCCACAGCCCAACAGAAACGCCATCCCGGCCCCCATAATATGGGGACGCCCCGCCGCAGCCGACAATCCGTCCGTGCGCGCATTGGACATCGCCGTCATGAGGGCGGGTAACAGGGCACGTGAAAACGTGGCCGCAAGGATATAGCTCACCATTGCAATTGAGGCCGTTGGCATGGCCGCCAGCGCAGCAACACGGATCGCGATGCTGAACACGATGGCCAAAGTGCCATAGGAGCCGATTGCACTATCACGCATGATTTCAAGCTTGCGTTCACGGCTCATGCCGCCGCCAAAACCGTCGACCACATCGGCCAACCCATCTTCGTGCAGCGCACCACTCAGCAGAACTGCGACACAAAGGCCGAGAACCGCACACAGCATCAACGGCAGGCCCAGTAACGCCGCGCCATACAGCACACCGCCACCAGCGCCACCAACGATCAGACCCGCCAGCGGAAATGCCCATGCCGCCGACGCCAGCGTACGATCAGGGTGAACCTGCCAACCGACAGGAATACGGGTTAAAAACATTACCACCAGCGCGACATCCGCCAATGGATTGAAGCCCAGACGGCTGGCTTGTTGCATATTGTCTTGTGTCATTGTCTTCCCTATGGCGCGAACAGTATCGAGAATGTCTTTTTATACATAGTCTGCGCTCGCGCGCATGCCATACAGTGCTGTATAGGTAACCGGGCCAACGTCGGTTGGACAATCAATAAAGAACAGGAAGCGTTATGTCCCAGTCTTCATCTCTGCGCGCGATCAGCACTCTCGACGATATCCGCGCGGTTCTCAACAGTTTGCCCGTTGGCGACGCCATGGCCGCTGCGGAGGCTGATGTGCGCGAACCGCAGCTTACCAAACCCGCAGGTTCATTGGGACGGCTCGAAGACATCGCACACTGGGCAAGCACATGGCAGGGGCAGCATCCACCACAATTAACGCGCGTTGCCGTGCATGTTTTTGCTGGCAATCACGGCATTACAGCCCAGGGCGTTTCGGCCTTTCCCGCCGAAGTCACCATCCAGATGGTGGCGAATTTTGAAGCAGGTGGCGCCGCCATCAACCAGCTCTGCAAGGCACAGGGCGCAGAACTCAAAGTCTTCGCGCTTGATCTTGAAACCCCGACGCAGGACTTTTCAAAAGGACCCGCCCTCGACGAGCAGGGTTTTGTCGATGCCTTTCGTGTCGGCTGGGACTCCGTCGATGGCGATCTCGATCTGCTTTGCATCGGCGAAATGGGTATCGGCAATACAACCGCCGCCGCCGCTGTGGCGCATGCGCTTTACGGCGAGACAGCCAGCGACTGGACCGGGCCGGGCACCGGTGTTAGTGGCAGCGGCCTTGATCACAAGGCATCTGTCATCGCCATGGCCGTGCACGATCACGTAGCCAACATGAGCGACGCCATTGAAGTCCTGCGCTACGTCGGCGGACGCGAACTTGCCGCCATGGCCGGTGCCGTTCTGGCCGCGCGTCTGCTACGCGTACCCGTCCTGCTTGATGGCTACGTGGCGACCGCCGCCGTCGCACCGCTCGCGGTTTTTGCACCCGAAGCGCTTGATCACTGTCAGGCCGGACATGTCTCAAAGGAACCGGGTCATCGGCGACTGCTTGAACGCCTTGGCATGGAGCCACTGCTCGATCTCGGCATGCGGCTGGGCGAGGGCTCAGGTGCTGCCGTGGCAATCGGTATCGTGCGCACCGCGATTGCCTGCCATGTCGGCATGGCAACCTTTGCCGAGGCCGGTGTCAGCGATAAGGACGACTAAAGCGGTGCCATATTGACGCCAAGCGCCCCCGATATATCAGAAGCCTCTAAGCCATTGTTTTTCAACAAAATGTAGACTTTCGTACACTTTTGCAGACTTTATGTGCTCTGAAATTCAGGTTTCTTTTATTTTCAATATATTAGCGCGTCACAACCACGTGAAAATGTAGACTTTTGAACACCTCGGCCTTCGAAACAGGGCGTTACAGCCACCGAGGTCTACAAAATAAACTGTATCAATACGTTACGGCAGCGTTGCCAGCCCTTACATATATACAGTTGCCCAAAAACACAGAAGCGTTTCTGTATATTGTCATATAATAGGAATATTGTCAATGGCGATGTTCGCGAGCTACGCTCCAAACTCGTCTTCTTCCTGTGGCTCGGCTGAGCGCTCGATGCGTCGTTTCAGGCGCAGCAAATCGAGACGACGGCCATCCTCGGCAATCAGGTTTTCAATGTAACGGCCCTGAAAAACCTCAATGCCAACCGAGCGCCCAAAGTCAATGGCCTCGCGGTTGTCGCAACGACATAAAACAACACTTCCAGCCGACATGGACTGCACCATTTCGCGAATTTGTGCCTGCACATTTTCACCGCCATCAACCAGTTCCGTATTCCAGATCAACTTGATCATATCCGCGCCAAGCCGCTCGTGATTGATGATCTGCAAGGTTTCCAGCGTCAATCCATCCAGCCCGACCCTGTAGCCCTTGGACTGCACAAATTCACGCGCAAAGAGATATGATGGCAAATCGGCAAACACGTCTTCTTTTTGCAGTTCGATAATCATCGCGCCGCGACGATTGGCGGCGACATTGTCGTCAAATTGCAGAAAGTCCTGTGACATCAACGTACGGATGTTGATGTTAAAGCTGACATCGCCGGAAATAGAGATACGGTCCGTCTTGCTGAGCATGGACAACATGCGCTTGTCGAGCGTTTCGGTCAGGTGCTGGAACAGCCAGCGGTTCGCCAACAAGTTAACGCCGGGCAACAGGGTTTCGCGTAAATCCTGTATGGAGATGAACAACTCACTGAACATCTGCTCAGGCACCATGTTTGCATCGATGGAGCAGGCGAACTGCCTACGCAGCAGGTTCGACAGATCAGCACTCAGCAGCGCGCCTTCGATACGCGCCAGCACTTCGGGCGTCAAAGGCTCGCCCATTTTCTGTTTTGAACGCAGCGCCGCGCGCGCATCCATGCGATTGCGGGCATCTTCCACACGGCGTTCTTCGGCATCGGACAGAACCTGAATAACGCGCTGAATATCTTCAAAATCAGACACGGCATCGAACCAGGTCGCAAATGTCGTCCCCGTCTGGGTTTCATCTGCAACCAGCGGATCATCACTGAACATATATTTGATCTGCTGGACGATGGTTTCGGCTTCGCCGCGAACCTCGTTCTTGAAAAAGAAAAACAGGTCCGCATTTTTCAAGGTGAATAACTGGCCCGACATGGACTTGATAACGGGCTCGAAGTGATTGCCTGCTGCGCGCAGGTGATTTTCACGGCGATTAAACGGCCGCAGGGCAGAGAGATGAACCTGCACTGCAGCGCGGCCCTCGCGGTGCTTCTCCAGACGCTGAACATAATCGATCAGCAGCTTTTCCTGGCTCGGCATGCGTTTTTTGGTTTCTTGTGTATCCGCCATATCCCGAGACCCTATTTCTTCGCTATTTGCGCACGCATGGCTGCGACCAGCTTGTCAATAAAGTAGCCCTGGAAACGTGTTATGCCGAGTGAAGCGCCCCACTTGACGGCATCTTGCGAATCCACGCGTGACAGAATCACGACATCTTTTCCGGCATGATGAACGATATTACGTATCTCTGCGATTTTATCGTCTTTCTCATTGCCAACGAGCTCGGGGCCCCAACTAATTTTTAGATAATCCGATTGCAACAGCGAAGGATCGAAAAAATTAATCGCCAGCGGGCTCAAGCCATCAACCAGAACCTTGTAACCGCGCTCCTGCAACAGATCGCGCACATAGTAATAGGCATGCATATCGGCAAAAATATCGATAACCTGTAATTCAACGATACAGTTGCTCGCGTGGCCCCCGATGTTTTCATGGAATTGCTGAAATTCGCGTGATGTCACCGTAGAAATATTCAGGTTCAGGCTAATCGGTTCGGGTACGTTGGCGAGATCCCGCCGGCTCATCACCGCTAACATTCTTTTATCCAGTGTCTCTGTCAGATACTGGAATAACCAAGGACTGCCGAACAGATTTACGTTTGGTGCAACGCGGTTTTTTAATTCCGCCATGGCGATAAAATATTCGCGAAAAACAATTTCGCCACGCTCACCCGGCACCACACGATATACCGTCTGATTGCGGATCAAATCTGCTATCTGGGTACTTTTAAGCGTCTGGTTAATCGCCGCCAGATTTCCCGGCGCAAGTGGCGTGCCGAGATCAGCTTCACGTTCACGGCCCTTTGCCTCTTTTTTATCCTTTTCCTTGTCGATCTCGGCCGTCTCGGCAAGTTCTTTGACTTGCGACAGGAATCGCCGGAAATCTTCGACCTGAGCCAGATCATGCCAAGTGGTAAAGCGATCCTCGAAACTACCGATTGCGCCCTCAGTCAAAGGGTCTTCCGAAAAAAGTGCGCGAACCTTTTCAATAACCGGATCGAGGTCATCAATCGGTACATTACGACACAACAAAACTATATCACGGTTGTAAAGTGTGAAGCTGAGAACGTCGTGGCCGCTAATGAAATCATCCAGTGAGCGTGAAGCAATATCAATAAATTGCTGCTGGCGATTTGCCGCGCGCAGTTTGGAAAGATGAATATGGATAGCAAAACAGTCAGCGGGGCTGTCGCGCACGCGATCAAGTTGGCCAAGGAGAAGGTCCTCCTCACCAATTCTCTCCGCCCCGATTCCGAACGCCATACGCGCATCGGCCACTATGTCTCTCCGTTCCCTGCTCGCGGTTTATTTTCTGTCACACAAAGTCACGATATAGGCCTGTTCCCTCAGCCACAAAATGATGAACATCATAGGGTTGAGCGCCTCGTGACAGGATATCCTAATTCATGGATATAAACGAACCGTTGACGTGGCCCTTAATCAAACACGTTCAGCGTCTGATCATTTATGACCACATTCGTATTTATGGTACGCGAACTCTCGCCTTCAAGGCGTGCCAACGTCACTTTGTTTTGGATATATGTGGCACTAAAATTATTACTATTCAGGGAATTTACATTTTTTAATATAATTATCAGCCGTAATTCAATGCCTTACCAAGGTTTATATACCCAATATAATCTATTCAAACAGGTTTTTTTTACCCATTACCGCCCTTTTCGCATATGATTATTCGCAATGAACTATGGGTTCCGGGGGGAGGCTCATGGTCGGCCATGTATAGAGCGACCAGGGTAGCGACGATGGGGCAGCCGAATAGTTTACGCCAGCGTGTCTGGTGGATTGATGAGAAGGGACGGTGGCTAGAGTTTAGCGACGGCTATGCCGCACGCTTTCCTGCATGCGCACTGTCGCGCTCAAGCGAGAAACAGGGGCCGCACTTCAATTGCCTTGGCTTGATAAAAGTCACCGACCTTGGTTTCGTCATCGACATCCAATGGGATCTGCGTCACGCTGATGATCATGCCTTGTTTGCATTGATTGATTTTCTGGCCTCACCGCGCACGCCACGTCATCCGCAAGGCCATATCGCACTCAAGTTTTATTTCGGTGCCTGGAACAGTGAACTTTATAATTCGCCGGACGCTGCAATTGATCGCATTCTGGAGCTTGCACACTACAAAACCAACACACCCAATGACGGCATCACCATTGCCGGGGTCCACATAAATGATATCGGCTATAGTCATTCACGTATTCAGGCCTGTTTTCAGGCTTGGGAAAAAACGGACGGCTCATTTGATCCAAAACATCAGCCCGATCTGGCCCATATTCTTGACCGCGCCCTGATTTTTCGTCCCGACGCTCATGGCGAGCGGTTCATTTTTAAATATGCCGGGCAGCATTCTGTTGCCACAAGTGTGCTTGGGGAAACCTGGCCTGACGAGGCGATCGGCATGCCATCGCACCAATGCGGTTCTGATGAAGACTATGAAAAAGAAGTGTGCTCGGACTATGGACCTGTCATGGCCTCGGACGCGCCGCGGCTTGATCATATTCGCGCACCTTTCCAGCTCGATAACGATGACCCGATCTGGTTGAATTACGAGCGACTGCTCATTCCATGGCGCGATCAGGACGGTGGCCCGCTATTGATGTGTTATTCCGAGCTCAGCCAGGATTTATGCATCTCGTTTGCCGAAGCCGCCCTACAGTAATTTCGGACGCAAAGCATTCAATAGGTCAAGAGCGTTCGATCAGATCACTCATATCGCGCCAACTCATCCACATCAGCCACTCATCAAGGACCTGTTGCGTCTTTGGCAATGTCCAAATAATTCCGTGTGGCTGCAGATTGCGATAACCATAACGTGCGACGATCCCTTTTTTCGCAATGCCTGACTGTACCGTTCCATATATGAAATCGGGCGACCATCGTGCCAAGGCAATCGCCATGCCAACGCGCGGCAGCACGATGGCCAAATCCTGGCCGCGGTATCCGTTCTCTCCGCCCTTTAACCAGAACTCCCCATGATAACATACACGCCCTGATATGGCGTGCGCTGCCGGTGCTTCCACGTCACAGGTTTCTTGCGGATGCGCGCTTTGCGCCGGATCATGATAAAAAGCCTGTAGCGATGACAGGTGCAGGGCCAACGACGTGCCCGTCAGGTCATCCATGCGCACGGCTTGAGTTTGAACGACCTCGCCACGGCCATCGACACCCTTAAGCCAAAACCCGTTTACAGGCCCGATCTGCGACACATCAGGATCGAATTGGGGCGTCAGGGGTGCCTTGTCCAAATGTGGGTTCAGGGCAGCCAGTTGTGTGAAGTCCGTGTGCAGTTCAAGGCGAATGCCACAGGCAAACGCCATGGCCTCATAGCGCGCCAAACACGCCGCAATACAACGCCCCGATGCATTGTCCAATGTGGCGACCATATCCGTCAGGCGGTAATAGCCAAGCGCCCCATGCTTTGAATCTTCTTTATCTGAAATTCTTTCTATACGACCCATAGTAGCATTCCTTTATACAAGTTAAGGTTATATATATCATTGAATTTCGTGTATTACTATTTTAAATAAAACGACGCCGCGTGCCCTGCAAGGAGATTAGTGATGGAATATAGCGAAAATTCCCCCGTGAGTGGCGGCAAGACCAGCTCTGCTATAGATACAACTGCGCGCAGAAATACCGGGGTAGGGGTTGAGCGTTATGCCATGGATGCAATAAATAAACTCTACTATAACGTGTGGGACAACAGTATCCACTTCGGCATCGCCGAGAATGCGTCCGTAAGCTATGAAGACGCCATCGAGCGCACAAAGCACGCCATTGCTGCACTGTTGGACCTCAGTCCGGAAAAGCGCGTGCTGGAGCTCGCCAGCGGGCTGGGTGAAACAGCGCACCTGTTCGCCGCACATTACGGCGCGCACGTCAGCGCAACCAATATATCGCAACAGCACTTGCAGGGCGCACGCGAACGTACCGCCCTTGCTGGTCTCGACGGGTTGGTTGAGAACGTTTGGGCTGACTTTCACGATCTGCCGTTTGAAGATGCGACATTTGATGCCTGTTTCGTGCAGGAGGCACTCGTCCATGCGCGTGACAAGGACCACGTTGCCGCTGAGGTCTTTCGGGTGCTGCGGCCCGGTGGGCGCTTTGTATTAAGCGATCAGACCACGCGCGCAGAATGGCTGAGCGCTGCAGAACGCTGGCGGTTTGTCGAGCGGCATGGCTCGCCCGACCTGCTTGATAGCGGCGGTTTTATCGCCGTGCTGGAACGCGCCGGGTTCAAGATCGTGCGTGATGACGATCACTCAAACGCTCTTGCGTTACATTTTGAGCGACTGGTTACGCGCATTGAGGATCATCATGATGCCCTGTGCGCCAGCATCGAGCCCGATGTGGTGGGCTGGAATCTTGATACCTGGCGGTTTGCCGCGAACAAGGCACGCGAAGGGGCCATCGGCTGGCACATTTTTCTGGCACAGCGTCCATAACGCCAATTCCTTAAAACCCTGGTCATAGACAACGGTGACTTTGCATTGCCGTGCCGGGTGGCGTAAAAGAGTCCCTAACGCAAATGCTTGGGGTTTTAGGGAAAATATGGATATCGATCATTTTTTCGATGCTGAGTTTAATGAGCACGCCACGGTGGCGCAGGCCACCCGAGAAGTTGTTCGCGAGCCATTTGCTGCGCTGCTTACCCATTGCGTCACAGCCATTCGAAGCGGTAACAAAATTATGTTGTTCGGCAACGGCGGCAGCGCATCGGACGCACAGCATTTGGCCACGGAATTGACCGTTCGCTACAAAACCAACCGCGCGCCCATTGCCGCCATTGCGTTGACCACAGATACCTCGGCGTTAACGGCCATCGGCAACGATCTGGGCCTCGAGCAGCTATTTTCCCGCCAGGTCGCCGCGCTCGCACGGCCCGGTGATGTCGCCATTGGCATTTCAACGTCTGGCAACTCAGCCAATGTTATCGAAGGGCTGAAACAGGCGCGCGCCATGGGTTGTGTTGCCGCCGCGTTTGGCGGCAATGACGGCGGTGCCATGAAGGGTCTGGCCGATCCCTTCCTGATCGTGCCGTCATCGACCACGGCGCGCATTCAGGAAATGCACATCACGCTGGGACAAATGCTCTGCGGTGCGTTGGAAATCGAGTTGGGACTGGTATGAGCGAACCTGCTGCACTTGTAGAACTGGTCGAACGGCTGAGCAATGCACGGGTATTGTGCGTTGGCGATATCATGCTTGATCGCTTCGTCTATGGCAGCGTTGAGCGCATCTCACCGGAAGCGCCCATCCCCGTTCTGCAAGTCGGGCAAGAAACAAATATGCTCGGTGGCGTGGGTAACGTGGTGCGAAACATCGCTGCGCTGGGTGCTGGCCCCGAGCTTTGTACCATCGCAGGTGAAGACACCGCCGGAAATGATATCGTGCGTATGATTGGCGAGGACGGCATATCGGGTGCCGGTCTTATCCGTACCAAGACGCGCCCAACCGGCATCAAAACGCGATATCTCGCGGGCAGTCAGCAGCTCATGCGCGCTGATCGCGAAGACGTCAGTCCGATTGACGCAGTGTGCGCGCGCAAGATCCTGGCCGCTGCCAAAAAAGCCATGAAACGGTGTGGCGCTGTTGTGCTGTCTGATTACGGCAAAGGCGTGCTGAGCCCTGATCTCATCAGCGGCATTATTGAAGCCGCACAAGCCGCCGACATTCCGCTCATTGTCGATCCCAAGGGACAGGATTACAGCCGATACCGCGGCGCGACGATCATCACGCCCAACCGCGCAGAGCTTGCGCTTGCCAGCGGGCGGCGACTTGAAACCGAAAACGACATTGTTGATGCTGCCAGAGCCATGGTCAAAAAACTTCGCCTGCGCGCCATACTGGTCACGCGTAGCCAGGACGGCATGACGCTGGTCGAAAAGAACGGCACGGTTTCTCACCTACCCGCCGAAGCCCGTGAGGTCTTCGATGTCTCTGGCGCAGGTGACACCGTGGCAGCCGGCATGGCGGCGGCGTTGGCTGTGGGTGCAGACCTGCACGACAGCGCGGCGCTGGCCAATACCGCTGCGGGCATTGTGGTTGGCAAGGTCGGCACAGCGGCGGCCTACGCCGATGACGTAATCGCCGCACTTCATCATCAAGACATCAGTGATGCCGAAGCCAAAATCCTCAGTCTGGATCAGGCACTGGAACGCATCGCGCAATGGCGCCGTGCAAAACGCAAAGTCGGCTTCACCAACGGCTGCTTTGACCTGCTGCACCCCGGCCATATATCCCTGTTATCGCAGGCCCGTTCCTCGTGCGGTCGGCTGATTGTCGGGCTCAACAGCGATGCATCGGTAAAACGGCTAAAAGGCGATAGCCGCCCCGTGCAAAATGAAGCCGCACGCGCCACTGTGCTCGCGTCTCTTTCCATGGTCGACGCCGTGGTGCTATTTTCCGATGACACCCCCATCGAACTGATCAAGGCCATGAAACCCGACGTACTGGTCAAGGGCGCGGACTATAGCGTTGATCAGGTTGTCGGCGCGGACGTGGTCAAAAAATACGGCGGCAAGATCAAACTGGCCAAGCTCGAACAGGGCCACTCAACCACCCGCACCATCGAGCGCCTCGGCAAATAGTCTGCTACGTCTCAACCGTCACCGCCGAACCAGCTCGACAGCAATCCACCCAGAAGACCCCGTTCGTTTTCGCGCTCGGGGCTTTGCGTGCCGTATAGCGGTTTGACGGCGTAACCTTCATGTGCGGTAAGCATGGCGTCATGCCAGATCTGGGCTGGCAAGCCGCCGCCGGTCAGACCCTTGGCCGGACTTGCGTCATCGTTACCCATCCACACACCGCCAACCAGATCGGCGCTATAGCCGACGAACCAGCCGTCGCGATTGTTCTGGCTGGTACCGGTTTTACCGGCAACGCTGCGCGCCGCCAGCGCAGCGCGGTGCCCTGTACCCGTGCGCACAGCATGGGCCAGCATGGCATTCATGCTGGCGGCATGACGTGGCGCAATCACCCGGCCCGGCCCGTCACCAGAGCGTGCATACAGCACCGTACCATCGCGCCCTGCAATTTCCAAAATGGCGTAGGGCCACACGCCGATACCGCCATTGGCAAATACGGCGTAGGCCCCGCTCAGCTCCAGCAACGAGACCTCCGCCGCACCAAGTGCCAGGCTGGGGTGCGGTTCAAGCTTGCCACTAATACCAAACCGGCGCGCCGCCTTGACCACGTTGCCCATCCCGGCATGCTGCGCAAGCTTGACGGCCACGGTATTAACCGATTGTGCCAGCGCATCACGCAGGGCCATGGCGCCCTGGTATTTTTTATTAAAGTTGCGCGGCTTCCAGCCATTGATATCAATGGGTTCATCTATAATAACGCTGCGCGCATCAAGCCCGGCCTCCATTGCGCTGAGGTAAACCAGCGGTTTAAAAGCCGAACCGGGCTGGCGTTGTGCCTGTGTTGCCCGGTTAAATTGGCTGCGCGCATAGGCTCGCCCACCGACCATGGCGTGCACTGCACCGGCTGGCGACAGGATGACCATAGCGGCCTGCGATATGCCCTGCTTGCGGCCCTCGCCATCGAGCGAGCGCGCCACCGACAGGTCGGCAGCGCGCTGGATGCGCGGGATTAAAGTTGTACGCACGACCACATCGCGGTCCAATGTCACGTAATCGGGTATGTGCTCAAGCACCCAATCAACAAAATATCGACTGCCGCCACCTTGTTTTGACGCCACCTTGCGGTTTTTATCGCGCTTGGCAGCCTGTGCTGCCTCAGCACTCAGGTAGCCCGCATTCACCATATTGCGCAGGACAATTTCAGCGCGCGCATTGGCTGCTTCAGGATCGCGGATCGGGTTCAGTCGGCTCGGCGCTTTCAACAATGCGGCAAGCGTCGCGGCCTGCCACGTGGAGACTTCACTGGCTGGTCGGCCGAAATATTTGCGCGCCGCCGCATCCATGCCCCACGCACCCTTACCCAGATAAACCCGGTTCAGATAGACCGTCAGAATTTCATCCTTTGAGAATTTCTGTTCCAGCCACAGGGCAAGCAGCAGCTCCTGCATCTTGCGTTTGATCGTGCGTTCTGGCGTCAGAAACAGGTTTTTAGCAACCTGTTGTGTCAGGGTCGAGCCACCCTGCCGTATGCGCCCGGCCCTGATATTGGTCCACATGGCGCGCGCCAGCCCGATCACATCCAGACCAAAGTGATGATAGAACCGGCGGTCCTCTGTGGCGATCACGGCTTGGGGCAGTGCAGGCGGCAAATCACGAAGCGTGACCGGCATACCATACAGATCACCCACACTGGCCAGTTCAGAACCATCATTGGCGAGGACCGTAATACCGGGTCGGCGCGTGGCGGTGAATGCGTCATCCACGTCGGGCAGGTCATAGGCGTAAAAGGCCAATACGCCGCCCAATGCTACGCCGCCCCATATGCCCCCGATCAATGCCCAGTAGGCCAGTCGCCCAACCAGACGCGCCAACCAGCCGCCACGGCGTACGTTAGCGTTCTTCGGATTTGATTTGGGCACGCGGCGACGGCGAGGCGCCGTTGCCTTGCGGGATTTTACAGGTTTGCTCATAGTACTGTTATCGCCCGCGCGGCGTTATAAATCGGTTAAGGGCACGGTTATGACGCGCAGACCCTAGACGTCCAGATTGGCAACCTTGAGCGCATTTTCCTGAATGAATTCGCGGCGTGGCTCAACAACATCGCCCATCAGGGTCGAGAACACTTCCTCTGCGTCATCAACATGGCCGACCTTAACCTGCAACAGCGCACGCACATTGGGATCGAGCGTGGTTTCCCAAAGCTGTTCGGGGTTCATTTCACCGAGACCCTTATAGCGTTGCATGCCCACACCACGGCGACCGATTTCTATAATCGTATCAATCAGCGCAACCGGGCCGGTAATGGTGTATTCCTTTTCCTTAACCACCAGCGTGCCATGTGCGAGATAAAGCTTCTGCATGTCTGCAGCCAGCTCGATCAAACGTCTGGCATCCGCCGAACGTGCCACCGCACCATCAATGACATGGCTCTCCGTCACACCGCGCAGGGTACGCGTAAACAACAGGCCGCCATCATCCTGATATGCGCCTTCCCAGCCTTTTTCATGTTCGGGTTCGAGCGCGTTTAATCGCTTGGCAATCTCGGCAGCGGCCGCGCCAGCGTGTTCGGGGTCCGATAATATCGCGATATCAAGCGCACCAAGCACCGCAGCCTGCTCGATAATCGCAAGCGGAACATGTCGGGCAAGGCGGCTCAGAGACTGTTTGATGGCGTGTGCTTCATCCACCTTTGCACGCAAGTCCAGACCAGCGAGCTGGGTGCCGTCAAAGGTCGTAAAGACCGTGCCTTCATCGACCGCTGCATTAAACAGATAACCTTCGAGCGCCCGGTCATCTTTCAGGTACACGTCGGAATTACCGCGCTTGGCGCGATAGAGCGGCGGTTGGGCAATATAAAGAAAGCCGCGCTCGATAAGTTCGGGCATCTGGCGGAAGAAGAACGTCAACAGCAACGTACGGATGTGGCTACCATCGACGTCAGCATCGGTCATGATGATGATTTTGTGGTAACGGCATTTATCGACGTTGAATTCATCACTGATGCCAGTGCCCAGTGCGGTGATCAGCGTGCCAATTTCAGCCGAACTGAGCATCTTGTCGATGCGCGCACGTTCCACATTGAGAATCTTACCACGCAGCGGCAGGATAGCCTGATTGGCACGGTGACGGCCCTGCTTGGCTGATCCGCCAGCAGAGTCACCTTCCACAATAAACAGTTCAGACAGGGCGGGATCACGCTCCTGACAATCGGCAAGCTTGCCGGGCAGAGAAGCAATGTCGAGCGCGCCCTTGCGGCGGGTCAGATCACGCGCCTTGCGCGCGGCTTCACGCGCGGCGGCGGCCTCGATGATCTTGCCGATAACCTTTTTGGCCTCGTTGGGATGCTCTTCGAAATACCGATCCAGCGCCTCACCGATGATGCCCTCAACAATAGGGCGAACTTCAGAACTCACCAGCTTGTCTTTGGTCTGGGATGAGAACTTTGGATCAGGCACCTTGGCCGAAACAATACAGGTCAGGCCTTCGCGCGCATCATCGCCGGTAATATTGATCTTGGCCTTTTTCGCCAGACCGCTGTTATTGGCATAGTTGTTGATCGTTCGCGTTAACGCACCACGGAAACCCGCCAAATGCGTACCGCCATCACGTTGCGGAATGTTGTTGGTAAAACACAACGTCGTTTCGTGGTAACTGTCGTTCCACTGCATCGCAAATTCAATGGTCACGCCGTCACGTTCGCCACTGGCAACAATGATCTTTTCGGTGATCGGATTTTTTGATCGATCAAGATATTCAACAAACGCCTGTAGGCCGCCTTCATAATGCAGGTCCACGACGGTTGCTTCGGGGCCACGTGCATCACTTAACTGTAAGTGCACACCGGAATTCAAAAATGCCAGTTCGCGCAGGCGATGCTCGAGTGTGGCAAAATCAAATTCAAGATGCGTAAACGTCGATCCCGATGGCGTGAAGGTAATCTCGGTGCCCGATTCAGGTCGCGAACCATCTTCCCTCATGGGCGCATCACCAACCACAGCCAGCGGCTCAACAGCTTCGCCATCAGCAAATCTTACGAAGTGTTCTTTACCATCACGCCAGATACGCAGGTCCAGCACGTCCGAGAGTGCATTCACCACCGATACACCAACGCCGTGCAGTCCGCCTGAAACCTTGTATGAGTTCTGATCGAACTTACCGCCAGCATGCAACTGGGTCATGATAACCTCAGCCGCCGAAACGCCTTCCTCAGCATGAATATCGACCGGAATACCGCGCCCGTTATCACTGACCGATACCGAGCCATCGGCGTTCAGCGTAACCTTGACGATATCGCAATGACCGGCAAGGGCCTCATCAATGGCGTTATCGACGACTTCATAGACCATGTGATGCAGGCCTGATCCATCATCAGTATCGCCGATATACATGCCCGGGCGCTTGCGCACAGCCTCAAGGCCGCGCAGGACCTTGATCGAATCTGCATCATAGGCCTCGTCTTCGAGGGGCGTATCTTCTGTTGGGACTTGGGGTTCGTCGCTCATGCTCGTTAAACCGTCTCCGATGCCGTATTAACCGCCGCGTCTGCGACGTTATAAAAAATTGCCTGACCACGCAGGGGTTCAAACAAATCGCTATCTGTTCCCGTTAACCAGGATTGTGCGCCAATCGCCGCTAACTCAGCGAACAACGCTTCGCGCCGTTCGCGGTCGAGGTGCGCGGCCACTTCATCAAGCAGCAAGACCGGCACCCTGCCGCGTTCTGCTGCCGTCATGCGTGCATCTGCGAGCACGATAGAAATCAGCAGGGCCTTTTGCTCGCCTGTCGAACAAAGCTCTGCCGGTTGATCCTTGTCGATGTGACGCACATGCAAATCACTGCGATGTGGGCCGATCCGCGCGCCACCCGATACAGCGTCACTACCACGCGACGCTGCCAAGGCGTCACGCAAGCGATCCTCGGCGGCAAGTGCGGGGCCGTCCGACAGCCATGCCTCAACATCGCCATCAATGTGCAAGCCAGCGCCGGGAAAGGGGCCGTGAGCCGCCTTGCAATACCGGCCCAATCGCTCGCTTAATTCCAGCCGTGCGGCGGCAACAGCAATGCCCTTTGTCGCCATTGTATTTTCCAGCGTCGACAGCCACGTTGCATCTGCGCCGCCATCACGTAACAAACGGGCACGCTCTCGCATGGCATGCTCATAGGCACTGATCCGCCCGGCGTGTGCGGGGTCGTAGCCATAAACCAGCCGATCAAGGAAACGCCGCCGCGCCGAACGGCCCTCAAGAAACAACCGATCCATTTGCGGCGTCAACCACTGGGCATTCATAAACTCTGCCAGCGCGTTCTGGTTCTTCGCGCTCTCGCCCTCGATACGTACGCTACGCTTTTCCGCGCCCGGCTCGCTCAACCCGGTACCAAGATCAACACTGCCGCTCAGCGAGCGGACCCGTGCTGCAACGCCCCAGGCTCGCCCGCCTGCATCTGCCTGACCCGGATCACGGCGCGCCATTTCCCCAAGCTTTGCGCGGCGCAGGCCACGGCCGGGCGAAAGCAGCGAGACAGCCTCAAGCAAATTGGTTTTACCCGCGCCGTTGGGGCCCGTTAGAACCACGGGCCGGCCACCGGTTTCCAGTCGCACATGTTCGTAACAGCGGAAATCGCTCAGCGTCAGACGTTCAACAGCAGCGATAAAAGGCGCACCTGTCTGTGGTTGTGGGGTCACGTCCACCAAATTCGCGGTAGCCGCTTCCGTCACGACTCCATTGTGCAATTCTGCCTGCAATTCAGTCTGCAATTTTGTGCCGATCATGTGGGTGCATTACGCCAGGCACTAAACGCGCATCGGCATAAGCACGTAGAGCGCACTCGCATCGTCAACTTCACGCACAATGGTGGGTGAGGCCGCATCTGCGAGGACAAAACGCATAGTGTCGCCTTCGATCTGCTGTGCGATATCGAGCAGGTAGCGTGAATTAAAACCAATTTCGATTTCATCCCCGCCATATTCCACTTCCAGCTCTTCCGTTGCGCTGCCATGTTCGGCGCTTGAGGCCGACAGGGTTAGAACGCCGGGTGCAAGCCGAAGCTTCACAGCGCGGGACTTTTCACTGGAGATAGCGGAAACGCGGTCAACCGCATCGGCAAACTGATGCCCATCAACATCCATATTCTTGTCATTGCCTTCGGGAATGACGCGCTGATAATCCGGAAACGTGCCGTCGATCAGCTTGGATGTCAGCACCGCGCCATCAAAGGTAAAGCGGATCTTGGCTTCAGATAGCGCAATATCGATTTCATCAGAAGAATCTTCAATCAGCTTGCGCAATTCATTCACGGCCTTGCGCGGGATAATCACACCCGGCATGCCTGCCGCACCCGAAGGCAGCGGCGATTCAAGACTGGCAAGGCGATGTCCGTCCGTCGCAACGGCACGCAGGATCGGCGCGCCGTCACGCTCGGCAGCATGCACATAAATACCGTTCAGGTAGTAGCGCGTTTCCTCGGTCGATACGGCAAACCGTGTGCGATCAATCAGGGCGCGCAGTTCGCCGGCCGCCATGCGGAAGGAATGCGTCGGCTCACCACCAGCCATAACCGGGAAGTCCTCGGTTGGCAGACACGTCAGCAGGAAGCGCGAGCGACCCGCGCGCAGGACAAGTTGTCCGTCGCCAGCAGATGCATCAAGCTCGACCTGGGCACCATCAGGCAGCTTACGAACAATTTCGTACAGCGTATGGGCAGGTGCCGTCGTTGAGCCCGGCACGGAAATCTCGGCCGGTACAGCAGCAACGATATCAAGGTCCATATCCGTCGCGTTCAAATTGAGCCCGCCATCGGCAGCCGTCATCTTAACGTTGGATAAAATAGGAATGGTATTACGGCGTTCGACGACGCTCTGAACGTGTCCCAGGGACTTCAGGAGCGCGGCGCGTTCGATTGTCAGTTTCATTGCGTTCGGATAACTCGCTCGGACTGTGTCGCGTTGGCCTGTCTCGCGTTGGCTTCATCGCGTACAAATTATAATACGTTGGGTCGACTTAATCGGGACGGATCATATCTCTGGGGCAAACCGTCAAAAACGGTCCAAATTTACGTAAGCCCCGGATCAGCCCAGTCCTGTTTCTACCCCTGCTCAACCCCGGTTATTTTAGCCGACAAAGCGACAAAAAAAGCTTAATGCGGGGCCTTTATTCAACTTCACGCATTATAACAGAGAGCCATGGAAAGGTAAGCTTTTTCCACGGTTAAGCGGCGTCAAAAAATGGCGCTGAATCAAGGCGTTAGTTGGATGTGCAGGAGATTAGCCCTCGAGCATGCGGCGCAGCAGCTCAACGTCCTCAGCAAAGGTCGAATCGTGTTCTCGCAGTTCGTCGACCTTCTTCACCGCGTGCATGACAGTGGTATGGTCACGACCGCCGAATTTCCGGCCAATTTCAGGCAGCGAACGCGATGTCAGCTGCTTGGCAAGATACATAGCAACCTGACGTGGGCGTGCGACCGAGCGTGCGCGCCGTGCCGAATGCATATCTGAAACCCGGATATTGAAGTGCTGGGAAACGCGCTTCTGGATTTCCTCGATGGTAACGCGGCGATCATTGGCACGCAGCAGGTCATGCAGGACTTCCTGCGTGGTTTCGAGCGTGATGTCACGGCCGATAAGCTGGGAATGGGCCACCACGCGGTTCAGGCCACCTTCGAGTTCACGCACGTTCGACGTGACTTTGTGGGCCAGGAACTCAAGAACCTTGGACGGTACCGTGACACCAAGTTGCTCAGCCTTGGACTGTAGAATGCCCAGGCGCAGCTCATAAGTGGTGGCATGAATATCAGCAACAAGGCCACAGTTGAGGCGTGAAACCAGACGCTCTTCCATACCCTCGAGATACGATGGCGACTTATCAGCAGAAATCACGATCTGACGCCCCTGATCGACCAGCGCATTGAAAGTGTGGAAAAACTCTTCTTGCGTGGATTCTTTTCCACTGATGAACTGAACATCATCAATCATCAGCACATCAACGGAACGGAACTGAGACTTGAAATCCACCGTGTTCTGCTCGCGCAAGGCGCGGATAAAGCAGTACATGAATTTCTCAGCCGAGAGATAAATAACATTACGCTCTGGCGTGGACTGACGAATATGCCATGCGATGGCGTGCATCAGGTGGGTCTTACCCAAGCCAACGCCGCCATACAGGAACAGCGGATTAAATGGCACGGCCTCTGCCTCGGCAACGCGGCGCGCGGCAGCGTAGGCAAACTCATTTGGCTTACCCACGACAAAATTATCAAACATGAAACGTGGATCGAGCGGTGCACTGATATCATCACGCCATTCGCGGATCTGCGGCGTTTCCGGCTCGCCGGAACGGCGGCGCAAGCCACTATATTCGCCATTCGCGGCGGCGGCAGGTTTTTCGACTACGCTCTTTGAATAACGATCCGGCTGCACACTGATATCGATAGCCGTTACGCTCGCATCATGTTCACGCCACAGTTCCGTCAAACGCTCGGCATAGTGCGCAGAGACCCAGTCACGCATAAAACGTGTCGGCACGGAAATCCGAACCATCGAGTCCTCCATATCGCGCACGGCGATAGGCTTGATCCAGCTCTGGAAGGCGGCTTCACCAATTTCGGCCCTTAACTTGGCACTGATTTCTGGCCATGTGCTGTCGATTGTCGCATTGCTAGCATCACTTGTTGTGTTGCCGTTTGCGCTCTGATCCCGCTCGCTCGTCATTAATTTATTATCCCCGACCGCTGACGTTTATACGCCAACGAAAAAGTTTCTTTGTTCAGCCAAGCGCCGACAGCGCGCTCAACCATTGGTGCAATCCTCGGGCCCGGAACCAGATCAGCCGCCTACAGGCAACCCGACCCGATACCGTATGGTGCAGTGGTGCTTGAAACAGCCCACTCAGGTGCGAACGACTTCGTCGCCAGACAAGCGTTCGCCACAGCTGAAGCGGTTGTTTTTGAAGCCCCTCCCTAGGATCACGTACTCGCATTTTTATCATTATGTGAGCTGCGGCGTTTGTGTCTCCGCCTTCAACTCAACGCTGCATCTTTCGAGCGCGATCAAAGGATATTAGTTCCGTCCGCGTTGGGTGGCAACGTGATCGTATAGGGAACAGGAGAAATAAAGACAAATTATGCATCTTGACAAGTTTCAATTTTGCTCGTCCCGACACAGAAAACGCCATAATCGACGGGTCAAAACAGGCATTAAAAAAGCCGCGCTCCAAAGAGCGCGGCTCGATTAACTCGTCTAATACGAGACTATTAGCTCGCCAGCGCCTTAACACGTGCTGACAGGCGCGATACTTTACGCGATGCCATGTTGCTGGGGATAATGCCTTTCTGCGCGCTGCGCATAAGCTGCGGTTCAGCTTCAAGAAGAGCTGCCTTGGCTGCCACTGCGTCGCCGCTTTCAATAGCATCTTCAACCTTGCGTACAAAAGTGCGCATACGGCTGCGACGGGCACGATTTACCTCGGTGCGGCGTGCGGTCTGACGGATCCGCTTTTTCGCCTGGGGACTATTGGCCATGTTCGTTACGTCCTGAAAATTCTTAAGACTTGTTCGTTGGAAGCGCGGTTTATATAGGGGTGTGAGGCAGGCGTCAAGCCCAGTGAAACACCAACGTCACAGCGCCTTAGCGGTGCTTGAAATCCGGTTTGCGCTTTTCGGCGAACGCTTCCATGCCTTCTTTCTGATCCTCGGTCGCAAATACTGCGTGAAACAGGCGGCGCTCCAGTCGAATGCCTTCCTGCAACGATGTTTCAAGCGCCACATTCACGGCCTCTTTGACCATCATGACAGACGGGCGGGACATAGCAGCGATCTTACCCGCCACGCCAAGCACCTCATCCATAAGCTCGGCAAGCGGCACGGTCCGGCTAACCAGTCCGGCATGTTCAGCTTCTTCGGCGCCCATCATGCGTCCGGTCAGGCACATTTCCATAGCCTTGGATTTGCCCACCAGGCGCGTCAATCGCTGCGTGCCGCCCGCACCGGGCAAGATGCCCAGCTTGATTTCAGGCTGGCCAAACTGCGCGTTGTCGGCGGCAATAATAAAGTCGCACATCATGGCAAGCTCACAGCCGCCACCCAATGCGAAGCCCGCCACAGCCGCAATCACTGGCTTGCGGCAACCACACACGTGTTCCCAGTCGCGAATAAAGTCAGCCTTGTAGGCGTCCATATAGGAGAAGTCTTTCATCTCCTTGATATCGGCCCCGGCGGCAAATGCTTTCTCGCTGCCCGTGATCACGATAGCGCCGATAGCGTCGTCTGCTTCAAAGCCGTCCAACGCCTGAGCCAGTTCCGTGATCAACTGCGCATTGAGCGCGTTCATCGCATCGGGTCGGTTCAGGGTGATCAAGCCAACGGTGTCGCGGCTTTCTACAAGAATTGTTTGATAGGCCATGTGTTCTGTATCTCTACGTCTGGGGGTATCATTATAAGATAAACAGTATGGTTGTCCGCCGATGCCTGCTGGCTACTCTGGCGATAGCGAAAATCGCATGGTCAAGGCCTCATCCGACGTTCCATCAGGCAGAAATTCAAGCACCAGAACTTCACCCTCGCGGTGATAGCGCATCGGGGTATCGGCGCGCCAGCCAAGCTGCGGCAGGGTGCTGCGGTAAAATGCGACGACGTCATTGGGCTTTACAGCACCGACCACAAAGGCTTCGACATAACGGCCCGAAGGCGAGTCAAACACCAGTGAGTAATCCGCGTTCTCCACCAGCCCGGGCATCAGGGGCAGATCTTCAATACCACCAAGAAATGCCGCTACGTCTTGCGCACGCGGGCCGGGGCTCCACGCGGCAAAGGCCACGATGACGACAATGGCAGTAACAGATAGTGCGCGAACAATGAGATGCATCATACTGGCCTTATATCGCCGCGCACTGTCTATTGCACGGACAAACGCGCGTGCGCCCTATCGCTGGCGACGCGGGCAGAAAAACGTTGAACGCCCTGACTGTACGATCTGCTTGATGCCGTCATCACAATCACAGCCCGGACACGGCTCGCCCGCGCGGCCATAGACCGTGAAATTGTGCTGAAAATAACCCAGCTCGCCGTTTGTCTGGCGGTGATCACGCAGGGACGAGCCGCCAGCCGCAATGGCCTCGTGCAGCACGTCCTTGATAACGGCGGCCAGACGTTGGGCCCGTCCACCCTGCACCGTATGGGCCGAGCGACGCGGCGATATACCGGCACGGAACAGGCTTTCTGAAACATAGATATTGCCCAGCCCCGCAACCACGCCCTGATCAAGCAGGGCAGATTTAATGGGCGTGCGCTTGCCTTTCAGGCGTTCAGCCAGAAACGCGCCATCAAAAATATCATCAAGCGGCTCTACTCCCAGCTTGGCAATCATGGGGTGTGTTGCCAGCGAGGCCTCGTCGCTGAGATCCACAAATCCAAACCGGCGTGTGTCATTAAAACGCACCACCGCACCGCTTTCTGTTTCAAAAATAACGTGATCGTGGCGTTCCTCGGGCGGTGCGTCGGTTTCATAGATCAACACCCGGCCCGACATACCAAGATGCCAGATCATCACCGCGCCATCATCAAGGCGAACCAGCAGATACTTTGCGCGACGATCAACCGCGAGCACCCGCCGTCCTGTCAGACGCTGTCCAAACCCGTCAGGTATGGGAAATCGCAGATCGGGGCGGCGCGCGATAACGCGGCGCAGCACCTGACCCTGTAAGACTGGAATCAAGCCGCGGCGCACTGTCTCTACTTCTGGTAATTCGGGCATGTGTAAACCTAGATTGTCATGTGCCCATAGGGTATGGTGGCGCGCCCATTGAGACAAGAGAACCATGTCAGACCATTACGAGCCCGATTTGCCGCCAGACGGCGACGCCACGCACTTTGGCTTCCGCACTGTTGCGGAGAGCGAAAAGGCCGGCCTGGTGCGTGAAGTCTTTGATTCCGTTGCGCCAAAATACGACCTCATGAACGACCTGATGAGCCTTGGTGTTCACCGGCTGTGGAAATCCACGCTGATTGATTGGCTGCGGCCAAACGCAAATATGCGGTTACTTGATGTCGGCGGTGGTACGGGTGACGTGGCTTTTCGCTTCCTCGAAAATGGCGGCGGTGATGTCACAGTCGTCGATATCAACGAAGAAATGCTCGAAGTCGGTCGCGCCCGCGCCATCGACAAGGGCATATTGGAAAATATCACGTGGATGTCCGGCAATGCCGAAGAACTGCCCATCGCAGACGCCAGTGTCGATGCCTTCACCATCGCGTTTTGCATTCGCAACGTAACCCATATCGATGCTGCCCTGCGCGAGGCCCGGCGCGTGCTGAAACCCGGAGGACGCTTTCTGTGCCTGGAGTTCTCCCATGTCGCGCTGCCGTGGCTGGAAGGTATCTATGACACCTATTCCTTTAACGTCCTGCCCGTGCTGGGCAGCAAGATCGCCGGAGACCGCGAGGCCTATCAATATCTTGCCGAAAGCATTCGTCGCTTCCCCAAGCAAAATGATTTTGTCGCGATGATCACCGAAGCCGGACTGGGGCAGGCCAGTTATACCAACCTGAGTGGTGGCATCGCCGCCATTCACTCGGCCTGGCGGATCTGACACCGTGGCGGGAAGCATGCGAAATACCCTTCGGCTATTGCGGGTCGCACGTATTCTTGCGCGACATGACGCCCTGTTTCTGCTCGATGATCTCGGCGTAGCGCCAAGCCTCGGTTGGTTGGCACGGTTCGGCTGCATACGGCGCAGCAAAGGTCGCCCCGGCGAACGCCTGGCGCGCGCCTTGCACGAAGCCGGGCCCAGTTTCATCAAGCTTGGACAGGCACTGTCGACGCGCTCTGACCTGTTCGGCGAGGAACTGTGCACGGATCTATCGCAGTTACAGGATCGCCTGCCACCATTTTCCAATGCTGAGGCACGCCGCGCCATCGAGGCAGAGTTCGGCGCGCCCGTTGATGAGCTGTTCTCACAGTTTGAGGACACCGCCCACGCGGCAGCGTCTATCGCACAGGTTCATTTTGCGCTCACTCACGATGGTCGCGAAGTCGCTGTAAAGATTCTGCGCCCCGGCATCGAGGGCGCATTCAACCGCGACCTTGATCTGTTTCGCTGGGTTGCCGCCCTGATCGAGCGCGCCGCGCCACAAATGCGCCGCCTGAAGCCCGTTGAGTCCGTCGAAATTCTGGCTGAAACCGTGGTCATGGAAATGGACCTGCGTTTCGAGGCTGCTGCCGCTGCCGAAATTGGTGAGAATTTCGCAGATGACCCGACCTTTCATATTCCCGAAGTGGACTGGTCACTGACCGGGCAGCGGGTCATGACCACCGAGCGCATCATTGGCAACCCCATTGATGACCGCGACGCCATTATCGGTGCCGGGCACGACCCCCTCGCGGTGCTGGAAAGTGCGGCTAATGCCTTTTTCAATCAGGTTTTCCGCGACGGCCTGTTCCATGCCGACCTGCACCCCGGCAACCTGTTCGTGGATGCCAACGGCGTCATTAATGCTGTCGATTTTGGTATCATGGGGCGGCTTGATCTGAAAAACCGTCGCTACCTTGGCGAAATGCTGCTGGGCTTTCTGACGCGCGATTTCGCCCGCGTGGCCGACGTGCATTTCCGCGCCGGGTGGGTGCCTGCACACAAGTCACGCGAAGCCTTTACCCAGGCCTGCCGCGCCATTGCCGAACCGATCCTCGACAAACCTCAAAACGAAGTCTCAATCGCCCGACTGCTTGGTTTGCTGTTTCAGATCACCAAGTCCTTCGACATGGAGGCCCAGCCGCAACTGCTACTCTTACAAAAGACCATGCTGGTTGCTGAAGGCTCGGCACGCTCGCTCGCACCCGAGGCCAATATGTGGTTCATGGCGCGCCCGTTAATCGAAACATGGATGATTGAGCATCTTGGCCCGCAAGCCCGCGTGCGCGAAGCGGTTGGCGACGTGGCCGATGCGCTGGAACGCTTGCCGCGCATGATCAAAAGTCTCGAAGCCGGTGCCGATATGATTGCCAGCGGCAAACTTAAGCTTGATCCACAAACGATCCGTGCCCTGCGCGGGGACGACCGCTCCAATCACTGGCCGAAAGCCCTGTGGGTCGGGTTCACCGCAATTTTGGTCCTTTTGGCCTATTTCATCTGAGCTCCCAGAGCGCGCGCCAACATCAAATTATCATCAAGGGGTTGCCGCGCGCCAATAATCACACTATTTTTCCGTGAAATACTGCAATATACATTCCGGCCTATTTAGAACGTCCGGTCCATAGTGGAAGTGCAACGCCATGTTGGCAGATAAACGCGTATTGCTCATCGTGACGGGCGGCATTGCCGCCTATAAAACACCCGAACTCGTCCGCCGTCTGCGTGGCGCAGGGGCAAGCGTGCGCATTATTCTGACCCATGGCGGCGCACAGTTCGTCACGCCCATGACGCTTGGATCATTGAGCGGCGATACGGTCTATCAAGACCTGTTCTCACTGACAGATGAAAGCGGTATGGGCCATATTCAGCTCTCCCGCGATGCTGATCTGGTGGTCGTGGCCCCGGCAACCGCCGATATCATGGCGAAAATGGCCGGTGGGCTGGCCGATGATCTGGCCAGCACCGCACTGCTTGCCACCGACAAGCCGGTTATGATGGCCCCTGCCATGAACATGCGCATGTGGGAACACGCCGCCACGCAGCAGAACCTGCAAACGCTGATGGCCCGTGACATTACGGCCATTGGTCCGGAAGAGGGCGATATGGCCTGCGGTGAATTTGGCATGGGCCGCATGGCTGAACCGGACGCCATTATGGATGCTATCACCGGTTTTTTTCGCGGCGCTAATCGATTAAACGGACGCCATGCGCTCGTCACCAGTGGCCCGACACATGAGGCCATTGACCCGGTGCGCTATATTGCTAACCGTTCATCAGGCAAGCAGGGCCATGCCATAGCCTCGGCTCTGGCAGCATTGGGCGCACAGACCACGCTGGTTTCCGGACCGACAAACCTGCGCGACCCCGATGGGGTTAACGTGGTTCACGTCCAATCAGCCCGTGACATGCTCAATGCCTGTGAAACTGCGTTGCCGGCAGATATTGCGGTTTGTGCCGCCGCCGTTGCTGACTGGCGCCCTGCCGATGAAACAATCGAAAAAATGAAAAAAACAGCCGGTGAAGCACCCGCGCCCATGAGCCTGATGGAAAACCCCGACATCTTGCGCACGCTTGCCAATGCAGGTAACCGCCGCCCCACGCTGCTGGTCGGGTTTGCCGCAGAAACAGAAAACGTGATCGAAAATGCCGTTCGCAAACGCCAATCAAAGGGCTGCGACTGGATACTGGCCAATGATGTATCGCGCGACACCGGCACATTCGGTGGTGACGACAACACCGTTCATCTGGTTGATGCCAATGGTGTCGAGGATTGGCCGCGCCTGAGCAAAGCCGCCGTGGCGCACCGACTGGCCGATCAGATCGCACAAACGCTGGAGACACAGGCGTGAGCGCAATCAACGTCTCGATCAAACGGCTTGCTCATAGTGATGGCTTGAACCTGCCGTCTTATGCCACGCACGATGCTGCTGGTGCGGATTTATTGGCCGCAGTTGATGCGCCGGTGAACCTGCAACCGGGCGAACGCGCCATTATCCCAACCGGCATCGCCATAGCACTGCCGCGCGGCTACGAAGCGCAGGTCCGACCCCGCTCCGGGCTGGCCGCCAAGCACGGCGTTACCGTACTCAATAGCCCCGGCACCATTGATGCCGATTACCGTGGTGAAGTTGGCGTAATCCTGATCAACCATGGACAGGAAACCTTCACCATCGAGCGTGGCATGCGGGTTGCTCAGCTAATCCTTGCGCCCGTCAGCATCCTGAACTGGCAAGAGGTTGATGACCTTGATGACAGCGCGCGCGGCGCAGGTGGCTTTGGTTCCACCGGGACCGGCGGGTAATGGCACACATGAAACGGGAGTGGACGATTGCTTAAGTTATCAAAGAAAACGCTCTACGCCATCGAGGCGGTGCTCGATATCGCCTATCACGCTGGCAGTGCACCCGTACAAAGTCAGGAAATCACCCGGCGACAAGGCATTCCCAAGCGCTACCTAGAACAAGCCCTGCAACATCTCGTGCGCAATGACATTCTGGTCGGTGTGCGTGGACCGCGCGGTGGATATCGACTGGCCCGCGAACGACGACGCATCACCGTCGGTGACATCGCGCGCGTTATCCATGAGGTTGAGACCGCCGAGAAGAAAGATAGCGGCCTCTGTGAATCCGACCTCGGCCAAAAAGTCGTTCGCCCGCTGCTTGATACGTTACAGGTCGACCTGATGGAAAAGCTCAACGACACAACAATTGATGACCTATGCGAATACGCCCACAAGGCCGATATTGTCAGCGAGGGGCGTTTGAATTTGGACTTCACGATCTAATGCCGTCTCAGCGAGCACACCATACGACCAAATAATAAACAGGGAGACCGCCATGACCACGCCTGCTGCCCCTCGGGGAAAAGTTTATGACTCCATCCTCGACACCATCGGTGGAACACCCTTGGTCAGGCTTGACCGGCTTGCAAGCGAGACGAACTGCAAGGCAACGTTACTCGCGAAGTGCGAATTCTTTAACCCGCTGGCATCTGTAAAAGACCGCATTGGTTTCGCCATGATTGAGGCTGCCGAACGTGATGGTCTGATCGGTGAGGGCGCAGTCATTGTCGAGCCCACGTCCGGTAATACGGGCATCGCTTTGGCATTTGTGTGCGCCGCCAAGGGCTACCGGCTGATCCTGACTATGCCCGAAAGCATGTCTGTCGAACGTCGCAAGATGCTTGTTTTTCTTGGCGCAGAACTTGAACTCACGCCTGCGCCAAAGGGCATGGCGGGTGCTATAGCACGCGCCAGAGAAATCGTTGCCGACAACCCAAAAGCTGTTTTGTTGCAGCAATTCGATAATCCTGCGAACCCTGAAATTCACCGCTCCTCCACCGCCGAAGAAATCTGGCAGGATACAGATGGCGCTGCCGATGTCCTGATCAGTGGCGTCGGCACGGGCGGCACATTGACCGGGGTCGCTGAAGTGCTAAAGGCTCGCAAGCCGGGCTTTCATATCGTTGCTGTTGAGCCCGAAGACAGCCCCGTGCTGTCAGGTGGCGTGCCTGGCCCACACAAAATTCAGGGCATTGGTGCTGGCTTCGTACCGGGCAACCTCAACCGTGATATGATTGATGAGGTTCTCAAAATCGGTAATGAAACAGCCATGAGCATGTCACGTCGCGTTGCCAAGCTTGAAGGCCTACCCGCGGGTATTTCATCGGGCGCGGCACTGGCTGCTGCTGTCGAAGTGGGGCAACGCGCTGACATGAAGGGCAAAACCATTGTTGCCATCCTGCCATCGTTCGCCGAGCGATACCTGTCGACGGCACTGTTCGACGGTCTGGGTCTTGATTAACACGCACGCTAAAGCAGGTCGGTAAACGCAGATATGGACTTCACCGAAAATCAAATTCAGCGCTACGCGCGTCATATTCTGCTCAAGGAAATCGGCGGCGAAGGTCAGGGCAAGCTACTATCCAGCAAGGTTCTTGTTGTCGGCGCGGGCGGCCTCGGTTCGCCGGTGTTGCTATATCTGGCCGCTGCGGGCGTCGGCACCATCGGTGTGATTGATCCTGATGTTGTCGATCTGTCCAATCTGCAACGTCAGGTACTGCACACCACAGACCGTGTCGGCGTGGCTAAAGTCGAGAGCGCGCGCCAGGCCATTGCCGCCATCAACCCGGACGTCACGCTGGTCACGCATGAAGAACGCATCACGCCGGAAAACGCGCTGGATCTTATCAGTGCCTATGACGTGGTTGCCGATGGCACGGACAACTTTGAAACCCGTTTCCTGATCAATGACGCCAGTTACTTTGCCAAGGTGCCGCTGGTCTCGGCCGCGATCCTGCGATTTGACGGCCAGATGTCGACCTATAAGGCCTTTGACGTCGCTGAAGATGGCAGCCACGGTCCCTGCTACCGCTGCATCTTCCGCGAGGCGCCGCCGCCGGGACAGATACCGTCATGCGCCGAAGCTGGTGTGCTTGGCGCGTTGTGCGGCGTTATGGGCTCACTGCAAACCACGGAAATCGTTAAGGAAATTCTTGGCATCGGCGATAGCATGTCGGGCACGCTGTTACTTTACGAAGGGCTCGCCAGCGAGTTCCGCCGCATCAAGGTCAAGGCTGATCCCGGATGCCCGCTTTGCGGTGAAACACCCGAGATCACGGACCTGTCCATCCATGCTACAAATACAGGGGGCGCGGTCTGTGACACGTGAAGATCGCCTGCAATCCTTGTCCATCGTGGTCTATGACGGCCACTTTGACAAAATCCATTACGCGCTTGCCATGGCATCGTCTGCTGCGGCGATTGATACGAACGTGACACTGTTTTTCACCATGGATGCTTGCCGCGCTCTGATGACATCTGATGCAAACGATACGCCCGCATGGCGCGATATGCCGCTCAGCCAGGGTGAGGGTAATGGCGCAAGCATGGATGATGGCTTTCGCGCCCGCAACATCGGCACATTCGAAGACCTGTTGGCCGCCTGTGTCGAGATGGGGGTCATCTTCATGGTGTGTGAGATGGGCCTGTTGGCGCGTGATCTTTCGGCCAGCAAGCTACGCACGGACGTGCCCGTCACGCCGGGCGGGCTGGTGACATTCCTGTCCACCGCTCACAAAGACGGATCGGTCGTGTTTATCTAGACCTTGGGGTGTTGGCTCAGAAGCTTTCGCTGAGCACCCGGTCGGGTGGATTGTGACCATCGGCGAAGGTCTTGATGTTAATCAGTACCTTTTCACCCATATCAATGCGGCCCTCAACCGTGGCTGAACCCATATGCGGTAACAGCAGCACATTATCGAGTTCCAGCAACTTCGGGTTCACCGCTGGCTCATGCTCGAACACATCAAGTCCCGCGCCCGCCAATTCTCCGGCGCGCAACATCCGCGTCAGGGCGTTCTCGTCGATAATCTCACCACGCGCGGTATTCACGACAAACGCATGTGGCTGCAAAAGCTTGAGACGGCGCGCTGATAACAAATGATAGGTACCCGGTGTGTGCGGGCAGTTCACGGAAATGATATCCATGCGTGCCAGCATCTGGTCGAGGCTTTCCCAATAGGTTGCCTCTAACTCGTTTTCCACGTCTTCGTGTAATTTGCGGCGATTGTGATAATGGATCGACAGGCCAAACCCGCGCGCGCGCCGCGCCACGGCTTGCCCGATCCGGCCCATGCCGATAATACCCAGTCGCTTTCCGTAAATTCGGTGGCCCAACATCCATGTCGGGGACCAGCCATGCCAGTCTTGCGAACGCATGGCCCGCTCGCCTTCTGTCAGTCGTCGTGGCACAGCCAGAATAAGCGCCATGGTCATATCGGCGGTATCTTCGGTCAGCACGTCAGGGGTATTGGTGACGGTAATGCTGCGTTGGCGCGCCGTTGCCAGATCAATGTGGTCAACACCTGTGCCATAGTTGGCAATCAGTCGAAGGTTCGGACCGGCCTGTGCCAACAGGCCAGCATCAATGTGATCGGTCAGTGTCGGCACAAGCACGTCTGCAGTTTTAACCGCCTCAATCAGCTCGGCCTTGCCCATGGGGGTGTCATCAAGATTGAGCTGAACATCGAACAGTTCCATCATCCGCGTTTCAATGGCGTCGGGCAGCTTGCGTGTGACGACAACGCGCGGTTTCTTGTTGGCCATGACGGTTCCTCCGGGAGCCCCGCAATGTGCGGGCCTGCATCACAAATTCAGCACCCTTCCGCCATAGCAACTGGTCCGCCGAATGTCTAGAGACAATGGTTAACCCTGCGACAGCCTGCGTGCTCATAACGCCTTAAATCATCATGGCATTTTCGCGAATTTTTAACCTCTAGGCGCTATTTGCTATAGGTATGAAAAACCCTGTCTTACTCCGCATAATTACGTTTGCCCTATTGCTCATCATTTCGGCGACACCGCTTGCAGCTGCCGTGGCCGCAGGTGAAGGCTCATCAGGCCTGCCCCTGCCGCGCTTTGTCAGTCTGCGCGCTGCCGAGGTCAATATGCGCGCGGGGCCCGGTGTCCAGTATCCGGTCGAATGGGTTTATATGCGCCGCGACCTGCCCGTTGAGGTCATTGCCGAGTTTGAGACTTGGCGCAAGGTTCGCGATTGGGAAGGCACACAAGGCTGGGTTCACCAAAGCATGTTGAGCGGAAAACGCGGCATTATCATTACTGGCGATGTGCGTAGCCTGCGCAGCAAAGACGACGCAAAAAGTATGGTGCTGGCGCGTGCCGAGCCAGGCGTCATTGGACGTTTGCTTGATTGCCCCAAGGGCAACGGCTGGTGCCGCGTTGAGGTTGAAGGTTACGATGGCTGGCTGCGCCATGTTGATTTTTGGGGCGCATATAAAAACGAAGTCTTCGACTAACGCTCTCTAATGGAAATCAGCGCCCAGTGCTTCACGGGTCGCATCCTGCATGATGGCCATGTGGCCGTAGCGTGGATGGCTTATGCCCACGGTAACCCGTGTGCCAGGTTCACGGAATTTGCTGATTTGTTCCGCAGTGAACGGGAAATGGACGAACTGAACGGCAGACGCCTTGCCATCGGCTGAGGTGCGATCAACGTCTTCCTCAGGCATGCCGGGAATGCTCTCGCCAGCAAATTCAATGGTGATGGTTTCTTCCACGCCGCCAAGGCCAGCGAGAAAGTTTGCCCGGCGCACGGGGTCGTCGATCTCAAACATAACGGTTGCAACCAGTTCTGTCCCGTTGGGGATCAGTGGATTATAGGCGCTCAATTCGTCAGGGATTTGCTCTTCACCGCCACGTTCGATGAACAGCATTTCGTGTACCTGCAGCCACATTGTCTCATAGCACTCAAAATTAAACGTCGCATCAGGCCCGACCATCAGCCGACGCGTGCGCTTGAATTCGGTCATGCGCGCACGGCGTTCTTTACGAACGGTAGCGTATTCATCCATGGGAATGACATCGTCACGGGTTATTTCGTGCTTCATGGTCTTAATCGGATCCTGTTCCTGGGTGCGTCTTACTTAATCTAGCCCGTAGGCAGCAGCGAGCAACTCAATAGGGTGTTTGCTCTGCCCGACATCAACGTCCTCGCCGTCAATACTTTCCATACCTTGCAGGATATGGTCACGTGCCAGCGGGCATTCCGATACCAGATACTTGTCTGCGTTCTTTTTGGCCTGCCGGGCAACTGGCTTGCCAATTTTCAGACCGACTTCAAAATTTTCTTTCTTCACGCCCCATGCGCCGCCATGACCAGAACAGCGTTCTATGACGTTGATCTTGGTGTCAGGGATATGGCGCAGCAGCTCTGCGGCCTTCTGTCCCATGTTCTGGGCACGGGCATGACAGGCAATATGAACCGTGATGTCACCTTCAATCGCGCTCAGGCCTTCACTCAAACCTTCGTTTTTGGCAATGTCGATGATGTATTCACTAACATCACTTGTTGCCGCCGACAGACGTTTGACATCTTCGTCATCGGGCAGGATCAAGGGCCATTCAAACTTAAGCATCAACGCGCATGACGGTACGAGCGGCACGACGCGGTAGCCTTTCTCGATCCACGGCTTAAATGCAGCGGCAACGATTTTGGCATTTTCAGCAACCCGCGCAATATCGCCCTGTTCGAGCTGCGGCATACCGCAACAGCCCGGATGAACGACCTCGGCCTCAATCCCGTTATGGGCGAGCACCTTTCTGGCCGCGTGGCCGATATCGGGCGCGTTGTAATTGCTGAAGCAGGTCGCATAGATAACAACCTTGCGGCCAAAAGCCGGCGCATCAGCATTGATCTCTATGGTATTTGTCTTGGCCTGTTCGACCAGTGTCTTGGAGCAATATTCCGGCAATGCGGCATCACGGTGCACACCCGCTACAGATTCCATAATCGGGCGCGTCACGGCATTGGACGTTGAGGTGGCCCAGTTCGCCAGTCCCGATAGCGAGCAACCCAGCTTGCCGTTGCGGTCCGTTTCGCTCAGTTGGCGATCGAAAAACCCCGTGCCGTTCTTTTTCTGCTCGATGGCTCGCGCACGCACAATCAGATGCGGGAAATCAAGATTGAACTCATGGGGTGGAACGTATGGACACTTGGTCATGAAGCACAGATCACAAAGCGTGCAGGCATCTATAACCGGGCCGAAATCTTTGCTCGATACAGTATCGAGCTCACCACTTTTGGATTCATCGACCAGATCAAATAACCGGGGGAAGCTATCACACAGATTGAAGCAGCGCCTGCAGCCATGACAAACATCAAACACCCGACGCAGCTCAGCATCGAGTTTTTCTTCGTCATAGAACGCAGGATCATTCCATTCAATGGGATGACGTACAGGTGCTTCTAAACTGCCCTCACCGGCCATTTCACATCGTCCTTATGCACGGCTTTAATTCACTTAAATCAGCAAGGATTCTTCGTGCGGCGCTGAAAGATAAAAGGGAGAGCTGAATGCCAGCTCTCCCTAAAATCACAAAACGCCTGACAAGCCTTAGGAATCGAGGCTATCGAGAGCTTTCTGGAAACGACCAGCGTGGGACTTTTCAGCCTTCGCCAGGGTTTCAAACCAGTCTGCGATCTCATCAAAGCCTTCTTCGCGCGCGCTCTTGGCCATGCCCGGGTACATGTCGGTGTACTCGTGGGTTTCGCCTTCGATCGCGGCCTTCAGGTTCAGGTCGGTTGCGCCAATGGGCAGGCCAGTGGCAGGATCACCGGTTTCTTCAAGAAACTCGAGGTGACCATGCGCATGGCCGGTTTCACCTTCTGCGGTGGAACGGAATACGGCGGCGACATCGTTGTATCCTTCAACGTCAGCCTTCTGCGCGAAGTAGAGATAACGACGGTTGGCCTGGGATTCACCGGCAAAGGCGTCCTTCAAATTCTGTTCGGTCTTGCTGTCTTTGAGGCTCATGAGATTCTCCCTATAAATTTGGATGGTTCAAGTGATATGGCGACTCTTCACAGGTGCCACACCGCTAGCCCACGTTGCATTAACCGGACTATGGCGCGTCATGTGATTAGAGTCAATATAATATGGAAATTTTCTAATTTATCTAATAAACTACTGATATTGTTTATTAATTATTTGAAACTCGTACAATGATATCGACCCGATCTATGTTCGTGCCGGTCGGTGCCTGGGGCAGACTGGCGAGTGCAACATCACCACCGGGAATGTCCTGCAGATCACCGCTATCACTGTGATAAAAATGGTGATGATCAGATGTATTGGTATCGAAATACGAACGGTCACCATCCACCACGATTTCGCGCAACAACCCGGCAGCGGTGAATTGGTTGAGTGTGTTATACACGGTCGCCAGCGATACGCTGATGCCATGGGTGACGGACTCATTGTGGAGCCGCTCGGCCGTGACGTGCCGGTCTGGTCCATCAAACAATAACTTGGCGAGTGCCATGCGTTGACGCGTAGGCCGTAAATCAGCGCCACGAAGTTGTTCGATAATATGGCTATAAGGACGTGACGCACTCATAAGATCACCTTCG
Source organism: uncultured Rhodospirillales bacterium (assembly GCA_965602485.1). Lineage (GTDB taxonomy): Bacteria > Pseudomonadota > Alphaproteobacteria > Rhodospirillales > Casp-alpha2 > JABJOR01. Next base: position 846,236 of record CBFCYM010000001.1, on the reverse strand, counting down.
ATTTGGGGCATTGTTTACAATGACTATAAACTAGATGGCCTTGTCTAACATAAAACCATTGCTTTTGTAAGGATTTTATTTGCCCCCTAAAAAGGGGCATGTAAGAGCCCGTCTAGGCGCTCGCTTCGGGAATGCCGACGATGTTATATCCACTATCAACATGGTGGATTTCGCCGGTTACGCCGTTTGATAGATCGCTTAGAAGATACAACGCAGAGCCGCCAATATCTTCCAAATCAGCATTACGCTGCAGCGGAGAATTATCCTGACTCCAGCGGTAAATATGACGCGCACCGGATATCGCGCTGCCCGCAAGCGTGCGCACAGGTCCGGCTGAAATTGCATTCACCCGCACGCCCTGCCCGCCAAGATCAGATGCCAGATACCGAACGCTGGCCTCAAGCGCGGCCTTGGCTACGCCCATGACGTTATAGTTCGGCACCACGCGCTCCGCGCCGGAAAAAGTCAGGGTCAGAAGGCTGCCGCCCTCTGGCATGGCAGCCGCAGCGGCGCGAGCCGTTGAGGTAAACGAGTAACACGAGACATCAAGCGTGCGGCGAAAATTATCGCGCGACGTCTCAACGTAACGACCGCTCAGCTCATCCTTGTCAGAATAGGCGATGGCATGAACAACAAAATCGATTTTTGGCCACGTCTTGAGGATCGCGCCAAAAGCATCATCGATGGAGCTATCACTTTCAACATCGCAAGGCACGAGTATTGAGGAACCGACAGACTCTGCCAATGGCTTGACCCGCTTGGCCAAGGCGTCGCCCTGATAGGTAAAAGCCAATTCAGCGCCATGCGCCGCAAGCTTGCGCGCGATACCCCATGCTATGGAGTGGTCATTGGCAACGCCCATGATAACGCCACGCTTGCCACTCATCAGGCTCGCTGTACTGGCTTGTGCTTGTTCCAGAGTCGTCATGCTTCCTGTTCCCGGTACGTGTCGTCGTTATTCGTAGCGGGTGAATGCGAGCGATGCATTCGTGCCACCGAAACCAAAGCTGTTGGACAGCACACAATTCAAATTGGCGTTGTCCTGACGTTCCAGCGCGACAGGCATGTCAGCGGCCTCTGCATCGAGTTCTTCAATATTGGCAGACGCCGCAATGAAGTTTTCCTTCATCATCAAGAGGCTGAAAATAGCTTCCTGTACGCCAGCCGCACCGAGCGAATGGCCGGTCAGCGATTTTGTTGAACTAAAGGTCGGAATGGCGTTGCGATCCTCAAATGCCGTACGGATGGCACCGAGCTCACGCTGGTCACCGACCGGGGTCGATGTGCCGTGGGTGTTAATGTAATCAACCGGGCGATCCAGGCCCTGCATAGCCATACGCATGCACCGCACTGCGCCCTCACCAGAAGGCTGCACCATGTCAAAACCATCCGACGTGGCGCCATAACCAGCAACCTCGGCGTAAATTTTAGCACCACGTGCTTTGGCGTGCTCCAGTTCCTCAATAACCAGAACACCGCCACCGCCAGCAATGACAAAGCCATCGCGATTGGCGTCATAGGCGCGTGAGGCCTTTTGCGGCGTGTCGTTGTAACCGCTGCTCAACGCAGGCATGGCATCAAACAGAACGCTCAGCGTCCAGTCGAGCTCTTCGCCGCCACCGGCAAAAACCACATCCTGCTTACCCAATTGGATCATTTCTGCAGCATTACCAATGCAGTGTGCACTGGTCGCGCATGCCGAGCTAATGGAGTAGCTGACGCCTTTGATCTTGAAGGCCGTTGCCAGCGTCGCCGAATTGGTCGACGACATGGCACGCGGCACCATGAACGGGCCAACGCGCTTGGGGCCGCGCTCGCGCGCGATATCGGCAGCTGCAACCAAATTGCGTGTGGACGCACCGCCCGAACCGACAATCAACCCTGTGCGTTCGTTGGAGACTTCGCTCTCTTCGAGCCCGGAGTCGGCAATTGCCTGCTCCATTGCAAGGTAGTTATACGCCGCGCCGTCGCCCATGAAACGTCGCCAACGGCGATCAACAGCCGCGTCCAGATCAACATCAGGCAGACCATAGACATGACTGCGGAAGCCACGTTCTTTGTAATCTTCAGAAAAAGAAATACCGGAGCGGCCCTCACGCAGGGAGGCGGTGACTTCGGATACGCTATTGCCGATACAGGAGATAACCCCCATACCGGTGACGACTGCACGTCTCATATAAACCTCATTCTTCGGCAAGACCCTCAGGTACTAGAGTAACCCGCAAATCCTTGGCTTCATAGGCAATTTCTCCGTCAACGAGCATCACGCCATCGGCCATGCCGAGTGTGATCTGACGGCTCATGACGCGGCGCACATCAATCTGATAGCTAACCAGCTTGCAATGCGGCTGAACTTGCCCCGTAAATTTCACCTGCCCAACGCCAAGCGCACGGCCACGGCCAGGTGCGCCCGTCCAACCAAGATAAAAACCGAGCAACTGCCACAGCGCATCAAGGCCAAGGCAGCCCGGCATCACAGGATCACCCTGAAAATGGCAGCCGAAGAACCAAAGGTCGGGATTAATATCAAATTCGGCGGTGATAATGCCTTTGCCGTATGAGCCGCCATCATTGTTGATGGTGGTAATACGATCAAACATTAGCATAGGTGGAGACGGAAGCTGAGCGTTTCCGGGCCCAAACAATTCACTTCGGCCACAGGCCAGAAGGTCTTCGTACGTGTAATGATCTTTTTGTGTCAAAGGAAACCGTTTCCTTCCATCGTTTCGGTAGATGCCAGAAGCTGCATCCTGAACGATGATTTATACATGTCCCTTCCCGCCGGGGCCATCTCCGATTTAAACGAATATAGCCGCGCGAGACGAAGCGAAAAATGGCCGACCCATTATAGGCCGGCCATTAAACGCAATCGACTTAGTCTTCCGCGGGAGCTTCTTCCTTGTCGCCGGAGATTTCCTCACCGGTTTCCTGGTCAACAATCCGCATGGAAAGCTTAACCTTGCCGCGATCATCGATACCGACAAGTTTAACTTTGACCTCGTCACCAACATTAACAACGTCGGACACCTGCTTGACCCGGTGGTTTTTCATCTCGGAGATGTGCACCAGACCATCGCGGCTACCCATAAAGTTAACGAAGGCACCAAAATCAACGGTTTTAACAACCTTGCCGTTATAGATCGCGCCAACTTCTGGCTCGGCTGTGATGCCTTTAATCCAATCGACAGCAGCTTGCGCCGCATTTTCGTCAACGGCGGCGACTTTCACGGTGCCATCGTCTTCGATATCGATCTTCGCACCCGTAACCTCGCAGATTTCACGGATCATCTTGCCACCTGGGCCGATGACTTCGCGGATCTTGTCTTTATTGATCGTCAGGGTGGTAATGCGTGGCGCATTATCACTCACACCATCACGCGCCTGCGACATAACCGACGACATTTCGCCGAGAATGTGCATGCGGCCTTCAAGTGCCTGAGCCAGAGCGATCTTCATGATGTCCTCGGTGATCGAGGTAATCTTGATATCCATCTGCAGGGCGGTAATGCCGTCCTTGGAACCAGCAACCTTGAAGTCCATATCGCCGAGGTGATCTTCGTCACCAAGGATATCTGACAGAACAGCGAACTCGTCGCCTTCCTTAATCAGGCCCATGGCGATACCAGCGACCGGATTACCAAGCGGCACACCGGAGTCCATCAATGCGAGAGACGTGCCACAAACGGTTGCCATCGAGGACGAGCCATTTGATTCAGTCACTTCAGAAACGGAGCGAACGGTGTAAGGGAAGTCTTCCTTGCTCGGCATAATCGGGTGAACAGCACGCCATGCAAGCTTGCCATGGCCGACTTCACGACGACTGGTAAAGCCAAAGCGTCCGGCTTCACCGACTGAATAAGGTGGGAAGTTATAATGCAGCATGAAGTGCTCACGGTATTCACCGGCGAGCGCATCAATGATCTGCTCATCCTGTCCCGTGCCCAGCGTGGTCACAACCAGTGCCTGGGTTTCACCACGGGTGAACAAGGCACTGCCGTGTGCGCGTGGCAGAACACCGACCTGACAGGCGATTGGACGAACCGTGCTTGTGTCACGACCATCGATACGCTTGCCCGTGTCGAGAATGTCGCGGCGTACGATCTGGCTTTCAAGGCCCTTGAACACTTCGCCGTAAATCTTGCCGACAAGATCCGTATCAAGCGACTCATCAGCTTCCAGTTCAGCGCGAACGCGCTTGCGAACTTCGCCGATCTTTTCCTGACGGACCTGCTTGATTGTTTCGCCATAAGCGGCACGCAAATCAGCTTCAGCTGCAGCATGGGCACGCTCAACGATGGCGTCCTTGCCTTCTGGAGCAGCGGGCAAGTCGATGGGGTCTTTGGCACACGCTTCGGCCAGCTCGATAATAGCATCGATAACCGGCTGAAATGCCTTGTGACCGAAGCTTACGGCAGCGAGCATAACGTCTTCAGACAGCTCACTGGCTTCGGATTCAACCATCAGCACGCCTTCCTGCGTACCGGCAACGACGAGGTCCAGATCACTGGACGCTATTTCGTCAACCAGCGGGTTCAGCACGTATTCGCCATTGATATAGCCAACGCGCGCACCTGCGATGGGGCCCATAAACGGCAGGCCGGAAATCGTCAGTGCCGCAGATGCGCCAACCAGCGCAACCATATCGGGGTCATTTTCCATATCGTGGCTGAGCACGGTACAGATGATCTGGGTTTCGTTCTTGAAGCCCTTGACGAACAGTGGCCGAACAGGCCGATCGATCAGGCGGGAAACAAGAGTTTCTTTTTCGCTCGGACGGCCTTCGCGTTTGAAGAAACCGCCGGGGATTTTACCAGCAGCATACGTCTTTTCGACGTAGTGCACGGTCAGGGGGAAGAAATCCAGACCAGGTTTTGGCGAGCGTTCACCGACGACGGTGCACAGCACCTTGGTTTCGCCGTAGGTCGCAATAACCGCACCATCAGCCTGACGGGCGACTTTGCCCGTTTCCAGGGTCAGCGTGCGGCCGCCCCATTCAATTTCTTTACGATATTCTTGAAACATATGACTATCTTTCCTTCATACATCAAATGTGACCGGCCATTCCGGCCACATCGCAGCATCTTTTTATTATATCGTCAGGCCCGCGGGGCACAGTGCCCCGGCGCGTTACGATGTGATGCTAAAACGGGTAAAGCCGGCGTGTCGTTATTATTTACACGCCGGTCCCGTTAATCTTTATCTCTTCCGAGCGCCTTAACGGCGCAGACCGAGGCGTTTGATGACATCTTCGTAACGCTTCACTTCTTTGCGTTTTACGTAGTCAAGCAAACGGCGACGCTGGCCAACCAGCATCAGCAATCCACGGCGTGAGTGGAAGTCTTTCTTATGGGTCTTAAGGTGGTCTGTCAGGTTAAGAATGCGTTCGGTAATGATCGCAACCTGGACTTCGGGCGAACCGGTGTCACCATCTTTAACAGCGTACTCTTTAATGAGTTCCTGTTTTCTCTCAGCTGTAATCGACATCGTTTACTCCATTTCGTCAAAAAGGTTCATAACGCGAATTGGTCGGATTTCTCCGCCAGCTAACTGCACCAACGCAACCAGGCGTCCCCCCGTCATCGCGCAAACAACGTCACCTTGTGCAACGTCGCCTAGCGGTGAGCGGGTTGCCACGGGTAAGAGGGGAACCCCTTGTCCGTAGCGTAAACGCCGAGCTTCCTGCTCCGTTAAAGCCAGTGCCGGGATGTCGTCCAGCACGGTTTCAATGGGGAGCAGTATCCCATCGGGCGGCGCACTATGGCCTAGCGCCGCCAGTTTATCCAGTGAAATTGCATGACTTTCGTCAAAAGGCCCAACAGCCGTTCTGCGTAGCTCGGAAATATACCCAACAGTGCCCACAGCAAGCGCAATATCGCGCGCCAATGAGCGCATATAGGTACCCTTACCACACACCACATCGATCACCGCGTGGTCGATATCAGGCATCTCTACCAGCTCGATCGACTTGACGCTGACAGTGCGTGGCGCAAGTTCGACAGGCTGATCTGCACGTGCCAGATCATAGGCCCGTTTACCATTGACCATAATGGCTGAAAAAATCGGCGGTACCTGTTCGATGTCGCCGCAAAAGCCCTTTAGGGCCTCAATTATCTGCTCACGCTCTGGGCGAACATCGCTGGTCTCAATGACCTCGCCCTCGGCATCATCGGTGCTGCGCGCCTCGCCCCAGCAAACCGTAAAGCGGTATGTCTTGGTGCCGTCCATGGCATAGGAAACTGTTTTGGTTGCCTCACCAAGCGCAATGGGCAGGATGCCGCTGGCGAGTGGATCAAGTGTCCCGCCGTGACCGGCCTTCTGGGCATTGAGAATCCTGCGGACCTCGCCAACAACCTTGCTCGAAGTAATGCCAAGAGGTTTGTCGATAATGACCCAGCCGTGGACCGGATTGCCTTTGCGTTTACGCGCCATAACGGTTTAGTCGTCTTCCCCGTCGGGGCCGGACACGAGGTCATCGACTTTGCCGATATCCTGCGAGACATGTGGATTGTGCATCAACGTGTTGATGTGCGAAGCCTCATCGAAGGTCTCGTCGGCCCTGAAATGCAGATCAGGTGCATATTTCAGATGAACCGCACGGGCAATTTGGCGGCGCAGGTATGGCCGCGCACGGTTCAGTGCCTTCAATGCTTCGGCGCAGTCACCGCCACCAAGCGGCACAACATAAACTGTCGCATGGCGCAAATCTGGCGTCGCACGGACCTCGGTTACTGTTAATGGCGTGCCCTGCAGGCCAGGATCACGTAATTCACCGCGTTCCAGAACTGTGGCTAACGAATGCCGGATTTCTTCGCCAACGCGCAATTGGCGCTGGCTGGGGGCGTGCCCCTCCCGTCCACTCATGGAAGAATACCTCTAAATATTGCCTGTCCGGCTTACGCCGCTGTGATCGCACGCAGACGATCACAGCTCACGGGCGATTTCCTCGACCTCAAAGCACTCGATAATGTCACCGGCCTGAAGGTCGTGATAATTGGCAAAGGCCATACCGCATTCGGTTCCTTCGCGTACTTCCTTAGCGTCATCCTTAAAGCGTTTGAGCTGACTCAGGTCGCCCTCATGGATAACCACGTCATCACGCAGCAAGCGAACCTTGGCACCACGCTTCACGTTGCCTTCGGTAACCATGCAACCAGCAACCTTGCCGACCTTGGTAACGTTGAAGACTTCGCGAATTTCTGCGTAACCAATAAAGTTCTCACGAATTTCCGGTGCAAGCATGCCAGAAAGTGCACTGCGCAGATCATCAATTGCGTCGTAGATGATCGAGTAGTAGCGAATTTCGATGCCGTCGCGCTTGGCCATACTACGGGCCTGCGGATTTGCACGAACATTAAAGCCGATAATCAAGGCACCCGACGCATTGGCCAGGGTGATATCAGACTCGTTGATACCGCCAACGGCACCGTGCAGGACCCGGATGCTGACTTCATCGTTATTCATCTTCTCAAAAGCACCCTCAAGTGCTTCGAGCGAACCATGCACGTCGGCTTTGACGATAACGGAAAGCGTTTCTTTCTCGCCTTCCTTGATCTTCTCGAACATCTGCTCGAGCGTACCGCGGGCGGCCTTGGCTGCCTGCGCGTCCTTGACCCGGCGCTGGCGGTATTCGGAAATTTCACGCGCGCGCGATTCCGTATCAACCACAGCAACCTCATCACCGGCAAGTGGCGCGCTATTCAAACCAAGCACCTCGGCAGGCTGGCCTGGGCCAGCCTGCTGGATGGATCCGCCATGATCATCGACCAGAGCGCGGACACGGCCCCACTCGGCGCCGGCGACAAAGATATCGCCGACACGCATGGTGCCGCGCTGAACGAGAACCGTCGCGACCGTGCCGCGGCCCTGCTCCATACGCGATTCAACGATCACGCCCTCAGCGCTGCGTTCAGGATTTGCTTTCAGATCGAGAATTTCAGCCTGCAGCAGAATGGCTTCTTCCAGCCCTTCAAGATTGGTGCGCTGTTTGGCTGAAACTTCAACGGTCTGGGTTTCGCCACCCATTTCCTCAACCACGATTTCGTGTTGCAGTAATTCCTGCTTCACGCGGCTGGGGTCGGCACCGGGCACGTCAATTTTGTTGATCGCAATGATCAGCGGCACTTCGGCAGCCTTGGCATGGTGAATGGCTTCGATTGTCTGCGGCATGACGCCATCATCGGCAGCAACACACAGAACAACGATATCCGTAACCTTGGCGCCGCGCGAACGCATTTCTGTAAACGCCGCGTGGCCCGGTGTATCGATAAACGTAATTTGTTGCCCACCGGCCATCGTGACCTGATAAGCGCCAATATGCTGGGTAATGCCGCCAGCTTCGCCGGACACCACATCGGTTGAGCGCAAGGCATCAAGCAAAGATGTCTTACCGTGATCAACGTGGCCCATGACCGTTACAACTGGCGGGCGCGGCATCAGGGTATCGGATGCATCATCTGGGCCGCGCAGGCCCTCTTCCACATCGGATTCTGATACGCGCTTCATGATGTGGCCAAACTCTGAAATCACCAGTTCAGCGGTGTCTGCATCAATGATCTGGTTAATGGTCGCCATCACACCCATACCCATGAGCGCCTTAATGACGACAGCACCACGTTCTGCCATACGGTTGGCCAGTTCCTGAACAGTAATGTTTTCAGGAACGACAACTTCGCGAACAATCTTCTTTGTTTCCATGGGCCCTTGGCGCATGGCCGCTTTTTGACGTTCACGCGCACGACGCACAGACGCCAGTGAACGCATGCGCTCTTCACCGTCACCCAGGGCTTCGGAGATTGTCAGTTTGCCGGAACGGCGGCGTGGCTGTTCGCCACGGCGGGTTGGTGCTTTTTTCGCAGGCTCAACCTTGGCAGCCGGTGCACGCGCTGGCGCTGGCGCGGCTTTACGCGCCGTAGGCTTTTCAGATGGTGGCGCGGGCGCAGGGGCAGGGGCTGGCTTGGGCGCTTCAACGACTGGCTCAGGCGCTGCGGGCTCAGGCTCAGGCTCTGCAGCCGCTTTGGCTTCAGCTTCCAGCCGTGCCGATTCAGCGACCTTTGCCGCTTCAGCGTCGCTAATGGCGCGTGCCTCGGCTTGACGCTGCGCTTCTTCCAGTGCTTTGGAGCGCGCGGCGCGTTCGCTTTCCGTCAGATTACTCAGCGTGTCATCTTCCGCAGCCTGCGGCGCACGGAATACCTGCTCGTCGGCACTCGCAATATTGCCTTTGACTTCGGCCATTTTGCCACCGGCATCACGGGTAAAGGTACGCTTTTTACGCACCTCAACCTGAACCATCTTGGAACGTCCATGCGAGAAGTTCTGCCGAATTTGACCGGTTTCTACGGTCTTTTTCAGCTCGAGCTTCTTGGGCTTGGAGATTTCAAGCTTCTTGCCGTTGTCATCTGTTTCTTTGGTCTCGGTCATATCGCTCTTTCTATCTCACGGTTCAGTGACGCCGCTATCGATTTCGCATTTAACATCTTGGTCGCCACCGCCATGGTCATCACCATGAGCGGGACGGCGAAACCCGGCCAACCGCCGAGCATCACGTATCAGGGCGTCGGCCAAGCCACCGGGCTCTATAGCCAGATGAACTGTGCGTTCACTCCCTATGGCACTGCCCAGCTCAGTTGAACTGAACAGGTCAATCACCGTCATACCGTCAGCCAATCGGCTAACCTTTTCTCGTCCGCCAGCTGCGCCATCTGAGGCTGCAAGCAATACGCCGCGGCGTTTCTTACCGACTGTGCGCCGCAACCGATCAGTGACCTGATCATATCCGGCAACCGACTGTCCAGCGCGGCGCGCCAGAGCTATACGGTCAAGACACTTACGCACCAGTAACCGCTCAATATCAGCGGCCAGAGTGGCTGAGGCTTGAACCTTGCAACGCGCAGCTTTACTAAAAAGCTGCTTGGCGCAGGCTGTATGTATCATATCCGGGTCGGCACTCAACCAAAAACCCCGCCCGGGCAGTCGTTCATCAAGGTCCGGCACCACCGAATTGTCCGGACCAACAACAAAACGGATCAATTTTTCCGGCGGAAAACACTGGCCCGTCGCAATACATCGGCGCTCGGAACCTGCGTTCTCACCGTCATCGTCACGCATACGAGCGCGGCGCGAAGCCATTGATCGCTCTCCTGTTATCGCCTACGCGCCGTCGCCAGCGCTGCCTTCTTCCTCTTCGCCGCCTTCAGCAGCTTCAGCCACTGCAGCGTCTTCATCGGCAAACCAGTGTGCGCGAGCACGCATGATCAACTCGTTTGCCTGCGTTGCGTCAAGCGTACCTGCCAGCGTTGTACCGGCCAGGATTTCGATCAACTCATCGCCAGCGAGATCAGCAAGATCGTCACGGGTTTTAATTTCGTTCTCGCCAAGCACGACCAACATGGCCGGGCTGACGCCTTCGACTTCGCGAATATCTTCAGCCATACCGAGCTCTTCGGCGCGCGCTGTGAATGTCGCTTCCTGCTGCTCAAGGAATGTCCGCGCGCGTACACGCAGCTCCTCGGCGACCTCTTCGTCAAAGCCTTCAATGCCTGACAGGTCGTCCACAGGGACATATGCCACTTCTTCGATAGACGTGAAGCCTTCGGTAACCAGCAGATGGGCAATGACCTCATCAACATCCAAAGCATCAATAATCATCTTGGAGCGTGAATGGAATTCCTGCTGACGTTTTTCGCTTTCTTCTGCCTCGGTCATAATATCGATGTTCCAGCCCGAAAGCTGTGAAGCAAGACGCACATTTTGCCCGCGACGGCCAATAGCGAGCGAAAGCTGCTCATCAGGGACCACAACTTCGATACGTTGGCGCTCTTCATCAAGCACCACCTTGGCGACTTCAGCCGGGGCCAGCGCGTTGACGATGAATGCAGCTGAATCTGTTGACCATTGAATGATATCGACTTTTTCGCCCTGCAGCTCGCCGACAACGGCCTGAACGCGTGAACCACGCATACCAATACAAGGACCAACCGGGTCAATGCTGGCGTCATGCGACATCACAGCGATTTTTGCGCGCGATCCTGGATCACGTGCAACGGACATGATTTCGATAATACCGTCGTAAATTTCAGGCACTTCCTGTGCAAACAGCTTGGCCATGAAATCCGGGTGTGTACGCGACAGGAAAATCTGCGGCCCACGCTGTTCGTCACGCACATCGTAAATCAATGCGCGAATGCGATCGCCATTATTGAAGTGCTCGCGCGGAATAGACTCATCGCGGCGCAGGAGCGCTTCGGCACGGCCAAGGTCGACGATTATGTTGCCGTACTCGATACGCTTGACCAGACCGTTGACGACTTCGCCCTTGCGATCTTTATATTCTTCGTACTGGCGCGCACGTTCAGCTTCACGAACTTTCTGAACAATAACCTGTTTTGCGGTCTGTGCAGCAATGCGGCCAAAATCAATCGGCGGCAGCGGATCAACCAGAAATTCGCCAACTTCAGCGTCAACCTTGATCTGCTGCGCCGTTTCCAGCGTAATCTGAGATGCCTCATTTTCGATCTCTTCGCTGCTTGCAACAACTTCCTGATACCGCGCCAGGCCAATTTCACCCGTCGTGCGGTCAATGGTTGCACGTATATCATGCTCATGCCCGTATTTGGATCGACCAGCTTTTTGAATAGCCAGCTCCATGGCCTGCAGCACTTCGTCGCGATCAATTGATTTGTCGCGTGCTACGGTGTCGGCCACCTGCAAAAGTTCGGGTCGTGCATATACAGCTTCGGTTTCCATGACTCTTCTCAGTCCGTTCTAAAACAGTTGATACTGTTCTCCTGATCATCCCGGCATCACCGGTGCGTTCAGGAGAGTCCCTTTTCTGCCGCCTTGGCAAGCAACTCATCGCTCATCAAGAGCTTTGCGCGCGTAATATCGCCGTACGGTATGTTGTGATCCCCGGTATCGGTTTTAATGGCGACGATATTATCGTTCACGCCAGCCAACCGGCCCTTAAATCTCTTGCGCCCATCAACTGGTCGCATCGTCTCAATACGTGCCTCGAGCCCATCGAAGCGTTGAAAGTCTTCGATCTTGACCAGCGGGCGGTCGATGCCCGGAGAACTAACCTCGAGCGTAAAGGCACCGGCAATTGGGTCTTCCACGTCAAGCAACGCTGAAATCGCGCGGCTTAAATTAGCGCAATCATCCACATTCATACCCCCGCCGTCGGTGCGTTCGGCCATGATCTGAAGTTCCATACGGTTTTCGCCCGACAAGCGAGAACGCACGAGCGTAAAGCCCATGTCATTTACCGTTGGCTCTATGATGGCGTTGATCCGTTGTGCGAGATCCATCGCCGTGTCCTGACCTTTCACTCTGCCGTTGGCCACCAATTGAAGGCTGACGTGCAGATAACAAAAAAGGCGGGCCACCGGCCCACCCCACCAAACCGATCCAGTCGGATTAACGAGTATTTGTTTGAAGTTATTGGGTGTATACACCCGACGGACCTGCGTTGACAAGGAAAATACGCTTTCCGCGTGGCGGTTGCAGTCCTAGGCCCGTGCTGAACGTTGGTAGCGCAGATATACGCACGGCGAACCTGCGCGACGCGCCTTTGCCTCATAGCGGGTTTCAACAGCATCGGCTGGGCGTTCACGCCAATCGCCCGGGCCTTCAGCCAGCCATTTGAAATCAGCATTGGCTGATACAAATCGCAAGGTCCAACGTACATACTCCATGAAATCACTGGCGTAACGAAACTCTCCGCCATCCTTTAAAAGGCGGGCGAACTGAGACAGCGTTTCCGGTTGAACAAGACGGCGCCGATTATGACGCTTCTTTGGCCAGGGATCCGCATAGAGCAAGAACAGACGTTCGAACGACGCGTCTGGCAGCGCCGGGAACAACGTGCGTACGTCATCATCGAAAATGCGGACATTGTCCAAACCTTGCTCATCAACCGCGCACAGCAAATTGGCAACGCCATTGATAAACGGTTCGCAACCGATGATGCCGATGTCAGGGTTCGCCGCCGCCATGGCGGCAAGATGCTCGCCGCCACCGAACCCGATCTCGATCCAGTAGGCACGCTTTTGCGTGCCGAACAGGGCAGCGAGATCAATCTCGCTGCCCTGCGCAGGCATCGTTACACGAATTCGTGGTAACAGCGTCTCAACGAGATTACGACGCTTGGGGCGTAGAATGTGGCCCTTCCTCCGCCCGTAAAACCGGTGAGCGGACTCATCCCATTCTTCAGTTGCGTCGCTCAACTTTCGCCAAACGCGGATTTCAGGCCGTGTACCAGATCGGTTTTCTCCCACGAGAAGCCACCATCATCTTCAGGCGTGCGGCCAAAGTGGCCATAAGCTGCCGTGCGCTCATAAATTGGGCGGCTCAGCCCGAGGTGCTCACGAATACCACGCGGGGACAAATCAACCATTTCAATGAGAATTTCGGCCAGCTTGTCTTCATCCACCTGCCCCGTACCAGCTGTGTCGATATAAACCGACAACGGCTTGGAAACACCGATAGCATAAGCAAGCTGAATGGTGCAGTGCTCGGCAAGCTCAGCAGCAACCACGTTTTTGGCCAAATAACGCGCAGCATAGGCAGCCGAACGATCAACCTTGGTTGGGTCCTTACCGGAAAATGCGCCGCCACCGTGCGGTGCAGCACCACCATACGTATCAACAATAATTTTACGTCCGGTCAATCCGGCATCTCCATCTGGACCACCGATGACGAAGCGGCCCGTGGGGTTTACATAGAACTCGTCCTCGGGGCACATCCAGCCTTCGGGTAATACGGAAAGAACGTGGGGGCGCACGATTTCACGAATTTCTTCCTGCGATAAATGCTCAGCATGCTGAGTGGAAACCACAACGCTCGTCGCGGCAACCGGCTTACCCTGTTCATAGCGCAACGTGACCTGGCTCTTGGAATCAGGCCCGAGGCCAGAGTTGGCGTCGCTGTGACGTGCTTCGGCCAGATTGCGCAGGATGCCATGTGAAAAATGAATGGGTGCGGGCATCAGCACATCGGTTTCAGTACAGGCGTATCCAAACATAATGCCCTGGTCGCCTGCGCCTTCGTCCTTATTGCCACTCGCATCAACGCCAACGGCAATGTCTACGGACTGGGCATGCAGGTGAACCTCGACGTCACTTTTTTGCCAATGAAAGCCGTCCTGTTCGTAGCCAATGCTTTTTACAGCATCGCGCGCAATGGCCTCAATCCGGCCCTTATCAACCTGACCACTGGCATCCACCAATGGTGCGGGACCGCGCACTTCACCGGCAATAACGATCCGGTTGGTGGTGCACAGGGTTTCGCATGCCACGCGAGCATAGGGATCAGCCGCCAGAAACGCGTCAACGACCGCATCGGAAATGCGATCACTGACCTTGTCCGGGTGGCCTTCAGAAACAGATTCACTGGTGAAAAGATAATTTTTGTGCGACACGCGCGCCCTCCTAAATAAATGAGCCTTGATGCAGTCATCCAAGGGGGCAACAACGAAGCAATCGCTGCGTAACGCCCACTTAGCCTTTTTTACGTGGTGGCAAGTAGATGAAATCCATCCACGGTCCCCGCAGGGACTCGGAACTTCTCGCAAGGAATATGGCAAGCGTCAAGTGGTTTTGCGAGCAGGCAACAACCAACCATCCATCCCCAAGACGAAAGGCGGCTATGCCATGCACAATCACGCACAGCAGCCGCCCTCATAAACCGACCTGTTAGTCTTCGGTGTCCGTCTTTGCGAGCGTTTTCGTCAATTCAAAGAGCCGCTTACGAACTTTGGGGTCCGTGATTTTGTAATACGCACGAACCAGTTCCAGCGTCTCGCGACGGGCCAGCGGGTCAGTTTCATACTCACCCTGTTCCTTGTCACGTAATCCTGCGGCAAAGCGCCCCTCATGCGTTTTTAACTCATCAGGCATATCATCAAAGAAAAATGATACGGGCACATCAAGAATGCGGCTCAATTCGTAAATACGCGATGCGCCGATACGATTGGCGCCACGCTCATATTTCTGAATTTGCTGAAAGGTCAGTCCAACAGCATCGCCTAGTTTTTCCTGGCTAACGCCAAGAAGCGTGCGACGAAGGCGAACACGACTTCCAACGTGGACATCGACAGGGTTCGGCGTTCCGGGTGGCAGCCTACGAACTTTACGTCCCTTATCTGCTGGCACAGTATTTGTTTTGGTCATTTGATGTGTCTTCATCGGTCGTTAATATCAAGGGCGAAGTGACGATGATTGCGTATAGCGTGGACAAACGGGAATGTCAGCCGTCATTCTAGATATAATGAATATATAGCACGAATACAATCTTATGCAACCATAAATGGCGCCGCTACGCCCACGCCCTGACACATGGCCGCCTTGCGGCAATTGATACTGAACTATCGCCTGATAGCAAAAGTCCACCATAAACCTACACCGAATAGAAGTGCACACAAAGGGATTATAGCAACGCTTCCATAGCGTGCATAAGGTGTTATGGGGCCTGCCGATGGCAAGCCAGAATTCAAGATACCTGCCTGTCCAAGCGGCAGGCTTTGTTCCACCCGCCCATAGGCATCAATAACACCACTGATTCCGGTATTTGCCACCCGAATGACGGGCAGGCCTTCTTCTACAGCACGAAGACGGGCCGCCGCAAAATGCTGATATGGACCCGCCGAGTTTCCATACCACGCATCATTGGTAATATTTAAAATCCAGTCTGGCCGTGCATCACGGCGTATTGCAGCGCCGGGGAAGATGATCTCATAACAGATAAGCGGACTCACAGGCGGCAAGCCTGGAATCTCCAAAGTTTGCTGACCAGTGCCGAAAGAAAATCCACCACCGCCCGCCGTTAATTTCTCCAGAGGCAGGTATTGAGCAAACGGCACATACTCCCCAAATGGTACCAAATGGGACTTATCGTAACTTGCGGCAACACGACCATCAGATGTGACGGCCAATAGACTGTTCCAAATTGCCGGTCGCCCCTCACCGTCCTGCGGTGCGCCACCACGCAATATCCCGGTAATAAGAGCGCCGCCGCGTGGTGCAGCGCGCGATAGCAATGGGACGATGTCAGGGTTGCGCGGAACAACAAATGGTGCGGCCGTCTCTGCCCAGATAACATGTGTCGGGGCTTTATCTGCGACGCCATCCTGAAGGCTTAACGCCATCTGGTGCACAACGTGAGCACCACGTAAGTCGCGTTGCCATTTCAGGTTTTGCGCAATATTTGGCTGCACAAGACGCAGTTGCACATCAGGCACATAATCTTGCGTGGCCCCCGCAAGTCGCATGGTGCCCCCACCCCAAACAGCCAGAAGCAGCAAGATGCCACAAGCAACGGCAACGCGTGAATACCGCAAACGCGCAGGGTCGCCACAAATCAACAACACGGGCAAAATCGCACACGCTACCGTCAACAAGCTAAGCAGATAAACCCCGCCCAGCGCACCAAGCTGTAACATGGCATCGGAAACGATCCATGCACTGCCCATCAGGTTCCACGGAAATCCTGTAAATGCCCAGGCTCGGACCCATTCGCCAAGAGTCCACAGTGAGGCAAAAACCATAAGGTTGGGCAACCGAATGTAAGGACGATTTACACAGCGTCGGTAGAGTGCGCAAACAACACCAACATAGATCGCCAGAACCGCAGCCAACCCGATCACTGCCGGTGCAGCCAATGCGGCATGCCGCGTCGCATCGACAAGAAACGCATTGCCAATCCAATAGAGCCCGGCACAAAAATGCCCCAACCCAAACGCCCAGCCCACAGCAAAAGCAGTGCGCGGCTTGCGTGTGTCATGGATCAGCCAAACCAGCCCGCTCAGAGTTGGCAGCAAAATCACAACGACTGATACCGGTGGAAAGGCCACTGCAGCGAGTGCGCCCAACACGAAAGCAACGAGCATTCTTATGGGCAACCGAAGATTGCATATCCGAAATCGCTGGAGGCTGGATTGGCATCCATTTGCAGATGGTTCAACTTCATGATGTGAAGCCATAACACCGAATGGTGTCAAACCACGCACGGATGTTATTCGCCCTGCTCAGCGAGCGGAACACACTTGCGTAACCGCACCCGTTTGATGCGTCGGGGGTCCGCGTCTAACACCTCAAATTCTATACCGCTCGGATGGCTGACCAGTTCACCGCGAATAGGAACGTGACCAGCCGTGAAGAATACCAGACCGCCCAATGTATCGATGTCTTCGCGCTCATCGGCATCAAGGAATGTGCCGAAAGTTTGCTCCAGAGCTTCAATTTCAACGCGAGCATCAGCCTCAAATGACCCATCTGCGCACCGGATAAATACCGGATCCGTTGCCCGATCATGCTCATCCTCGATTTCACCAACGATTTCTTCGACCAGATCTTCAATGGTCACAAGTCCATCAACGCCACCAAACTCATCGACGACAATTGCCATGTGTGACCGCTTCACCCGCATTTCGAGCAACAACTCCAACACTTGCATGGACGGTGAAACAAACAAAATCCGGCGTTGAATATTCGCCAATTGAAAATCCTCGATGCCGCCGCGCCAGGCAACCAGATCCTTGATATGGACCATCCCCACTACATCATCGAGGCTTTCCCGGTACACCGGCAGGCGCGAATGCCCTTTGCCGGTCATGATTTCAATCACAGTTTCAAATGCTGTTTCCGCTTCTACCGCAACAATATCGGCACGCGGAACCATGACATCGTAAATAGTACGCCTGCGTAATTCCAAAACGTTTTCGATAAGTGCACGTTCGCTCTCATCAATCGGCGTCTTGTCGTCTTCGCGTTCTTCGATTAATTCACCAAGGGACTCACGCAGCGTTGCCTCGCCCTGATGCGAACGAAACAGCGAGCGGAACCAACCGCCACGCCGTGAACCGTTACCGGTCCCATTGGCTTTTCGCGCGCTGGCTTCATGCCGCACGCCCGTACTACCATTTGCCGGATCATCAGGCATAAGCATTAATCCAGTATTGCGCCGGCTTCGCCGGCATAAGGATCAGCAACGCCCAAGGTTGCCAAAATAGACGTTTCCATCGGTTCCATAACAGCTGCATCATCATCGGTTTCATGATCATAACCCAATAAATGTAACATACCGTGAACCACAAGGTGACGCAGGTGACTTTCGAGCGCGATGCCCATATTATCTGCTTCGCCTGCTGTGGTTTGCTGAGCGACAATAATATCGCCAAGCATCACAGGCATATCTGGCTGCATTGCGACGTCTTCATCGTCCATAGCCGCAAACGACAAAACGTTCGTCGGACCATCACGATCGCGGTATTCACGGTTCAACTCGGCGACAAATGTATCATCTGCCAGAACGATCGAGGCCTCTGCCTGAGTATCATATTCAGATTCCACGGCATCATAAGCAGCACGCGCGGCCTCACAGCACACATCTTCGACGCCGCTTACCGTTCGCCACCGCTCATCACGAACGATAACCGCAACATCAATCTCGGGTATGGATTTATGCGCTGCCATTACCCTGTCCGGGTTTTTCGCGACGCTCGTCAGCCCGTTCATAACGCGCCGATGCGCGACGACTGTGCTCAACCGCATCATAGGCTTTTACGATTTTCGTCACCAATGGGTGGCGCACCACATCAGCGGATGTAAATTTCGCAAATGCCACCCCATCCACACCGCGCAGTGTTTCCATGGCATCGCGAAGCCCTGAACGTGTGCCGCGCGGCAGGTCGACCTGGCTAAGATCGCCCGTAATCACCATGCGGGCATTTTCACCCAGACGCGTCAGGAACATCTTCATCTGAACAGCCGTGGTGTTTTGCGCCTCATCGAGAATAACAAACGCGTTCGACAGCGTGCGTCCACGCATAAAGGCGAGTGGCGCGACCTCGATCTCACCACTTTCAAGGCGTTTCACAACATGTTCGGCTGGCAACATATCGTACAAGGCGTCATAGAGCGGACGTAAATACGGATCGACTTTTTCACGCATGTCGCCGGGCAGGAAGCCGAGCTGCTCGCCCGCCTCTACGGCAGGGCGAGACAGAATAATACGATCAACCTGTCCCGAAACCAGCAATTCCACAGCCTTGGCGACGGCAAGATAGGTCTTGCCCGTGCCGGCAGGGCCTTGCCCAAAGACCAGATCATTTTTATCAATTGCCTGCAGGTATTTGGCCTGCGTGGCCGAGCGCGGTGAAATCGTTTTATTGCGGGTATGAATCGTAATGTGTGTGTCTTCTATTTTGCCTGAAAGGTCCGTCGCCATGCGTACAGCAGCATCAACCTCATCACGCGAAACATCGAGCCCGCGTTGTAAGCGATGATACAGGCCTTCCAGAACATCGCTTGCATCCTGAACAGCAAGACTTGAGCCCACCAGCAACAGCTCGTTGCCGCGCGGATGAATGCTGACATCAAGCAACTGCTCAATACGGGTCAGGTTCGCATGGTGGGCACCAAATAATTGCTGGGCCAGTGCATTGTCATCAAACGCGAGGCTTAATGAGGCCTGGTCCGGTTTAATAATTTCGGGCGCTGTCGCTACTGCATCTGTCATGGCCTGTTACGCTGACATCCTTCCATCTACGTCTGAACCCGGCACATCCCGGGCATGGTCCAAACGTGTTGCTGACAAACTATTAGCCTGTATTCCGTCGATACGTAATCTAACAATAGAACCAAGCATGTCTGCCGGAGCATCGACATGAACCAGCTGCATATAGGGGCTACGCCCAACAAGCTGCCCGTCATGGCGTCCAGGCTTTTCAAGTAACACAGGCATTATCTGCCCAATGCATTGCGCGTTAAACGCATTCTGTTGCTCGCCCAGCAACGCCTGTAATTCGCCCAGACGGCGGGTTTTATCCGCCTCATCGACCTGGGGGTGCATGGATGCAGCAGGGGTGCCGGGGCGCGGACTATATTTGAATGAGAATGCCTGGATAAACCCGATCTCGCGCACCAAGTCCATTGTCTGTTCAAAATCCGCTTCGCTCTCTGCGGGAAAGCCAATGATGAAATCCGATGACAGGGCAATGTCAGGGCGCGCCGCACGCAATCGCTCGACCAGATCACGGTATTGCTGCGCATTATGACGGCGGTTCATGCCTGCAAGCACCTTGTCTGAGCCAGATTGAACCGGCAGATGCAGGAACGGCATCAATTGCGGCACGTCACGATGTGCTGCGATCAACGCATCATCGACCTCAGCCGGATATGACGTTGTGTAGCGGATACGTTCAATGCCATCGATTTCAGCAACGGCTTCGATCAAACCACCGAGCCCCCATTCCCCGCCCGCAGACGATATACCGTGATAGGCATTGACGTTCTGACCCAACAGCGTGATCTCACGTGCCCCCGAAGCTGCAAGCAGACGCGCCTCATCAAGCACCTCGACAACGGAGCGTGAAAACTCTGCGCCACGGGTGTATGGCACGACACAGAAGGTACAGAATTTATCGCAACCCTCCTGAACCGTCAGGAAAGCTGTACTGCCCTCGACGTGAGCCGTATCAGGCATATGATCAAATTTGGATTCAACGGGAAACTCTGTATCGAGCACAGCGCCTGTCTGGCGCGTAGCGCGCGCAACCATTTCGGGTAGCCGGTGATAGGTTTGCGGACCAAACACCATGTCCACATAGGGCGCACGTCGCACGATTTCATCGCCTTCGGCCTGCGCGACGCAACCCGCCACGGCAATAACCATATTGCCCCCGCTGGCCTGCTTTGCCTCTTTCAGCGTGCGTAAACGACCAAGTTCCGAGAAAACCTTTTCAGCAGCTTTTTCCCGAATATGGCACGTATTCAGGATAACCATGTCCACGCCATCAGGGACACTGGACGGCTCATACCCCAGGGGCGACAGCAAGTCCGCCATACGATCAGAATCGTAGACGTTCATCTGGCAGCCATATGTCTTGATGTAGAGTGATTTTGCCACGGCAGATCAAGCTCTGCGCTGTTTGCAAAAACGGGTGCTGCGAACTGCATCTTTGTGCAGCAGCAAGGCCAGCCCGGTTTTCAGTAGCCCGATGTTCATTATCGGCGTCATCGCCCTCAAAAATTAAAGAAACATACTATTGATCTAAAGTAGCACCATGCAAGGTGCTGTCAAGAAACGGCCGTCATAAACGACGGTAATAACGATGGCGCTTATTCGCTTGAATCCTCACCTTCCTGGCCGGATTCATGGATCAAAACACCATAAAGTTCCAGCCGGTGGCCAACCAGCTTCATGCCATATTTACGCGCTATGGCTTCTTGCAAGGCCTCAATATCGGCATTTTGAAACTCAATCACCTCACCACTATGCACATTGATCAAATGATCGTGGTGATCGTCCGTGGCCTCTTCATAGCGAGAGCGTCCATCACCGAAATCATGGCGCTCGAGAATATTTGCCTCTTCAAACAGCCGCACCGTACGGTAAACGGTGGCAATACTAATACGTGAATCCTGTGCGGAAGCCCGTTGATAGACCTCTTCCACATCAGGGTGATCCTCAGCCGATGACAGGACGCGTGCAATGACCCGGCGTTGCTCGGTCATCTTCATGCCTTTGTCGACACACAATTGTTCAATTCGAGTCAGCGCCATGGCGCGGGAACGGCTCCGTCGTACTTAGATGTTCAGGCTTCAATCGAGTGTATTATACGCTCGGCAAAATTCGGCGAAACGTGCGCCGGGCAATGCATTAGCGATTGCTGCCACGCCGTTTCGTCCCAAGACCAATTTTCTTCGCAAGCTTGCTGCGATGCTTGGCATAGTTGGGGGCAACCATCGGGTAATCCGAGGGCAGGCCCCATTTTTCCCGATAGTCGTCTGGCGTCATGTTGTAAGCGGTCTTCAGATGGCGTTTAAGCATTTTCAGCTTTTTACCGTCCTCGAGACAAATAATATAATCAGGCGAGATGGATTTCTTGACCGAAACGGCCGGGCGCGGTTTTTCAACAGGTTCAACATCACTGCCAATGCTTGCCAACGAACGATATACGTCATGAATGATCTGCGGCAACTCGCTTGCACTAATGGCATTATTGCCAGCATGGGCCGATACAATTTCCGTGGTGAGCTCGAGAAGTTCGGTTGTGGATGGCTTGTCGCTCATAACATCGGCTCCTTAAATTGATCGCCCTGCGTCTTTAAACCAGACGGTCAAGAAAGCGAAACTCAACAACTTATTGCTAAATCTATTAACAGTTGAGCATTCTAATAATGATTGCTAGTAACTCAACCTATAAAGTATACGATTACAATAATAGAAACACAGTCTTAATTGGGCTATATTTTGAAAACCGCCGCTCATTCCCAAACAGATCACTTTCTCGACATCACCGCTGAAATTTGCCCCATGACCTTTGTAAAAACAAAGTTGCTCATTGAACGGATGGATATCGGGCAAACAGCTGAGGTCCGCCTGCGTGGCGCAGAGCCTCTTGATAATGTCCCGCGGTCTGTGCGCGAATACGGCCATGAGGTGCTGGCCCTTGATCCTGAAGAGCCAGATGGCCCGGCTGATGGTGTTTACCGACTTCTTCTACGCAAATCTGCGTAGCTGATACCCACTTATTTCCGCAACTCTCAGGGCCTCAATCGCCCGCCGCCCGGTTTAATCCGGGCCTCGGGTGGGCGCAGATAAATCGGTGCTGGCCGTGCAACCCCCGGCAACGGCATCTCGCGTTTCGCTGCAAGCTGCGCAAGCGTGACGGCGTCGGGATGAAGGCTCGCGCTAATCCGTAGATCTACTGTCGCTTCATGAGCGGCGCAATACTCTGCCAGAGCTGCCGCGCCATCGCCTGCCAAAACGATTGGCCTGCCTTGTGGCGCCTGATCAAGTTCTTCACATAGTGCCTGTGAAGTCGCAACGCGGCTATCGCCAACTGGCATCAGTGCTGTATCAAAAAACTGGGCATAAAAGTCTCCACGCTTGGTATCGATAGCGCCAAGCACCCATGCGTCTTTACGCAGTTCTGCATCAACAGCGCCCGCCAGCACTTCGAGCGTGCTCAGGCCCACTAAAGGCAGCCCGCTCGCCAACGCCAGCGCACGCGCCGTCGCCAGACCAATACGAACCCCTGTAAATGCTCCGGGCCCTACAGTAACAGCAAGCATGTCCATATCGCAGACGTCGAGGCCCGCTGTTACGAGGACCTCCTCAATCATGGGAACCAGCGCCTCGGACTGACCACGCGCCATAGCCATGAATCGATGCGCGATGACATCATTCCCAGCGACAACCGCGACGGAACATGCCGCCGTAGAAGTATCGAGTGCCAATATCCGCATGATATCGCGGCCCCTATCTTATTTGTTTAAACGCGCAGGTACATAGCCCACCACGATTACTTTATCACGCACAGACAGCCCTGCACATGTGTGTAGGTCTTTAGTTGATTGTAATAATTGCATATTATGCTTGTCATCTGCGGTCGGATGGCCCGAAAATTACATAATTGAACGCGTTTACAGGTGTTGAATGTTAAACCGATACAAAGACTGGCTACGCACGATGAATTTTCATACTCGGATGAACTCAGCGTCGGCACGTTTCGCGAGCCTTGCCGCAATTATTATTGTGGCTCTTGGTGGGCTATTTTCTGCCGCCCCGGTCCATGCTGCAGAGTCAGGCGTTGTGATCATGTATCACCGCTTCGGCGACGATCGTTATCCTAAAACCAATATTCGCCTTGAACAATTTGACGCCCATCTGGTCGAGTTAAGCGCGCCGCAGTATTCAGTCCTGCCCGTCCACGAAATGATAACGCGGCTGCAAAGCGGCGGTGCCATACAAAACAGAGCCGTCGGGATCACCATTGATGATGCCTATGCCTCGGTCTACGAACATGCATGGCCACGACTGCGTGATGCAAACCTGCCGTTTACACTGTTTGTTTCCACCGACGCTGTGGACCAGAGCTTCGAAGGTATGATGACGTGGGATCAGATTCGTGAGTTGGTTGCTGGTGGCGTAACCATTGCTGCGCACACAGGTTCGCACCTGCATATGCCTGAGCATTCCGAGGGACGCATTCTTGATGAAATCGAACGCTCCAATCGCCGATTTTATGAAGAACTTGGTTTCATACCAAAATTGTTCGCCTATCCATACGGCGAAGTAAGCCAGCGCATAGCCCAACAAGTTCGTGACGCCGGGTACAAAGCAGCCTTCGGCCAACATTCAGGTGCCTTTAGCGCACATGATAATCAGTTCTACCTGCCCCGCTTCCCTTTAAACGAGGACTATGGCGACATGGGTCGGTTTAAAACGGCGGTCAATGCTCTTGCGCTGCCAATTTCGGATATGACCCCTGAGGACATGAGCGTACGCGAGCAAAACCCGCCCGCCATTGGCTTCACCTTGCGCAAGCCCCTTAAACGTATCGATGAGTTAAGCTGCTTCCTGTCGCATGAAGGCGCAGTAGCAGTGCAGTGGCTCGGTGATGTACGGGTGGAAATCAGGGCAGAGACGCCATTTACGCAAAGTCGCACGCGCCTGAACTGCACGCTACCAGGCGCAGACGAAGATGCTGGCCGCTGGTACTGGTTCGGGTGGCAGTTCTATAAATTCAAAGGGAATTAAGCGTCGCCGCTCAGCCGTGCCCGGTCAAACCTGTTCAGCTTGTTATAGCCAATCATTGAGCGGATGGCGTTCACGTATTCCACGCCAAGTTCGCTGTATCGATGCAGCGCACCAGCCAGAACACGGCCGTCGATAGGTTTGCTGTTCTTGCGAAGGTCCGCACGCATGGCACGGAACTCACGATACGCGCGGTGTGAATTCAGGTTCGTCGCGTAGCCACGCACGGAATCAATCAGCGTTTCGAAGCTTTTGATCATGTGCAGCTTATCATCATCACGGCCCTCGGGAACGAGATTACCCTCCGCATAGGTCCACTGTCCGAACAGGGAGTTACCCTCGCGCACGAAACGCGACGTTCCCCAACCGCTTTCAGTCGCAGCCTGAGCCAGCGCCAGTGACGGCGGCACGATATCAACCTTACCCAGCATGGAACCAATGTCGTCACGTGCCGTAGCGTAGCGATCGCTCATCATGGCAAGCCACAGGCGATCAACTGCCGCAGGCTTATGCCCGAGGCTGATAGATTTTTGCAGACGCTGCAAGCGTGTACGGTCAGCCAGAATTTCTTCATTAACCTGCAGAACCAGCGGCAACACGCTCTTGAAGAACAAGGCTTTGCGCGCTGCGGTTTCGCGAACATCCGAAATATCACTTGGAATGCTTGCCAGAAATACGCGCGGCACAGCGGCGCCAGCCTTAACAGTTTCAAGATCATAGGCCAGCGCCTGACGAACCTCAGCAACGCTTGGCCCTGACGGCACGGGTTTCAGAATTGGTAAATTAACGGTTTCTACCGTGCCAACCGGTACCGCAGAAACCAATACATCGCCCAAAAGATCAAGCACAGCACGCGGTGCATGTGTCGCAGCATTTGGTGGGTAAACCAAGGCGGCCACCACAGAAAGAGCGACGAGTCCGCCGGTCATGCCGAGTGTTAACTTCTGAAACGTTGTGGTCGTTGTTTTTTTAATCATGCGTCCGTCAATAATCTGCACACAGCTCTGGCCGTGAGTAAGCCATCATCGTTAATTTTCTATGAAAGCGGCGTTCACTCGTTTGTCGTTCCGTTCCCTGTATCGCAATTTCTCTTGTTACGTAGTGGAACGCCCGGCCGGCAAGTGTGTCTCTTCTAACATAGCGCCCAACATAAATCCACACGGAGGGGATTCCCTTTAAAGGGGAATCATCCTATGCGGGTTACGCTAATATTTTCGTGAAATTCAGTTGATCGGGCGGACTTCAAGAACCTCGGGGATATAATACTTAAGCATATTCTCGATGCCATGCTTCAGGGTCGCCGATGAGCTGGGACAGCCAGCGCACGCGCCCTGCATATGCAAATAAACAATGCCATCCTCAAACCCCTTGAAGACGATATCGCCGCCGTCCTGCGCTACAGCAGGGCGCACGCGTGTATCGATCAATTCACGGATCTGGCCAACAATACCGTCATCGTCTTCATCAGAAGTTCCGCCATCAATGGCATCAGCAATCACAACCGGCGCGCCCGACGTGAAGTGCTCCATGATCAGGCTCAGAATTTGCGGCTTCAATGCATCCCAATCACCATCAGCGTTCTTGGTTGCAGTGATAAAATCAGAGCCCAGAAACACGCCGACAACGCCATTAACTTCAAACAGGCGCTGCGCCAGCGGAGAGCGTGCAGCCTCATCCGTCGCGGTGAAATTCGCCGTGCCCGTTTCCATCACACTGCACCCCGGCAAGAACTTCAAGGTCGCGGGATTAGGTGTGGCCTCGGTTTGGATAAACATTGTCGTCGACGCTCCGGTTAATCAAATTCTGCGCAAGTCGTGCTACAAGTCTAGAAGATGGGCATTCCGCCGGGAAAGATCAAGGCGTGCATCACGACTGTGTTCGTTAATCGCGCGACTGCAAGAAGCCGAGGATATCATGCACATCGCGGATAATGGGCGCTGAGATTGCGCGCGCACGTTCCGCGCCATCGCCAAGCACGCTGTCTACATATCCAGGGTCGGCCATCAGGCGGCGCATCTCATCCTGAATGGGCGCAAGCGTTGCAACCGCTAGGTCCGCCAGATGCTGTTTGAACGAAGAGAACTGCTCGCCTCCAAATTTGGCGATCACATCGTCCATGGCCGTGTCCGACAATGCGGCGTAGATGCCCATCAGGTTTGCGGCCTCCGGGCGACCTTCCAGCCCTGCGGGGTTGTCTGGCAACGGTTCAGGGTCGGTCTTGGCCTTGCGGATTTTCTTCGCAATTGTGTCAACATCATCAATCATATTGATGCGTGAGTTTTCCGATGGGTCGGACTTGCTCATCTTGCTGGTGCCATCGCGCAAGGACATCACCCGTGTCGCCTCGCCACGGATAATAGGCTCAACGATCGGAAAGAAATCAACGCCGAAGTCATTATTGAATTTCTGGGCGATATCGCGCGCCAGCTCAAGATGCTGTTTCTGGTCTTCGCCAACCGGCACATGCGTGCCCTTGTAGGCCAGAATGTCTGCGGCCATAAGGTTGGGGTAGGCAAACAGCCCAACCGAAGCGTTTTCGCGGTTCTTGCCAGCCTTTTCCTTAAACTGGGTCATGCGGCTGAGCCAGCCCATGCGGGCCACGCAATTAAAGATCCACGCCAACTCGGCATGCGCCGAGACCTGGCTCTGATTGAACAGGACATGCTTTTGCGCATCAACCCCGGCAGCAAGCAGGGCGGCAGCAACTTCGCGCGTGCTGGCACGCAGCTCGGTCGGGTCCTGCCATACGGTCACGGCATGCAGGTCAACCACGCAGAAGACGCACTCAAATTCCGCTTGCAGGCTGACCCAGTTACGGATTGCGCCCAGGTAATTACCAAGATGCAGGTTGCCGGTGGGCTGTACGCCCGAGAAAATCCGGTTCATGCGGACGTTCCTCGTGTTCTGATGATTGTTGATGCCGATAAGGGCAGGATGTGGCGCTTTATGGCGCGTGGCACGCTTACGGTCAAGTCAGCACGCCAGCTCCGCCTTGTTATGGCGTGGGTGACGGACGTCGCATGGCGCGCAGGTCCGACAAGCGGGCTGCGCCTGATAGCTGTGCGGCAATGGCAAAAACAGCCGCCCCCCCGATGACGAGCGCGGCCAACGCTGCAATGCGCGCCATCAGCCCAGCCTCAAATGCCCCGCTCAAACCGCCCAGTCCGAAATATAACGCTGCGCCCATGACAAGCGCTGCAAGAACTACGCGGGGCAAGCGTTGCCGTAGGCGCTCATCGAAAATCATATGACCCCGCCGGCACAGGAAGAACGCCAGCAGGCCCGCGTTCAGCCATGACGACACCACCGTTGCCATGGCAATGCCGACATGCAGGAACGGGCCCATCAGCAACAGGTTCAAGCCAAGGTTCACGACCATGGCAATGCTCGCGATGATTACCGGGGTCTTGGTGTCTTCACGCGCGAAGTACCCCGGGGCCAGCGCCTTGACCAACACATATGCAGGCAGGCCCAGCGCATAAACACCAAGCGCCGCTGCCGTCGCCGAGGCTTCGGCAGCCGTGAATGCGCCGCGCTGGAACAGCACCATAACGAGCGGTTGGGCGATGACATATAGCGCCACAGCGGCGGGCAACGTCAGCAACAGTGAGAATTCCAGCGCGCGGTTTTGGCTATGCATGGCAGCCGCGCCCTCTCCGGCGCGTACCTGACGCGACAGTAACGGCAACAGCGCCGTGCCCACGGCAACCCCGACCACACCGAGCGGCAACTGGGTAATCCGGTCCGCATAAAACAGGTATGAGATCGAGCCTGACGGCAACAGTGATGCAATCACCGTATCGATGACCAGATTGATTTGATAAATCCCCGCACCCACCGCAACCGGCAGAGCGCGTCGAAACAGTGTTCGAATCTCCTCGGTGATGCGCGCGCGGTGCAAGCGCAACCAGACACCTTCCCGCGCCAATGCACCGTAGAGCCAGACAAACTGCACAGCCCCTGCGATACACACGCCCCATGCCAATGCGTGCCCGGCGCTTTGCAATAAGGGTGTCATCAGCAAAATTGCGCCAATCAGGCACAGGTTCAGTAAAATCGGCGTTGCGGCAGCAGCAGCAAAACGACCCATGGAATTCAGCACACCAGCAACCAGCGAGACCAGCGAAATGAACAGCAGGTAGGGAAACGTGATGCGCGTCAGCAACACTGTCAGACTGAACTTTTCTGGATCATCCAAAAAACCGGGCGCGATCAAATGCATAACCCACGGCATGGCAAGTTCAATGGCGGCAACAAAGACAGCAAGCGAAATCAACAAAATGCCCAGCGCGTTTTCTGCAAAGGCGACAGCCTTGTCGCGTCCATCACTCTCAAGCTTGCCGGCAAATAGCGGTACAAAGGCCGCGGCAAACGCGCCCTCTGCAAACAGCCTGCGGAACAGATTGGGAAATTTGAACGCTACAAAGAATGCATCCGCCACAGGCCCCGCCCCCAGCAGCGCAGCAACCAGCATGTCGCGCACGAAGCCGAGGATACGGCTCATCATCGTGAAACCACCGACGGTGGTAATGGCTCGAAGCAGGTTCATGGATGTTCAATAACCGCTTTTGACGTTGCGGGGAAGCATGCCGAAACATGAAAGGCTATGTTGCAAGGCTGCCTGATTCTTGAGCGCTCTCGTGCTCACCTTCTATTGATGATTGTGCCGGTGCTCCGGCGAGTGCATCAAGCAGTGCGGTGCGGATTTTTTTAATACGTACGTCGTTTTTAACCTTAAGACCAAACGCATCCTTTACATAAAAAACGTCAACAACCCGTTCGCCATAGGTCGAAACGTGCGCGCTGGCAATCTGTAGTCCCTCACCCGTCAGCACGCGGGTCAGATCAAATAACAGCCCCAACCGGTCGCGACCGTTAATCTCGATAACCGTAGCGTCATTGCTGACGGCGTTATCGATCAGCACACGCGGCGGCACCTGAAAAACCTGCACGCGTGATGGAATTGCCTGTTTGCGTACCCGGGCCAATTCACGCGATGGGCGCATGTCGCCCTGCAAGGCGCTCATGATGCGCCCGCGCAAGTGTTCAAGCCGACGGTTTTCCGAATATGCCCTGCCTGTATCGTCCTGTACCCAGAATGTATCGAGCGCCATACCGTCCGTCATTGTGGCGATCTTGGCGTCAACGATGGACGCGCCTGATAGCGACATGGCGCCAGCGATAGAGGCAAACAGTCCGGGGTGGTCCGGTGCGTAAACAATAATTTCGGTAACGTCACGATCAGAGGATACCGTTGCACGTACTGCCAGTAGATTGTTTTCGCGTTCGGCTTCGCGAGCGACCTCTGCATGGCGCATATGGGTCTCGGCGTCAAAAGCCACCCAATAACTATCGCGGCCACGTTCCAGAAAATTTTCTACCCAAACGCTATCCCACGTCTCAAGGCGCTCACGCAGCGCAGCTTTTGCACCCTCGATACGATTGCTACGACGCTCTGCTGGTAGCACGCCCGACAAGGCTTCTTGAGCCCGGTAATAAAGATCACGTAACAGTCCCGCCTTCCAGGCGTTCCAGACCTTTGGTCCCACGGCGCGGATATCCGCCACGGTGAGCACCAGTAACAATCGCAGACGCTCTGGCGACTGCACCACCTGGATGAAATCAGCCACAGTCTGCGGGTCCTCTAGGTCCCGCTTGAAGGCCAGTCGGCTCATCAGCAGGTGCTGGCGCACCAACCACGCAACCGTTTCGATTTCCCAATCATTGAGTCCCAGGCGCGGACACAGCGTTAATGCGATCTCCGCGCCCAGCTCGGCGTGGTCGCCCTTGCGGCCTTTTGCAATATCATGCAGCAAAACGGCTATATAGAGCACCCGGCGCGACTGGACCTCCTGAATAATCAAGGACGAAACCGGATGATCCTCTTTCAGCTCTCCGTTATCGATGCGGTGCAGAATGCCAAGTGCGCGGATCGTATGCTCGTCCACCGTATAGACATGGTACATATCATACTGCATCTGCGCCACAACCCGCCCGAAATCCGGGATGAACCGGCCAAATACGCCAGCCTCGTTCATGGTTGTCAGTATTTTCTCAGGATTTTGTTTTGATGTCAGAATGTTTACAAAGCAGGCATTTGCCTCTGCATTGTCACGTAACCGTTGATCAATCAGACGCAAATTCTGGCGTACCCGGCGCAGAGCCTTGGGATGAATATCTACGCCATGTTCAAGTGACGTTAAGAATAATTGTATGAACTTAACTGGTTCTTCTTTGAGTTCTTTGGTTGTTTCAACGGTCAATCGCCCGTTATCCAACGCAAATCCATCCAGTGCGTCCGGGCCAAATGGCAGTCCGGGAATGCGGAAACGGCGTTGCTTCTTTTTATGTTGCTCCTCAAGCACGGCACAAAGCACGCGGGTCAGATCACCGACATCCTTGGCGACCAGAAAATAATGCTTCATAAAGCGCTCAACGCCCTGGCTACCGGCATGGTCACGGTAGCCCATACGCTGACCGATCTCCTTTTGCACATCGAACGTCAGGCGATCCTCTGGTCGGTTCGCCAGGTAATGCAAATGGCATCGTACCGTCCACAGAAAGTTTGAGGCCTTGGTAAAAACCCGCGCATCATCACGGGTAAACACCTCCATCTCTACCAACTCAGCCACATCGGTGACCCGGTACAAATACTTTGTAATCCAATACAGAGTCTGCAAGTCACGCAGCGCGCCCTTGCCTTCCTTAACATTTGGTTCGAGTACGTAACGAGTGTCGCCCATACGATCATGGCGCGAGTCGCGTTCTGCCAGCTTGGCATCCACGAAATTAAGCTGCCCGCTATTAATCACATCGTCTACATAACGCTGCCAGAAGCTTTCAAATAGCATGCCCTCGCCCGCAATGCAGCGGGTCTCCAGCATGTTGGTGCGGATGGTCAGGTCTTCTCCGGCGAGACGGACGGCCTCATCAATGCTGCGCGTGGCATGGCCGACCACAAGCCCCAAGTCCCACAGGAAATAGAGCATGAACTCGACCACCTGCTCTGTATGAGGCGTGACCTTGTATGGCACCAAAAACATCAAGTCGATATCTGAGTGTGGCGCCATCTCCCGACGCCCATAGCCGCCCGCCGCCAACACAGCAAGCTGCTCGCCCGTGGTAGGATTGGCCAAAGGATATACATGGCCCTGAACCATCGCGGCGAGAGCCTCTATAATCTGATCCATGAGCCACGCCTGCTCAGCAATGATCTGACTGGCAGGTGTGGCGTCCTGCTCAAAGCGCCGGCGGATCTCTGCGCGGCCCTGAGCAAGGGTTTCCTTGAAGATCACCAGCAATTGCGGGTGCGTTTTGGGCGAATACCCCGACCATGAAACGATTTCATCGATGCGACCATCGAGCGCTGCTCGATCCAGAATAGATCTGGCCCCAACGATCTCGCCGGGCGCTTTTTTATTGGAAGTATTGCGAAACGTGCGTTTGGTGGTTGTCATGAATCAACGCCAGAGACTGCTATTCATGCTATATAACATCCTTACCTGCCGGGTTACAGCACCGTTGCGTACGCTGGAATAATTCAGGGAGATGATCATGGGGCCCTGCTGCTTGCTGATTATCGATGTGCAACGCTATTTCATAAACCAATGGACACAGCACGTCCCCGTCGCAGTAGAGTCCTTACAGCATGAATACGACAGCATCGTGGCAAGTCGTTTTGTGAATTTACCCGCCTCACCTTATCGTAAATTCATGGACTGGAATAGGTGCGGCCCCGGAACGAACGACACAGATCTCGCCTTTTCCCCGCGTGCGGACGCATCGATCATTGAAAAGTCGCGCTATTCCATGGTGACGCCTGATTTGCTGGCCTCCCTGCTGCACGACAACATTACATCGGTGGATATTTGTGGCATCGCAACGGATAATTGCGTCCTAAAATCCGCCATGGACCTATTCGAGGCATCAATCTGCCCACGCGTTCTGGTGGACGCATGCGGCAGCCATGGCGGCCCTGTTTGTCATGCTGCCGGAATACGTGTCTTGCAGCGTACCATCGGCATAAACAATGTGATTTTATAATTTAAGACGTTCGCCTTGAGCTTAAACCGCTCAATCATATGTCGCCAGTTCAATCCAGCGTATCAGTGCGGTCTTTCTTTAGCATATACAGGAAATCAAGCGCTTCGCGCGGTGTCATATCATCAATGCTGGCCTCATCAATAGCGCGTTCCGTGGCACTTGGCCCTATTGGCATCATTGCCTGAGCGCAATTATCATTGATATTGGCAAACAATGGCAAATCATCGGCAAGGCGCGTTACTACGGAAGACTGCTCACCCTGCTCCAGCGTCTCAAGTATTTGCTCGGCATACGCAACGACTTTTGGTGGCAAGCCCGCCAAACGTCCAACATGAATACCGTAGGAACGGTCGGCTGCACCACTGGCGATCTCATGCAAAA
The DNA here is from genome assembly GCA_965602485.1 of uncultured Rhodospirillales bacterium. Classification (GTDB taxonomy): domain Bacteria; phylum Pseudomonadota; class Alphaproteobacteria; order Rhodospirillales; family Casp-alpha2; genus JABJOR01. The sequence continues at coordinate 813,278 of CBFCYM010000001.1, read as the reverse complement.
AGATCACGTCACCCTCCCACTCCTTCACACGCATGGTATGGCAGCTCAGGTCATCCAGCCGTGAAGCCAGCGCTGTCAGCTCATGGTAATGGGTCGCAAATAAAGCCCGGCAGCGGTTCTCGCCGTGTAGCTGTTCAACAACCGCCCAGGCAATGGACAGGCCATCAAAGGTCGACGTTCCGCGACCGATTTCATCGAGGATAACCATGGATCGCGGGCCAGCCTGATTGAGGATTGCTGCGGTCTCGACCATTTCGACCATAAAGGTTGAGCGTCCGCGCGCCAGATCGTCCGCCGCACCAACACGCGAAAACAGGCGATCAACAATGCCAATGCGCGCGCTTTCACACGGCACATAGCTGCCGATCTGCGCCAAGATGACGATCAATGCATTCTGGCGCAAAAACGTACTTTTACCGGCCATGTTCGGGCCCGTGAGAAGCCACAGGCGAGATCCATCACCAAGGTCGCAGTCATTTGCGACAAAGCGCTGGCCGTTGCCCTGTTCAAGCGCGGCCTCAACCACTGGATGGCGGCCCCCGGCGATATGAAGGTCGCGATCATCACTCAGGACAGGGCGGCAATAGCGCCCATCCTCAGCAAGCTCGGCCAAGGCAGATGCTACGTCCATGGCCGCCATCGCGCGTGCGGCGCTGGCAATCGTTTCAGATGCGGCTAGCACCTCTGCAATCAACGCCTCGAAAAGCTCCAGTTCCAGGCCAAGCGCTTTGTCGCCTGCCTGGGCAATGCGACCTTCCAGTTCATTAAGCTCAGTCGTGGTAAAGCGCACAGCATTTGCCATGGTCTGTCGGTGAATAAACGGCCCTTCCACATCGGCGATCATCTTGTCGCCCTGCTTTGCCGGAACTTCGACAAAATACCCAAGCACGTTGTTATGGCGCACCTTCAACGCAGAGACCCCCGCCTCGCCTTGATAGCGTGCCTGCAAGTTTGCGATCAGGCGTTTGCTCTCATCGCGCAAGGCACGTAGTTCATCAAGTCCGGGCGCGTAACCCTGCGCAATGAAGCCGCCATCACGGGCATAAACTGGCACGTCCTGAGCAAGCGCCGCCACCAAGCGGTCGCAAAGTTCGGTATGCGGGTCCAGCAGAACGGCCTCGCACTCAATGCCCTGTGGCATGCCGGGCGCACCCATAATCAGCGCACGGATACTGCCAGCGCGCTCAAGCCCGAAACGGATCGCGACCAGATCGCGCGGTCCCCCGCGACCGATACTCAGACGCGACAACGCGCGCTCCATATCTGGCGCGCCCCGCAACAATGCCCGCACGTCGCCGCGCACGTGTTGCTCATCAACAAAAAACTGCACGGCGTTCAAGCGCCCTTCGATCACGGTCTGATCGGTCAGCGGCGCGGCCAACCTAGCGCCGAGCAGGCGAGCACCTGCACCGGTCATGGTCCGATCAACAACCGAAAGCAGACTGCCTTTGCGGTCTCCCGAAAGGGTTTCGCTGAGCTCCAGATTTCGCCGGGTCGCTGCATCGATTTCCATAACCGCGCCACGCGAAATCTGTCGTGGCGGCGCGATGCGCGGCAGGTGTCCCTTTTGGGTGAGCTCTACATAGGTGATCAATGCGCCCGCGGCGGCAATTTCAGCGCGCGAAAAACTGCCAAAGGCATCAAGCGTGCCAACGCCGTAAAGACCTTCTAACCGTTGGCGTGCGTTTTCGCTATCGAAGCGGCTGGGTGGTTCTACACTTAATCTATCGCTCCAGTCCGAAACCAGTTCGTTGAGGCTTTCGCGATCAACCAGTGTTTGTGAAATCAGAATTTCGCCGGGATTTAGCCGTGCCAAAACCGCGCCCAACTCGACTTGCTCGGCAGGTTGGGTGAGCAGGGCACCGGTCGAAACATCAATCCAGGCCACGCTGTACGCGCCCTTGGCCGATGCAACGCAGGCAAGGTAGTTATTGGCGCGCGCATCAAGCAGGGTGTCTTCGGTCAGCGTGCCGGGGGTGATGATGCGAACCACAGCACGGTTCACCACAGACTTTGCGCCGCGTTTCTTGGCTTCAGCCGGGTTTTCGGTCTGCTCACAAATGGCGACCTTAAAGCCCTTGCGGATCAGACGCTCGAGATACACCTCATGACTATGCGCGGGCACACCGCACATAGCGATGTCCTCACCAAGGTGCTTACCGCGTTTGGTCAGGGTAATATCGAGCGCTTCGGCTGCCTGCACGGCATCATCAAAGAAAAGTTCGTAGAAGTCCCCCATGCGGTAGAACAGCAAACAGCCGGGGTGGGCTTCTTTAATGGAGACATATTGCTCCATCATGGGCGTGACCCGTTCATCGGCACGCTTGGCCTCAGGCACAGCCGATGCAGACGCTTCCTGTGACTGTGCAGGCGTATGGGGCGGGCACGTAGCCGTCTGGGTCTCGGTCATGATGCTGATGGTCTCGTCACGCTAAATGTTTACCGGTCACCGGATTATCATATAGCAGTGCTGAGGAAAACAACATTGCCCCTTAAGCGGGGAGGGCGCGCCGATAACACCGACAATGCCACCGCCACCAGAAAAATTTTCAAGGTAGCGGTGATGCATTATCAAAGCGCCTGATCGTAATCAGGACTTGTCTTCTTCCTCGGCGCGCTCAATGGCCACACGGATCAGGTCGAGCGCTTCTTCCGTATCGCCCCAACCCTTGATCTTGACCCACTTATTGGGCTCGAGATCCTTATAGTGCTCGAAGAAGTGCGAAATCTGTTCAAGCAGCACCGGGCGAACATCGCGATACGATGCCACATTGCCGTAATAAGGGTGCAACTCATCAATAGGCACGCACAGCAGCTTTTCATCGAAGCCGCTCTCGTCTTCCATCAACAGCACACCGATGGGGCGCGACGGAATGATAACGCCGGGCTGAACCGGGACCTGGCCAAGCACAACAACATCGATAGGGTCGCCATCATCAGACAGGGTATGAGGAATAAAGCCGTAGTTGCACGGATAGTACATCGCCGTGTGCAGAAAGCGATCTACAAACATGGCGCCAGATTCTTTATCGAGTTCGTATTTCACGGGGTTGCCGCCCATGGGAATCTCGATGAAAACATTAATTTCGTAGGGCACGTTGCGGCCGATGGGAACCTTCTTTAGATCCATGAGTACGGTTTAACCTTCCGATAGATAAATGATGCTTAGGGCCCCTGTGGCCCCCATACAGTTTCATGTGTGAATGATTGTGAGGGGTTTTACGCCACGAGCACGGATCGTCAAGCGGTTCCGGACTCTTTTACCGTTTCATGTGTCGTTTTTTCATCACTTAAATCAACTGGTGGATAGCGACGGATCAGCAAAATCAATAATGCCAGGCCCGGTAATGCCGCCGCCGTGGTCAACAGGAAGTACGTGACCCAGTCCACGTTATCGGCCAGCCAGCCGCCACCAGATGAAAATATCGTACGGGCAAACCCCATAAACGATGAAAACAGTGCGTACTGCGTCGCCGTATAGGCCACGTTACACAGACTGGATAGGTAGGCGACAAACGCCGTGGTTGCCATGCCCCCTGTCAGGTTCTCAACACTGATGGTCATCGTCAGCATTGGCACCGAATAACCAACATATGCTTGCGCCGCGAACACAAGGTTCGATAGAGCCTGTAATACGCCACATATGAGCAAGGCACGCAAAATCCCCATGCGCGCGACGAACACGCCACCGGCAATACCGCCAGCAATGGTCATAACCATACCGTAGGACTTGCTGATAACGCCGATCTCAATCTTCGAAAATCCGGTCTCCAGATAAAACGGGTTTGCCATAACGCCAAGCAAGGCATCGCCGTATTTATAAAAAGCGATGAACAACAAAATCATCAGCCAGCCCGGACGTGACAGAAAATCAGCGAACGGTGCAATCACGGCAGCACGCATCCATGCCACCGTCGAGCGATCTGTATCATCTTCCGCAGCAAGAACAGCTTCGTGCTTGGCGGGTTCGGGGCTGAGCAGGGTGGCAACTATGGTCACCAGCATGAGCACTGCCATGGCAGCATAAGCCCAATACCATCCGGCCCACTGCGCGATGATCAACGCGCCGCCGCCAGACACCAGCATGGCAATGCGGTAGCCAAAGACGTAATTCGCTGCACCCGCGCCAAGCTGGTCTTCATCCAGGCTTTCCACCCGGTAGGCATCGATAACGATATCCTGCGTCGCCGAAGCAAACGCCAACACCACAGCCCAAAAGGCCGTCCACCACAGCGCATTTTGCGGGTCCGTACTGCCAAGCCCGACCATGGCGGCGGCCACGCAAACTTGCGACAGCACCATCCAGCCACGCCGCTGCCCCAACCAGCGCGTCAACAATGGCAACGGCATGCGGTCAACCAAAGGCGACCACAGGAATTTGATGGAATATGCGGTACTGGCCCAGACGAACAGGCCAATGGCAGTCTTGCTGACCCCGGACTCACTAAGCCACGCCGATAATGTGGCATAGACAAGCGCCAGCGGTAAGCCGCTGGCGAAGCCGAAAACCAGAATAACCGCGACGCGGCGTTCGAGATAAACCGACAGGGCGCGAGACCAGTTACGCATTGTTTCGTTCCAGTCTCCGCCGCTGAGGTTTATGCCAGATGCTAGGCTGCGGTCTCCTGACGCGATGCCCGTTTCCGATCGTTCGGATCAAGGTGGCGTTTGCGCAGGCGGATATTATCCGGTGTGACCTCAACCAGTTCATCGTCCGCAATATAGGCCAATGCCTGTTCGAGCGATAGACGGCGAGGCGGGGTCAGGCGAATATTTTCGTCCGTTCCCGATGCACGGATGTTCGTCAACTGCTTGCCCTTGATGGGATTGACCTCGAGATCACCGGGACGATTGTTCTCGCCGATGATCATGCCGGTGTAGGCTTTAACGCCCGCGCCAACAAACATTGTGCCGCGTTCTTCCAAATTCCACAGGCTATAGGCCACAGTCTTGCCCGGTGTATTGGAAATCAGCACGCCAGTGCGGCGACCAGAGATCACGCCCTTATCCGCAATATAGCCGTGGAAGACGCGGTTCATGATGCCGGTGCCGCGAGTTTCCGTCAGAAACTGGCCGTGATAGCCGATCAGGCCACGCGATGGTGCCAGGAAGGTAATACGGGTTTTACCGCCGCCACCCGGACGCATATCCGTCATTTCAGCCTTGCGTTCGCTCATGCTTTCAACCACGACGCCGGAATATTCTTCGTCAACGTCGATAACGGCTTCTTCAACCGGCTCCATACGCTTGCCGGTATCTGGATCGGTTTGAAACAACACGCGCGGACGACTGATGGACAGCTCAAAGCCTTCACGGCGCATCTGTTCGATGAGCACGCCAAGCTGTAGCTCGCCACGGCCGGCGACCTCAAAGGCATCGTTATCTTCTGTTTCAGTGATACGGATAGCGACATTGCCTTCAGCCTCACGCATCAGGCGATCACGGATAACACGTGATGTCACCTTGCTGCCCTCGGTGCCAGCCAACGGAGAGTTGTTGATGGCAAACGTCATGGCAAGGGTCGGCGGATCAATGGGTGAGGCATCCAGAGCCTCGGTAACGGCCATATCACAAATGGTATCGGCAACTGTTGCCTTGGTCAGGCCTGCGATGGCGACAAGATCGCCAGCGCCAGCCTCGTTCACCGGCACACGCTCCAGATCACGGAACGCCAGCAGCTTGGTAATGCGGCCCTGTTCAACCAGCTCGCCCTCACGGCTCAACGCCTTGATAGGCGTGTTGACCTTGATGGTGCCGGAATGAATACGCCCAGTCAGAATGCGCCCAAGATAAGGGTCGGCCTGAATCAAAGTTGACAGCATGGAGAACGGTGCTTCGCGATCAACCACGGGGGCGGGTACATGCTTGAGAATCTGCTCGAACAGCGGATCCATGTTTTCCTGAGACCCTTCAGGTTCGTTTGCCGCCCAGCCGTTCTTTGCCGATGCAAAGAGAGTCGGAAAATCAAGCTGATCATCATTGGCTTCGAGTACAGAGAACAGATCAAAGACCTCGTCCTGCACTTCGTATGGCCGACCGTCAGCCTTATCGACCTTGTTGATGACCAAAATAGGCTTGAGGCCCATTTTCAGCGCCTTGCTGGTGACAAATTTTGTCTGCGGCATGGCACCTTCAGCGGCATCGACCAGCAGCACGACACCATCGACCATGCTCAGGATACGCTCGACCTCGCCGCCAAAATCAGCATGGCCCGGTGTATCAACGATATTAATGCGCACATCGTTCCATTCCACCGAAGTACACTTGGCGAGAATGGTGATGCCACGTTCACGTTCCAGGTCATTGCTGTCCATGGCGCGTTCGTCGACTTTCTGGTTATCACGAAATGCGCCGCTCTGTTTAAGCAGCTGGTCAACCAGTGTGGTTTTGCCGTGATCAACGTGTGCGATGATCGCGATATTGCGAAGCTCGGTCATATCTACCTTATGGCGTTGCCGGTGCGGGCCGCCGCCATCCTATTCAAGAGTGAATGTTGAGCTTGTGCTCAATCAGGGTTCCGAGCGGCTCCGCAGGCCGCGCGCCCATATGACCGATCACCTCGGCCGCCGCAACACCGCCAACATGAGCAGCATCACATAAATCCAAATGGTGGGTTATGCCGTAAAGAAACCCGGCGGCATATGCATCACCAGCACCCGTTGTGTCAACCACTGATGACACAGGGGCTGCATCAATCACGTGTAATTCCTGACCAGAAACAACGACTGAACCCTTTTTACCACGGGTTAATGCCGCAATTTCACAGTGTCCACGGACGTATTGCAGAGCCTCATCGAACTCATCAACATCATAAAGCGAGGTGATTTCGTCCTCATTGGCGAACAGAATATCGATATGGCCTTCGAGCAATTGCAGGAAGTCATCGCGGTGGCGCCCAACGCAGAACGGGTCCGAAAGGCTGAGCGAAACCTTGTTACCAGCCTCATGCGCGATAGTCGCGGCGCGCACAAAGGCTTCCTTGGCCTCAGGCCGATCCCACAAGTAACCTTCAAGATAGGTAATTTTGGAATCCGTAATAACTTTGGGATCAATATCGCGCGGGCCAAGCTCAACGCACGCGCCAAGATACGTCTGCATGGTGCGCTGCGCATCAGGTGTAACCAAAATCAGGCATTGTGCTGTTGGTGCTGAATCGTGTGCAGCAGGAGTGTCGAACGCAACGCCAAGTTCCTGAATAGCAGCACGAAAGCGATCACCCAACAGATCGTCACGCACCTTGCCGATAAAGGCGCAGTTCGCGCCGAGCGAAGCCAGGCCAGCAATGGTGTTCGCCGCCGAGCCACCGGACTGCTCCATAGGTTCGCTCATCACGCCATACAGACGCTCCGCCGTTTCGGCGTCAATAAGGGTCATGGTGCCTTTGGCCAGATCGTGCTCGGTGAGAAGCGAGTCCTCCGCCTTGGCAAGCACATCAACAATGGCGTTTCCGATGCCAACGACATCATGCATGTTCGGGTCTCCTGATCGGGGCTAGTTCGCAGTTTAAGTCACAGAGATTTAAGCCAGCCGTGTGCTGATGCTCGCATGGTTTTGCGGGTCGCCACAGCAGCAGGCGCGCGCAGTATAGCCATACCGACGCGCGCCACAAGGGCGACCGCTCAACAGGGGCAGGCTGCATTCATTGCGATGCACCTTGCCCCGGGCCGTCACCGTCGATACATATGGAATATCATTGCCACTTAAGGGCCCAAAATGATCGATGCATTCGTCAAAGCCATTGCGCAGCTAAACGACAGCGCCATCCAGAAAACCGTGCTCGCAAGCGCAGGAGCGGCACTCGGTGTGTTTATCCTGCTATGGCTTGTCATTGGCTATCTGCTTGGCAATACGGCCCTGTTTGATATCGGCTGGCTTGAAACCATCATTGATTTTCTTGGTGGACTGGCCACAGCGCTGCTCACATGGTTTCTCTTTCCCGGTATTGTCAGCGTATTGATCGGGCTGTTTCTTGAAAAAATAGCACGTGCCGTAGAAGCCCGCCATTACCCCGAACTACCCGCTGCACAAGGCGTAACGACCGGAGAAGCGGTTGTCTCCGCGCTGCGCTTTCTTGCGATCCTGATTGCCCTGAACGTGTTCATGCTATTGTTCCTGATTATCCCGCCCGTATTCCCTTTTGTTTTCTATGCTGTGAACGGGTATCTTTTAGGAAGGGAATACTTCGAACTTGTGTCATTGCGACGCATGGAACCGGGCGCAGCGCGATTGTTACGCAAGCAACGTCAGGGCGGACTTTTCTTTTTTGGCGTGCTGGTTGCGTTTTTGCTGACAGTGCCCGTGATAAATCTGCTAACGCCCATTGTCGCCACCGCGGCCATGGTGCATATGTTCGAAGGCTGGCGTCGTCCCATTAACGGCGCCGCCTGAGTACCCAACAAATTATAACGAGCCGATATTCGTGCTCGGCGCTCTACAGGAGATACCACATGGAAAACAAACCCTCGCCGGACCACGAAACCGCGATGCCGGATGCTGCAAATAATGCTGATAATGCCCCAAATACCGAGATGCCTGATGAGTTGGCGCCGCCACCGTTAAAACCTTTTGCAGGCACCAGCACATCGGCCTCTCGTTCCGCGTTCCACCCTGACGTCCCCGGTCGCGTAGCCGGTATTCCCGGAATGCCACAGAAACCTGTCATCGAACCGGCTCCGAAAGACCGCGTTGAGCCGAAACGCCTTGTCGTGGGACGTGAAATTCATCTACAGGGCGGAGAAATTTCCTCATGTGAACGCTTGACGCTGGAAGGCTGTGTCGAAGATACCACATTAATCGATGCACGCTTGCTGGACGTCGCACGCGAAGGACGCTTCAAAGGCAAGGCAGAAGTAAACGAAGCCATCATTGCCGGTAAGTTTGAGGGGCATTTGGTTGTACGCGGTCGGTTAACGGTGCGCGAAAGCGGCTCGATCTCCGGTTCCGTGCGCTATGGCTCCATTGTCATTGAGCCCGGCGGCCAGATTAGCGGTGAGATGTTAAACATCACCAACGCAGGCGCGCCAAACGATCCGCAAAAACACTAATGCGAATGCCTGTGGATCGACTTGCGCGCATACTATTTGTAGGTTGCAGCCTGCTGGTTACAGGTTGCGTAGCATCAGATGCCGGAAAGGGTGTCAGCAGCACCACTACGGTCACGACACAAACACCGCAGCAAATCGCGCCTGCGCAGGAAACGCCAACACCTGAAATTGCCGCCTTACCCCCGGAACCAGAGCCTGAACCGGAACCGCTCATGCCGGTTCCTGAGCTGCAAAGCTTAATTGGTTATAGTGCGGCGCAGCTTCAGGACCTGCTGGGCACGCCATCCTTCCTGCGCAGCGACCCACCGTCAGCGTTATGGCAATACCGCAACGCGCACTGCACTATTGATCTGTTTCTCTATGACGGCGGCAATGGCCGCTACAGTGTTGACCATCTGGCATTTCGTGAGCCCACAATCAGCACCGAAACGCTTGAGGCATGCCTGCGTGACATCATCACACGCACACTTGCGGCACAAGCTGCCGCAAACTGAACCCTACAAGGTGTTCTTAGCCTTATAACGACACAGGTCGTTCACCACACAGACCGCGCAGTCAGGCTTTCGCGCCTTGCATACATAACGACCATGTAAAATCAGCCAATGGTGTGCGTGCATCATCCAGGCATCAGGCGTGCACTTGAGCAGTTTCTTTTCCACTTCGAGCGGTGTCTTGCCCGGGGCAATTCTGGTCCGGTTGCCAATGCGGAAAATATGCGTGTCCACGGCAATGGTGGGCTCACCAAACGCTACATTCAGCACCACGTTCGCCGTTTTACGCCCCACACCGGGCAAGGCTTCCAGCGCGACACGATCATTGGGGACCTCGCCATCATGCTCATCGATCAGCATCTGGCTCAGCTTGATGACGTTCTTGGCCTTGGTATTAAACAGGCCAATTGTTTTAATGTAATCACGCAGCTTTGCCTCGCCCAACGCAACCATTTGTTGCGGCGTGCTCACAACCTCGAACAGCGGGCCTGTGGCCTTGTTGACGCCAATATCTGTGGCCTGCGCCGACAGGGCTACCGCGACAACAAGGGTATAGGGATTGATATAATGCAGCTCGCTGGTCGGCGCAGGGGTAGTCGCCGCCAAACGCCGGTAAAACTCGTCAACATCGGTTTTTTTCACCATAACGCCACCCCGGAATCAAGAAAATCCAAGCACATCCTTCATGGAATACCGTCCGGGCGCACGGCCATCACACCACAGAGCTGCACGCACCGCGCCGTTGGCAAACAGTTTGCGCGAGCTGGCTTTGTGGGTGATTTCAATGCGTTCGCCCTCACCAGCAAAAACCACTGAATGTTCGCCCACCACATCACCGCCACGCAGCGTAGCAAACCCGATGTCACCGGCCTTACGTGGCCCGGTGTGGCCGTCGCGTGTACGTTGCGATACAGCGTTCAGATCAACCCCGCGACCAGCAGCGGCAGCTTCGCCCAGCATAAGCGCCGTACCGGATGGCGCATCAACCTTATGGCGGTGGTGCATTTCCATGATCTCAATGTCGTACTCTTCGCCCAATGTGGCGCTGACCTGTTCAATCAGCCCCAACAACATGTTCACACCAATGCTCATGTTTCCGGCATGTACGATGGGGGCTATTTTTGCTGCTGCATCAAGCGCGGCAAAATGCTCCACAGCCAATCCAGTGGTCCCCACAACCAATGCCGTGCGCGTTTCGCCCGCCATTTCAGCATGCGCAACGGTCGCAACGGGCAGGGTAAAATCAATAACCACATCAGCGGCTTCAAACATGGACCGGAGATCATTGCCGACGCACAGGCCATTTGGCTCGACACCAGCCAAAGCGCCCAGATCAGTTCCGATCAAGGCATTACCGGGTTGTTCTGTGCCGCCGGCAAGCGTTGCGCCGGACGTCGATAAGACTGTTTCAATCAGCATGCGGCCCATACGACCGCCGCATCCGACAATACCGATCTTCATGTCGATCTCCTGCGCACGATCACGCGTTGGTTAGGACGATAAGACCCTAGGCGAGCGTGCCACAGAATTCCAGAGATGATAATGCACAATTGGAGAAAACGGAGCAGACGTTACTCCGTCAAATCGTCCCAGAAGTCTTTGACCTTGGAAAAGAAGCCGTGGGATTCAGGATTATGGGTTGCGTCATTTTTACCTGCGCCCTCAAATTCCTTGAGCAGTTCTTTCTGCTTCTTTGTCAGTTTTTGTGGCGTTTCCACAAAGACCTGCACGAACATGTCGCCGCGCGCACGCGAGCGCAGAATGGTCATGCCCTTTTCCTTGAGCCGGAACTGGTGGCCCGTTGCCGTACCTTCGGGAATATTAACCCGCACGCGCTTGCCGTCAACGGTGGGGACCTCAATGGTGCCGCCGAGTGACGCTGCAGTCATGGTAATGGGAACCCGGCAATGGATGTTTGCGCCATCGCGCTGAAACAGCCGGTGTGGCGACACGGATATAAAGATATACAAATCACCCGCCGGACCGCCACGCAAACCAGCTTCGCCCTCACCAGTCAGACGAATACGGGTGCCATCTTCAACACCTTCAGGAATATTAACTGCAAGATTTTTTTCTTTCTGCACCCGGCCAGCGCCACCACAGGTACGGCAGGGGTCCTTAATAACCTGACCCTGACCACCGCACGATGGGCATGCACGCTCAACCGTGAAAAATCCTTGCTGCGCACGAACACGGCCCGCACCATGACAGGTGCCGCATGTTGCCGGAGCCTTGCCCTCGGCGGCTCCCGAACCACTGCATGAATCACAGCTTACGGACGTTGGGACCCGAATTTCCGTCTTCTTGCCGTTGTAGGCATCCTCGAGGGAAATCTCCATATTAAAGCGAAGGTCCGAGCCCTGCGTATTCGCAGAACCACGTTGCCCGCCGCCACCGAACATTTCCTCGAAGATATCGCCAAAGCCACCACTAAAACCGCCGAAACCGCCAGCGCCAGCACCTGCGCCGCCGCCACCGTTTTCGAATGCGGCATGACCAAACCGGTCATAGGCCGCACGCTTCTGATCGTCCTTCAGGACGTCATAGGCCTCATTGGCTTCCTTGAATTTTCGTTCCGATTCCGCATCATCGGGATTGCGGTCAGGGTGATGCTTCATGGCCAATTTGCGATAAGCTTTTTTCAGCTCACCGCTATCGGCATCCTGCTGCACCCCGAGGATGTCATAGTAGTCATCCTTGGCCATATCCATTTACCCCTGTGACGCTAATTACGCGGAAAGAAAAACCGAATTAACCGTCTTTCTTGTCCTGATCCGGATCAACTTCCTCGAAGTCAGCATCAACAACCGTGGCATCATCAGATGACTCGCTATCGGCTGCATCACCTTCAGCGCCGCCTTCGGCACCTTCTGCTTCCTGCTGGGCACGGTACATGGCCTCGCCCAGTTTCATGGAAGCCTCGGTCAAGGCTTCAGACTTGGCATTGATCTCTTCAGCGTCCTCTCCATCCTTGACCTCTTTCAGAGCGGCAACGGCTTCTTCAACAGCTGTGCGATCTTCGGCGTCAACTTTATCGCCATGCTCTTCGAGGTTTTTCTCACACATGTGGATGAGAGAGTCTGCCTGATTGCGTGCCTCGACAGCTTCACGGCGCTTCTGATCAGCTTCGGCATTTGCCTCACCGTCCTGCACCATACTCTCGATATCGTCATCAGATAGTCCGCCAGACGCCTGAATACGGATCTGCTGTTCCTTGCCGGTCGCTTTATCCTTGGCCGAAACATTAACAATGCCGTTAGCGTCAATATCGAAGGTAACTTCGATCTGCGGCACGCCGCGTGGCGCAGACGGCAGGCCAACCAGATCAAACTGGCCAAGAACCTTGTTGTCAGCAGCCATTTCGCGTTCACCCTGGAAAACCCGGATGGTCACAGCAGTCTGACTGTCCTCGGCGGTCGAGAATGTCTGGCTCTTGCGGGTCGGGATCGTGGTGTTGCGTTCGATCAGACGGGTAAACACGCCACCAAGGGTCTCGATGCCCAGCGACAACGGCGTTACGTCGAGCAGCAGCACATCTTTAACGTCACCCTTCAGCACACCGCCCTGAATGGCCGCGCCGATTGCAACGACTTCATCAGGGTTCACGCCCGTATGTGGGTCACGGCCAAAGAATTCTTTGACGACTTCCATAACCTTGGGCATACGCGTCATGCCGCCGACAAGAATGACCTCTTCAATTTCACCAGCACTCAAGCCAGCATCTTTCAAGGCCTTCTTGCAGGGGCCAACCGTACGTTTGATCAAGTCTTCAACAAGGGCTTCCAGTTTGGCGCGGGTCAGCTTGATGTTGAGGTGCTTCGGGCCGCTTGCATCAGCCGTGATGAACGGCAGGCTGACTTCGGTCTGCGTCGTGGACGACAGCTCGATCTTGGCCTTTTCAGCAGATTCCTTAAGACGCTGCAATGCAAGCTTGTCCTCACGGAGATCAATGCTGTTTTCTTTTTTGAATTCGTCAGCAAGGTAATCAACGATCCGGTTATCGAAATCTTCGCCGCCGAGGAACGTATCGCCATTGGTGGACTTTACCTCGAATACGCCATCGCCAATTTCCAGAATGGAAACGTCGAAGGTGCCGCCGCCAAGGTCATACACAGCAATAATGCCGGATTCCTTTTTCTCCAGCCCATAAGCCAGAGCAGCAGCAGTCGGCTCGTTGATGATGCGCAGAACCTCAAGGCCGGCAATCTTGCCGGCATCCTTGGTAGCCTGACGCTGGGAGTCATTAAAATAGGCAGGGACCGTAATAACGGCCTGAGTAACGTCCTCGCCGAGATAACGCTCAGCGGTTTCTTTCATCTTGCGCAGCACAAAGCTCGACACCTGAGACGGCGAGTACTTATTGCCATCAGCTTCGACCCAGGCGTCACCATTGTCACCATCAACAATCTTGTATGGGACAACCTTCTGATCCTTTTTGGTAATGGGATCATTAAAGCGGCGCCCAATCAGACGCTTGATGGCAAACAGGGTATTTTCAGGGTTTGTTACGGCCTGGCGTTTCGCAGGCTGACCGACAATCCGCTCATCACCATCGGCAAAGCCGACGATAGACGGTGTGGTGCGCGCGCCTTCCGCATTTTCAAGCACCTTTGCGTCAGAACCATCCATGATGGCGACACAGGAGTTGGTGGTTCCCAAATCGATACCGATAACCTTGCTCATATTCTATTCCTTTTTTTCAGCGACCCTGTTCCGAAACTTCGGTGGACAGCCTTTCTAAAAGCACTACCCAATCAGGGCCCCGTTCAACGACGAGATTTTAACATAACCATTAAGAACACTATTGGCTGACGGGGTCATATTTCAGGCATCCCGTCATTTTCGAGCGATATATATGTGCCTGACACCATGATCGCAACCGAAACCATCGAAAGAACCTCTATAAAATTCACCTGTGCGATAAGGGTTTAAGCCCAATACGCGACCAGACAGTTCAAAGTTCTTCGTCTATCTGCCCGCCAGGCGCATCGCTCTGGGCCTCATAGGCTGTGTTTGCGGCGCTCTCATCACCAGGTGTATCAGCGGCGGCTTTTGGCTGCGCCACCGGGCCACCCTTCGTTACGCCGACCTTGGCAGGGCGCAGCGGACGGTCATGAATCATGTAGCCCGCTTCAATAACCTGACCAACACTACCGGCTGGATGGCTTGGATCTTCGTACTCAAACATGGCTTCGTGCACGTTCGGATCGAAACGCTGTCCAAGTGGCTCCATGCGCGTGATTTTAACGCGCTCAAAAGCACTCATAAGCTCGCGTTCGGTCATTTCCACGCCAATCATAAGGTTCTCAACCGCACCGTTAGACTTGCGGGTTTCCTCATCAACGCTGTCGAGTGCGCGACGCAGATTATCGGCAACGGCGAGCGTTTCGCGGCCAAAGTTGGTCACCGCATAGCGTGCTGTGTCTTCCTTGTCGCGTTGGGCGCGGCGGCGCACATTTTCTGTTTCGGCGACAGCGCGCAACAGGCGGTCTTTCAAATCGGCACACTCGGCCTCAAGCGCGGCAATGTTTTCTTCCGGCGTAGCGACAGGGGCACCTTCGGCGCTCTCCTCGCTATCATTATCACCGCCAGCATTTGGCTCGCCATCCACGAGGGTTTCCGGCGCACAGGGGACCTCGACAGCCTCTTGCGTGACGGCGTCATTGTCTTTGCTCGGTGTTTCTTTGGCTTCCGTATTGTCGGACATCTTTGGTCGATACTCCCTTGACCGGGTATAGTGTGGCTGACGACTTATCAGCCGACGAGTTTACTCACAAGCTTTGCGGTGTAATCCACGATGGGAATGATCCGGGCATAATTCATGCGGGTCGGGCCAATCACACCAATAGCACCAATGATTTGTTCGCGACTGTTTTGATAGGGGCTAACGATAATTGAGCAACCGGCCATATTGAACAGGTTGTTTGATGCCCCGATAAAAATCTGCATGCCCTCGGCGTTGTCAGCAAGAGAAAGCAATTTAGCCATTGTTTCCTTGCGCTCAAGCGCCGTGAACAAAGAGCGGATATGTTCCAGATCGGCATTTGCCGCCATATCATCAAGCAGGTTCGCCTGACCGCGCACGATCAACGTGCCGTCCTTGACATCATCACCGATCCAACTGGCCAAACCACTTTCCACCACGCGTGATGTCAACTCGTCGAGGTCAGCCTGATGAGCCGCCAATTCCTTCATGATCTCGTCGTAACCTTCGGTGATCGTGCGACCAACCAGACGCGCGCCCAGGTAATTGGCGGCCTCTACAAGCGCCGATGCAGGCAAACCGGTTGGCGTTTCGATAATCCGGTTTTCCACCACACCGCTCTCGGTCACCATGACCACCAGCGCGCGGCCCGGGCTCAGGCTGACAAATTCTATGTGGCGCAGGGGGGCCTCGGTTTTCGGCGCGAACACCAGCCCGGCGCACCCCGACAGGCCAGAAACAACCGACGAGGCCTCTTCCAGCATACCCTCGACGCTGTTGCCCACCGCAGCGCATTGGCCCTCAATGCTGGAACGTTCATCCGCCGTCAGGTTGCCGATTTCAAGCAAGCCGTCGACAAACAAGCGCAGCCCGCTTTCCGTTGGTATCCGGCCCGCCGACGTATGAGGCGAAAAAAGTAGTCCAGCGCCTTCAAGGTCCGCCATAACATTGCGAATGGTGGCGGGTGATAACTTGGCCTTCAATTGATTGGCAAGCGTGCGCGAGCCGATAGGCTCACCCGTCATAAGATAGGTGTCCACAATCTGGCGAAAAATCTCGCGCGAGCGTTCGTTTAATTCCGACATCATGGCCAAGAATATGCCTTCATACGAGCCAGTGACAACGCCAAGGTTGCCGGTCAACGCCGGAAAACCTGTCGGGAATGTAGTCACGAGGCCATGGGGCGTCAACGCAACGCCCACAACATTGTTTAATGACAGGTTTTATAGCATGTGCGGCATGTCTTTACGCACAGGGATAGGCAAGCTAGCTTGGCGCCAATTTCAACAAACACCAGAATATGGAGAGCCCGTATGAGACCTTCCGGTCGTGCGCTCGATGAACTCCGCAACGTGAGCCTGGAACTTGGCTTCAGCAAACATGCAGAAGGCTCGTGCCTTGTTCGTTTCGGCGACACGCACGTGCTATGCACAGCCAGCGTCGATCACCGGTTGCCGCCGTGGATGCGTGATTCAGGCAAGGGCTGGGTTACCGCAGAATACGGCATGCTGCCGCGCGCCACCAATTCGCGCATGGACCGTGAAGCCGCTCGCGGCAAACAGAGCGGACGCACGCAGGAAATTCAACGCCTGATCGGCCGCTCATTGCGCGCTGCTACCGACCTAAAAGCCCTAGGCGAGGTTCAGATCAAGGTCGATTGCGATGTCCTGCAAGCTGACGGTGGCACACGCACCGCCGCCATCACCGGCTCCTATGTCGCCTTGCATCAGGCCATGCAGCATCTGGTGAAGCTTGGCATTTTGAAATCCATTCCGTTGATCGATCAGGTTGCCGCTGTGTCATGTGGCCTCTACGAAGGTTCCCCGGTGCTCGACCTTGACTATGCTGAAGACAGCAATGCCCAAGCCGACGCCAACTTTGTGCTAACCGGCAGCGGTGGTATCATCGAAATTCAGGGCACGGCAGAGGAAAAGCCGTTCTCTCATGATGAGTTCGATGCCCTTATGCAGCTTGCACGCAAAGGCGTTGATGAATTGGTCGTCCTGCAGAAAGAGGCTATTGCAAACGCATGAGCGAGGCGCGCCGATTTAGCGAACCACAACTGGTCATTGCCAGCCATAATGCCGGCAAGGTACGTGAAATCGGCGAATTGCTCGCGCCCTATGGGGCTGATGTAATCTCCGCTGCTGAGCTCAGCCTACCCGAGCCCGATGAAACCGGCGTAACTTTTACTGAAAACGCCGTACTCAAAGCTCAAGCCGCAGCAAAGGCTTCGGGGTTACCTGCTCTAGCTGATGATTCCGGTCTGGCCGTAGATGCGCTGGGCGGCGAGCCGGGGATATATTCGGCACGCTGGGCGGGGGCGGAACGTGACTTCAGCCTCGCCATGAAAACTGTAAATGACGAAATCGCAGCACGGCAAGCGGCGGGCGAAAACAATCGCACGGCGCATTTTATCTGCGCGCTTGCGCTGTGTTGGCCCGATGGTCACTGCGAAACCTTTGAGGGATATGTGCATGGCGATCTGATCTGGCCGCCACGTGGCGAGCAGGGCTTTGGTTACGATCCCATGTTCGTACCACACGGTCACCAGCGAAGCTTTGCCGAAATGGACCCGCAGGAAAAGCATGCCATGAGCCACCGCGCAGACGCTTTTAAGCAACTGGTAGCGGCCTGTTTCAGCGGTCGCTGAACACAATGGAAAAAACGCAACAGACGAACGGCCAAGCAAAAGATACCGGGCCCGGTTTTGGTATCTATGTCCATTGGCCGTTCTGCGAGTCCAAGTGCCCCTATTGCGACTTCAACAGCCACACCGCCGATAGCGTCAATCAATCAGCGTGGCTGGATGCCTATATTCACGAGCTTGAGTGGGCAGCTAACGACCTGCACACCGAGAGCGATAAGCGCCCCGCCATCACCAGTATATTTTTTGGTGGCGGCACGCCGTCGCTCATGATGCCTGAAATCGTCGATGGTATTTTAAGCGCTATCAAAGACCGCTTCACCCTGTCAGATGATCTTGAGGTTACACTTGAGGCAAATCCCTCATCTGCCGAAGTGGAGCGCTTTCACGGCTATCATGATGCTGGTGTAAATAGGCTGTCTATCGGCGTTCAGGCGCTTGATGATGAGGCCCTGCGTTTTCTGGGCCGTCGCCACGACCATGCCAGCGCACTTCGTGCCATTGAGGCGGCGGCAGCGATTTTTCCACGTTATTCGTTTGATATGATTTATGCCCGCCCGAACCAAAGTGCGGACGACTGGCGCGGCGAGCTTCGCAACGCTTTAAGCCTGTGTGGTGAACACCTGTCCGTCTACCAGTTAACCATCGAAAGCGGCACTGTGTTTGCGCGTCAGGGCGTGCCCCCGGCCAGCGAAATTGTTGCTGAAGAACTGTTCGAAATGACGCAGGATATTCTGGGTGAAGCTGGCATGCCTGCCTATGAGATATCCAACCACGCCCAGACAGATGCCGAATGTCGTCACAATCTGACGTATTGGCTTGCGGGCGGTTATTTAGGCGTTGGTCCGGGTGCGCACGGACGGTTGCCAGGCCGTACAGAAAACCCTGATGGCTGGCGCGCCCAATACCGCATTCACAATCCTACGCGCTGGCTGGAAAGCGTTAACGCGAGCGGCCATGGCACGGCAAAGGTAACCCCGCTTGATCAGGGCGATCGACGTGATGAAGCCATAATGATGGGGCTGCGTCTGCCAGGCGGAATTAGTCAGGATAACTTTCGCCGGGCATGCGGACTTGATCTGCACCAGGCGTTTAATGCGCATAATGTAGAGCGTCTGATAAACGGCGGTTTCATAACTCTCGATGAGCAGGGCTTACGTGCCACGCCGGATGGCTGGCGGCGACTGAATGCCGTGCTTGCCACGCTACTCAGTGATTAATTTGTAAGCTCCGTAAATGCGCTCGGCGCCGTATCAATCACCACGTTATTGCGCTGTTCCACCTGCAAAACAGCAAGGCCACGCTCAGCCGTACCGGCGGCATTAAAGCGGAAAATACCGTCGCGTCCGGCATAGCCACTGGGCAACATCACCGCGCTGGGCGCAAAAGGATTAGCAGAGCCGCCGCGCGCCAGCACAGCCGCCAACGCAACAGCGTCATAGGCCAGTGTCGCAAGCCGTGGCGGGTGCGCGCCATACAAATCTTTATAGCGCTGCGCGAATGCTTCACGTGCTTGCGGTGGCGGCGCGGCAAACCAGCCACCAATCAATGCAGGCTCAGTACCAATGCCCGGCACGTCCCACCGGCCTGTGCCGAGCACGCGGATCTTCTTGGGGTCGATATCAAAGAACGGCAGCAAGGCTGCAACGCGTTGCAAACGATCGCCCCCATCAGCAATCAGCAGAGCTTCGTAAGGCAAGTCTCCGAGCGTTTCCAAAACCTTTAGTCGTTGCAACGTTTTGATGGAGAGTTCGTCTTCCTTACCGTTAAGGGTCTTACGCATCTCCACAAGTGCCGCACGACGAGTGTCATAGTCGGCAAGAGAGCGAATAACAGGCTCAATATTGTCGCCGCTCGGATCATAAAAAGCGATATCGATCATGGACGCGCCAGCGCGTGTTACAGCAGCACGCGTTGCTGAAACCACCGCACGGCCATAAGCATCGCTTGGTGCCAACGCAGCAAAACGCGTCAGGCCTTGGCTTAACGCGTAGGAAACAACGCGCTCCACATCGTTTTCTGGCAAGAAGCCCATCGTATAAACCCCGCTGCCAGCAGCAGCGCTGTCACTTGAAAAAGCAATGACAGGTATACCGGCAGCGCGGCTCAACGGCGCAACGGCCTGAACCGAAGACGACAAGAGCGGACCAACAAGCAGACTGGCGCCATCCCCGATCACCATGGTTGCGCCGAACGAGGCCTCGTCCGGCAAGCTCATTGTGTCGTGGGGAAGCAATTCGAAATCAGTATCGGCAAAATCAAACAGTGCAATCTGGGCAGCATTGAGCATAGCGTGACCAAGTGCAGCATTCTTGCCTGACAATGGCAGCAAAAGACCAACCCGAACTGTTTCACCAGCCAATGGCAAAAGCGGCGGCATTTCTGGACTCGAGGGTGTTGCAGCATTGCCTGTCGGCGATTTGTTAACCAGATAAGGTTCCAGCATCTTGCGCCACTCGGACTCACTTTTACTGGCAGATGGCGGCAGAGCAGCGACTTCGCTTTCGGGGTATTTTGGTCCAACAACCGGTGGCATATCCTGTGTTTCAGGTGTACCCGTAGAAACGCCACCACTGACATTTGCGAGCGCAGATGGCGGTTCACTTTTCGAAGCACCTTGCATCGCGCCGGGTGCTCGGAGATGCTGGCAGGCAGAAACCGTCAACAGGATGCTCAAGACAACAACCGGACAACGCCATGACACGACGGAAAACCGTCTCGGAAAATTCAAAAACTGGATCATCGGATGGAGATTGTTCTTCCCATTCGCAACAAGGGGCCGTCGACGAGCGTCAGCCTAACGGCAGCCACACGCCGAGTAAACAGATGAACGCAAGTGTAACTTCCGCCATTAACCCGGGCACACTGTACGTGGTCGCAACGCCCATCGGTAATACTGCGGATATATCGCTGCGTGCACTTGATGTATTGCGTCAGGTCAATACGGCAGCTTGCGAAGACACACGTGTTACATCCAAGCTTCTTGCCCGGCACGGCATAAAGGTTTCCCTCTCGACATACCACGAGCACAATGCCGAAAAGGCTCGCCGCATATTGATGGAGCGCCTTAATAATGGCGATAGCGTGGCGCTGGTGTCTGATGCCGGCACCCCGCTCGTGTCTGACCCCGGCTATAAACTCGTGCGTGCCTGTATAGATGCAAATATTCCCGTGACCGTTGTTCCTGGTGCCTCGGCTGTATTGTCGTCGCTGGTCCTATCCGGATTGCCAACCGACCGCTTTATGTTTGTGGGCTTCATGCCGCCAAAAAAGGGGCAGCGCATTACGGCCCTGCGTGAGTTTATAAACATACCAGCCACATTGGTTTTTATGGAAAGCGCACGCCGACTGGCAGCATCATTAACAGACATGGCCGAGGTCTTTGGTGAACGAAACGCGTCCGTCAGTCGCGAAATCACCAAGCTTTACGAAGAAACGCGGCGCGGCACCTTAAGCGAACTTGCCAAGGCTTATGAGGATGACGGACCGCCCAAGGGCGAAGTTATGGTTGTGGTCAGTGCACCGCTTGAGGCGGCACAAATCAGCGAAGCCGACATAGATGCTATGCTGTATGATGCTCTTCAACGATTATCGTTGCGTGACGCAGTGCGCGAGGTGGCTGAAGCTTCCGGGCAGCCGCGCCAGTCAATTTATCAACGTGCGCTTGAATTGAACAAAGGCCACTAGCGGATATTTTGAGCACATCATGGCAACTTCGTCCAACAAGCGCCGAGCAGCACATGTCTGGGGCCAGCATGCCGAGAGCATGGGCTCTGTGGCGCTCATGGCGCGGGGCTATCGCATTTTGGCCCGGCGATGGCGTTGTCGCGTTGGTGAAATTGATATCATTGCGCGGCATGGCAACGTCATCGCCTTTGTCGAGGTCAAAGCACGTCATGATTATGTATCTGCTGCTATTTCCATCACCGAACGGCAGCAACAAAGGATCATGCGCGCGGCAGAGGCATTCATGCAAAATCACCCGGAACTGAATGCTCTGGATATGCGCTTCGATGCTATTTTGATAGAACCATGGTGCTGGCCGGTCCATGTTCGTGATGCTTGGCGTGCATAAAACAACAAACCGAATGCATGTGACGCTTTGGTTGTCACAATAACGCCATTAAGATCAGATCAATTAATGTCGCTTATCGTCGCCCGATAGCGTCTGTAAAAATCAGAGAGGGAGACCTGGTCGCCATGAGAGCTCGTAACCAACAAGAAATTAAACGGATACTATGCTTCGTTGCGCTCTTGGCTATGGGCACGCTGTCACTAACCGGCTGCGTTAGTGCGGTGATTGGTGCTGGCGCAACTGTCGGCGTTGCCGCCTATCAAGAGCGCGGTGTCGAAGGCGTTGCCCGCGACACGAAGCTCGCAACCCAAATTCGTACCAACTACCTTCACAATGACGGCACGCTCGCAACCTATGTCGGCATCGAGGTCTATGAGGGACGTGCGCTGTTAACAGGCATGCTGGAAAACGAAACCTTGCGCGCGGACGCCGTACGTTTGGCGTGGGAAATTGATGGCATAAAAGACGTTATCAACGAAATCCAGATGCGTGGTGAAGAAGGCGTCGTAGAGTTTGCCTATGATGCATGGATTACGGCACAGCTGCAGGCCAAAATGACTTTTGATCAGGATATTTTGGCGATCAATTACAGCCTTGAAACCGTGAATGGTATTGTCTATCTGATCGGGATCGCTCATGACCAAACCGAACTTGACCGTGTTATCGCCCATGCGCGCAGTGTTGATCGAGTGCGGCGCGTAATCTCTCATGTCAGAATCAAAAAGGGCGGTGCGTGATTTCTTCCTCTTCCAGCCGCTCAACCCTGATTGCGTTACGAAACACTGCTGACGAGGCCGTGGACCTTGCTACCGCAGCGCTTGATATTGCAGCGCTGGACCGCCCCGGCATTAGCCTTGCTCCCTATCATCGCCATCTCGATACACTGGCCCAGGCCGTCGCTAAGTACGCCGGGACACATGCCGATATTGAGCGTGCCCATGAAGCATTGGTTCAAATTATCGCCAAACAATTCGGGTATGGCGGGACCGAGACATCCTTCGATGACCTCAACAGCGCAAATCTGGCCTGTGTCATTGATACGCGTAATGGTCTGCCCGTTGCTCTTGGCATCATTTATATTCATGCCGCACGCGCTCAAGGCTGGTCATGTGCAGGCATCGATTTTCCCGGACGTTTTCTCGTACGGCTTGATGTCGATGGTGAGCGCCGCATTTTCGACCCGTTCGAGGGCGGTATTGTTCTGGACTCTCAAACCCTGCGAAATCTGTTAAAGGCTGGCATGGGCAATGAAGCAGAGCTAACGCCCGACCATTACCGTGATCTGGATAATCGAGGCATCCTGATACGGTTGGAGAACAACCTGAAAGTCCGCCACCTGCACGCCGAGCGCTATGACGAGGCGCTACGGGTCATCGATACGATCCTGCTGTTTGCGCCTGATACAGCCGCACTGTGGCGTGAAGCTGGCATCATTCACGCCAGGCTGGATCGCATACAGGAAGCGATCTCGGCGCTCGAAGAATATTTGCGTCTCGACACCAGCGCCACGACCCGTTACAGCGCTACGGTGCTATTGCAGGAACTGCGTTCACGGCTTACCTAATTCAATACGTTCAGCGAAATATCTATCACGGAGACGCTCCGCTATGACCCTGTCAGTCGCTATTCAAATGGATCATGTTGAAACCGTTGATATCGAGGGAGACAGTACCTTCGTTCTCGCGCTCGAAGCCCAACGCCGGGGCCATACGCTCTATCATTATCAACCCAACAGCCTGTCGCTCGATAGCGGGCGTGTCATGGCCATGGTTGAGCCCATGATTGTGCGTCGTGAAGCGGGCGATCACTTTGCCCTTGGCGAGCCAATCGAGATTGATCTTTCAAATGTGGATGTGGTGCTCATGCGCCAGGACCCGCCGTTTGATATGTCCTATATCACAACAACACACATCCTCGATCTGATTCACCCTAAAACACTGGTGGTCAACGATCCAACCCACGTACGCAATGCACCAGAAAAGCTCTTCGTGATGGAGTTTCCCGACCTGATGCCGCCGACCTTGATTACCCTTGATTCAGCGCGTGTTGCAGCATTTCGCGAAGAGCATAAAGATATCATCGTCAAACCATTGTTTGGCAATGGCGGCGCTGGTGTATTCCACCTTGCGCCGGGCGACGAAAACCTCAACTCATTGCTCGAGATGTTTGCTAATATCTCGCGCGAACCTGTCATGGTGCAGCGCTATTTGCCTGCTGTGCGCGACGGCGACAAACGTATCATTCTGATTGATGGTGAACCCGTTGGGGCTGTGAACCGCATTCCGGCACAGGGCGAGGCACGCTCCAATATGCATGTGGGTGGCAGGGCCGTCGCTGCAACACTGAACGAGCGCGACCGCGAAATCTGCGCACGCATTGGGCCTGCACTTAAAGAGCGCGGGCTCATTTTTGTTGGCATTGATGTCATCGGGGATTACCTGACGGAAATCAACGTAACCTCGCCAACCGGCCTGCAGGAGATCAACCGCTTTGACGGTGTTTGTCTGGAATCCGATATCTGGGACGTGATTGAAGCAAAGCGCGCCTGATTTCTGCGCCCTTTACCAATCGAAACCACTCCTTAACCGTACGTGGGCTACATTTAGCCCAGACTGAAAATTTGCATTCCACCGCAAATGTGGGAAAGGGGTTTGGTTATGGCCGAAGACAAGACGTCAGATCGCAACGATGGCGGCAACGATTTCGAAAATGAGCCCTCAACCCTTGATGAGATGACCCATGCCGAAATGCGGCTACTATATGAAGAGTCCACCAAGACAATTCGGTTTATCAAAAATTTGCAATGGAGCACCGCTGGTTCAACACTACTGGTGTTTGGTGCCTTCGTCATTATTGCCGCGCTAACGGAAGCTGACAAAGCATTCGCCAGCAAACTCACAGCCCTAACAATTCTACTGACAATATCCGTTATTTTTTCGCTGATCATGTATCAGTTTTGGCAATATAACGAAGCTCAAAAGATCAACGAATTGGCAAAGTTTTTCTCTTCTGCCTTCCGGCGCGTGCGTAACGTGAAATCAACCCGCGAAAGCAACGTTCATCGCTACATCCTGCTATTGTTTATGGTCGTACTGGTCATGCTTGGTGCTGTAGTTGCCTATTTGGGCCTGCAGCAGGTTCTGACTCACCGGATATAAACATCTGCGTAACACCAACGCTCATAGTCATTGAGCTTGTTGCCTGCAATTAATAGTAGCAAAATTCCGCTTTGCCTCCCTACAATCGTGGCCTGTTTCGAAATATAGTATTTTCGGTAAGGTCATATAATGGTTGCACGTACCCGGACAGTAGCATTCAGCGGCATTGATGTGCTCGACATTGATGTTCAGGTACAGATTGCAAACGGTCTTCCCGCCTTTACCATCGTTGGATTGCCAGATAAGGCCGTATCAGAAGCACGCGAACGCGTGCGTGCAGCGCTGCATGGTATGGGGCTTTCGTTGCCGCCCAAGCGGATCACCGTAAATCTGGCGCCCGCTGACCTCGCCAAGGAAGGCAGCCACTTCGATTTGCCCATTGCCGTCGGACTATTGGCAGCCATGGATGTGCTGCCTGCCGAAGAGGTCGAGGGCTTCACCGCACTGGGTGAGCTCGGGCTGGATGGTCGCATCGCCAGCGTAGCGGGCGTGTTGCCCGCAGCGCTGCATGCCAGCCAATGTGATCTCGGCCTGATTTGCCCCGCCGCACAGGGCGGCGAAGCAGCGTGGGCGGGCGATCTCAATATTCTCGCGGCACGCAGCCTGCTGGACCTCATCAATCACTTCAAAGGTACGCAGGTTCTACGTTTGCCTGAGGCTGATGCAGCAACAGCTACGCCGGTCTATCCAGACTTACTCGACATCAAGGGACAGGAAACCGCCAAACGTGCTATTGAGGTCGCGGCAGCAGGGGGACACAACATCCTCCTATTGATTACTTCAAGACCCGTAATGCAGGTGGCGTAATTCTGCTCCTATTAGTTACTTCAAGACCCATAATGCAGGTGGCGTAATCCTGCTAATATGCATTATTTCAAGACCCTTCATTGCTCTAATCGCCTGACAGCCCCCCACCCCGCGATTAAAAATTACCGGAGCCATACTCTTTATTTCGATGGAAGGAGAACAAGGCGATGACCAATTTTTCCAGAATGTCAGCAAAGGAACTGCGGGAAAAACAACGGGAATGGTCTGAGGCGATGTTCACGCACACAAAGAAAGGTGCCGATATCGATTCTGTGGCGCTCTACACCCCTCTTATTCAAGCTTGCTCTAATGAACTAATGGCAAGGTTTATCCGGCGAAGCACCTGGGCATTACTTTTTGTTGGTGTCCTAACGCTAACCGCCAGCGCAGGAGCACTCATTGTTTCTTACTCAGCCTTGAGCATTTCTCAAAACACCATGCCAGACACCAATTTTGATCTCGGGTCTTTGTATAATAGCGATGACCGGTAGTGAGTTGAGTACCCCCCAACTGTTCAAACGCAAACAAAACCCCCACCGTCCCATCAGGGGCAGCAGGGGTTCCATGATTACCTTCACGTAAGGTTACGGTATTCCTTATTCACTCCGATAGGGGACACCGCCCCCGAAGTATCCGTGAAAGCCAGTG
The DNA here is from genome assembly GCA_965602485.1 of uncultured Rhodospirillales bacterium. Classification (GTDB taxonomy): domain Bacteria; phylum Pseudomonadota; class Alphaproteobacteria; order Rhodospirillales; family Casp-alpha2; genus JABJOR01. The sequence goes on along the minus strand of CBFCYM010000001.1, from coordinate 786,704 downwards.
TTTTGCTTTGGTTTGCGTGGTGCAAGTTCTACACCCTCACCCTCGACAGCATTACCAACCACGTTCGGGTACCGCTCACCGGCCCCAGCCAACGCAGCCTTGAACAATGCATTGGCAGTGCCATCATCCGTGAAAGATCGCTCGTTACCGTTCACATCAAGAAACCAGACCGTCCCTCCATGAGTCCGATACAGCTTGGTCTTCCCAACGGTAATCGCTTCAGACAACTTGGGATCACGAGGCATCGGCATTAGGCAGCCCTCCCCATGGTGACTAACCCGCGACGTACCGCAGACTTCCAGTCAGTGTCCCCGTGAGGCGACCGGATGATGACCTTTCCATTACGTAACTTCTCAGCCGATACTCCAGCAGGGAATTCAGCGGAGAGAATGGCCTCGGGGTTCGATTGGTCCAAGTTCATCATATAGGCACTGATCACCTTGTCGTACCCTTTCGTAGATCGTTGGGTGGCTTGAGTGATGATGGCTTGCTTCATGAGCGCCGGTTGTTCAGCCCACGCCCACTCAAAGACATCAGTTGAACTTAGCCCAACCTTATCAACCTTCGCCCGTGCCTGACCTTCAAAGGCAGCGCGGATGGTTTCAGCGCGATCTCGTGCAACCTCAGGTTCAATCCCCATCTCACTGGCGACAGGGCCAAGCGAGACATCGCTAATCTCCCCTGTATTTGCCATGGAGGTGATCATCCCCATGACACTCGACGGCATCGCCTTCTCGGCCACCTCAGTGATGGCTGCCTCCGTATCGTTATCTAAGCCCTCAAGCTGTGCCTCAGGGGACTCAGCGGCATCCTGCTGCTGTGTTTCTTCAGAGGCAGCGGAGTAGCTACCATCCTCATTACGGACGACAAGACCAGTTCGTATCATGTCCCCAATACGACCCTCAGAGCCTCGGATGGTGACAATTGAATCTTCATTCAAATCAGCACCGGTACGGGCAAAGCCGTCCTGTGAGCGTCCAGAGGTTATCCTGTTTCCAACCTCTGCATCTGCCATCATTGAGTGAGGTTTATGTTCACCGCCTTGGTGATTTGTGTGGCGTATCTCGCCATCAATTAGAATTGTTTCAGACATAATCAGCCTTCCTTATCTGTGTTGTTTATATTATTGAATGGGGTATTCACCCCGGCGACTGCCGCATCTGGGTCAGGCCGGGACATATCCCTGATGAGTTGATCCTTGATCTTCCAAACCAGCAGACCGAGCGCACTGATTAGGCGTCCAGCAAGGTACTGCGACATCTTCACGGACACTGTTTGTCTATGCTTACCGTTCGGTCTCATAGGCGCACCTGTGAGCCTGAGGAAGCGTGTGATAAGCTGATGCTTGAAGTGTCGGTCTGACCTGAACAGCCTTGGTTGAATTTCTTGGAGTACGTGCATGGCAACAATGATTGCCAGCATGTCAGCAGGATCGACGCCCTCGCGGTTCATCTTCGCCAGCCATTGATTGGCTCTGCTTTGCGGGGGTGTATTAACGGTGACCGTGTTTGGTTCCACAGCGTGGCGCACCAGCCTCTGGAGCCAATCAACCCCAGCCTTGATGCCGGGGTGGTCTTGGTGCCTATCGATGAATGACCTCGCAAGGTCACGATAGGACTTCACTTCACGTTCAGTGATTGTCCGTCCCAAGGGATGGCCTGTCCGTTTGTCCACGTTGTCGTGATGTCGGCAGTATCTTCCTATGTTATGGACTGGGTGGGGGCAGTGTGACACAGCACACAGCGTCCCGCTGGCACGTCTTTCATCCAGACGCACCTGAAGGTCTCGCCTCATGGTGGGCGTTCCTTTCTGGAGTTAAACTTAATGTTATGAAGTTGGTGCGGAGATTTCCCAAAAACCGAGAAATTCCAATACGGATCAACGGCCTATAGAGTTTCCGTTGACTGTAGGTGTAGAAATTCAACACCCATAGCGGTTATTCGTAAGGATCAGCATCAGTGAAGGCATCCTCTGGGGTTATCCACCCACCGCCATCCCTCATGGTCTGCAAGGCTTCCTCGACAAGCCCGATAAGGTGCCCCCGATCAACCGGGTCTTCCACATTACGGAAAGCATTAAGCGCATCATTAATAGCGGTTCGTGAGGTGTCCTTGAAGGTGCCCATAACAGGCACGGGTGTTAGACCGCCGGTATTCATGGGGGTGTCTTCAGATGAGTATCGGGCTGCGATCTTAGGAAAATCCTTCTTCATCCAATTCCTTATCGTTGTGAAGTGCCTGCTGCCTCCAAGTTCAACAGCAATCTCTCGATAGCTTTTAAAACTACGCCTTCCTTGCTTGTACCGCCCTGATCTCATGTACGAGCGGAATACCATCCGCATTTCGCTCGATTTCAAGGGGAGGCCGTGAGTCAGGTTAGCCTGAGCAGCAATCCATAGGGCTTCCTGTTCGGTTGCCTTAACGACCACAGCTTGAACCGTATCAACTCCAAGGCTCTCCAATGCCGCCACTCTGTGCCAGCCATCGACCAGTACCAGGGCATGACGAACGTGGGCCACTTTGATTGGCCCTAGATCAACCTCTGCGGCGTATGAGGAGCGATAGCTGCTGACCCGCCCAGTATCGAGTTTCTTTCTGACCTGATATCGAGTGTCCCGCAGAAGGTCCGCAATACTAACTTCATGGAGGGTTTCTTCCTGTGGGGTATTCTCAGCTTCCATGATGGACCCGTCAGTTCATCGCATCATTAGGCCATGGGTGATCAAGTTCGGGCATCCCTTCGATCAGCTTCCCCAACTCCTCCGCCCCATCATTGGGTGTCTTGATGGTGGCTATGTCGATGCCGTTGTCCCTGAGGAACTGCCGCGCCACGTTCAGGTGGCTGGCTTTGCACTGGGTGGGGTCTTCCAACACTTCCTTCATACGGGTTGCTAACACGCTCCACAGTTCGATCAGTTCTTTATGGGAAGCTGTCATTGGATCAACCGATCCAACTGGGCCATCTCGATGGTGGCCGGAACAGTAGGGAGGTAGACGGCCATGATCTGCACCGCCCGTGCCATCAGCAGGGATCGGCTGACTTTCACGCCAACGCGCTTTATGTATTGGTCAGAGAGGGTGTCGATCAGGTCTGATGTGTCCTGATCCACATGGTATTGAATGCGCTTGGTGCATCCATCCCTCGCGTAGAGTTTTTTCATTACTTCTCCTGTGAGTGGTAGGTGGTGTGTAGCCACATTCGAAACGAAAGGAGCGGTACCTCCCGTTAAGGAAATACCGCTCCAATCGAATGGAAGGCTGAGAAAAGGACCACCCCGTAATCATCATTGTGGTGACGTACCAAGAGGCTACTTGGTTTCACCCATCGCGTTGATTTCGAGTTTGTCTGGTCGATAGTGCAACCTAATTAATTTGAATCTATTTCACCAAGAGGTACTCGAGGGTTTCAAATAGATTGAAGCTACTCCCGGCACCTCCCCGGAAGCCACAAGGGTACGCCACCGGTCAACAGAGGTTAGTCCTCTGTTAAGGAGAGAACGTACTCCAGCCTCGTTCTCTTTGGTGGGTGCGAAAGTGACCTGACCAACGAACGGTACCCGCAGGAAGAAGCCACGGGGCAGGGTCTCGAAGATGAACCGGTTGGAGAAAGCGGTGATGGTCATGTTGGTGTCTATCCCTGTTTTGTTTTTGATTGGGGCTACACCCTGAGTCATCCGATTCAGCGTGTCAACGGATGCACCCCTGCACAGGTCCGTACCCCTTGGAATAGGTCACCTGATGAACGACAGATGGTAGGAAAAACAAATCAAGCGGCTCTATCGAGCAACTTCCGTATCCCTTCAGCACTGTACCCCTTACCGGTTGGCCCTGTGTAACCCAAGGCAACCAACTCATGGCTGATCCCACGAAGGGACCGCTTCTTCCCGGTCTTAGGGTTCCGCCGCGCCAACCGCTTGGCCTCACGAACCAACTCAAGAGACGGAGGTTTACGCCCTTCACATCGTCCTGTGGCCTTCCTCTGGCGATCACGGGCAGCTTTCAGCTTGGCGACCATCGATGCTTTCTCGAATTGTGATACAGCACCAAGCACCTGTCTGACCATGACAGCTGTTGGGGTATCATCGGTGAAGAAGTCAGGGGCATCGACGGGCACGAGGTCATAGCCCTGCGCTTTCAGGAAGTCATGCCCTGTGATCTGTACAGCCAAGTCACGAGCGAAGCGGCTGGCGTTCTCAACCAGTACAGTCCTCGCACCATTCCCTGCCATGTAGTCGAGCATCTCCACGAAACCGGGACGGGCATCAATGGGGTCAGCGCCACTGACTGCGGCGTCATAGAATTCCCTGACGATCTCAATCTTGTTGGCCTTTGCGTAGGCCATGACAGCCTCTCGTTGCCGCCTGTGGCTGTCCTTGTCGGCCCCTACGTTGGTGGCTGAACTGGTGCGGTAGTAGGCGACTGCTGTTCGCTTGGTCTTAGCCATGGTAGCTGCTCCTGAACCTATACGTTCTATGTGCCTGTAACATAGACACACCGTATGGATGGCTCAGTTAGTTGTCAACTATTCTCCAGTTCAATTGACATTATGGATTGTCATATTGGCACCGCGCTGCATTTTTCAGAACCTGTCTCGATGTCCCCCTGTGAGCCTGAAAAATCTCTCGTGAGTACATGCGAGTTTTCACAAATTGGATAATGATGGAAGTCCATCAATATGACTCCATCAGCCGACGCCCATCCCACCCCTACCGGGGGAAAAGCGTTGCCGGGGCAGTATTGATAACCCTCTCAGATTTATCCTCACCAAAAATTCCCGTTACCATTGCGAATGAACACAAATGTACTATCTTTGATCCACCTCCAATTATGGAGGTTGAAGTGGAGGCTTCATGTTCGAAGCATTTTTTCAACCTCCGAACTCACGGCAAGGTGACTTATTCTTGCTTTGAGGCGCAACACTAGGAGGGAACAGGTGAGAACGGAACCATGTGCCTCGGTCGAATAAGGATCGAGGTCCGCAAATTCGATTGACCATATAAGGATCAATCCTGATGGAATCCTTGGTAACCCCAAGGACACACCGGAGGGGTACCCTCGTTTGGTTGGTTTGACGTCGCCCTGCGGATAATGTTGAGGCAACACGCTGTTGTGCCAGAGGTTTGCTTAAGGACCGATTGACCGCTTCGGCCGTCAGGAGGAATGACCCCTTGAGCTGCCTCGACTGTGAGGGCGTGTTGTCGTGCCTACCTCTTCACACGTCCTCGGCCCACATAAACCTAACCTCGGTCTCCCCACCGTGCAGCCACAGGAACACCAGCTGTCCAGTTCTGTAATCCACCGTAACCCCCTTCAGCATCTGCCGCAGGAGCGCATTAACCAGCCCTCGGTCTAACTCGCCTGTATCCATGATCGCTTCAAGGTCTTCCGCCTTATGAAAGACCATCGGGCTCGTGGTCAATGATTGAAGTCCGAGAAGATCATCATGGTCTTCCCGCATCTTCTCCAGTTCAGTCTCCAGCTTCCGCAGACGCTCCATCGCTGCAGGGGATTTCCCGCCCTGAACAGCGTCCAATAACTGCTCGATAGATTCCTCCGTAACAGCGATGGCGGTCTCCAAATCAGCAACCTCTTGGTCCACCTCAGGGTCATCATGACCAGCGGGGATAGTTCCAAGGATGTACGAAGCGTTATCAATGAATGCGCCCTCGACAGCATCGTAGGGGACGGATCGGTATTGGCACCCGGCACCCGCCTTCGCCTTTGAGCAGACCAATTTTGGTTGCCCAGCTTTACCCTTCGACCCCTTGTTGACCCGCGTCATCACTGCCCCACATACCGGGCATTTTCCTAAGCCACCGAAAAGGTTCTTTAGTTCCGTCTTAGTGTGCCGCCCGCGTTGAGGGTTAACGGTTTCCAGCCGCATAGCCCTTGAACGATCAAACGTCACCTCATCAATGATCGCTGGGTAGTAGTTCTTGACGGGCTCCAAGGGGACGCGCTTTTTCTGCCCATCAACATACTCGATACGGTGCGGCGTAAGGGTTCCGATGACGGAAGTGTTGCTGAGAAGCTTAGCTATGTAGGAGCGGTGCCAGTGCTTGCCACTACCAAACACAGGGACACCTTCTTGGTTCAGGGTCTCAGCGATCTTATGTTGCCCGACACCATCAAGGGTCATCTGGAAGATGCGCTGCACTACTCGTGCACGGCCCTCAATGATTTTGATTTCCCCAACCTCTTTATCAAGCTCAAGCCAAGCGGGGACACGAGAGGTGAGCGGCTTATCCGTAGCGTTAGCCCTTTTGCTCTCCCATGATGATTTCAACCGGCGCGACTTGGTGGCGCTTTCTTCATTGGCCCTCATGAAGATCAGGATGGACATGATTAATGCGGTGGGATCGCTGTCGAGGGACTCGGTTGTGTACACCCTCTCATCAACCAAGGTGACAAGGGTAATTCCAGCTTCACAAATATCCTCAAGGGTCCGAAGGGCGCGGCGGGTTTTATCACGGGAAATCCTGTCCAAGCTTTCGACCAGAAGATAGCTGCCCTTCTCAACGAGTCCCACTTCAACGGCTTTGAGAAAACCGCCCAGACCGCCGGTATCCTTATTTTTGCCCCGATAGGCTGACACACCAAGGTCTTCAAACGTGAGGTGGTCATCGAGTATCAGCCCATGACGTTCGGCATAATCATGTGCCAACTTCGTTTGTCGCCTGAAGCTGTCACCCTTCATTTGGTCAGGTGTCGAAAATCGAAGATATGAGTAGGCCTTGGTGCGGTTGGTCTTGGTCATGGATATTCCCTTCAGGATCAGCACGATAATTGTATTGGGTCTCCACGTCCATACCATGCTGATGGTTGGCCCGCCCGGTGCGGGGAAATCCATGTTGGCGCAACGCTTGCCTGGGCTTTTGCCGCCATTAGCCTCAGATGAAATTCTTGAAGTCAGCATGGTCCACAGTTTGGCTGGCGGTTTACCCGAAGGCGGACTATTGGCTCATCGTCCATTTCGTGATCCGCATCATTCAGCATCGCTACCTGCTCTCGTTGGTGGCGGTGCTCGGGCCAAACCAGGCGAGGTCTCGCTTGCTCATCTTGGTGTTTTATTTTTGGACGAATTGCCTGAATTCCAGCGCGGCGCACTTGAGGCCTTGCGGCAACCACTGGAAAGCGGCCGCGTCAGCATCGCACGCGTAAACGCACACGTATCATACCCCGCGCGCTTTCAGCTGGTCGCAGCCATGAATCCCTGTCGCTGTGGTTACCTCGACGACCCGGCACAGGCCTGCACGCGTGCGCCTAAATGCGCGCGCGATTATCAATCTAAAATATCCGGCCCGCTCTACGACCGCATTGACCTGCATGTGGACGTCAATGCGGTAAGCCCCATGGACCTGAGCATTCCGCCGCCTGCTGAAGGCTCTGCCGATGTAGCGAAACGTGTTGCACACGCGCGCGCTATTCAGGTTGAGCGTTACCGTGATGCCGACACACCCCAGCCAATACGAACCAATGCCGAAGCCGATGGCGTGCTGCTCGAAACCATCGCCGCACCCGACGAGTCCGGCCGCGCCTTGCTTGGCGATGCGGTTGGAAAAATGCGCTTGTCGGCACGTGGCTATCACCGTGTCCTGCGCGTTGCGCGTACGCTGGCTGATCTCGATGGAAGCGATCAGGTGCGCCGTATACATGTGGCCGAAGCATTGAGCTTCCGACGCACCGTTCCGGGCGTGGCACTTGCAAGGGCTTGAATACTATCTAACGCTTGATCAGACCAAAACTGAACCCGGCGCCAAAAGCTGGATCACATGGCCGTGTTTCGGGCGCCGTGATTGAGAACGGGTCGTTGGGAAGCCCTGCCGCCGCATGTTTCGTTGATATAGCAGGTTCACAGTGGGTCTGATCCGTTACAGCACGCAATTCCGCACCGACCGCAGCGATTGCATCATGCAAAATACTTGCAGGTTCGTCGCGCTCAGCGTTGCGTGATTGCGTGGCCGTAATGGCTCGGGGGCTTAGATGTGGGCTTTTGCGCACTGTCTCTCCGGGCATGCTCACGCTCCACCTTTTGTCCACGTAACCATGGACTGTTTTAACGCTAACAGAATTTACGCGCCGCTCCAATAGATACGGTAACCTGTTCAGGCTGATACCAGCATGGGGCCAAGCTGTTGCCCGGCAAAAATATGAACATGAAGGTGCGGGACTTCCTGACCGCCGTTCACACCGATATTGGCAAGTGCGCGATACCCATCCTCGGCTACGCCCAGTTCACGTGCAACGTGACCTACGGCGCGCATAAAGCCCGTAATTTCTTCACTCGATGCCTTGGCTGTAAAATCATCCATGCTGATATACGCACCCTTAGGAATGACCAACACATGTACCGGGGCCTGTGGCGCGATATCATGAAAGGCCAGCGCGTAATCGTCTTCATAGGTTTTGTTGCAGGGAATTTCGCCGCGCAGGATTTTGGCAAAGATGTTTTCAGAATCATACATGATCTTGTTTCCTAAATTCTAAACCTGCCTCGCGTACAGCCTCAGTCCTGACGAGAGCGCTTTTCCTCAATGCCAGAAGTGCCGCGCCGTTTCTCTAGCTCTGCCCAAATATCGGCAGGTTTCAGTCCAGCGTCAGCCCAAAGTACCAGCATGTGGAACAGAACGTCTGCGCTTTCACTCGCCAGACGTTCGGGCGTTTCGTTCACTGCAGCAATAACCGTCTCAATGGCTTCCTCGGCCATCTTGCGCGCGATCTTTTCGCTACCCTTATGTAGCAGGCTCGCCGTATAGGATGTCTCAGGGTCAGCGCCGCGACGGCTCTCGATAACGGCAAACAGGTCTTCAAGAACCTGTGCGGATGGTTTGCTTGATGTCTCGTTCATTATGCTTCTCCGGGGCGATGGGTTGCCGTCTCAGTCGAGCCGCATGGGCACGCCAGCGCGCTGCATATGTTCCTTGGCTTCACGGATAGTGTGCGTACCAAAATGAAAAATCGATGCTGCCAGCACCGCTGATGCGTGGCCTTCCGTAACGCCCTCGACAAGGTGGTCAAGATTACCAACCCCACCCGAGGCAATAACGGGCACCGGCACGGCGTCTGCCACAGCTCGCGTCAGCGGTAAATTGAAACCAATCTTGGTGCCATCCCGGTCCATGGACGTCAGCAAGATTTCACCCGCACCATACTCAGCCATGCGCCGCGACCAATCAACGGCATCGAGGCCCGTGGGCACTCGGCCACCGTGCGTGAAAATCTCAAATTTCTCCTCGGACGCACCTTCGTCATGTACAGATTTGGCATCAACTGCAACAACGATGCATTGATTACCGAACTTATTGGCGGCCTCGCGCACGAAATCAGGGGTCTTAACTGCCGCAGTATTGATAGAGACCTTGTCCGCACCAGCCAACAGAAGTTTGCGAATGTCCTCAAGCGTGCGGACACCACCACCAACCGTCAGCGGCATAAAGCATTCTTCTGCTGTCTTTGCGATCACATTGAAAATCGTTTCGCGGTTGTCGCTGCTCGCCGTGATATCAAGAAAGCACAGCTCGTCCGCACCGGCCTTGTCATAAAGACGCGCCTGTTCCACAGGATCACCAGCATCAACAAGGTCCACAAAGTTGACGCCCTTGACCACACGGCCGTTGTCTACATCGAGACAGGGGATGATGCGTGCTTTCAACATAACGTTTTCTCCACCCGTCGATTAAACGGGCTCGCCTTTTAACAGACGCACGGCATCGCCGACGTCAATGTGTCCATCATAAACCGCGCGGCCCGATATCACGCCATTCAAATTGGCAATGCCTTCGCGCAAATCACGCAAGTCGTCCATGCTTGATACCCCGCCTGACGCGATCACGGGAATTGAAACCGTTTCAGCCAGTATACGCGTGGCATCAACATTCGGGCCCTGCATTGCACCGTCGCGGTCAATGTCGGTATAGATAATGGCGCAAACACCGGTGTCTTCAAAGCGGCGCGCCAGATCCAGCACGGTCACTTCCGAAACATCGGCCCAACCTTCCACCGCAACCATGCCAGCGCGCGCATCAATGCCCACGGCGATACGGCCTGGATGGCGAGCACAAGCCGCAATCACCAGATCGGGGTCACGCAACGCTGCGGTACCCAAAATAACCCGGCAAATACCGCTATCAATCCAACGATCAATGGTGTCATGCGAACGGATACCACCGCCCAGTTGAACAGGCACATCGACTTTGGAAAGAATAGACGCCACCGCATCGGCGTTCACCGGGCGACCCTCGAATGCACCGTTTAGATCAACCACATGAACCCACTCACATCCAGCTTCAATGAAAGCCTGGGCCTGCGCGCCCGGATCATCATTAAAGACTGTTGCCACGTCCATGTCGCCGCGCAACAGGCGAACACACTGGCCGTCTTTCAGATCAATGGCAGGGTAGAGGATCATGCTCGCGCTCTCTTCATGTTATGGCTTCCAGTCCAGAAAATTGCTGATCAACCGCAATCCGGCAGCCTGACTTTTTTCCGGGTGAAACTGTGTGGCAATAATATTGTCGTGGCCAATAATGGCTGCAATTGGCCCACCGTATTCGGTGTCCGCCAAGACGTGCGCTGGATTGTCCACGCGAAAATGATATGAATGCACGAAATACGCATGCGTACCTTCACTTATACCGTCAAGAACAGGATGCGCTTTTCCTTCAGGCATACGCAGTGTGTTCCAACCCATATGCGGTACTTTTAGGGTTGGATCAGATGGCTCAAGGGCCACAACCTCACCGCCAACCCAGCCCAGTCCCGCATGATCGCCGTGCTCGCGGCCAACCGTGGCAAGCAACTGCATACCCACACAGATGCTCAGAAACGGTCGGCCACTGTCCAACACGGCTTCGCGCAGGGCCTCAACCATACCGTCAAGTTTGCCCAAGCCCGCCATACAGTCATCAAATGCACCAACGCCCGGGAGCACAATACGATCAGCCATCGCGACCTGTGCAGGGTCATCGCTAACAATTGTCTGGTGATCGCTGCCGCCTTCTCGCGACATGCGCTCGAATGCCTTGGCGGCAGAACGCAGATTGCCCGATCCGTAATCAATAATGACGGTGTTCATGGTCATAGTCCTTGCGCAATGCCGGATGCCAGTCCGGCGTTGCGGTCAAAAAATCGGCGGTGCGCGCCAAGCATGTCAGCGCCTGTGACAACTTCACTCTGCTTAAAGCCATCACGCTCAAGCGCAACACGGCGCAGATCATTTCCGATATACCCCATGATCACAGCGATACCCAGCGTGACCAAAAGTATCGCTTCACCACCAGCGCCAAGCTGGTTCAACAAAACGATACCGCCACTAAACACAACGACCAGCGCCAACGCAGTCCACCACAAGCCGTGACAAAGCGCCCATGCAATACCGAGCATGCCTGCAGGCCAGGAAAAACCTTCCTTGAGCATGACAATGTCACGATCAGGATCAAGGCCATCTCGGCGGACATGAACAGTGTAGAGATGCATGGCACAGTATCAGTCGTGATGGGCCCAGCGACGATATCCGGGCCGTGTCATAAACGGGTCGCTTAAAGCGAACCGCCGAGAACGCCCTTAGTAGAGGGCACGGCGTTGGCCTTACGCGGGTCAATGGCAATAGCCTCACGCAGGGCGCGAGCCAGAGCCTTGTAGCACGACTCAACAATGTGATGATTGTTCGCGCCGTAAAGGTTTTCCACGTGCAGGGTCAGTCCAGCGCCCTGCGCAAAGGCCTGGAACCATTCCTTGAACAATTCCGTGTCCATGTCGCCGAGCTTGGGCTTGCTGAACTCAACGTTCCATACCAGATAAGGCCGGTTTGACGCATCAAGTGTTACGCGGCTCAAGGTTTCGTCCATGGGGACCGTAGCGCAGCCAAAGCGCGAGATTCCAGCACGATCGCCGAGCGCCTTTGAAACCGCTTCACCAAGAGCAATGCCGGTGTCTTCGGTCGTGTGGTGAAAATCAATGTGCAGGTCACCCTTTGCCTCGACGGTAAGGTCCATCAGGCTATGGCGCGACAGCTGCTCCAGCATATGATCGAGAAAGCCGATCCCGGTGGATACGGTGTACTCGCCGATGCCGTCGAGAACGACGTTCACCTTGATGCTTGTCTCTTTCGTTTTGCGCTCGACCGATGCTTCCCGCATAGATTTCCGCTCCTTTTGGATTTGGGCTCGATACGCGAACCCCTGCAATCGGCGCTTCTTTTAACAGGAACCGCGCGGAACTGCCAGAGGTCAGACGCACAGATGATACTAAAAGTATCACACATGCCCCCTTGACCGTGCGGTTTACTCTTCTAATTCACCCGGTATAGTCCGGTGCATGATACATGACCGGTCGCAGGCATGCGGCACAATGGCTTGGAACACAACATGACAGACAGCAATCAGACCACATGGCACGGCACGACAATCCTCACGGTTCGCAAGGGCGGGCGTGTCGTTGTTGGCGGAGACGGACAGGTCAGTCTTGGCGATACGGTCATTAAAGGCAACGCGCGCAAGGTACGCCGTATCGGCAGCGGTGACGTGATCGCTGGTTTCGCCGGCGCAACTGCCGATGCTTTTACCCTGTTTGAGCGCCTTGAAGGCAAGCTTGAGCAATATCCTGCGCAGTTGACCCGCGCATGCGTGGAAATGGCCAAAGACTGGCGTACCGACCGCTACCTTCGGCGCCTGGAAGCCATGATGATCGTGGCCGACAAGGATGTCTCGCTGGTACTGACAGGAACCGGAGACGTGCTGGAACCCGAAGACGGCCTGATCGCCATTGGCTCAGGTGGGAACTATGCGCTGGCGGCGGCCCGTGCGCTTGCTGACAACGACGCCCTGGACGCCGAGGCAATTGTACGACGCTCACTCGGCATCGCCGCGGATATCTGCGTCTATACCAACAACGAGATTACCCTAGAGGCCCTATGACCAGCTTTACGCCCCGCGAAACCGTTTCCGAACTTGATCGTTTTATTGTCGGTCAAAATGATGCCAAGCGTGCCGTTGCCATTGCGCTGCGTAACCGCTGGCGTCGCCAGCAGCTTGACGAAGGCATGCGGGAAGAGGTTCTGCCCAAAAACATCCTGATGATCGGGCCAACCGGTGTCGGTAAAACGGAAATCGCACGCCGTCTTGCCCGGCTGGCCGATGCGCCGTTTATCAAAGTCGAGGCCACCAAATTCACCGAGGTCGGTTACGTCGGTCGAGACGTCGAGCAAATCATCCGCGATCTGGTCGAGTTCGCTGTCAACATGGTACAGGAACGCATGCGTAAGCAGGTCATGGCAAAAGCCGAACTGCACGCCGAAGAACGTGTTCTCGATGCGCTTGTCGGTGAAACGGCCACATCAGACACACGGGACAAATTTCGTAAAAAACTGCGCGAAGGCGAACTCGACGATAAGGAGATCGAGCTTGATCTGGTCGATCACGGCGCAGGCCAAATGCCCACCATGGATATTCCCGGCATGCCCGGCGCACAGATGGGCATGCTGAACTTAAATGACATGTTCGGTAAGGCCTTTGGCGGCGCAACCAAAAAGAAACGCATGAGTGTGGCAGACTCTTACCGTGTGCTGATCAACGAAGAGGCCGATAAGCTGGCCGACGAAGAGCAGATTGTCGCCGAAGCCATCGGATTGGTGGAAAACAACGGTATCGTGTTTATCGATGAAATTGACAAGATCACGGCCCGCGCTGAAAAAGCTGGCTCGGATGTCAGTCGTGAAGGCGTGCAGCGCGACCTGTTGCCATTAATCGAGGGCACCTCGGTTAGCACCAAGCGCGGCACAGTCAAGACTGACCACATTCTGTTTATCGCTTCGGGCGCATTTCATATGTCAAAGCCAGCCGACATGTTGCCAGAACTGCAAGGTCGCCTGCCCATCCGCGTAGAACTCAACGCCTTAACCCGCGAAGACTTTGTGCGCATTCTCACCGAGCCGGAAGCGAGCCTTATCAAACAATACGTCGCGCTCATGGGTGTCGAAGACGTTACGCTGAGCTTTAGCGACGACGCTGTCGAGGAAATCGCCGCGCTCGCCGCCGAGATCAATCATGGCGTCGAGAACATTGGCGCACGCAGACTTCATACGGTTTTGGAAAAATTGCTCGAAGATATCAGCTTCACCGCCAGCGAGCAGGGCGGTGAGAGCATCACCATTTCAGCCGATGATGTACGGGAAAAAGTTGGTGCCTTAGCCAAAAACGCGGATCTGTCAAAGTTCATTCTCTAATCGCAACGACTATCTGTTCGTGCGTTAGTACGTCGGGCCTGTCCTGTCGCCAAGCTTCTTGGCGCCCTGACGACCGCGAATTTCATCCATGATCCACTCAATGGTGTCATCATCAAGCTCGCCCATGGTTTCCGCCAACAGGTTTGCAAGCTCCGTCGCTTTGGCGCTGAGGCCCGATGTATCAATGACAGCGCGTGGATGTGACATATTTGCCAATCGCTTGAGCTCTTCGGATTCATCCCAGATCAAACCAAAATAGCCACAGATCTGCATGATCATGCCTGGGGCAGGGCAGCCGCGATGGCCGTGCTCCAGCGCCGAAAGATAAGCACTGGACACCCCCAGGTTTTCCGCCATTTGCTTCAGTTTCACACCTTTTGCGGCGCGCAGTTCGCGGACGCGGGAACCAAATGGAGTCATCGCTTTCTCCTTAACAGGACATAAAGCGCCCCCTCGCCACCGTCTTTGGGGGTCGCATGGCGAATAGCAAGCACCATAGAGCGAAGTTTAGGGCTGTTGAGCCATTTTGGCACAGATTGGCGCAAAACACCGATTTCGCCCGTATCTAAGCGCAATCCTTTGCCCGTAATTATCAAAACACACCGCCTACCAGCGGAATACGCCCCCTGAATAAAAGCATCCAATGCCCGGTGGGCCGGTTCCTGGGTATGGCCATGCAGGTCGAGCCGTCCCTCAATTGGCATTTGCCCTTTGATTAAGCGCTGCAACGTGCGCTTATCTACGCCTGGCGCAGCATCGTGGGACAAATCTGCTTGTGGATGCCTTGGCTGTGGTGGCTGTGTGCCAGGCTTTGGCCTCACAGCATAAGACCGTATCTTTTTATCAGGTGCAGGATTTACGCTCTGTATCAGTGTCTCATCACTCAGATGATCCGTGAAAAGATTCCGCGCGGCCGTCAGTGGTGTAACAGTTTCAGTCACGTGCTCCCATATAGCCTGATCGTCCGCGCTGAGTCTGGATTTCTTCTCGGCTTTTGCTGCACGTGTGGCGTTCGTCTTACTCGGCCGCCGCGCTGCTTTTGGATCGCGACCGGCCATCATTACGCATCCTTAATAATGATAATCAGAAGCCGTTGTGGCCCATGCGCGCCCATCAGCAGCTCCTGCTCAATATCAGCCGTGCGTGACGGGCCCGTAATAAAGCCCAACATGCGCGGCATAACCGTATCGTGCCCATCGGCCTGCGCCAACGCACGCAGCCGCGACCATGCCGTTTCGTATCCACCGACAATGCGACTCTGCGGCAACAATGCCATGTGAATGATGGGCAGTAAATTATGCATGGCGGGGTTTAGCGGCGACGAACGCATCATCAACGTGCCGGTTTCTGCAATACCAGCCGCCGCAACGCTCAATGATATCGTGTCTGTTTTCTCTGCCTTGCCGCCCTGCGGGGAAAGCGTGGCCTCTTGCGTCCAGTCAATATCAGCAATCAACGGATCGCCCGAAACGCGAATATTGCCCGATTGAGCGTGCTTACCAAGATACGCTGCAATGGCTGCCGGCGCACCGTTAATTGATGCCGCGAGAACGACGTCAGCATCGGCGCGTTCGGCCTCCGCCACGAAACGCTCCAGAACGCTTTCGTCATCAGCGCCGCGCTGGGGTATCACATTGGCTGCATGCGCGTTGATTCGTACAACGACATCATCAGGGCCACGTTCGCACATAGCTGTTGCATTGCGCACGGCGGCAAGAATTTGCTCACGTGCCGCGCTCATGATTTTGTTCCTGCATTCGGATTATCGTGCTGATTTTGCGCCATGCGTTGACGCCATTGCAACATGAACGAGCGCCCTTGCGGCGCAGGCAGATCACGCTTGGCGGTCCAGCCGCCGACGAATGGCAGCCAGCGGAACCGACCGCGGCGTGTGCCAAGTGTTGCGAGAGCCGATATACCTAGTCCAGTCACCAAACGATACAGTGCAGGGTGCCGGGCAAGAAAGGCCCAGGCCTTCAGACCATAGCGGCTGACCGGTGGTGTCTGTGCAGCCTCAAACTGGCGCTCGCGCCAGTGACGTAACATGCTCGGCAGGGGAATGCGCATCGGACAGACGGTTTCGCACTTACCACATAACGTTGAGGCATTGGGCAGGTGTTTTGCGTTCTCCATGCCGACCAGTCCCGGCGTCAGCACGGATCCCATTGGGCCGGGGTAAACCCAACCATAAGCATGGCCGCCAACATTGGCGTACACCGGGCAGTGGTTGATGCATGATCCGCAACGAATGCAGCGCAAAATATCACGCATCTCGCTATTGAGAAGTTCCGTGCGCCCGTTATCGAGCAAGACCATATGAAATTCTTCTGGCCCGTCGAGGTCTTCTGCACGCTTTGGCCCAGTGACAAACGTTGTGTAGACCGATGTTTCCTGTCCAGTGGCCGAGCGTGCCAGCACACGCAACACTGTGGCAGCGTCTTCCAGTGTTGGCACAATTTTCTCAATGGATGCCAATGCGACATGAACGCGCGGAATGCCGCATGTCAGGTCCGCGTTACCCTCGTTGGTGACAAGCGCAATAGATCCCGTTTCGGCCACAAGCATGTTGGCGCCTGTCAGCCCGACGTCGGCATTGATGAATTTTTCACGCAGTTCCTCGCGCGCTTCATCGAGCATGACGCGCGGGTCTTCCAGCTCACGATCAGCAGGGCGGCCTGTGTGCTTTTCACGAAACGTCTCGGCGACCTGTGCTTTTGAAAGATGCACAGCTGGCGCGATGATGTGGCTCGGCGGCTCTTCGCGCAGTTGGATAATATATTCACCAAGATCGGTTTCCACCGGCTCAATGCCGTGTTCCTCAAGGTAATCGTTAATGCCGATTTCCTCACCGATCATGGACTTGCTCTTGGTTACGCTCTTGGCGTCGGCAGTACGACAAATTTCAAGAATGGTTTGGCGCGCTTCCGCGGCGTCGCGGCACCAGTACACCTTGCCGCCATTTTTAATCACCTGTTGCTCAAAACGCTCGAGGTATACATCGAGGTTATCGAGCACATGGTTTTTCATGTCGCGTGCGGCATCACGCAGTTCGTCAAACTCAGGCAGCCGCGCAATGGCGGCGGCGCGACGGCTTGGAAAACCGTGCGAAAATTTTTCGAGTACGTCTTGAAGCTGCTGATCAATCAACGCCTCGTGCGCATTTTCCTGAAACTGATTGGACTCAACCTTCATGGCGCTCAGTCCTCTGCCTCGCCGCCGATCGGCGCAACATCATCCGTCATGTCAGCCAGAACCTCAGCAATGTGCCAAGCAGCAACCTTTTCGCCCCGACGATGCATGCGCCCGGCTAAATTCATCAGGCACCCAAGATCGCCACCAAGCACCGTATCGGCGCCCGTGGACACAATATCATCCACCTTTTTATCGACCATCGCGCTCGAAACTTCAGGGTATTTTACGCAGAAGAGGCCGCCAAACCCGCAACAGGTTTCCGCCATTTCACCCTCTGTAATGCTCAGGCCTTCAACAGCGCCCAACAGTTCGCGCGGCTGAGCTTTCACACCAAGCTCACGCAGGCCGGAGCATGAATCATGATAGGTGGTCTTTGTGCTCAGACGCGCGCTTTCGGGCCGGTATTGCATGACATCATGCAGGAAGGACGTGAGTTCCCATGTTTGCGCGGCAAGCGCCTCGGCACGCGGCAGCATTTCGGGATCGTCTGCGAATATCTCTGGGTAGTACTTGGCGATCATACCGCCACACGAACCCGATGGGACCACCACGTAGTCGTAGCCCTCAAACGCCGCGATTACCTGACGGGCTATGGCGCGCGCATCCGCTTTATCACCAGAATTATAGGCCGGTTGAGCGCAGCATGTCTGTGCCTCCGGCACCGATATGCGACAGCCAGACTCTTCCAGCAATTTAATGGTGGCAAAGCCAACACTTGGGCGCGTGAGGTCCACAAGGCAGGTCACGAAAAGCGCTACGTGCGGCGCGTCAACCAGGGCAGTTTTTTCAATCATGGTCCGTTATCGTCTGGAACGTTTCTCAAGTCGAAGAGGTCTTAAAAGAAGCCGCGTCTGACAATCAGCTGCCGCTGCCCGAATAAGAGGTTGAGCGTACAATGTTTGGCAACAAGACGTAATAGTTGCCTTGTTCTTTCATGCCGCCTGCCGCCAATGCGGCTTGTGGGCCAAAGCCCCAAAACAGGTCCCCACGAACCGGGCCTTTAATTGCGCTGCCAGTATCCTGTGCAACAACAATGCGCTGCAATGGTGTTTCACGTTCTGGATCGCGAGGGTCTGTGGTGTCGAGCCACAGAAGTGTGCCAAACGGAATGTAGCGTTTATCAACAGCAAGGCTATAGCCCGGTGTCAACGGTGCGCCCTGCGCACCGACAGGGTTTAGCTCATCCAGAATACGGAAAAATACATAGGAAGGGTTTGCGTTCATTAATGCCATGGCGGCAACCGGGTTGGCTTCCATCCAGCCGCGAATAGCTTGCATGGACATCTGGTCCTGCGAAATAATGCCCGCTGCGATCAGCTCTCGGCCAACCGCAACATAGCGTTGACCATTGCGCCCGGCATAGCCCACCCGAACAAAGCTGCCGTCTTCAAGTATGACCCGACCCGAACCCTGAATATGCAGAAAAAACGTATCAATCGCAGAGTTCGTCCACAACACTTCCAACTGCCGTCCAGCGAGAGCGCCTGCGTTGATCGCTGCGCGGTCGGGGTAGGGCTCAAAAGCATTGCCTACGATACGTCCGGCAATTGTCGTTCCAGCGAGCTCAGAGCGGAAATCGCCCAGATCAACAGAAATTAAATCATCAGGGCGCGCATAAAGCGGAACGTTATATGCGCCACCCGGTGTCCATGAGCCGTTTAATTGTGCTTCATAATATCCGGTAAACAGCCCACTTGGATTATCTTCATTGTAAACCAGATACGCCCGAAACCGCGTTTCAAAGAAATACCGTATCGCGCTATTGCTTTGGTGGGATTGCGCCGCAAGGTCATCACACAAAGAGACCCAATCCGCCACAGTGCCGAATTCTTTCAAAGCGCCCATCTGTCGTGTAGCCGGTTGCGGGCGCAGTCTTTCGCACGATGCCATAAAGGCTGGCAATACGCCCTTCAGGTCCGAAGCGTCCCAACCCGGCAGGCGATTAAACGGCATTTGCCGTAGCGCAAGGGGGTTGTCGCCCTCGGCCTTAATGGACGATTCAGGAAATTTTGAGACCACTGGAAACGATAAAGATGCAGGCGCACATGCAGCAAGCAGAGAAACCAGCGTTATCAATGCCAGCACGCGCATGGGGTTAGTCCAAGCTGCTGGTAGCAACCAGGCTCCAGTTCGGGTCACGTGATCGGGTGTCACGGGCAAAGGTCCAAAAGTCCGTCACAGAAATAATCGCACTGGGGTTGCCGTCAACAACGTCGCCACTTTCATCACGGGTCACATTGACCTGCTCGCTACGGAACTTAATGGTAACGAGCGCCTGACGGCCTTCTGTGTAAGCCTCAACGATATCTGCACCCATGATATCGACCAGCGTATCTTCAAGCACCTCGCCAACTTGCTCACGCTCACGAATAGCTTGTGAAAAGTTTCCGTAAACATCTGCACTCAGAAGGTTTTTCAAAGTCGTTGTGTCACCTGCAGCATACGCTGACAGGATCATCTCGAACGCCGAGCGTGCGCCATTAACGAACCCTTCGCCATCAAAGGACGGGTCCAGCTTACGGATTTTTGCAATACCGTCTGCAATTGGATCGGCCTCTACCACAGGCTGTTGCTGATCTTCAGATCCGGTCTCGTCATCTTCATCAGCCCACGAGGCCTCGTCACGCTCGTGCCCGTTCAGCTGCACCACGTTATCATCGTCTTCGTTGGCGGGGTTTTTGCTGTCGCCGTTGCGCTGTCCAAGGTGGTCGTGGTGGCCGCCCTCATGACCATCGCGCTTACCCAGAACATTTCGTAGGCGAAAAATCAGAAAGGCGGCAATCATCGCAAACAGGATGATATCAATGAACTGAAAGCCGTTTCCCATAATTACTTAAATCTCCTGCATGTCCATTGCTGGACCACGTTCGTGCCCTGCGTTAAACACTCATAGTGAAGGCGTTTTGCAAGCTTACGCCGAAAGCGCGCCACGAACATATTATATCGTTTAAAACTACCCTCGGTAGATAGGCGGATCAGAGACAAAGGGCAAGCATGGGCTTGATACTATTGACCCTGATGGTAGCAGTTCCCATCGGAGAAATCGCAGTATTCATCGAAGCTGGTGACCAATTCGGTCTATGGCCAACCATTGGCGCTGTCATTCTGACCGCCATCATCGGAACGGCTTTTTTACGTATTCAGGGCTTGAGTGTGATCCGCCGGGTGCAGGAAAGCCTGCAGCGCAATGAGCTGCCCGTCAGTGAAGTGTTTGATGGACTTTGCCTGTTGGTTGCCGGCGCCTTGCTGTTAACGCCGGGCTTTATCACCGATGCGGTCGGTTTCTGCCTGCTCGTTTCCCCGCTCCGCCGCATGCTGGCCAGCCTGATCGCAAACCACTTAATCCGCTCTGGCAAGGTTCAGGGTTTGCATGCGCAAGGCCGCCGGCCCACTCAAAACCCGACCGGAAACGGCCCCGTCATTGACGGCGAATTCGAAGAGGTCGAACCCGGACAAGATGCACGCCCGGACAGCAATAATGACAAACCACAAATTGGGCCGAAATAAAGCCCTTCCGTCGCGCTAAGGTTGTCGCGCTTCGCGATACATGATAGCCAACAATCCAGCCACGCTGATGTTATTATCCAAACATCGCGACCGATTAAATTTAAGGAATAGACCGCAATGAGCACGGACACCGAAGCCACCCCCGAGAGCACCGCCACATCCGAACAGGCGGGACCGCCAGTCACCATTTCAGCTCAATATATCAAAGACCTGTCTTTTGAGGCCCCGTCTACACCGGGTGTTTTCACCACACAACAAGACGAGTCACCTGATATTCAAATCAATGTGGATGTCCGCGCTGGCAAAATTGAAGGAAACACGTACGAAGTCGTACTGATCATCAACGCTGCCTGTAAATCAAACGATGACGTCGCATTCATTATTGAACTTACATATGGCGGATTGTTTGCCGTCAATGTGCCAGAAGAACATCTGCGGCCCGTGCTACTGATCGAGTGCCCGCGGCTGCTGTTTCCCTTCGCGCGCAATATCATTGCCGATGTCAGCCGCGATGGCGGGTTCCCTCCGCTCATGCTCAATCCGCTCGATTTTGTTGAAATGTACCGGCAGGGCGTGGCGCAGGACAGTGAGCAACAAGACGCCGAAACAGACGCCTAATTATTCCAAAGCGAACCTTCAAGGCGACCGACAAACGCTTCATGCGCATCAAGCTCGTCGCTTGATGGTGCATGCGCACGCGGCTCGCGAAACTGGCGTTCGCCAACCTGTGCGGCGGCCTGCTTCTCAGCTTTAAGTTCAAGGTCAGGCTGCCGTCCACCGATCAATTCCAGATACACGTCTGCTAACAGGCGCGCATCCTTCAGCGCACCGTGTAGTTCGCGGTCTGAATTATCAATACCGAAACGCTGACACAGGGAATCAAGGTTTGCACGTGCGCCGGGAAATTTATCGCGCGCCATCCGGACGGTGTCCGTTGCGCGTTCGCGCGGCAGTTCTACCATCCCAAGCGTTTTCAGCTCGGCGTTTAAAAACCCCATATCAAAATCAGCGTTATGAATAATCAACGTCGCGTCACCGACAAATTCTAAAAATTGCTCCGCCACGTCTGCAAATACAGGATGAGTGACAAGAAACTCTTCCGATAAACCGTGTACTGCAAACGCCCCTTCGGGCATGTCACGCTCGGGATTGATGTATTGGTGATAGGTTTTACCGGTCGGCATGTGATTGTCGAGCTCAACACAGCCAATCTCAACGATGCGATCGCCGCTCTTGGGATCAAGGCCGGTTGTTTCTGTATCTAGAGCAATTTCACGCATAATGACTTCCTGAAGTATCAAATTGCTGCGCACCGGGAATACCCGGCAGCCAAACGCTGCCGCGACAGCCTCGCAGCACTCTGACAATTTCGATAATCTGTTTCAAGGCGTGCGCACGATCAAGTCCTGTGGATATAACAAAGTCTGCGCGGCGGCGTTTTTCTATATCCGGCATCTGGCGCGCCAGGATGGACTGGAACTTTTCATCGCTCATGCCCGGGCGCGCCAAAACGCGCGCCGACTGCACAAAGTTCGGGGCCGAGACCACAGCTACAAAATCACAGCGCTGCTGCGCGCTCGTTTCGTAGAGCAGCGGAATATCAAGAACAACCAGACCGATACCTGTGCGTGCATTGCGTGCAATAAAAGCCCGCTGGCGAACCTGCACCAAGGGGTGAACAATGCCTTCCAGATCATGCATCGCCTCGTCGTCGCCAAAAACCTGCGCGCCTAATTTTACACGGTCGACTAGACCACCCATCGTCGTGCCGGGAAACCGCGCCTCAATCGTAGCAACGGCCTCGCCGCCCTTATTAAAAAGGGCGTGTACTGCAGCGTCGGAATCATGCACCGGCACGCCGAGACGTCGAAGCGCACAGGAAGCAGCTGTCTTTCCCATACCAATTGATCCGGTCAGGCCGAGTATTACCATGACTTAACCCATGCCACCCAAAACGTGGGCACGCAATTCGCCACTAACGCTCGGGGCGCAATCAAACCAAGCTTCAAAGCCGGGGCGCGCCTGATGCAATAACATACCAATACCGTCGACAATGGGATTGCCGCGCTGTTCGGCTGCCTGCAGAAGGGGCGTCATTAATGGCGCATAAACAATATCGGTAACGCATGCCCCAACTGGCAAATTTTCAAGGCTGATTTCAAGGGGCGGCTGTCCAACCATGCCCAGCGTAGTCGTGTTCGCAACCAACACACTGTCGCCCAGTGCGTTTTCGCGTTCATCCCACGCAACGGCACACAGCGCCCCGCCAATATCATTAACCAGCGCCTGCGCACGTTCGGTCGTGCGATTGATAATGCGCACCTCGGGCACGCCCGCATCGCAAAGTGCGACCGCAATCGCACGCGCAGCGCCACCCGCGCCGAGCACTGTTGCCGGACCAGTGGTAAAGTCTATATCTGGCAAAGTCTGTCGAATGTTCTCTATGAAGCCAAACCCGTCCGTATTGGTTCCTCGGCTCTTACCGTTTTCATCAAAGGTGATGGTGTTAACCGCACCGACCCTGCGCGCCAGATCATCAACACTATCGACGGCATTGAGCGCTGTTTCCTTGTGCGGCACCGTCACGTTGAGGCCGCGGAACCCCATACGTGGCAACATGGCAATGGCTTGTGCAGCATCCTCTGGACGCACGGCAAGTGGAACATACGCGCCATCAATACCATTTTGATCGAGCCAAAAGCCGTGCAGGCGCGGCGACAGGGAGTGACCCACTGGCCATCCCATGACTCCTGCAAGCCGTGCCTTTGCGCTAATGCTCATGACTGAATGTCTCCGCTCTAATATTTTCATTATTATATATAGCCCCGGTCATGCTGAAAGTGCCGTCTCGCTATGCCCCGGGTCAATCGCGAAGTGTGTTATGCAAGAAATGCCGCCTGCCGCATAAATCCCAGAAAGGGCAGCAGGGGAAGGCCAAGGATGGTGAAATGGTCGCCGTCAATGCGCTCAAATAATTGCGCGCCTAGGCCTTCAATATGATAACAGCCCACCGACGTCAGAACGTCTGGTCCAACCGCTGCCAGATAATCATCTATAAATGTCTCGTCTATTTTACGCATGGTCAGGTGCGCATCTTCTACGTGGTGCCACAAAACCACCCCGTCGCGCACCACAGCCAACGCGCTATGCAGCGTATGGGTTTGCCCCACAAGTTCGTTCAGTTGCTTGCGTGCAGCATCTATATTCACGGGTTTATCGTATAGCTGACCTTGATAGTCGAGTGTCTGATCAGCGCCAACAACAATCACGTCGGAATGGCGTGCTGATACATTGCGTGCCTTTTCGCACGCTAACTCCATAGCTATTTCAGCGGGTATTGCGCCATTGCGAAGGCCCTCGCTTTTGATGATATTTTCATCAACATCAGAAGGGTCGACTTTAAATTTGAGCCCCGCGTCACTTAAAACACGTTGGCGCGCCGCACTGGCTGATGCGAGAATAAATTCTACTGGCTGTTTCAGATTAGGCACCCTCATTCCGTCGGGTCAGCAGCTGAATAATGGTTGCCGAAGTTTCCTCAATGGATTTGCGGCTGACATTGATAACCGGCCAGTTCTGGCTGGTAAATAATCGACGCGCATCATTAATTTCCTTCGAAACCATTTCCAAATCCACGTAATCCGTATCTTCGTTCTGTTTCAACATTTTCAAACGCTGACGGCGAATCTGAACCAACCGTTTTGGGTCTTTCGTCAGGCCGATAATCAATGGTTTTTCAACATTCAATAATTCAGGCGGCAACTCACTGCCTGGAACAAGTGGTACATTCCCGGCTTTTATACCTCTGTTTCCGAGATAAATGCAGGTTGGTGTTTTCGATGTACGCGATACACCAACTAAAATAATGTCCGCATCATCAAGTGTTTGCGTGGACTGACCATCATCATGGCTTAGCACGTAGTCCATAGCAGCAATGCGTTCAAAATACTCTGCATCCAGAACATGCTGCCCACCGGGGCGTGCATGTCCTTCCTGACCAAGATACGTGCGTAAATTATCTACAATCGGCTGCAAAACTGAAACACATGGCACTTTCAGATCACGACAACCCTTTTCCAATGGGATCTGAACAACTGGGTCAACCAGCGTGTAGAGAACAAACCCGGGCTTTTCGGCAATTTTATGTAAAATATCGATGACCTGTCGCTCGGAACGAACCATAGACCATAAATGCTCCTCGACCTGAACATCGTCGAAATGCACAAAAGAAGCGCGCGCAACATGACTAACGGTCTCACCCGTTGAATCAGAAACCAAATGTAAATGCATGGTCGTCACGTTGTATAACCCTTGATAAAAACGATGGAATAGCTTGGGGATAACTTACTGTTTTTACATTTTCATCATGCCACACACAGATCGCCGAAAACAGATAGGGCAGATATGCGCATGTTAATTACATAATCCACACCACTGAATTCATTTGATTAATGGCCTTCAAAAACCGTTGTATCCACACTATTCACAGGACGACACATCATCAAATTCTATTGGTATTGCAGTGTTTGAGTATTTTAATAAACAGTTTTCCCGCATTTCATCCCAGATACCAAAGTAATGATATCCAACACTGGAAAAACATGTTGATAACAAATTATCCCCGACTCCCGCCCTACTACAACAACAACTACCTTTTTTATCTATATATTAATGTTATTGATAAGGGCCTCCTTCCTTATTCCTTTTCGATGAAATATCACCCATGAAAACTGCAGATAAACGACTCATTCGCGCGCTCAATGGAGAGACACTCGACATCCCACCAATCTGGTTAATGCGTCAGGCTGGACGATATTTGCCAGAATATCGGGAAGTTCGTTCTCAGGCAGAGAATTTTCTGAATTTTTGCTACACGCCAGATTTAGCCGTTGAAGTTACCCATCAACCTATTCGGCGCTATGATTTCGATGCTGCCATCATGTTTTGTGATATTTTGGTTATTCCCGACGCTATGGGTCAGGACGTTGCGTTTCGTCAGGGCGAGGGACCCGTGTTGGAGCCCGTGCAATGTATTGATGATCTGAAAGCATTGAGCGTTGAACCTGTTCTCGATCATCTGTCTCCAGTTTTTGAAACCATTCGGCGTCTTCGTGCGGAGCTTCCCGAAGATAAAACCCTGATTGGATTTGCTGGCAGCCCATGGACCATTGCGATTTATATGGTTGAAGGTCGTGGTGGAACCGATGGTGGTACAGCACGGAGCTGGGCTTACCGAGAGCCAGAAACATTTGCGACCCTGATCGATATGATTGTTGAGGCAACAACAAATTATCTGATTGCCCAGGTTGATAATGGCGTTGAAGTTCTACAGCTATTTGATAGCTGGTCGGGTGTTTTATCGGAGGATCAATTTCGACGCTGGTCAATTGAGCCAACAAAAAAAATCGTTGCTGGGGTGCGCGCAAAGTATCCCGATATTCCCATTATCGGTTTTCCGCGTGGCAGCGGTTTGATGGCGGCCGAATATGTTCGTGAAACCGGTGTATCGGGCGTCAGCCTTGACGCCAATGCACCATTGGCATGGGCGCGCGATACGTTACAGCCATTGGCAACCTTGCAGGGAAATCTTGATAATCAGCTATTGGTTGCTGGCGGCCAAGCATTGGATGAAACGGTTCTGAGAATAGTAAAAACATTGGGTAGTGGGCCTTTCATTTTTAATTTAGGCCACGGTATTGTGCCACACACACCGCCTGAACATGTGGCGCGTGTTGTTGAACTTGTTCGTCAGAGCAAACGTTGATTGATGACCGCTAAGCCGTTAGGGACAGACCGATGACCAAAACGGCTGTAATATTATTCAACTTGGGAGGACCCGATAGCCTTGATGCTGTTGAACCGTTTTTGTTCAATTTGTTCAACGATCGGGATATTATTTCTTTGCCCAACCCTTTTCGGTGGGTTTTAGCACGGCTTATTTCAACGCGGCGAAAATCTACGGCGTGCGAGATTTACAAACATTTGGGTGGCCGTTCCCCCCTGTTGGAGCTCACGCGTGAACAGGGAAAAGCTTTAACCAAAGAATTAACGCGGCGTGATCCGGCTCAGGAATTTAAAACCTTTATCGCCATGCGATATTGGCATCCGATGAGTTTGGAAACCGCTGAGAAGGTACGTGATTTTGCGCCTGATCGTGTTGTTCTATTGCCGCTCTATCCACAGTATTCCATGACGACCACAGGTTCTTCCATGAAGGAATGGAAGCGTGCAAGCACGGCTGTTGGATTGGATGTACAGACCAGCGCGGTATGTTGTTATCCTGTACAACCGGGTTGGATTGAAGCGCAGTGTGAACTCATTTCTGAAGCTATGGAATCCAGGCTTAATTTACCTGAGATGCCGCGCATCCTGTTTTCAGCTCACGGGCTGCCAAAAAAAATTATTGCCAAAGGCGATCCATATCAGGCCCACGTGGAGTTGACGTGCAATGCATTGGTAGCGCGACTGCAAGACCGTGGCCTTACGGGCTTTGACTGGAGTATTTGCTATCAAAGCCGGGTCGGTCGTTTGGAATGGATCGGGCCGTCTACGGAAGATGAGCTTAGTCGTGCAGCAAAAGACAATGTTGCGGTCATGGTTGTTCCGGTGGCCTTTGTATCAGAGCATTCTGAAACGCTGGTAGAACTTGATATTGAATATCGTGAATTGGCGCTTGGATTGGGTGTTGTGGGTTATCAACGTGTTCCTGCCGTCGGTGTAAACACGCATTTTATCGCAGGTTTGAGCGATATGGTTATGCAAATGTTGCGTAATGGTGAGACAGGCGGCACCATGTGCATCGAACAGGGTGAGCGGGTGTGCTCAACGCGATTAACACAATGTCCGCTAAAGGCGGCAAACTAGAATAGGGCTGCTAATCTTGGATATGTGGAGTATCGATCTGTCGGCGGAAGCGGCCGCGTGGCTTAAGGCTGGTCATATTATCAGCGTTATTGCGTGGATGGCGGGTTTGCTCTATTTGCCGCGGTTGTTCGTCTATCACACCCAATGTGATTCCGGCAGCCAGCAGTCCGAGACCTTCAAGGTCATGGAGCGGCGCCTCATGCGCGCGATCATGAACCCGGCCATGCTGGCATCGCTCGCGTTTGGTATTCCTCTGGCGCTAAACCAACCACCATCGGTGTGGCAGGAAGCGTGGCTTTATCTTAAGCTCGCGTGTGTGGTTGGCTTGATTATAAACCACATGGTGATGAGTTCCTGGCGGCGCGCCTTTGCCGAGGACCGCAACACCCGGCCACAATCTTTTTTCCGCGCTATGAACGAAGTGCCGACCGTGCTGATGATCGCGATCGTTATTTTGGCGGTTCTAAAGCCGTTCTAGTATTCTTTCACATAGCGCCCCCAACATATAGGGATGCTCAGAATCTTTATTTGACTTCGATTTCCATCTTCGCTACTTGTGTGCACATCACATCAATTTACGGCCCTTTTTCAAAAGCTTCCTGCAAGTTTTCCCGTCCGTGGAAATGCCCGTGACTCGCTTGGCGGGTCTCAGGTTACGTCAAGCCTTTCCAGTCCCACCTTCGATCCAGCTTCAGTTCTGGACCTCGTAGTCGAAAAGAACCGCCATGAATCTCAAGGAACTTAAGACAAAATCGCCAGCTGACCTCTTGGCTTATGCCGAAGAGCTTGAAATCGAAAATGCGAGCTCGCTACGCAAGCAGGACATGATGTTCGCCATTCTCAAGAAGCTTGCTGAAAACGGCGTGGCGATTTACGGCGATGGCGTACTTGAGGTCTTGCAGGATGGTTTCGGGTTCCTGCGCAGTCCGGAAGCGAACTATCTGCCTGGTCCTGATGATATTTATGTTTCGCCGAGTCAGGTGCGCCGTTTCAGTTTGCGCACGGGTGATACGGTGGAAGGTGAAATTCGCTCGCCCAAAGAAGGCGAACGGTATTTTGCCCTGCTCAAGGTTAATCAAATTAACTTTGAAGATCCCGGCCAGGTTCGCCACCGCACGAATTTCGATAACCTGACGCCGCTTTATCCTGATGAGCGCCTGACGCTGGAACTGCAAAACCCTGAGCTCAAGGATCCCACCCACCGGGTTCTGGATTTGATTTGTCCTATTGGTAAAGGCCAGCGCGCCTTGCTGGTTGCACCACCGCGCACCGGTAAGACGGTGATGCTGCAAAACATTGCCCACTCCATCGCGGAAAACCATCCTGATTGTTATCTCATTGTGCTGCTCATTGATGAGCGCCCCGAAGAGGTCACGGATATGGCGCGTTCGGTAAAAGGCGAGGTCGTAAGCTCAACCTTTGATGAGCCGGCTACCCGCCACGTACAGGTCACCGACATGGTTTTGGAAAAAGCCAAGCGTCTGGTCGAGCACAAACGTGACGTTGTCATTCTGCTGGATTCCATTACCCGACTGGCGCGTGCCTACAACACGGTTGTGCCGTCGTCAGGCAAGGTTCTGACCGGTGGTGTGGATGCCAATGCGCTGCAGCGTCCCAAACGTTTCTTTGGTGCTGCGCGTAACATCGAGGAAGGTGGTTCGCTGACCATCATCGCCACGGCGCTGATCGATACCGGTTCGCGTATGGACGAGGTTATTTTTGAGGAATTCAAGGGTACTGGTAACTCTGAAATCATCATGGATCGTAAGCTCTCAGATAAGCGCACCTGGCCTGCCATTGACATTACCAAGTCTGGTACGCGTAAGGAAGAACTGCTGGTCGAGAAGGGCACGCTTTCGAAGATGTGGGTCCTGCGCCGTATCCTGATGCCCATGGGCGTAACAGATGCCATGGAGTTCCTGCTCGACAAACTGAAGCATTCCAAAAACAATGACGATTTCTTCGATTCCATGAACACTTGATCGGAACCGACGAAAAAGCGTTACGCATATAAAAACCGCCCGACACATTGTCGGGCGGTTTTCTTTTGTGCCTCAGACAGCTTTTCGTGGCCGTCAGGGGATCAAGATGGTCGATCCTGTGGTCTTGCGGCCTTCCAGAGCACGGTGGGCCTTCGCAGCGTCTTTGAGCGCGAACGTCTGACCGATCTGGATCTTGACGTCACCTGATGCCACAACCTTGAACAATTCGCGTGCACCTTTGACGAGATCATCGCGTGCCGCGCAGTAGGTGAAGATTGTCGGGCGAGTCAGGAACAGCGAACCGCGCTTGGCGAGTGCCTGCGGATCAACCGGGGCAACAGGTCCCGATGCGGCACCGTACAGTATCATGGTGCCGAGCGGGCTGAGACAGTCGAGTGATTTGTCGAAGGTTGCTTTGCCGACGCTGTCGTAAACCACGGGGACGCCTTTGCCTTTGGTGATTTTTTTAACCCGCTCGACGAAGTCTTCCTTGTTGTAATTGATGGTCCAGGTGCAGCCCATTTTCTTAGCCAGCTTGGCTTTCGCGTCTGAGCCCACTGTGCCAATGACCTGTGCGCCAAGCGCTTTCATCCATTGACAGGCGATCAATCCAACGCCGCCAGCGGCGGCATGGAAAAGCACAATATCACCCTTTTTAACTTTGTAGGTTCGGCGGATCAGGTAGTGCGCAGTCAGGCCCTTGAGCATGATGGCGGCGGCTGTTTGATCGTCAATATCCTTAGGTAACTTGACCAGCCGGTCTGCGGGCATGATGCGTTCTTCTGCATATGCACCGAGTGGACCGACACAATAAGCAACGCGGTCGCCAACCTTGACCTTTTTAACCCCGGCGCCAATGGCGGTGACAACGCCTGCGCCCTCAAAGCCCAGCCCAGACGGGAACCCTGGCACAGGATAAGCGCCGCTGCGCACATAGGCATCGATATAGTTCAGGCCAATGGCCGAATTGGCGACGCGGGCTTCGCCACGTTTTGGCTTGCCGACATCAATATCTTCGTAGCGTAGAACGCCTGCGGCACCGTTTTTATGGATTTGAATGGCTTTGGTCATAATACCCTCACTGTTTGATTATCAGGCTGCAATGACGCCTTCGTGGCGTAACAGCCATGTTTTTGTCTCGATACCATCCCCGCCGGAATATCCAGTCATGGCGCCGTTTGCAGCAAGCACGCGGTGGCAGGGTATGATGATGGAAATGGGGTTGCGCCCACATGCCCCGCCGACGGGCTGGGCAGGCTTGCCAAGCGCCTTGCCGATTGCGCCATAGGTTGTTGTCGTACCGTAGGCGATACATGACATCTCACGGCAAACGGCTTTTTGAAAGTCAGACCCTTGCGGATCAAGCGGTAAATCGAAGGTGCGTAATGAACCCTTGAAATACGCGCGCAATTGCGCGGCAGCTTCTTCGAGCACTGGCGCACTTTCACCCTCGGGTGCGCGGCCCCATTCAACGACGCTTAACGCGCCATTGGTTTCGAACAGGGTCAGGATACCAACAGGTGTGTTGAGTGAAAGGTGCGCCATTGCGATAGCTTATGTTGTGTCGCTCGGTATGAAAAGAGGTAGGCGTTGTTCGCGACTTGAGCTAGGCCTTCGATGAGGAGTTTGGTATGGCGGTCCCCGGAATATTCTTTAGTCCCCATGCAGCAATTTTGCGCAGCACTGGACGCAACGACTCTCCTTTTGCCGTTGCCGCGTAGGCATATCGTACAGGCGTGGATTGATAGGGCGTCTTTGTGATAAGGCCTTCGCCCTCAAGGCGCGATAGGCGTGCCGCGAGAATATTGGTGGATATGCCTTCAGGCGAAGCCTGAAATTCGCTGTACGTGGATTTTTCGAAAAAAAGTATGTCACGCATGATAATCAGGCTCCATCGATCACCAACCATATCTAGCGTATTTGTAATGGGGCACGGAGATCGCATCGGAGTAATCCAAAATCCTGTTGTTTTGTACCGTGGCTATAGTGCGGATACCGTCAGGTATTTTCCGATATTTCCACGTAACTTGCAAAAAGAAAGTAAGCGCATTATGCTGCCACTTGCAAAATGCAAGTGAATGGAGCGCGTGTGATGAAGCTGTATGTTTTTGAAGGATCACCGAATGCCCGCAAAGCACTCGCGGCTGTTTACCACCTAGGAATCGAGCAAGAGGTTGAGATCGTGCGGCTTGACGTGCGTTCTGGCGCGTTATCAACGCCAGCATTCCTGGAGATGAATCCTAACGGTAAGGTGCCTGTATTAAGCTATGGCGGGCACTCAATCTGGGAATCAAACTCTATTCTGTACTATTTAGGAGCGCGCTTTGGTAAAGGAGATCTCGTCCCTGAAAGTCCTGACGCTCATGCGGAAATGATGTCGTGGCTGTTTTGGGAGACAAACCATTTTAATCGCTCTGTTGGCGGCTATGTCTGGGAGAAGGTTATCAAGCCGCTCGCCGGACGTGGCGAGACAGACAAGCGTGCTTTGGCAATCGCCAAGGCGGGCTTCCAGCAGGCAGCGCCAGTCCTTGATACTGCCCTTGCGGGCAAATCCTTTATTCTGGGCGAGGCAGTCAGTGCAGCTGACTTTGCCCTTGGGGCATTTGCTGCTTTTTTAAAGCCTGCCGCAGTGCCGGTCGAGCGCTACCGGAATATTGTTGGCTGGTTATCGCGTTTGGATGAATTGCCGGGATGGCGCGCTTCGGTGCCTGATCTTGAAAATTTTGCGCGCGTTTAAACCGAGGTGGTGAGATTGGCAATCAAAGCGTCAGTCTCGGTGATGGGTAACCCGCATACGGAGCCACGGCAGATATAGGCAGTGGCATGTCCGTCAATGGTGGTTTTGCCATTTGCTGGATGCTCAGCCGGCAGAACCTGTGCGTCTGATACAGGGTATACCACCGCGTCGGATGAGGCGTGGCGTATGGCTGCGCGGTATAGTGCATCTGTGGCGATTTCGCTGCCTTCGGGTAGAACGATGACGATCTGTTGTCCCGATTGTAAAATACCGAAACCAATGGCCAGTGAGGGCTGGTTCATGAGCCCGCGCGGGTCGCTCGGCGCGAGCGCTCGGACAAGGTCATCGGCGCGCTCGCGATAAGCTGCGTCACCCGTGATCAGGTAAAGTCGTGCGAGGACCTCTAGCATGGTACCGTTGCCGCTTGGCGTTGCATTATCGAAAATCGGTTTGGTGCGCACGATCAGACCGGGAGTGTCGTCAGCAGCAAGAAAGTAGCCGCCATTTTCTCCGTCCCAATAATGGTGATCTGCTTGCGTCGTCCAAGTGCGAGCGCTCTCCAGATAGCCATCATTGCCGGTGGCCTGATAGAGCAACAGTGCGGCGCGCGACATGTTGGCGTAATCGTCAATGACAGCGCCATGGCTTGCCTGTCCGGCACACCACGTGTGGTAAAGCCGCTCGCCAATGCCCATGTTGTCTTTGACGAAAGCAAAGATGCTTTTGGCTGCCTCAATCCACGATGGTTCATCGAATACGGTTGCGGCGCGCACCAGCGCGGCGACTGCCAGACCATTCCAATCGGCCAATACCTTGTCATCGCGCATTGGCGGCACGCGCTTGCCGCGGATGCCAAGCAGCTTGTTGCGACAGTCTGCGAGTATCTGTGCGCGGCCCTCGCTGTCTGCGGTGCCATCAACGTCATTGAGGTGACGGTTGAGGATGTTCGCGCCCTCCCAATTGCCGTGCTCGGTGATATCATAAGCTTCGGCAAATAAGGCGGCGTCATCACCCAGAGTCTCAGTGATTTCAGCCATGCTCCAGACATAGTACTTGCCTTCAACACCTTCACTGTCGGCATCATACGCACTGGCCAGGGCAAATTCATCTGCATGCTCGGCGCGTAGGTCACGCAGCATCCAGTCAATGGTTTCATGCACACGGGTGCGGTAGAGAGGCGCCTTCGTTTCCATCCATACGTCGCTCATCAATTCGACGAATTGAGCGTTGTCATAGAGCATCTTCTCAAAGTGCGGCACCAACCAGTTGGCATCGACGGAATAACGCGCGATGCCACCGCCCAGATGATCGTAGATACCGCCCTGACAGATTTGCCCCAGTGTTAATGTCACGGCTGTACGCAATTGATCGGGCCCGCCGTCCAGGGCGGCCTGCCATAGAAACCGGAACAG
Source organism: uncultured Rhodospirillales bacterium (assembly GCA_965602485.1). Lineage (GTDB taxonomy): Bacteria > Pseudomonadota > Alphaproteobacteria > Rhodospirillales > Casp-alpha2 > JABJOR01. Next base: position 752,790 of record CBFCYM010000001.1, on the reverse strand, counting down.
GGTAGGCTGGGGAAATTTTGGCGCACCCGATGTGCCACCTTTTTGGAAGTCGATGATCTGTAAGGCCGAGGCAGCTGCTTGCTGCAACATATCGGGGTTGAGCGCGCCATCGGTGCTTGCCTTGCCAAACTCACGCAACGCAGCGCCAAGCGCGCCGGCGTTCTGTTCGACCTTGGCGCGCTCGTTGTGATGCACTTCTGCGATCTGGGACAGGATGCTTGAAAACCCGGGCCGTCCGTACCGGGAGGTTGGCGGGAAATACGTGCCGCCCCAGAACGGCGTGCCGTCTGCGGTCAGGAACATGGTCAACGGCCAGCCGCCTTGTTCCCCAAGCATGCTTAGCGCGGCCTGATAAACGGCGTCGAGATCAGGCCGTTCTTCACGGTCAACTTTTACGTTGATGAAGCGCTCGTTCATAATGGCGGCGATGTCATCGTTTTCGAAGCTTTCGTGTGCCATGACGTGGCACCAGTGACAGGCTGAGTATCCTATGGAGAGCAGGATGGGTTTGTCTTCGTCGCGCGCGCGCGTAAGGGCGGCCTCGTCCCAACGCTGCCAGTGTACGGGGTTGTCTTTATGCTGTAGCAGGTAGGGGCTGGTTTCTTCGGCGAGACGATTTTTTGTCATTGGCGGGCTGATGCAATCTCTTGGTCTGGACAACAGGCATGCGGACGGGCCGGATATCTGGTGGGCTTATGTTGCGGGCGTTGCCGTCCGACAAATGTGCTTCTAATCTTGTTACGTTGGCATCGTGTTACAAGGGTTGCAACCACAGATGTTTTTGCTAAACCGGGCGCAACGCGACGGTTATGTAGCGTGCGCAGAGGAGGGAACATGAAAGTTACGATTGATATCGACTGCTCGCCGGAGGAAGCGCGAGCCTTTCTTGGCTTGCCGGATGTAAGCGAACTCCACGCATCCATGCTGGACGAGGTTGAGGCACGCCTGCGTGCCAACCTCAATGCAATGGATCCCGATAGCATGATGAAGACATGGTTTCCTGTCGGAGCGCAGAGCATGGAACAATTGCAAAAGACCTTTTGGGCACAAATGGCGGGCAGCTCCGGCACGTCCGGTAAGGATGAAACCTGAAAACAGCAAAAATGAAAAAGGAAATTCAGTGAGTACCGATCAAGATACGAAAGACCCCGAAGCCTATTATCGCCAGCATGTCTTTTTTTGCACCAACGAGCGGCCCGACGGGCATCCACGCGGATCATGCTCGCATCGCGGTTCTGTCGAGCTGCGCTCCTACATGAAGGCCAAGGCCAAGGAAATGGGGCTTGATGGTGTTCGTATTAACGCGGCGGGGTGCCTTGATCGCTGTGAACGGGGGCCTACGGTTGTGATCTATCCCGAGGGCGTTTGGTACACCTGCCAAACCACGGCGGATGTTGATGAAGTTTTGAACGCGCATGTGCGCGACGGCGGGCGAGTGGATCGCTTGATGCTGAAGCCAGAAGATCAATAATATCAGATATATAGTATATAGGCCTTATTGATGGCACAAAATATGGTAACTACCCGAATCGATCTTGTTGCGCAGCCGAATCGGCTGTCTTTCGCATGAGCAACGAGACGATTTATGCGCTGTCTTCCGGCCTTCCGCCTGCTGGCGTTGCCGTCATTCGTGTTTCGGGACCGCAAGCAGGCGAGGCGCTACGCGCCTTGACCGATCGCGACGAGCTGCCTGAGCCTCGCAAATTGTCGCGTTACCGGTTTAGCCGACCGGATGGCGCCAGTGACATTATTGACGAAGCCATGGCGGCCTGGTTTCCTGGCCCGTCCAGTTTTACCGGCGAAGATTGTGTTGAACTTCATACACATGGTGGCCGTGCGGTGGTTATGGCCGTTTTGGATGCACTACAGGGCATGGCGGGCCTGCGCATGGCGGAGCCCGGTGAATTTACCCGCAGGGCTTTCGATAACGCCAAGCTTGATTTGAGTGAAGCCGAGGGCCTTGCGGACCTGATCGCTGCGGAAACCGAGGCGCAGCGCTGCCAGGCTGTGCGCCAGATGGAGGGCGAACTGGGCGCGCTGTGTCTGGATTGGCGTTCGCGGTTGATCAATGCGCTGGCGCACATGGAGGCCACCATCGATTTTTCCGATGAAGACCTGCCAGACATTCTTGATGATAACGCACGAGACGCAATTGTTTCGGTGCGCACAGACATCATGCGTAGCCTTGATGACGGCCGCCGGGGGGAACGTATTCGTGACGGTATCCGTGTTGCTATTGTCGGCCCGCCTAACGCAGGTAAGTCGAGCCTGCTTAATCTGCTTGCCAGGCGTGACGCCGCCATCGTGTCGGAACATGCAGGTACCACGCGCGACATTATCGAAGTCCACATGGATATTGCAGGCTACCCTGTTGTTGTTTCAGATACGGCTGGCCTGCGCGAAAGCGGGGATGTCGTAGAGCAGGAGGGTATTCGCCGCGCTCGCAAGGCGGCAGAGGGCGCGGACGTGCGGGTCGTTATGTTTGATGGTAAATCATGGCCGCAGATCGACGACATAAGCGCAGACATAATGTCTGCGGGCGATAGTACCATTGGCCTGCTTAATAAAACAGACGCCATGAGCGGTGCCGGCCCATACCAGCTTTGCAATACCACGTTGCTGGGTATTTCAGTAAAAACAGGCGAGGGCATCGAAGGGCTTATGCAGACGCTCGAAACGATGTTGGCCGAGCAATACGGCACTTTTTCTGGTTCTGTCGTAACGCGCGCTCGACATCGCGAGGCCTTTACGGCCTGCGCGGCACATCTGGCGCGCGCTCTTGAGGTCCAGGGTGCTGAGTTGTGGGCTGAGGACCTGCGCCTCGCCATGCGTGAGCTCGGTCGTGTCGTTGGCCAGGTCGGCGTTGAGGATTTGCTTGATGTTATCTTCAGTGAGTTCTGTATCGGGAAATGATCTGATACGAGGCGGGCGGCCCCTTGCAGATTGTTTCACGTGAAACAATATAGACTGCGCGCGCGGCGCGATGATTGCCGTTTACGACAGGACAGAGTAAGAAAGCGCCCAACAGCGCCACTTGTGGCGCAGAAACGCGGACCATCAGGACTGTTGACTGAATGAAAAGTACCAACACCATGGACGTCATCGTCATCGGAGGGGGGCACGCTGGCACCGAAGCGGCCGCTGCGGCTGCCCGCATGGGTGCGCGCACATTGCTGATCACCCACCGCGCCGATACGATTGGTGAAATGTCATGCAACCCGGCCATTGGTGGCCTTGCAAAAGGGCAGTTGGTGCGTGAAATCGATGCGTTGGACGGCATCATGGGCCGTGCAATTGACGAGGGCGGCATCCAGTTCCGTATGCTCAACCGCAGCAAGGGGCCTGCCGTGCATGGCCCACGTGCCCAGGCTGATCGGGCGCTTTATAAAGCAGCGGTCCAGCGTCAGGTTCATGAAACGCCGAATTTGGCGATCGAAGAAGCCTCGGTCGAAGACCTGATGACGCAAGATGTCGTGGGCGCGCACGAAAACCGGGTCGTTGGCGTCGTTCTGGCCGACGGGCGCGAGATCAAGGCGGGTGCCGTGATCGTGACCAGCGGAACGTTTTTACGTGGACTGATCCATGTTGGCGAAGCCCGCCTGCCTGCGGGTCGCGTGGGCGATAAGCCAGCCGTAGCCTTGGCCTACACTCTGCGCCGGTTGGGCTTTTCCATGGGTCGCCTAAAGACAGGCACGCCGCCGCGACTGGATGGCAGGACAATTGACTGGGCTGCGCTTGAGGCACAGCCCCCGGACGACCCGCCCGTACCATTTTCATATATGACTATGCGCATCGCCACGCCGCAGATTTCGTGTCATATCACGGGCACGACGTCCAAAACGCACGATCTTATTCGCGCCAATCTTGATCGGGCACCAATATATTCCGGTCAGATTGATGGAACGGGGCCGCGTTACTGCCCCTCCATTGAAGATAAGGTCGTTCGTTTCGCTGAACGCGAACGTCATCAAATCTTTCTGGAACCGGAAGGACTCACTGACCACACCGTTTATCCCAACGGCATATCCACCTCTTTGCCGAAAGAGGTTCAGCTTGAGCTGCTTAAAACCATTCCGGGATTGGAACCTGCGGCCATGCTGCAGCCGGGATATGCCATCGAGTATGATTACGTTGATCCGCGTGATCTTAATCCAACGCTGGAGGCTTGCGCCGTAACAGGACTGTTTCTGGCCGGTCAAATTAACGGTACCACAGGATATGAAGAGGCTGGAGGGCAGGGGGTAATCGCAGGAATCAACGCCGCGTTGCGCGCTGGCGGCGGACAGGACAGCTTCGTGCTCGATCGCGCAGACGCCTTTATCGGCGTGATGATCGACGATTTGGTGAACCTCGGTACCAAAGAGCCGTACCGGATGTTTACATCGCGGGCCGAATACAGACTTTCCATTCGCGCCGACAATGCAGACCAGAGATTGACGGAAATCGGTTCGAGCGTTGGTTGCGTTGGTGCCGAGCGTCACCAATTATTTCTACAGAAAACCGCGGAACTCTGTGACGGACGTGACAAGCTTCGCGCCCTGAACGCCACGCCCAATGCTTTGCGCGAACAAGGCATTGATGTAAATCTGGACGGCACACGGCGCAGCGCCTGGGATATGCTGTCCTATCCGGATGTTTCCATGGCGCGACTGGGGCAGGTGTGGCCAGAACTTGCCACTATTTCGGATCCAATTGCTCGTCAGCTTGAAATTGAAGGCCTCTATGTTAGTTATCTGGCGCGCCAGGACGCGGATATTGCAGCTTTCCGTAAGGACGAGGCGCTTGAAATTCCAAAAGACATGACGTTTAACGGCATCGCTGGATTGTCCACGGAGGCTATCGGTAAACTCGAATTGGCCCGGCCTGCCACGTTGGGTGCTGCGGCACGTATTTCAGGCATGACTCCGGCGGCGCTTTCTGTGTTGCTGGCCCACATTCGTCGTGAGGGGCGTCGCCGCGTTGCCTGACGTTATTCAGCAATACACCGGGGCAATGTTTCACGTGAAACAATATTTGCTAATGTCGACCCCATTTAACCATTGCGAGTCCGAATCAAATGACGCCTGTTGAAGCTCCGCTGAGCGTTGATGACTTTCGCGAGCGCACCGATGCAAGCGATCACGCTTGTGAAGCGCTGCTGCGTTATGCGGCGTTGTTGGAAAAATGGCAAAAACGGTTTAATCTTGTCGGCCCCTCTACGGTGAACGATATCTGGCGGCGACATTTTCTCGATTCCGCTCAATTGATTCCGCTTATTTGTAATCGTGATGCCATCATTGCGGATTTGGGGAGTGGGGCGGGGTTTCCCGGTCTCATTTTGTCCATTCTTGGTCAGTCCCAGGTTAATCTTATCGAAAGCGATTCGAATAAAGCTGAGTTCTTGCGACAGGCAATCCGTGAAACCGGGGCAGACGCTGTGGTTCATAGAAAGCGCATCGAGGACTATGATGGGCCACCTGCGAGTATTGTCACTTCGCGTGCATGTGCGCCACTTGGCCGTCTGTTGGGTTATGCTGATCAAGTACGGCAACTAGGTGCCGAAGCTCTGTTTTTAAAGGGCCGTCGGTGGGAGGATGAATTGACGAAATCCCAATCTCTGTGGCATATAGAGTATCGGTCCCATCCTAGCTGGACCGACCCTGAAGGGATCGCTTTACAGATCAATGACTACAAACGCCGATAACACCGCCATTGCGGGCCTGCTACCGACCCGTAAGCCCCGGGTTATTGCCATCGCCAATCAAAAGGGCGGGGTTGGCAAGACCACCACGGCTATTAATCTTGCCACCGCATTGGCGGCTGTGCAGAAACGCGCCCTGATTATTGATATGGATCCTCAGGGCAATGCCAGCACGGGTTTAGGGCTAGGTCGAGAGGCAAGGGAGCGCAACACCTACCATATATTGATGCGTGAGACGCGCTTACTGGACGCTATCAATCATACGGACATTCCCGGTCTGGATATCATCGCTTCTGGCATGGACCTTTCCGGAATCGAAATAGAATTGATTGATACGGATCGGCGGGAATATTGTCTGCGTGATGCACTGCATGAGGGGGCTGGGGATTATGATTATATCATCATTGACTGTCCGCCAGCCCTGGGGCTGCTAACCGTCAATGCTCTTGTCGCGGCAGATTCCGTGTTGGTGCCACTGCAGTGTGAGTTTTTTGCGCTGGAGGGTATTAGTCACCTGACTCGTACGGTTGAGCGCATTAAGGCGCGTTTTAATCCGACGCTCGATATTCAGGGCATCGTGCTGACCATGTATGACAAGCGCAATAATTTGTCAGACATGGTTGCCAATGATGTACGCGCCTATTTTGGTGATAAGGTCTACAACACCGTCATTCCGCGTAATGTGCGGGTATCAGAGGCGCCATCGCATGGCCGCCCGGTACTGATCTATGATATTAAATGCGCTGGCAGTCAGGCTTACCTGCACCTTGCCAGCGAGGTCATTCACCGCGAACGTCAAACGGTAGCCCCATGAGCAGTCAAAAACGCAAAACCCTTGGTCGAGGCCTGAACGCCTTACTTGGTGATGAGAGCGAGCCTAAAGGCACAGGCACAGGTGCAGGCCAGTTCGGTGCGCAGGCTGTGCCAATTGAGTTTCTGCACCCCGGCAAGTACCAGCCGCGCCACGCCATGGACAAAGACGCCATTGCAGAGTTGGCGGCATCAATCGAAAAGAAGGGTGTTTTGCAGCCCTTGCTGGTTCGCCGTCATCCTGGACGGCCGGAGGAGTATGAAATCATAGCGGGCGAGCGACGTTGGCGCGCATCACAGCTCGCTCAGCTTCATGAAGTTCCAGTTATTATCAAGGAGCTTTCAGACGTTGAGGCCCTTGAAATTGGACTCATTGAAAACCTGCAGCGACTGGACCTGTCGCCGATTGAAGAGGCGCAGGGGTATCAGCGGCTATTGGATGAGTTTAAGCACACGCAGGAAGCGCTCTCTGGCGCCGTTGGCAAAAGTCGTAGCCACGTCGCGAACACCTTGCGGTTGTTGAACCTGCCACAAGACGTAAAGGATATGGTCGAAAGCGGCGCATTATCGGCGGGTCATGCGCGCGCGCTGTTAAGTAGTGATGATATCGCGACGCTTGCGAAAAAGGTTGTTAAGGACGGCCTTAACGTTCGTCAGACCGAGAGGCTTGTTCGCCAGCCGTCGAAAGTACGCAATCCTGCTGGTGTGGGCCTGAAAAAAGATGCCGACACCTTGGCATTGGAACGCGACATGACGGCGATGCTGGGGCTGAACGTTAATATCAGTTCAGGCGGCAAGGGCGGCTCATTAACCGTTCACTACAAGACACTCGATCAGCTCGATGAGATTCTGCATCGTTTAAGTCACGGCACGCCACCTGTTGATCGGGAAGAAACCGTTGGTGATATTCCTTCTGATGCCATCGTACCGCCGCTGGAAGATATTATCGGCGATCTGGATGTAGAAGGGTAAGTTTTTCAGGCAACACTGCGAGCGATAGCGAGAACTGTACGTCCGCACACGAGCTGCGCGGGTATTCCAGTACTTTTGCAGGCAATTTCAGCCTCACTTAACATGGCAAGGGCGTGCTGTAATTTTCTGGCGGGCCAGCGTCCGGACTGGCGTTCAAACTGATCTTTAAATTTAAAGAACACTGGCGGCCTGAGGCCACTGATAGCCGATCCGCGCGGCTTCCCCATGTCGGTTTGTGAGACCACCCACTCCAACCGCTGGAAATGACGCTGCAACATGCGAAGAATGGCAATTTCAGAAACGCCCTCTTCAAGCGCCTTGTGATAAAAGCTATCCGCTGCAGCCATCTTCCCATCGCCAACACTATAGACAAGCCGATCAAGCGAAACGGACGTTGAGTCCGTCAAACAGCTGGTTATGTCTTCGAGCGTAACCTGTCCGCCCTCGCCAACATAAAGAGCAAGCTTTTCCAGCTCCTTGCGTACCATGCCACGATCCGAACCCAAACTCACAGATAGCGCAGCCAAGACATTGTTGTCTGCGCTGACGCCGTATTCGCGTAAAATAGCTTCGGCTGATTTTGCAAGGTCGCGGCCCTCTGCGGGGTAGCAGGCGATGGCAGCCGCGCGATCGTGACCCTCGAAAAGTTTACGCAGAGAAGATCGCGCGCTCAATTCATTGCCATCAATTATAAGCAATGACTGAGGCGCTGGATCTGAAAGATAGTCGCCTAACGTAGAGCTCAAGCTGTCACCTGCGCCGCGTATCCGCACAAGCCGGTTGCCTCCACCAAAGGACATGGCGCGCGCCTCATCGCTTAACCGTGCAGGGTCATCTTTGAGTGCGGCGGCGGAAAGTTCCACGGTGGCAAAAGGGTCGGATAAGTCACTGACGACATTGCGGCCAAGATGGTTTGCGCGCTCAAGCACAAGGCCCTGGTCGGGACCATAGAGAAGTACGGCGGATACCGCAGGATCAGGGCTATCAAGGAAGCGATCAATCGACCTGTTGTCAATTTTCATGGCCGTATCTCATGATCCGTGGTTGCGGAACCAGACTGCAAGCTGCCGGCGAATATCGTTGCTCAGGCTCTGAACAGCACGCGAACGCGCGTCACGCTCGGCAATCAGGTTGGCATAATCAGAATCAACAATATTATAACTGCTGATGGCCTGAGCATTTCCGGAGTGTCCCAATTCGTCAGAAAGACCTGAAAGTGCATAATTTGCTGTAATAACAAGGTTTGCACGGGTCGAAAAAGAGGACTGTTCAAGCGAAATGTGTTGCGTTGACTCGCTGAGATGAATGCTTAGCTCCCATTGCGGCGTCGGCGAAACACCGCGCGGGCTTAGTGCGTCATAAAGGCTGTTGCGTAACTCTTGCCCAACGCGGTCTGCGATGGGCTTAATATGAATATTTTCAAGAGTTGATCGTATCGACGTGTTGTCGGCACGCTTATACAAGGGCTGATAACCACAGCCAATAAGCCCAAAGGCAACCACGCCTGCCAGAACGGTCTTAAACCACAACATTGATAATCCGGTTCGGCACGAAGATGAATTTACGAATATCTTTACCATCAATGGCATTTTGCACATTTTCGATTGCGAACGCAGCTTCTTTAGCAACAGACTGATCACAATCTTTGGGCAGGTTAACCGTACCGCGCAACTTACCATTGACCTGAACGCCAACCTCGACTGAATCCTCGACCAGAAGTGAGGCATCGGCGACGGGCCAGGGCACATCGGTCAAAAGCGTTTTATGACCCAGACCGTGCCAGAGTTCTTCGCCAAGGTGGGGCAGCATGGGACCAATCAGCTGCGTGACAGTTTCCCATCCAAAGCGTAGCACGCTGTCTGCACCAGCGTCGTCGAGCGGTAAAGCATCGAGTGCGTTGCTGAGCTCGCGTATGCGCGCGACGGCTTTGTTGAAATGAAAGCGCTCAAGGTCCTGTGTGATGTCTGCGATGGTTTTATGACAAAGCCGATAGGCATCCTGCGCTTTGATGCCCAGCGTGTCGGGCATGGGTGCGCCGAGGGCCGCAAATGTATCGAGACCGTGAAACACCGAGCGCCACAGTCTGTTTACATAGCGCCAGGCACCCTCAATACCAGAATCTGTCCAGTCCAGATCACGATCCGGCGGACTATCTGATAGCATGAACAGGCGCGCAGTATCGGCTCCATACGTTTGAATGATGGATTCCGGATCGACAACGTTACGCTTGGACTTGCTCATTTTTTCGGTGCGACCGAGCGATATATCTTTGCCTGTTTTGGTGTGAACCAGCTTGCCATCACGGTGATCAACGTCGCTGGGGAAGACCCAGCTACCGGCGCTGTCGCGGTAGGTCTCATGACAGACCATGCCTTGGGTCATAAGACCGGCAAACGGCTCCTTGGATTCAAGGTATCCGCATTGCTTCAGCGCACGGGTAAAGAAGCGAGAGTAGAGCAGGTGCAATACGGCATGCTCAATGCCACCGATGTATTGATCAACGGGCAGCCAGTAATCCGCCGCTTCATTGGTAAAGCCAACGTCTTTGGCATGCGGGTCGGCAAAACGTGCGAAATACCACGATGATTCAAAAAACGTATCGAAGGTATCGGTTTCTCGCACCGCAGCTTTGCCACACGTGGGGCAGTCAGCGTGCTTCCATGTCGGGTGTCGATCAAGTGGGTTGCCCGCACCGGAGAGATCGACATCTTCTGGCAGCTCTACAGGCAGCTCCTGTGCAGGCACAGGGACAATCCCACAGTCTTCACAATGAATAATAGGAATGGGGCAGCCCCAATAGCGCTGTCGCGATACGCCCCAATCACGCAGGCGATAGTTTATCGCGCGCTCGCCTGCATTGTTTTCAGCGAGCCGATTGATGATGGTCGACTTTGCCTCTGCGATACCAAGACCATCGAGGAAGGCAGAATTGATCATAATGCCATCGTCAGTATAGGCCGTATCGGAGATTTCAACGGTGGCGGGATCGGCGTCTTTGGGGGCAACGACCGGGATGACGGGCAGGCTGTACTTTCGCGCGAAGTCCAGATCGCGCTGATCATGGGCGGGGCAGCCGAAAATGGCACCTGTGCCGTAGTCCATCAAAACAAAGTTTGCCACGAATACCGGCAGAGTTTTGCCAACCTCAAAGGGATGCTTGACCCGTAGGCCTGTATCAAAGCCGAGCTTCTCAGCCGTTTCAATGGCGGCTTCGCTGGTGCCTAACCTGTTGCATTCCTTGATAAATTCATCAAGGTCAGTATTGCTTGCTGCTAAGCCCTGTGTCAGCGGATGATTGGCTGCAATGGCACAAAAAGAGGCACCAAAGATGGTGTCGGGTCGGGTCGTGTAAACATCGAGCAGGTCGTCACGGCCTTCGATTTGAAAACGAATGTGCGCGCCTTCTGAGCGGCCAATCCAGTTTTCCTGCATCAGGCGCACGCGATCTGGCCACCGTTCCAAATCTTTGAGTGAAGCCAGCAGGTCGTCGGCATATTCTGTGATTTTCAGGAACCATTGGGATAGCCTGCGTTTTTCGACCAGCTCGCCTGAACGCCAACCGCGACCATCAATGACCTGTTCGTTGGCCAGCACGGTGTTTTCCACCGGATCCCAGTTCACCCAGGATTCCTTGCGATAGACTAGGCCCTCTTTTAGAAAGTCGAGGAACATTTTCTGTTCGTGCTTGTAGTACTGCGGGTCGCAGGTGGCGATTTCACGCGACCAGTCATAAGACAGCCCCATGGTTTTGAGCTGCCGACGCATGGTGGCAATGTTCTCGCGTGTCCACTTTGCCGGATGAACATTGTTCTCAATGGCAGCATTTTCCGCTGGCAGGCCAAACGCATCCCAACCCATGGGGTGCAGGACATTAAAACCCTTGGCTTTTTTGTAGCGCGCGACCACATCGCCGAGCGTGTAATTTCGTACGTGGCCCATGTGAATACGGCCCGAGGGATAGGGAAACATCTCAAGCACGTAGTATTTGGGGCGCGATGAATCCTCGCTGACGACAAAGCTGCCGCCCTCTTCCCAGGCGGCTTGCCACTTGGCTTCCGTTTCTTTGACGTTGTAGCGCGAGTCCGTATTTTGAGCCGACACGATCGACCTATCCCTTACAAGTTGAGCCGCGCTCTACATATACTATAGACATGGCACAGGCTAGACCTTGGCGCTGTAAAAACCGCTAATGCCTGCCATTCCTGCTATATGCGATCCTTTTAATCGTCGCAGTTGCGGTGCGTTCATGCCGCCAAGCGCATAGACCGCTGTTTCGGTGTTTTGTGAGAGCGAACAAAACCGGAGTGGGCCGAGCGTTTTTGTGCCGGGGTGACTGCTGGTTTTGAAAACCGGAGAGAGCAGGACCGCATCAACGCCAGCCTTTGTGGCCGCGCGCATCGCGCTTTCGGAGTGTGCCGCAGCAGTGACAATCCAGCGCGCACCCATGTAGCGCCTTAGATGGCGGACTGCGGCTGCATCGCGCTGCGTTGCGGCCTCGGACAGATGAAGGCCATCTGCGCCGATCTCGTATGCCAGTCGAGGATCTGCAGCAATCAACATCATGATGCCATGGGTGCGACAAAGTGGCTTGGCGCGCAGTGCTATCTCTCGTCGCTGTGCGTCATTGCGGTGACGTATAATGACAGCTGCACCAGCGGGCAGAGCGGTGATGAATGCGTATGGATCGGCGAGGCGTTCCTCATCGCTCAAAAGGATCAGGGACGGCAGGGCGTCATAAGCATTATTCTGATCACATACGAAATTGAGCGCTCGCTGTAGGTCTGATAGGTTTGGCACGTACACACCCAAGTTTAAGAGAAAGCACCGCATGGTACTCGATACACCCAAACCGGCAACACCACCATCGCAGCCATTATCGGCAGACCATGTTCGTGAAAATCTGTCCGCCATTCATGCGCGGATTGATCAGGCCGCCGTAACCGTGGACCGTGACCCGTCAGGCGTAACGCTGGTTGCTGTCAGCAAGACCAAAGAGCCGGAAAGCATTATTCCAGTGATTGATGCAGGGCAGCGAGTATTTGGTGAGAACCGGGTGCAGGAGGCCGAAGCCAAGTGGCCGGGGCTTAGGGCGCGGGCGTTCGGTATTCAGCTTCATCTTATTGGCCCGCTGCAAACCAACAAAGTACGTCTCGCGCTTGATCTGTTTGATGTTATTGAAACAGTCGATCGTATGAAGCTTGCCAAGCGTTTGGCGGCGGTGATGGAAGAAACGGGTAAGCGCCCCGATGTGTTTATTCAGCTCAATACCGGCGAGGAACCACAGAAGGCAGGTGTTCTGCCCGGCGACGCGGACGCCTTTATTGCTGAGTGCAGTGATGTACTGGGCCTGCCCGTTGTGGGCCTGATGTGTATCCCGCCGGTGGATGAGGAGCCATCGCTCCACTTTGCGTTGTTGCGCAAGATCGCGCAGCGTAACGGTCTGGACAAACTCAGTATGGGTATGAGTGCAGATTTTGAGGCCGCTGTAGAATTCGGCGCGACGCACGTGCGGGTTGGCACGGCTATCTTTGGTGCGCGACCACCGTTTATTCAGGCAGATTGATCCGTAAAACTGTTGTGGTGTCGCAAAGGGTCAACACGCTTAACAAGTCCTCGATCTTCATAGCAACGCAACCTTGCGTCGGGGTGTATCCTTCGCGTGCTACATGCATAAAGATCGCGCTGCCTTTGCCCGGTATAGGTGGGTCATCATTATAACCAACCTCGACCACAATGTCGTATAGGTGGTCCTCGCGCCACATCTGTTCGTGGCTGGCGTCCATGGGCAACGAGGCCAGGCAATTATAGTCCGGGTGCTGCGGATCATCACACCAGATATTTTTTTCCGTAAGCGCATGGACGTTTAAGCCTGTTGTTGGCTTTTCGATGCGGTCGGGACGATAAAGTACGCGGCGCAGAGAGAAAATTCCTGCCGGGGTCGCGCCGTCCCCCTCTGTTTTTTGAGAAACAATGCCCGCCGGACCAAGTGCGCAACGCAGTTGCTTTGCATCTGCGCATATAAGCCCGGGCATATGCACATCAATGATTTTCAGGTGCTGCGTCATAGCTTAAATCCCTAGGGGGAGACATCAACAAGGGGCTGTGCCGTTTGACGTTGTAGATTAGCGCTTCCCTGATATTGGGCCAAGGCCTCGGGAATGATGTCTGGGGTTGCCGCTGCAAACCAGCCGCCTTGCTGGGCAATAGTGCCGGGCACCGTTTCGCTATTTGCTGTGTAGGCCTTTAGGGCATTTGCCGTTTCGCTGTGTAAGGCCTGTGCCTCAGGCGGCAGCCCCCAGAGCATGCCGGTTTCAGATTGTGTGTTGGCTTGTGTATTGGCGGGCGCACTGTCCCCTGTGGAACGCATGGTCTGACCGCTATAAAGGGCAGCTAGAATATCTGCAGGCAATGATTCCAATGCCAATGGCTCTATTTGTGGAGCAAACCCGGGCGCTTGAGTTTCTGGTGCAGTAGGCAATGCCGCGCTATCAGCGGGCTCGGCAGAGAACGAAAATGCCGTAGCGGCAGGCAGAATATCGCCATTCGGCATGCCGCCAGATGGCGCACCCAAAGCGGCAGCAACAGGTGAGGCGTTGATTGTATCTGTTGCATCAGCTGTGATGGTTTCGTCGGGCGCACTATCGTTTCCGGTAAATAACGCAGCCAGATGCCCGTTAAGATCGCTGCCGGTCGCTTCTTCAAGGGCCAGATTCGCGACGGCTGATGCAGCCCCGATGGAGCCAAGAAATAGTGCTCCGCCTGCAACGCGCGCAGGAGCAGAAATCTCATCACCCGTTACAGCACGGTAAACACCCGAAATAAGAGGAATATGCTGAAGCGGGTTAATGACGTCGATCAGGTCAGCAAAGGATAGGGCGCTTTCGGATTCTGCGCTTGTTGAATTCGGGTCGATATTGTTTTGTGCGAACGAATGGCCACGCTCGTTATTGACGCGTGACAGCCAGGCTGCCGTGGACTCACCGGCCTGTTCAGCAGGTCGGCTGAAATCATTTGGCTTGGCAAAGTCGATGCTGCGCTCGGCTTTCAGAGCAGTGTTTGCCGCGCGTGCTCTGGCACGCGACTGATTATGGTCGTTATCGGGTATGGCGTAGTTGGTTATGCTCATTGGCGAAAACTCACTGTGTTCGCATCAGTGGTAGCAAAGGCTATGCCAATAGCATTTTGTTTTGTTTCAATACGTTAGGTGGTTTATTTGACAATAATAATTGCGCGTGCGGCAAAACCTGCCGCCCTGATGTGCGAAAATTACCGCCTTGTGAGCGCAAGCTTCTTAAAACAGGTGGCCGCTGCGTTGCGCCTTGGTATCAAGGTAAAGTTCGTTGTGCTTGTTTGCAGGGAATGCATGCTGGACGCGTTCAGTAACCTCGATGCCGCAATCAGACAACGCTGCGACTTTATCAGGGTTGTTCGTTAGCAGGCGAATTCGGTCGTGGTCCAAAGCACGCAACATTTGGGCGGCGGGTAAGTACACCCGTTCATCAGCATCGAAGCCCAATTGTTCGTTGGCATCGAGGGTGTCGTGGCCTCGGTCCTGCAGCTCATAGGCCCGCAGCTTGTTGACCAGACCGATGCCGCGCCCTTCCTGAGCCAGATACAGCAGGATGCCGCTGCCAGCGGTTGATATCTCATTGATGGCGCCTCGCAACTGGTCACCGCAATCGCATTTTAGGCTACCAAGCAGGTCGCCAGTAAAGCATTCTGAGTGCAGGCGAACCAAGACGGCGTCGTCTGATGAGGGTGTACCGATAATAATTGCGAGGTGCTCCAATCCGCCGTCCATGGGACGAAACGCGACCACGCGCGTATTTTCTGCGCCGTCCAGTGGTACGCGCGCCTCGCTAACGGCGCTCAGTGAACGCGCAGCTATGTTGTCGTATTGAAATACATCGCCGGCATCGACCAAAAACAGGTCGTTTCGTGCAACCCATGCATCTAAGTCATCTGCTGTCGGGTCGGTAATATCCACAACCAAAGCCGCAGGCAAAAGTCGCGCGGTCTTGGTCAGGCGCACCGCAGCTGTTTCACAACTGAACGGATCGGTGTCGGTTGCGTTGACGGTGCGCAGAATATTTGCTGTTTCATCGTTATCTGCCGAAGACAACGGGTCGGCAAGATGCACGACACTGCTTGCACAAAAAGACTGATCACCGTCCATGCTAAGCAGGATTACACTTGTTGGCACCTTGGCTGCGCCCAAGACCATGGCGCGTCGTCCTGTTACAGCGAGGGCGGGTATGCCCTGGGCGCTTGCGCGCAGAGCCGCCAAGCCGCCGTCGGTTACGGCTTCGGCGGCAAGCATCAAAACAGCACGACCTTCATGGCCTCGCACTGCTACCATGCGTCCGCGGCGTAATTCCGAGACCGCGCGGTCAACTGACAGCAGCGATCGCGGTTCGCGCGACGCAGGCATAGGGACAAGTTCCAAGTGACGCTTCATAAAAGCCCGTGGCTCCAAAGACAGGTTGTAAGTTTGGTTATTGTATAAACATAAGGCTATTACAAATATAATGTGTGCGACACTGATATGCACCCTTCCGTCTGCTCAGCGCTGGCGGTTCGCAAAAAAGAGACGGGAGATAGTATGAGCATAGGTAAGCGCGTTCTGCTGGTTGATGATGATACAACATTGATTGAGATGTTAACCGAGCAACTTCACCTGCATGAAGAGTTCACCATAAATGTTGCACGTACCGGCGCAGAGGCACTGGAACAGGCCAAGCGTGACTACTGTGACGTTATCATCCTTGATGTTGGCCTGCCTGATATGGATGGGCGCGAGGTCTGCCGCCTGTTACGGCGCAACGGCGTGCGCTCACCAATTATTATGTTAACCGGCGCGGATACTGACGCTGATACCATTCTGGGTCTGGATGCTGGAGCAAACGATTACATCACGAAGCCGTTCCGGCTTGGCGTATTGTTGGCACGCTTACGTGCGCACATCCGACAGCATGAACGTAGTGATGATGCAGTATTCACGATTGGGCCCTATACATTCCAGCCAAGCGCCAAATCTCTTGTTCACAACGTGGAAAATAAAAAGGTTCGGCTGACCGACAAGGAAGCGGCAATTCTGAAGTACTTGTATCGGACCGGCGACCGTGTGGTCGGGCGGGATGTTCTGCTTGATGAGGTCTGGGGATATAATGCCGGGGTCACCACGCATACGCTTGAAACACACGTTTATCGTTTGCGTCAGAAGATTGAGCACGATCCCTCTAATGCTGAAATTTTGGTAACGGAACCTGGCGGCTATCGGCTTATTCCATAAAACATATGACGTTGGTGAAGTGCGCCCCTTAACGTATTGACGCCCGACTTGGGGGAAGCCGGGCGTCGAAGACCCCATGTGGGGCCAAAGGATGGTAGGGGGGCACCATCCGATACTGTTACGGATTATAACCACAATCCACCTACGGTTAATATGCTGGGAAATAATCTGTTTGAAAAGGAAAAATATCCAAATGCCTCAATGGCATACAATCGCTGTGACGACTTTGAATTTTTAAATACGCCGTTAATTATCTCGCTGATTAAATCGGGGTTTTTCGATGAATTCAAAGAGGGCGGGGTCAAGGGTCAGGCCAAAACGTGGATCGACAAGGGCAAAGTCGGTGGTCGTTCCCTGTGCGTCCAGAACGGTCCATTGTCGCAGACTTAACGGTTGATCGGTAAACGTCAGCGTGATGAGACCAGCAGCAGGATCATCAATTTGTTTTAGGGTAACCCGGATCGCATTGGCGCCATGGTCGATTTTTGTCACGCTCATGGTGTCGCTGTTCAGTCGGACATTTTCTTCGACCAAAACGCTGGCGGGCGTGCTGCTCAATAGCAAATGACTGGTCTGATCCAGCTCCGTATCGTGATAAATCAGGAATGTTCCGTTGGCGACGATCAGCACCGGCACAGGTGGATCGTAGGCAATGCGCAACTTGCCGGGGCGCGATATATAAAATTCACCACGCGACATATCGCCAGTGGATGCCATTTGTACAAAGCGTGCCTTGAGCGTATCGATGCGGTTCAGGTAATCTTCAATGCGTGCGATGTCGGCCTTGTCGGCTTCGCTCAGCGTAGCTACCTGTGCTGCTGTTTCGCCGCGAGCGTCGAGCGGAATGCCAAGCACAGCAATCAGTCCGATAAAGACAAGTACGCGTACGGACCGTGACATGGGGTGAAAGCTTACTCGTGAGATAGGTGTCATAATAGACATCTATCAGGCTCAATGGTGTCCGATCAACACTTCTCGGCGACCGACGCGGTTTGCGGCGCTGACCACACCCTCGGATTCCATCTGTTCGATGATGCGCGCGGCGCGGTTATAGCCGATTTGCAGATGACGCTGGATAAAGCTGGTAGAGGCTTTGTTTTCGCGTGCAACCAGTGCTACGGCTTCGTCATAGAGCGCATCCGCACCTGTGCGTCCACCCGCAGAGCCACCTAAAAGCGGCGCGTCGTCTTCGGTTGTTACGGCCTCAATGTATTCGGGCTCGGCCTGACTGCTCAGATGTTTGACGATCTCTTCGACTTCTTCATCAGATACGAACGGGCCATGGACGCGGCTGACACGACCGCCACCAGCCATATACAACATGTCACCTTGGCCGAGCAGATTCTCTGCGCCCTGTTCACCAAGAATGGTGCGGCTATCAATTTTCGACGTCACCTGGAAGCTGATACGCGTCGGGAAGTTGGCCTTGATCGTGCCGGTGATAACGTCCACGGATGGGCGCTGTGTCGCCATGATGAGATGAATACCTGCGGCACGAGCCATCTGGGCCAGACGCTGGATGGCGGCTTCCACGTCTTTGCCCGCGACCAGCATGAGGTCAGCCATTTCGTCAACGACCACGACGATATAGGGCAGAGGTTCGTTTGCGATAGGCTGGTCTTCGTAGATGGGCTTGCCGTCATCGTCGAACCCGGTTTGTACCCGACGTGTCAGGGTTTCGCCGTTTTTCTGAGCTTCGACCAGCCGCGCGTTGAAACCAGCAATATTGCGCACGCCGAGTTGTGACATGGCGCGGTAACGGTCTTCCATTTCGCGCACGGTCCATTTCAGTGCAACGACAGCCTTTGACGGATCGGTAACCACGGGCGTCAACAGATGTGGAATGCCGTCATAAACCGAAAGCTCAAGCATCTTTGGATCAATCATAATGAATTTGCATTCATCAGGCCGCAGATGATAGAGCAACGACAGGATCATGGCGTTCATGCCGACAGACTTACCGGACCCTGTGGTACCTGCAATCAACAGATGGGGCATGCGTGAAAGATCAACGCACACAGGCCCGCCACCGATATCTTTGCCAAGAGCGAGCGGAAGCTTGCCGGCGGTTTTTTCGAATGCCTGAGAGGCCAGAAGTTCGCGCAGGCCAACCATCTCACGTGTGGCGTTTGGCATCTCAATACCAATAACGCTGCGCCCCGGCACCACGGCGACACGAACAGAAACGGCGCTCATGGAACGCGCAATGTCGTCTGATAGGCCGATAACGCGTGAGGTCTTGGTGCCTGGCGCTGGCTCAAGCTCATAAAGTGTTACGACAGGGCCGGGCCGGACTTTTACAATTTCGCCTCGAATGCCGAAGTCTTCAAGTACGGAAGACAGGAAATTCGCATTTTGCTCAAGCGCACTCTTGTTAATGCGTGTGTCGCGTTTTGCCGGGTCGCTGGCTTTCAGTAGTTCAAGCGGTGGCATGCGGTATTTGCCATCGTCACCGAAGTCGAGGGTTTTCTGGCGCTCCTTCTCGGCTTTTTGCCCGGTCTTGGCGCGCGTGCCTTTCGGTGCAACCAGAGTGTTTTCGCTACGCTTACTTGTGGCGGCGGTCGTTTTCTTGGTTGCCTTGCGGCGTTTGCGGATTGTGGGTTCAAAATCTTCGTTATTATCGTCGGCGTCATCGACGCGCTCGCCATGGGCAAGACGTCCGCCCAAGGCTGCGGCAGCACCAACAGATCGGGCTGTGGCACGCAGGCCACTCATAACGCCGGCTGCGGTCAATCGGAAAGCTGCGCCTATTGCGCGCCAGTCCTGCCAGCTCCAGCCGAGAACGTAGATTGCCAGCGCGGCAGCCATGCCGCCGATAACAGCAGCAAATGCAGCAGGGCCAAACGTGGGATGTATGAGTTCTGCAAAAGGTAAGGCCTGCTCAAATAATGATTGTCCGGTAAACCCGCCAAGGCCTGTCATTAGCGGCCAGTTTCCCGGCACAGATAGCGCGCTGAGCGCAACAGCACCAAACAGCACGGCGGCAATGAGCAGCGTGAACCGCAGCGCACTATATCCGATAGGACGCTTACGCAAAAGCTGGAGGCCCCATGCCAGCAATGCCAGCGCGGGCAGAACGCTTGCAATGCCGATACTTTGCAGGGCTAGGTCGGCCGCTATTGCACCGGTTGCGCCGAGCAAATTTATGATCGGTTGATCTGTCGCGTTGTTTAGTGATGGATCGGTTGGTGAATAGCTTAGCAGCGCAGCTAAAATTGCAAATGCGAGTACGCATAGCACAAGGCCCGCGCATTCGGATGCACGGCGTTTCAGGAATGCGCTAACGGCGGCGGGCAGGATAGCGCCATCGGGCGCAGAAGTAATCGTTCTAGCCATACCATAGTTGTATGAAATGGACGTTTATAACACCTTAACAAGACGCTCGCAGGCGGCCTCAATTGTGCTGGAATCATTGACCAGCGCGATCCGGATATAAGGTGCACCGGGATTTATGCCTGTGTGATCGACGCGCGCAGTGTGCGCGCCTGGTAGAACCCGTACGGCGGCTTCACGCCACAAGGTTTGTGCAGCAGCCTCGCCATCATCGACATTGAGCCACAGAAAAAAGCCGCCCTGTGGACGATAAAACCCAAAACGATCGCCAAGCACGCGTTCGGCTACATCAATATTTTGGCGATAAAATGCACGTGTGTTTTCGACGTGTTCATCGTCGCTCCACAGTGCACATGATGCCGCATCAATGGGCAAAGGGATACATGCGGCGATGTAACTGCGCAGACGGCCGTGCTGCGCGATGATGGAACGGTCACCAGCCAAAAAGCCGGAACGCAAGCCAGCCCCGTTTGAGCGCTTTGACAGCGAATGAAAAACCACAACCCGGTCATAAATATCATCACCGTTCGTGCCCATGTCGCGACAGACTTGTAGTGCGCTGGGCGGCGGATCACGATCATATATATCTGCGTAGCACTCATCTACGGCCAGAACAAAGTCATGGCGCCGAGCCAGCGTGATCGCATTTTCCAGATAGGCAGCATTGGCAACCGTGCCTTGCGGGTTTGCTGGTGTGCACAAAAAAACCAACGACAGGCGATCGAGCGTTTCATTATCAAGGCCTGCGAGGTCCGGTAGAAAGCCGGTTTGCGGTGTGGCCGATAGATAGAGCGGTTCTGCACCACTGGCTAACGCGCCGGTGCCGTAGACATGATAGAACGGGTTTGGCATGGCAACGATGGGGCGCTTATCATTTTTGGTTTCGGGCACCAGCCATGTTGGCAACAGGTATAGCGCTTCACGTGTGCCCGCGCAGGCTAGAATGTTTTTATCTGGATCGATGTCCCCTGCCCCCAGGCCAAAGCGGCGGTTGAGCCAGCCTGCAATGGCTGCGCGCAACTGCGGCGTACCGGCGAACGGCGGGTATTTGTTCCAGGTGTGGGTGTTATCACTGATGATCTGCGCAACCCAATCCGGAACCGGTTGTTGAGGCTCGCCGACGGCCAGCGAGATAGGGTCGAGGTCTGCTGGTGGATCAATTCCATCGAGCAACGCACGCAGACGGTCAAATGGATAGTCAGGTAGAGTTTCGAAGCGCGGATTGATGGACATGTCTGGCCTCTGACCACGTGATGATACGAGTAAACCACAGAACTGTTATTCAGCGGGTTTTTAGAAATGCCGCAAGCGAAAACTATTTCATTTTAGGCAAAAAGAAGGCCGGGTGCGTCCTGCTTGCAGAAAGCGACACACCCGGCCCTTAACAAAAACCCGTTAACGGGGTTTGGGGAGATATCAGGCCTTATTATATTTTGTGAGAGCCATGCCCGAACTCAGGGTAGGCTTCTAAACCAAGCTCCATCTTGTCGAGGCCTTCGAACTCTTCTTCTTCGCTGACCCGCACGCCGATGGTTTTGTCGATGATCAGCCAGACAATAAAGCTGGCAAAAAATACAAACGCACCAACCGCAGCAATGCCAATGAGCTGGTTGAGGAAAGAAGCACCGTCATTGGTCAAGGGTACGGCTAGCGTGCCCCAAATGCCCGCAGCCAGATGCACAGGGATTGCGCCGACAACGTCATCTATTTTCATGCGGTCAAGCAATGGCACCACGAAAACAACAATGGCGCCCCCAACAGCACCGATCAGGATCGCCTCCAGGATCGTGGGGGTGTCGGGGCCGGCTGTGATACTGACAAGACCAGCCAGCGCCCCGTTAAGGACCATCGAAAGGTCGACCTTTTTATAAAGCAGTTGGGTCAACGCCATGACGGTAAGTACACCACCGGCAGCTGCCATGTTGGTGTTGGCGTAGATTGTGGCAATGGCGCCGGCGTCGGCCGCACTGCCGAGCGCGAGCTGTGATCCACCGTTAAAACCGAACCAGCCGAGCCAAAGGATTAAGGTGCCTAGAGTGGCGAGTGGTAGTGAAGAGCCCGGAATTGGCGTTACGCCAGCTTTGGCGTACTTGCCCTTACGGGCACCGACAACCAGAACGCCTGCCAAAGCGGCCCAGCCGCCAGCAGAATGTACGATGGTCGAGCCAGCAAAATCGGAGAAGCCCATTTCAGCAAGCCATCCGCCGCCCCACTGCCATGCGCCCTGGATCGGGTAGATAACGCCAGCCATGACTGCGACAAAAAGTAAAAATGGCCACAGGCGGATGCGTTCAGCGACAGCGCCTGAAACAATAGACGCTGTGGTTGCGACGAACACCATTTGGAAAAACCAGTCGGATTCAGCTGAATAACCAGCAGAAAAATCACCGGCTGCCGCGGCGCTGTTATCGCCGGACCACGGCATGAACGTGCCGATGAGGCCGCCGTTAACATCCATATACATGACGTTATAGCCGACCAACCAGAACATGACTCCGGCAAGTGAATATAATGCGACGTTCTTGAGGCAGATGGTGGCGACATTCTTGGTGCGCACCAGGCCGGCTTCCAGCATGGCAAAGCCAGCAGCCATGAACATTACAAGCGCACCGTGAATGATAAATGAAAACGTATTAAGCACATACGCTGTTTCTTCCGACATAGCAGCAAATGCCGGTTGGCTCGAAAATATAGCGAACCCTGCTATAACGGCGGCGCTGAAATAGCGCGCGGCGTTACGCTGGTCTTTATTCGTCGTGGGCATTCCGATCTCCTTCTATTTACAGCGCGCCGCCTCTTACGGCACTGTGCTGCCAGATGGTTCCCGTGGCCGGAATGCAAGGTACGTTTTGGTCTCCTCTTTTCTATTTCAAGACACGTGCCAAAAATCGCTAAAATAGTTTATTGTTTATTTTCAATGGCTTAAATTTCGAATGGGTTTTGAAGATTCCAAATACCGGACAAAGATGCCTAAAAATTAGGCAAACTAAAATGGCTGTCTAAAAAAAAGGCGTTAGAATTTTCCTGGGGGAGTTATGCGCGGGTAGCCTTGATTTGCTGGACAATCGGGCGCTCTGATCGCATCGTATCTGCTTAGGTTCTCCGGCTATTTTGGGAGCGGATTTCGGCATGGCCCGAGCAAAATCAGCACAGCAATTTGACGTTGAAGTCCTGATTGTCGGTGGCGGCATGGTGGGCGGTACGCTGGCGTGTATCCTGGCCGATCAGGGCATTGCCACGGCGGTTGTTGAGCGTGAAGCGCCGTCCGATGTGCTTGTTGCCGAATATGATGGCCGGGCGTCTGCGATCGCGCTTGGAACTCAGCGTGTGCTTGAAGGTGCTGGCCTATGGAATGAACTAGAGCCTTTGTGTGCGCCTATTCGCGATATTCGCGTTGCTGACGGCGAGTCCATGTTGTTTTTGCATTATGATCACCGTGATCTCGGCGATCAGGCGTTCGGATATATGGTGGAAAACAGATACCACCGTGTTGCTTTGGCCAATCGCTATGCTGCGCTTGAGAACCTTCATGTTATTGCGCCTGACGGTATTTCAGAATTGATCCGTACGACCGCGGGTGTCGAGGCGCGCTTGGACAGCGGCAAGGTTATCCGGGCACGTCTGGCCGTTGGTGCAGATGGGCGCAGATCACAGACGCGCGAACGTGCGGGCATTCGACTGACACAATGGTCCTATGAGCAAACCGGCATTGTGTGCACCGTGGCGCATGAAAAATCACATGAAAATATTGCTTATGAGCACTTCCTGCCAGCCGGACCATTCGCCATTTTGCCGTTAACGGACAACCGCTCCTCTATTGTGTGGACCGAGCGCGCAGGCCTCGCACCTGCGATTATGGCGCTTGATGACGTACAGTTCTGCGCTGAGTTGAAGCGCCGCTTTGGTGGTTTTTTGGGTGAGATGAAGCCCGTTGGCCCGCGCTGGAGCTACCCTCTGTCGTTGCAATTCGCCGAACAGGCCATAGCGCAGCGGCTGGCATTGGTCGGCGACGCTTCACACGGCATGCACCCCATTGCTGGGCAGGGTCTAAATATGGGGTTGCGTGATGTTGCGGCACTGGCCGAGGTTTTGATCGATGCGCGCCGCCTTGGCCTTGATCTGGGCGCGAGCACGGTATTGGAGCGTTATCAGAAGTGGCGGCGGTTCGATAACACGGTGATGCTGGCTATGACAGACGTGCTCAACCGTTTGTTTTCCAATGATATTGCACCGATCCGTATCGCCCGTGATCTCGGCCTTGCTGCGGTCAATGCGGTGCCGCCGCTCAAGCGGATGTTTATGCGTCACGCCATGGGGCTGGTTGGGGATCTGCCGCGTCTCATGCGTGGTCAACCGCTTTAGATTAGAGCGGATTAGGGGTCGCGGCTTAGGCCCTGTGCTTCCAGAGCGTCGAGATACCCCTGCCACATCTCATCCTTATGCAGCCCGAATTCGTAAAGTGCGGGCCAAGTATAGATGCCAGTGTCATGCAGGTCGTCAAATTTGATGCGGACGGCATAGTTGCCGACAGGTTCAACGCCCATAATGCCAACATGGCGACGTCCGGCCACCACAGTTTTCTGACCCGGTCCATGGCCCTGAACTTCAGCCGAAGGGCTTTCTACGCGTAGCAGTTCAGCGGGCAGGTTAAAAATCTTGCCGTCATTGAATGCAACCTCGAGCATTTTTTCTTCACGCTTCAGGCGAATTTCGGTTGGTTGAACCGGGCTGTCAAAATCCGGCATTAGCGTGTCTCCATGATGGGTGTGGGGGTGCTGTTATCGTCAAGCGGTTGGGCTTCGTCTGGCAGCATGATGGGAATGCCATCGCGGATGGGATAGGCCAGCCCTGCACGCTTGCTGATCAGCTCTTGTTTGTTGGCATCATAATCGAGCGGGCCCTTTGTCAGGGGGCAAACAAGAATTTCCAGAAGTTTTGGGTCGGCACGACGCTCGCTCATGACAGGCCTCCTTGTTTATGGGCGTTATTAATGGCGCACCAGTGACTCGCTGCCACCGGCATGGATGTTCAGGTCCATCAAGTTACCCAGCAATGTGGCGCGTTCACGTGTGTCGTGGCACTCAAGCAGGGCTTGTTTTTCACTGGCTCCAAACGGGCAGAGGATAGACAGAGTCGTGATCAGCGCACTGTCGGGGGCATTTTCCAGAGCCGACCAATCCACCTCAATGCCTGTCGTTCCAAGGTAGGTCTGTACAGTTTTGAGCAGAGCATCACGCCCGATGATCGTGCTCATATCATCGTCCAGATCACTGAAGTAGGCTTCATAGTCTGTTACGACACGGCGATACCCATCATAAAGTGGCAACTCATCAATCACGCTGAAGCGTGAAATGCCTAGCAATGTAATCGTAAACCGACCGTCGCTCGTTTCGTTGAAGGAAATGATACGCCCGGCACAGCCTACGTCGTAAATTGCGGGGTCGTCTGTCGGTGATTCAACAAGGGTATCATCATTTCCACCAAGGGGCTGAACCATGCCAATCATACGGCCTGAGCCAAGTGCGTCTTCAATCATATTCAGGTAGCGCGGTTCGAAAATATTAAGTGGCAGGGTCGCGCCAGGTAGCAGCAGGACACCGTTGAGCGGAAAAATGGGTAATTCTTCGGGCAACGCGCGCGCGGGTAAATCATCATCGACCGCAACCAAGTCGTCGTGCGGGCCCTGTTGGTTCATGAGAAGAGTACCGAGGATAGTTGACGGCGACCCTCTTGGGTCAACGGGTCGGTGTGCCCAAGGGCTTCAAAAATTTTGAGTAACTGCGTGCGTGCGGTTTCATCATTCCAACTGCGATCGCGCCGGATGATTTCAAGCAGTGCTTCGATGGCGGACTCGTTCTGGCCTGCTCCATAATGGCCCATAGCTAGATCAAATCGTGCCTGCATGTCTTTTGGGCTGGCCTCGACTTTGGCAACAAGTTCGCTGAGGTCAGCTGCCGGGCCTGCGGCTTCGGCCAGTTCCAGTGCGGATATGGCGGCCGTAACGTCAGCAGTTTTCAGCATAGCGGGCGTTAAGCCCTCAATAATCTGATGGGCACTTTCGTGATCGCCTTGCGCCGTGGCACAACGTATAAGACCGGCAATCGCTCCGGCATTTTCAGAATCTTCGCCGAGCACTTGGGCAAACACCTCGGCAGCGCGATCAATATCACCGACATCAAGAGCTGCCCTGCCCTCTTCCAGCGCACCCTCAATGGGTAGCGTAGCGTCACCGACCAGCTTTTGGATAAATTGTTTGAGCTGGCTATCGGGCACAGCGCCCTGAAAACCATCCACTGGCTGGCCCTTGGAAAACGCAAAGACCATAGGGATGGACTGCACACGCAATTGAGCGGCGATATCCTGATTTTCATCGACGTTAATTTTTACCATACGGACCAACCCGCCAGCCTGTCGGACAGCCTTTTCGAGCGCAGGGCCAAGCTGCTTGCAGGGTTCGCACCATGGTGCCGTGAAATAAACGAGGACAGGAATCTGTTGAGACATTTCCACAACATCAGCCATGAAGGTCGCCGAAGAGCCCTCTTTGACAATATCACCTGCCGCAGGCTGAGGCCCCGCAGTTGGAGCAGGCCCCAAGTCGCCAACAAGGCCTTCGCTTTTCGGTGCATCACCCTTCTTGGCTGCTGTGGCGGAGCCATTTGGTCCAGAGATAATCGCCATAATTCCAATTCCTTATCGATGCGCGAGTTTTCGCGCCAGACTTAATATGTGACCCTAGAAATGGCCCTGTAAAAGCACTTGTGCAAGGCCTGTGGCTTATAAAGCGACAACCGAAGGAGCGTGGCCACACGACGCGATGAACAAACGCAGGTCACCTGGCGTGATTGCGGTTGTCGCTATATTTGTTAGTGGATGATAGTTGAGCACGTCATAGGCCATCATGTCCTGATCCAGCACGACATTTACCGTATTATCAGCATCATTGATTAAGGCGAACGGGGTTACAGAGCCGGGCTCAACGCCGAGCATATCCATAAGCAACTCGGCTTTGCCAAAGGAAAGATGATGCGAACCGATCTTATGGCGCAACGCTTTCATGTCGATGATACGGTCTTCCAATGTCACCACGAGCCACAACACCCCTTTTTTGTCTTTAAGGAACAGGTTTTTGCAATGCGCGCCGGGCAGTTCTCCGCGGTGGGCTTTTGCTTCTTCCACGGTAAAAACCGCAGGGTGTTCGACGGTCTTGGTATGAAGCTCAAGTTCATCTAGCCGCGCCATCAATGTGGTGCGCGTATGGCGGTGTTTTGGTGGTGTGCGTGAGTCGTTTTGTATCTGTGTCATGGGTCGGGATATTAGACTGTGCAGAGGTCCTGTCTCAAGGCCCCTGTCTGCATGAATGCGTCCGAAATCAGGCTAAATAAAAAAAACAGGAATGTGCAAAAGAAGGGCCTTGCATTGAGTGACCCTATGACTATTATCCACCGCGCTTCAGGACGGTCCCTACGGGACGCTCTGTTATGCGGGTGTAGCTCAGGGGTAGAGCGCAACCTTGCCAAGGTTGAAGTCGTGAGTTCGAATCTCATCACCCGCTCCATTTTTTAGAAAAACGCCGCCCGAAGGGCGGCGTTTTCTTTATTACACTCCACTTAATACGCTCATTTCTTTCCATATGTTTTATTCATATGGCTTGTTGCATTTCACATTGATTATGCTCACCACACATTCGTATGTTCACAATGCCTTCCTTACTGTGGATAAATGGTCTAACGTTTTGATCATCCGGGGATTTTTGATGAATGTGTGGAGAATGCAATGACGGCAAAGTCTGGAAAGAAAACGTCTCAATCACTTGCTAAAATTGCCGCTGTAGGGCGTAAAAAGCTTGGGAAGAGCAAGGCCGCTCTGAGTGACCATTATATAACCCAATATTATAATAATGTACCGGCTCACGATATCATTGATCGTTCGTCAGATGAATTGGCGATTATTGCAGTCAATCACCTGAAGTTAGGTGAAACCCGCAAATCTCAGAAAACAAATATTCGTGTATTTAATCCCATTGCCAAAATTGATGGCTGGACCTCAGAACGTACAATTATCGAAATTGTAACCGACGATATGCCGTTTTTGGTGGACTCGGTTACAGCATCCCTAAATCAACAGGACCTGACAGCACACCTTATCATTCATCCGATTATGCCGGTCATACGAACGGCAGGTGGAAAATTGCGCGATATTATGGAGCACGGCTCTGGCGACCCTGACGTTGCGCGAGAATCATTCATGCATATCGAAGTTACGCAGGCCAAAGGGTCTGATCTCAAGGATGTAAAAACCGGCATTGAAAAGGTTTTGAATGACGTCCGGTATGCTGTTGAAGACTGGCGTGATATGCGTCACCGCATGTGGGGTCTGATCGAAGAGCTTGAATCTGGCGGTACGACCGGATTTGCGACTGAAGAGGTTGCCGAAACCAGAGACTTCCTGCGCTGGATTCATGATGATCATTTCACGTTTCTTGGGTATCGCGATTATCTTTTTAAAGGAACAGGAAAAACGGTTAAGGCATCTATTGATGCGCGCAGCGGACTTGGAATTCTGCGCGACGCCACAACGGTGGTGTTTGATAAGCCCGCCCGTAAGGGTGACGTCCCACCCGAGGTTAATGCTTTTCTGCGCCACCCTGAATTGTTGATGGTGACAAAGACGAACCGACGCTCAACGATTCACCGCTCTGTGCACATGGATACTATTGCCGTTAAACGACTAGACGGGAAAGGCAGGATTATTGGTCAGCGGGTGTTTGTTGGGCTCTTCACATCAACGGCCTATAATCGTACGCCGCGCGAAATACCCTTGCTGCGCCAAAAAGTTGATCGCACGCTGCAACGTGCAGGCTTTCGACCGAGCAGTCATGACGGTAAGGCACTTACAAATATTTTAGAAACCTATCCGCGTGATGAGCTGTTTCAGGTTTCTGACGATGAATTGTTTGAAATGGCGATGGGCATTCTGCACTTGCATGAACGTCAGCGCGTTGCCCTGTTTGTACGTGCCGATGATTTTGACCGGCATATGTCGTGTCTGGTTTTCGTGCCACGCGATCGCTTCCATACAGATTTACGCAAGCGGATAGGCGATATTTTGGCCGACGCTTATGGTGGGCAGATGGTGGCATTCCGCACACAGTTTGGTGATGGCCCATTGGCGCGCGTTCACTTTATCATCAAGACAACGCCCGGAAATATTCCATCTCATAACACGCTGGAAATTGAGGCCGCACTTGTTGATGCATCGCGTAGTTGGGAAGACAAGCTGCAAGACGCCTTGGGCGTTAATTATAACGAACGTGAAACCGCTGAATTATTGAGCCGTTATCGTGAAGCATTTGGCCCCGGCTACAGAGAACTGTATAGCGCAGCGACTGCGGTAGAAGATATTGAAATGGTCGAAGGCGTTCTCGAGAGCGGGCAGATCGGCATGAACCTCTATCAGAATGCCGATGAGGATCGTTCGAGGGTTCGTTTCCAGCTTTATCATCCGGACAAACCGACGCCGCTATCTGATGCTCTGCCTATGTTTGAGCATATGGGGTTTCGGGTCATTGATGAGGCCCCCCACAGTATCGAACCCGCAGCAGATTCAGGCCGAGTGGTTATGATCCATGATTTTGGTTTGGAAACACAAGATGGTACGCCGGTCGATTGCGCCGCTATTCGCGATAACTTTCATGAGGCATTCAATCGCGTTTGGTACGGCGCAGCGGAAAGCGATGCTTTCAATGCACTGGTTTGTCGCGGCGGCTTAAGCTGGCGTGAGGTCGTTGTTGTTCGTGCCTATTGTAAATACCTGCGTCAGGCACGTATTCCGTTCTCGCAATCGTATATGGAGCAAACATTATCGAACAATCCAGGACTGGCCCGGATTATTGTAAATTTGTTTCAGACGCTTTTCGATCCAGCGCGAACGAAAACATCCGAGCGTGACGCTGCGCGCCTGCGTAAATCGTTTGAGGCTGGATTGGATAAGGTTAGCAGCGCAGACGAAGACCGTATTTTGCGACGCTTCCGGAATGTTGTGGAGTGCACCCTGCGCACCAATTTTTACCAACATGATGCCAATGGCATGGAAAAGCCCAGCCTGTCTTTCAAGCTGGATTCTCGCAATATCGAAGAATTACCCTTGCCCCGCCCCTTGCGTGAAATTTTTGTCTATAGCCCGCGTGTCGAGGGCGTACATTTACGTTTCGGTCTGGTTGCACGTGGCGGTTTACGTTGGTCAGACAGACCCGAAGATTTCCGTACCGAAGTTCTTGGTCTGGTGAAGGCCCAGCAAGTTAAAAATGCCGTGATTGTGCCGGTCGGATCAAAAGGCGGTTTCGTCGTGAAGCGCCCGCCTAGCGGAGGTGGCCGGGATGCATTCATGGAAGAGGGTATCAATTGTTATAAGACCTTTATTTCTGGTCTTCTGGATATTACCGACAACATCAAGGGCCCGCGCATCACGGCACCTAAAAAAGTTGTTCGGCGCGATGGCGACGACCCGTATCTGGTTGTTGCAGCCGATAAGGGAACGGCAACATTTTCTGATATCGCCAATGGCGTGTCTGAAATTTATGGCCATTGGCTCGGCGATGCTTTTGCGTCAGGCGGCAGTCAGGGCTATGACCACAAAGGTATGGGCATTACCGCGAAGGGCGCGTGGGAGTCTGTAAAACGTCATTTCCGCGAACTCGACACGGATATTCAGAACGAAGATTTCACCGTCATCGGCGTTGGCGACATGTCGGGCGATGTGTTTGGCAATGGTATGCTGCTCTCAAAACACATCAAGCTACAGGGCGCCTTTAACCACCTGCATATTTTTGTCGACCCCAATCCGGACCCAGCGAAAAGTTGGGTCGAGCGTCAGCGCATGTTTAATTTGCCACGTTCGTCGTGGACTGATTATGACAAGAAGGTCATGTCAAAGGGTGCAGCTATTTATGAACGAAGCGCAAAATCCATTACGTTGACATCTGAAATTCGCAAGCTGTTTGGTTTTGCTAAAGATAAAGTCACGCCAAACGAACTGCTTGGGGCCATGTTGCGCGCTCAGGTGGACTTATTGTGGTTCGGTGGCATCGGCACCTACATCAAGGCGGCAAGCGAAAGCCATGCTGACGCGGGGGATCGCGCCACGGATGCCATTCGCGTAAACGGCTTCGAAGTCAGTGCACGGGTTATTGGCGAGGGCGCTAATCTGGGAACAACGCAGCTTGGCCGTATCGAATATGCCTTGCGCGGCGGCCACCTGAATACCGACTTTATCGATAACTCGGCTGGCGTTGATTGCTCGGATCACGAGGTCAACATCAAGATCCTGATCGATGCCAGTGTGGCGTCGGGCAAGCTGAGCGTGAAGCGGCGTAACAAGCAGTTGGCCGACATGACAGATGAAGTCGGCGAACTGGTGCTGATGGATAACTACCAGCAAAGTCAGGCCATCACCATGGTGCAAACCAAGGGGGCTGCGGCGCTTGAAAATCAGATGCGCCTCATGCGTGACCTTGAGCGGCAGGATCGTCTCAATCGTGATGTGGAATTCCTGCCTGACGATGAAACCATTGATGAGCGCCTGGCCCAGCACCGTGGCCTGACGCGGCCAGAGCTGGCCGTGATGTTGTCATATGCCAAGATCTGGCTATATGACGAAATTCTGGCATCAGATATTCCTGATGACCCGGCGACGACAGAAGACTTGGTTCGTTATTTTCCAACGCCGCTGCAAGTAAAATACCGTGCAGGGATCGAGAAGCATCGACTGCGTCGTGAAATTATTGCAACCAAAATCACGAACTCATTGATCAACCGTGTGGGCGACACGTTTGTTTACGACATCATGGAAAAAACGGGCTTGCCGGCATCAAATATTGTGCGCGCATTTGTTATTGCACGCGAGGTCTATGGCATTCGTGATATTTGGCGTGCCATTGAGGCCCTCGACAACAAGGTATCAGCGAGCGTTCAGGCTAATATGTTGTTAGAGATCAACAGCCTGCTGGAACGTGCAACCATGTGGTTCTTGAGCAATGGCTCTGCCGGTTTGGGACTTGGAGAACATATTGATGCTTATAGTGCGGGCGTTATGCAGCTGTCGGCAGAGGTCGAGCGTGTAATCCCTGCGCATTATCTTGATGATCTGAGCAATCGCGCAAGACCGTTGATGGATGCAGGTGTGCCCAAGGCGTTGGCCGTGCGGGTTGCGGGCCTGGTTAATCTGGCAGCGAGCTGTGACATCGTACGATTGGGCGGGCGTAACAAGCTGCCTGTTGTTCAGGCAGCGAAGGCATACTTTGCTGTTGGTGCACGGTTCAGGCTTGGCCGATTACGTGCTTCAGCTGAAGAGCTCGGCGCTGGAAACTATTGGCAGCAGCTCGCTGTTGATGCGCTTATTGATGAAATCTTTATCCATCAGCTTAATATTGCATCACAGGTGCTTGATACTTCCAGACCGCAGGTCAGTTCCGCTCAGGCAGTAGAGGACTGGATCGCGGGGAATGCAGAAACGGTGGGCCGTGCCGAAATCATTTTGAATGAGCTTTGGGCCAATGAGATGGATGATCTGGCGATGATTGCTGTCGCCAGCCGACAATTACGTGCGTTGTGTAGCGCCTGAAGACAGCACCCTATTGGGCATGGAGCGGGATGAGCGCGCCTGAAAAAACATCAGCGGACCATTCCGATGTGCAGGTGTCAAAGCGTGCGCTCTTTGCCTGGTGTTCTTATGATTGGGCAAACTCTGCCTTCCCTACAGTTATCACCACGTTTGTCTTTGCCGCCTATTTTACCGAAGGCGTTAGCGCCGATGCGGCATCGGGTACTGCAGCGTGGGGGTATACCATTAGCCTGTCCGGCATTCTGATTGCGCTTCTTTCGCCGGTGCTTGGTGCCATAGCCGATCATGGCGGACGGCGTAAGCCATGGCTAGCTGCGTTAACGGCTGTGTGTGTCGTTGCCAGCGCTGGATTGTGGTGGGTCGAATCGGATGTCTCGTTTGCTGTGTTTGCGCTTATTTTAGTTTTGGTTGCCAACACGGCATTTGAAACTGGCATGGTGTTTTATAATGCCATGCTCGCCGACATCGCGCCGAGTGGAACGCTTGGCAGATTATCGGGATGGGCCTGGGGGCTGGGGTATTTCGGCGGGCTGGCCTGTTTGGCGTTGATGCTTGTGGGGTTCGTGCAGACAGATATGCCGTGGTTTGGATTGTCGAAGGATGCCGCCGAACATGTCCGCATAAGCGGTCCCGTTGTTGCGTTGTGGC
This sequence comes from uncultured Rhodospirillales bacterium, assembly GCA_965602485.1. Lineage (GTDB taxonomy): Bacteria > Pseudomonadota > Alphaproteobacteria > Rhodospirillales > Casp-alpha2 > JABJOR01. Next base: position 719,434 of record CBFCYM010000001.1, on the reverse strand, counting down.
TTGCTGTTTTTAGCCTACCGATGTTCCTGATGGTTCCCGATAAACCGAAAGGCAAAATCAGTGCGGCACAAGCCGTTCGCCGTGGCCTGTGCACACTGTTGCAAACGATCCGGCGCATTCGAGAGCACGCGAATATCGCGCGCTTTCTGGTCGCGCGCATGTTCTATATCGATGGACTAAATACGTTATTTGCTTTTGGTGGTATTTACGCCGCCGGCACCTTTGGGTTTACATTTACGGAACTTATCCTGTTCGGTATCGGCATGAATGTAACGGCGGGCATGGGTGCGGTGGCCTTCGCGTGGGCTGATGATCGATACGGAGCGAAGAATGTGATCATGGTTGCGGTCACGGGGCTTACGCTCATGGGAACCGCCGTACTGATCGTGCAGGGCAAGCCCATGTTCTGGTTCTGTGGTTTATTGTTGGGTTTCTTCGTTGGCCCTGCTCAGTCGGCGAGCCGCTCGCTAATGGCGCGGCTCGCCCCGCGTAAAATGCGCACAGAAATGTTTGGCCTGTTCGCGCTGTCTGGAAAAGCCACGGCATTTCTCGGCCCCGCCCTGTTGGGCTGGGTGACGCTGGCAACCGGCAGCCAGCGTTGGGGCATGGCGAGTATTCTGGTATTTTTCGCCGTGGGGCTGTGGGTGATGCGTGGGGTGGTAGAGGATTAGAGAGCGACCGCACCACATGCACGACATAATCATGCCGTGACCCCCAAGGAGCTACCTTCAGTAAGTTGACGCTTGTTGCGCATGTCAGAAATTTATGACAATAACGTCATTCGTAACTCACTTATAAAGAGGTTCTTTTTCTCTGCGTCGGTGAAACCATATAGATCTAAATTGGAGACCGAACTTGCCGTATTCAAAGGATGAAATTCGACAAGCTATTATTGAGGCTGGTTCTGATCACTCGGAAATGTTCGGGTTTCCTGAAAAAGCAGAAGGTCTTCACCTTCAACAAGATCCCGATGAATACGCAGATTTTATTTGCTTTATGGCAAACGAGGCGCCGTCGGCTACTTTAGCGCTGGATATTGGCATTGCTTCAGGCGGGCAAACAAAGTTTTTACGCGATTTTTATACCGTTGATAAGACCATCATTGTTGATATTGGCGAGCATCCGAAGTTCCCACATTGGGAGCGCATCAAAGAACTGGTGAAGACCGAAATTGTCCTAGAGATTATTCAGGACTCTCACGGAAAAGCGGTTGCCGAGGCCTTGAAGCCCTTTGCCGGGCAGGTTGATTTTGCCTTTATCGATGGGGACCATAGCTACAAGGGTCTGAAACAAGACATCAATCTCACGAAAACAGTTGCCAAGAAAGGCGCCCTGTTTGTTTTGCATGACACATTGGCTGTGCCGGACTGTAAAAAGGTTTTTGATGAATTAAATACGGATGAGGATTTTGAGCTGGTACGTAATTTTGATCGCCGATTTGGCATATCGGTTTGGCGGTACCTTGCTTTGCGTGGCCCTGACAAACCTTGGTGGTCACGCATACTGGGGTCATAAGGTCCGCCGCGCTTCTCGTGGTAAGTCTGTTTCAGGAACCCCTCTGGATCTCGATGTTTAAAAGCTCGACAATCTGATCCATCGACGCAATCGCCTCAACAATTTACGTTGCTTTAGAGGACTTGGGCCGGGGCGCTCGGTTGACCATGCAAGGTCACTTAACCATTGCCGCATTTCAGGATCACTTTTGAGATAGGCATTTGTCCGATTGTCGGCGATAAGTAGCTTTTCCTGACCGCCAGTACGGTAGGTGCCGCTGTGCGGCCAGTCTTCCTTACCATAAACGGCTCCATCACTATCAACGATGTACGGGATAAGCCCTCGGCGCAAAACTTGTTGCGTCATACTTTCGGGGCCAGCCTCAAACAGGGATGTATCTTTTTTTTCGCACATTTCCCATAGATTAAGATCGAGCAGCAACTGCCGTGAGATTAAAAAACCGGTCGTCCGAACATGATAATTTGGAAACAGAGAATCTGGGCCGGAAGGTTCGTAGCTGCCCGTAGATCCGATGACCCCCGCGTGCTCATTACAGTCCATAGCGGCATTCATTTTAGTGAGCCAATAAGGTGCGAGCAGCACGCTAAATGAATTGAGAAAAAGCATGCGCTCATAAGATGTTTGTCGAGCAACTTCCAAATACGAACCGATATCGAATCCGTGGTCTTCGATATCTATGCTGATATATTTAATGCCCTTTAGAATCTTTAGGTGCGGTTCCTTATTATTTTCGGAAAACCCTTTGAAAATGATAACCAGATCATGGCTCAAGGGCTCGATCATCTCGCGATAAGAAGCTATGAAATTTCGAAAGCACGCAATATCATTCTTCTGGCGTAGTAAATACACGGCGGCAACTTTTGCAGGAGAGACTGTCATTCAGGCTGTAGGGCTCCGTTTGCGAGTGTGTGCCTCCAGAAATCAATTGCATGATCAAGGCCTTCATTCAAGTTGTAGGCAGGATCAAACCCAAGGCCGCTCGCTAGTCTGGTAACATCTGCCACTAGAGCAGGCGGATCTCCCGGACGGTCACCCAAGGCCCCAATGCAAATAAGTTCTGGGCGTTCAATTTTTTCCCCGATCATTTTCGCCACCGATTTAAGCGTTACGCCGGTACCGCTGGCAATATTGAGTGCACCGGTTGTTGAGTCTGTTGCCAGCACGGCAAACGCCCGACCCGCATCACGGGTGTCCATGAAATCGCGAACCTGTAGTCCGGAACTCATGGGTGCCTCGCGACCTAAGAGCAGATTGCGGATAATAGATGAGATAAACCGCTCAGGGTGTTCATACTCGCCGTACAGTAGGAAAAGCCGGCCCCAGGCACAGGATGCACCTTGGGCAATATGACGTTGCACATCATTGAAAAACGCAGCCTTTGCCTGTCCGTATTTTGTGGCGGGAATGCAGGGTGTTTTTTCTTCATAGGCAGTGCCGTCAGGTCCGAGCGCTGCCCAATCATATTCTGCGCAAGAACCGGCAAAGACAGCACGCGAGCCACCATTGTCCAAAAATGCATTGAGCAGATCATGACTGGACGCTAGCCACTGCGTATTGGACTCGGCAGTCCAGAAAGCGCCGGTTTCTGTTTCCCACGCCAAGTGCAGCAGAACGTCAGGCTTTGCTTGTGCAATCAACTTATGCCCAGCCCCGACTTCAAGCAGATCAATAGCTACTGATGAAACCCCGACGGTGGTCGGTGGGGTTCGGCTCGCGACGATCACGTCGTGGCCCATGTGTACTAACGCGCGTGCTGCATGGCGACCAATAAATCCGTTTCCACCAGTGACGAGTACACGTGTCATGCGGGCTCGTAGTCCGGGTAGGTTGCGTCACGTTCGCTGATGACTCTGGGCTGTTGTGGCCATTGAATTGCAAAAGCCTCGTCATTCCAGCGCACGCCCCGTGCTGAGTCAGGCGTGTAGGCTTGGTCCATCATATACAACACTTCAGCATTATCTGTCAGGGTTATGAACCCATGGGCACATCCTGCGGGGATTAGTAGCGCCTTTAAATTCTCATCGGAAAGCTCGGATCCAAACCACTTCATATAGGATTTAGAAGAGGGCCGCAGATCAACGGCAATATCCCAAATGGCACCGCGTACGCAACGCACCAACTTTGATTCTGGTGCTGCAGCGGATTGGTAATGGAGTCCGCGCAGCGTCCCCGCAGTTGAGTTTAAGGAAATGCTGGATTGAACGATATGAAAAGGCAGCCCGTTATCGCTCATTTCAATTTCGCAAAACAATCGGGCAAAGCGGCCCCGGTTGTCGGCATGCCCCTCTGAAGCGGCTACATAAACGCCCTCAACAGTGGTTTCCTCGAAATTCACAGGAAAGTCTCTATGTGCGGTATGGCTGTGACGCATTGACCGGTCCAACCGGATGATTTTCGTAAATCCGCTGCAATTTCAACCTTCAGATTCCATGGCAGGATGATAACGTAATCCGGGTTTTGTTTTGTAATCTCTTCAGGTGCCATGATTGGAATATGGCTGCCAGGCAACAGGTTATTTTGTTTGTAGGGATTGGAATCAACGACAAACGAAATGAGGTCCGGGGTTATTCCGGCGTAGTTCAGCAGTGTATTGCCCTTGGCAGCAGCACCATATCCGGCAACGACCTTGTGCTCGCGCCGGGCTTGTTCCAGAAATTCAATAAGCTCATGGCGCACGGCCTGGACCTTTAAAGAAAACCCCTCATAGGTTTCCAGTTTTTGCACACCAAACGCGGATTCTTCATCTCGCAACGCAACGAGACCATCGCTTTCCTGATGATGAGCATTTTCCAGGCAACACCAAATCCGCAAAGATCCACCATGGGTCTTTAGGCGCTCTACATCAAATACTCGCAGGCCATGGCGCTCAAAACACCGCTCGACGGCATATAGAGACAGATAGGAAAAATGCTCGTGATAGATGGTGTCGAATTGAACCTCACGGATCATTTCCAGCAGATGCGGGAACTCAAATGTCGCAACGCCTTGGGAGGACAGAAGTTCGAAAAACCCCTGCACAAAATCATTGATGTCGGGTACGTGGGCGAGAACATTATTGGCTGCCACTAAGCTGGCGGGACCATGTTCCGCTCGAACGCTTTGAGCGACAGTGCTTCCAAAAAAGTCGACACGTGTGGGAACAGAGGCTTTCTCTGCTTCTATAGCAATATTTGCGGCAGGCTCGATCCCGAGAACTTTCAGGCCCATACCAACAAAGTGTTTAAGCAGGTAGCCATCATTTGATGCGACCTCAACGATTAAGTCATCGCCATTTAAGTTGAGGCGTTCTTTCGCCTGTCTGGCATAACGCCCTGCATGCTCAACCCAACTCTGGGAGTAGGATGAAAAATAGGCGTACTCGGAGAAAATATCTTCGGGAGGAACAACGTCATCGACCTGTACCAGAAAGCATGAATTACAAACCCTGGCATGCAGCGGATATTGTTTCTCATCCGCGAAGTTACTCTTAGGATCAAGGTACGAATTTGCGAGAGGTGTTTGTCCTAAATCTACAAAAGTGTGATTGAGGGGGGCGCGGCAGGATCTACAGGTAAGATTACTCATTGTGCAATTCCGCAGACATAATGGCCTCGTATTTATTAATTTGTCGTGCTGTGATTGTCTCTGCATTAACGCCGGAAGCAATGGCATTATGCCAATCCGCGACCCATTGGATCGTTGTATCCAGATCGAGGTGAGGGCGCCACTTGAGGCTTTGTTTAGCCATGCCTGGATCAATATTCAATGTATGGGCTTCATGTGGGTTAGCATGATCATCGAGTTCCCAGCCGCAGGTTGCTTCTCGCGCCTGTAGGTACTTATCAACGACGACTTCAACTGTAGCGCTACCTTGAGGGCCAAAATTCAAGGCGATCGGTAAATCTTCCCCCTTGGTCAGGCCCTGAACATAAAGCAAATACCCTGATAGTGGCTCTAGCACGTGCTGCCAAGGGCGCGTTGCCATAGGGTTTCGAAGGATGACGGGCTCATCGCGGGATATGCTCGCCTCAACATCTGTTAATAATCTGTCTTCGGCCCAATCGCCGCCTCCAATCACATTGCCCGCTCGCGCCGTCACAAGGCGCACATCACGTGATTCTAGAAAGCTCTGGCGGTAGGAGTGGGCGACGATATCCTGACACCCCTTGGACGCACTGTAAGGATCAACGCCCCCCAACGCATCTGACTCGTGGAAACGTTCGTTGTTTCCTTCGTTATGATAGACTTTATCGCTGGTCACAACGAGGACTGAGCGCACGCTTTCAACGCTTCGGAGCGCGTTCAATAGATGCACCGTTCCCATCACGTTGGTGGAAAATGTTTCAACTGGATCAGCGTAACTCGGCCTGACAAGTGCCTGCGCTGCCATATGGATAACGATCTCCGGTTGGCTGCGGCGAACAACTTCAGCAACGACATCCTCATTTCTAAGATCGCCAATCTCATCCGACAAATCCGGCGTGGCGTTCAAAAGATGGTGTAGGTTAGGGCTCGTGGGTGGGGAAAGCGAAAACCCTGACAGTTGAGCATTCAGTTGTTTAAGCCACAGGGCAAGCCACGCTCCTTTAAACCCTGTATGTCCTGTCAGCAGGACCCGTTTGTCTGCCCAAAACTCGCGATCAATATTGGCGTTACGCACGTTCACTAATCCCATATTTTCCACGGCGTATTCTTGGATTGCCATAGATCTTCGAGTTCTTTCTTTTCACGTAGCGTGTCCATAGGCTTCCAAAAACCTTCATGAACAAAGGCCGAAAGCTGGTTGCGGCTGGCAAGGGTACGAAGGGGCGTCTCTTCCCAAACGACTTCTGGGCCTTCAACCAAGTCAAGGACGGATGGTTCGCAAACAAAAAAACCGGCATTTATCAATCCGCCGTCACCTTGCGGCTTTTCGACAAATTCTGATACACGACCATCATCAATCAGCGCGGCACCGAACCGCCCAGGAGGTGACACCACTGTCATGGTTGCCGTTCTGCCTTCGCGCTGATGAAAGGCGATGCTGGCAGCAATATCGACGTTGCCCACGCCATCTCCATAGGTTAGGCAAAACGGCTCGTCGGGATTCAGATAATCTCGAATCAGGGAAACACGTCCGCCGGTTTGTGTGGCATCACCTGTATCAACCAGTGTAATTCGCCAAGGCTCAGAGTTTGTGGTGTGATACTCCAGCGTATTTTTGGTCAAATCCACCGTTACGTCAGCGTTGTGCATATAGTAGTTGGCGAAGTACTCCTTAATGAAATACCCCTTGTATCCCAAGCAGATAACAAAATCGTTGATACCATAATGGCTATAGATTTTCATGATATGCCAGAGGATAGGCCGACCGCCGATCTCTACCATTGGCTTCGGTTTAAGTCCCGTTTCCTCAGATAACCTGCTTCCCAAACCACCAGCCAGGATCACCGCTTTCATCTTCATTCTCTCCTAATGCTTCAGCACGGGGTTTGGTGCCCGTGATGCACGGATACCGATAATATAGGCAAGCATACCGAGGCACCGAGCAGCATCACGCCTAGCTTTTTTAGGTTTCAAGATGAGGCTATATCCAAGTGTCTTCAATGCAAATTTGGGCATTTCGCGAACAAAGACACCAAGCATTGATAATATGCCACGATGTTTGCGTTCATAATATAACCGGGACCATGACATATGCCAAAACTTCTCCCAATGATAGGACGCCGTTGCGGGGACGGAACCGCCACCAAAATGGGAAATGACGGACCTTGGGTCAAAGATCAGCGTGTAATGTAACCGGCGGACCGTCATGCACATATCTTCATCTTCGAAGTACAAAAAATATGCCGGATCAAAATAATTGGCATTTCGCAGGCACTGCATCCGGGCAAGGACTACCGCACCGGAAAGGGAATCAACACAGACAGGGCCGTCAGGTAGCACCTCACCATCCCGTTTTCCATAACTTTTCCGTTTATGAACTTCTACATCATAGGATGGCTCAACAGTACCTTCAGGGGTAAGGACTTTCGGCCCTACCAGACCCGCGTCGGGAAACCTCGTTGCCGTTTCAGTTAGATAATCAACAGCCTCGCTGGAGATAACAGTATCGGGATTTGTCAGCATTGCGAATTCTGTGGTGGCTTTGCGCAAACCTATATTCATGGCGTTGCCGTAGCCAAGGCCAATGCTGTTTCGGATGATCATGGCATCCGGACGTAATCGCTCAACAATTGAAAGCGTATTATCTTTGGAGGCATTGTCGACAACGATCAAGGGGAGTTCTGAGGGGATGGACTCGATCATAGGTCCGATAACAGCGGCACCATTATGCGTTACCGTAATGATTGTAACTCGTCCAGCGCTGACCGACATGCCCCATCCTTAAAGTCCTTACCCCAGATCAAGCTAGGACGTGATTAATGCCTAATGTGCCGACGATCCGTAGACGTGTTAAGCGGAAAAATTTATTTAATTCCCTTGGCGTTCTGCTGGTTCTCAAGAAACCACTGATACGCAAGTTTGAGCCCATCGTTTAAGGATACCTTCGGCCTCCAGCCCATACCGAGAATCCGCGATGAATCCATCAGTTTTCGCGGCGGTCCGTCAGGCTTTGAGGAATCAAATACGAGGTCACCCTTGAAGCCAACAGCATCAATGACGGCGTGGGCCAAATCGCCAATGCTGACCTCTTCTCCTGTCCCTACATTAATATGCATATCGCCTGAATAGTTTTGCATCAGGAACACCAATGCATCTGCCAGGTCATCCACATACATGAATTCGCGGTATGGCTTTCCGCTACCCCAGACCTCCATTTTTTTATCGCCCATCAACTTAGCATTATGCGCTTTGACGATTAGTGCTGGGATGACGTGGCTATGTTCCAGATCAAAATTATCGTGAGGGCCGTATAAATTTGTTGGTTGTGCAGAGATGAAATCAGAACCGTATTGCTTGCGATATGCTTGGCATAACTTGATGCCGGCTATTTTTGCGATTGCATACCACTCGTTGGTTGGTTCCAATGGCCCAGTTAGTAGAGCCTCTTCTTTTATCGGTTGCTTGGCCATCCGCGGATAAATACACGAAGAGCCTAGAAACATTAGCTTTTCCACACCACATTGGTGGGCGGCATGGATAATGTTGGCCTCGATCATCAGGTTCCCATAGATGAAATCTGCAGGTAGCGTACTATTGGCGATGATGCCGCCAACTTTTGCAGCGGCCAAGAATATAGAATCGGGTTTATTGGCGTGCATCCAAGCCTCAACCTCGGACTGACGGGTTAAATCAACCTCGTCGCGCCCGGCAGTTAAGATTTCGCAGTTCTCGGACGCCAAGCGTCGAACTATAGCGCTGCCAACCATACCACGGTGCCCAGCGACCCAGATGCGCTTCTGATGTTCAATTGTTGTCATGGCGTCTTTATGCCCCTGAGGTTACGCAAAATCCACCAAATAAACTCTTGGTCACAGGCATCAGAACGCTATCGTTGCAGCACTCGCGCTTTGAAACGCCGCCACCCTGCGAAGATTGAGAAGCAATCATCATACCAGTCAAACGTGATTTTTTGCCCGATCTGGTTAATGGTATGTGGGCCGCAGCGATCTAAAAATCGGCATCTGGCAATTCTTCTTTCTACGTAGTGTTGTGGCGTCAGCTGTTCTATTTCGTAGAGGTGCGCACCATTGCCGTACTTCCCGGTAAAATCCTGACCTAAGCGATATAGCGCCCCGTTCTCTACAAAAATATTGCCTGCCATTCGCGCGCCTCGAGGTGATAGGCAAATTGGGTTCTCTGTGTGCTCTTTATAAGGTCCATCAATATTATTTGCGTACCAAAGATGAAGAATGTTGGATTCGAGATAATTCTTGGTTCCGAAAATATAGTGATGACCATCATGAAAAAAATATGTCGCATCTAGGATGCGATCGTGTTTCAACCCAGTAATCTCGATGGTTTCTGTTATTTCTCCATGCATTAGAATGAACCATTTAGGAGCACCCCAATCGGCAATTTCAGCTAAGAAACGTTCCTGGCCCTCAAATATAGTTACGGCAGGGTATGAAAAATGTTTTGTGCCATCCGTCAGAGGAATTTCATCATTGCAGGAAACTTGGATAATTTGACCTTTTCCAGTCCTGTTTGACATGGCTTCAAGCAATAAAGTGTTTGTGTTCAGAAAAAATGGATCTGCATAAAATGCGAATGCATCGCTAACCGGCAATACACTTTCTTTAACGGGAAAAGGGTTGTCGATAAAATTTTGAATGCTGTTGGACTGACATACGGATACCTTCCATTTCTTTTCATAGAATGCCCCATAAAATAACCAATGCATGAGGTTGGTCGCTACCTTTAGAATAAATCTTGTTACGGTAAGGTTTCCAGGCAATCGATAATTTTTTCCATTAACTGATCGATTAAGCGGCCGACCCGCAGCTAAATTTTTAACTGCTATATTGAGCAATAAGCTAGATGCTCGATAGGCGGCAACAAGCGTTCGCTTGTAGGAATAATCGTAAATTCTAGCTTCGCCATAGGCGTAGATTTCACCAGCGTCTAATTTATTAGAAAGCTTTTGGACGACCATCCCAATATGATCAGTGTTATCAAGCAGTTCATAGAATCCCGCAGGACGGCCCCTATATGTCTCTGGATCACCATGGTGGTAGGAAAGAATGGGTACGGCCAAGTCGTTTCCCTCTGGTACGATCAGAAGCGACATCCCAAATTTGACCAGAACGTCGATACGCTCATCATTAACATGTTTAATGATGGGCTCGGGCAAGCGTTGCCATTGATCCCGATATTCTGATTGAAAATCAATAATTGTGGCCTCATCCAAAATGTCTTGTGGAACTGGGATTTTCCTTGTTTGGGGATTTTGGATTGAGATGAGGTTGATAAAATAATAGAAGAAATTCGTGAGCGGGCGTTTTTGTGTTCGCGTATTCGTACAATTCAATAACAGCGAAATTTCCCCATTGAGTACATGCCGCAAAGCGGCAAGTTGCCACTCGGCGATCTGGCCGTTGTCAATAATTACTCCAATCCTCATGTGAGCTGATGCATTTCTATTATTACTTTATTTTGAATCTAATACTTTTAATGCGATGCCGTCTGGGCAAAAAGACTATACATTTTTAATTGGGTATTCGTAACAGTGTGGACTCATGTTCTGGATTAAAAAAAGCATTTTGTGTGGCGTTCTTTCAGGATTTTCCCTCCTGGCTTTTATGGCTGTTCCCTTGCCGTATACGGCGGTGAAATACCTTACTCTTGCAATACCGGAACAGTTTATTCCAGCGATGGGAACGGTGAAGTCTGCTTCGCTACTGACTAGCGCTATTGAGCTAAAACTGCAGATCGAGTTCCAGCGCATTTTGTCGGATAACCCGGATAAGATGAATGATAAAGATTATATTATAGCAAAAATTTCCAATGTTCGAGATCTGGTGATTACCCAACGGCACTTGCAAGGCGTGAAGATTGCCGGGGGCGCCTCTACGGGGCAAGGCCTTGTCAGAGGGTTTGGTTATTGTGACCAGATAAACGGAGTGCTGGCATTGGCGTTGATGCCATCATTTGAGAGAAGTGACCTGTTTGCCCTCAGTGATGGTCAATATAGCCCACACTCACTGGTCCGGCTGTCCGCGCCACAACTTGGTGAGATATACGCTGATGCATGGTCAGATGTTCCCGTTTTTCAAATAGGACGGGTCAGCGCCTCAAATATACCTACTTTCGAAGCGGTCAAACCAAGCCTGCAGGCCACTTTACCCAGGATTGATCAATCCTATTTGGAAAACGGCTTTGTGCTGAACAGTTATGATTTCTGGTATCGGGTTGAGAAGGTCATCCACCGCACTGCACAGAGACTCTTGCCCTTCTTGATGTCGAGTAGCTTGCGGATGGTGAGCCAGCCGCCAGCCGCTGAACGAGCCGCAGTCAGTCCTTTCGGAGACACGCAGCAGGGAAATTCTATAGAGACCGGGGGAGCTGTTACAGAGACTACACCTATGCACGAGATACCTGACCCTGCCTTGGTCGAGCAATATTTGATTGCTCGGCTTGATCATATTTACGGACGCAAGGCTGCAGCTCTTGCCGGATATGATCATGTCGTGGCAAGCAACTGCACGGACGACTTCTGTCGCTTAGCTAAGGAGTTCTCTCGGCGGCTTTATGCAGCTGAATCATTATCGAAATTGGTAAATTCGCAATGAATCTTGCTTACCTAGAATCACTGAGACGGGCCGAACTTGAAACGGTTCTCCCTATACTGTCAATGATCAAACCCGCGCCCTGCCGGATTTTAGAAATTGGTGCGGGAAGCGGTTGGCAGGCCAAAGGCCTGGCAGATCACGGATACGAGGTCATGGCGATTGATCTTGCAGGTGGAGATTACACCGGGAGCAGGGCCTGGCCCGTTACGGATTATGATGGTGAGAACATACCCTTTGACGACGATATGTTCGATGTGGTTTTCAGCTCTAACGTGCTGGAACATATTCTGGAGATAGAGACCTTCCAACGAGAAATCCAACGGGTGCTGAAGCCCGGCGCAATAGCTCTTCACCTGTTACCAAGCGCCGCATGGCGGCTCTGGACGTCGCTGGCCCACTATGCCTTCATCATTAAGACGGCGATCACCTTTTTTGCTGCCACGGGAAGGCCATCAGATGATATTGGCAAGATATCAACGTCACAGCGGATAAAACGCCGAACTATCATGGGTGTTATTATCAAGGTGCTGTTTCCACACCTCCACGGTGAACGCGGCAATGTTGTGACGGAGGTTTGGTATTTCAGCCGTTGGTGGTGGACGCCGCTTTTTACGCAGACGGGGTGGACTGTTAGATCTAGGATGAGCAACCGGCTTTACTATACTGGGTATGGTGTGCTGGGCTTAAGGCTTCCTATGGCGTGGCGGCGGGCCCTAAGCAGCTTACTGGGCGGCGCTTGTCATCTATATATACTGCAAAATATCAAAGATCAGTGACGAAAGTGCCGCATGCCGGTCATTACCATAGCAAGGCCTCTTTCGTCTGCCGCAGCGATAATTTCATTATCTCGCATGGAGCCACCCGGTTGGATAACCGCCGTGGCGCCAGCATCAGCAGCGGCTAACAGACCATCGGCAAACGGGAAAAAAGCATCGGAGGCGACAACGGAGCCGATCGCAGGGCTTTGCGCCTCATCGGCGGCTACGCCCGCCTCGCCTGCTTTGATCGCGGCAATGCGTGATGAATCAATGCGGCTCATCTGGCCTGCACCAATACCAACGGTAGCGCTATTTTTGACATAGATAATGGCGTTGGATTTAACGTGCTTACAGACGGTGAAAGCAAATAGAAGATCGGCCATTTCCTGATCTGTCGGGTGACGTTTTGTGACAACCTTTAATTCATCGTCGGTAAGCGCGTTATCGCGACCCTGAAGCAGGATTCCGCCGGCTAGTGTGCGAATTACCATCCCCGGTAGGGCGGGGTCAGCCATGCCTCCGGTCAGCAACAGACGCAAATTCTGTTTCTTGGCCAGGATCGCACGGGCGTCTTCATCGGCATCGGGTGCGATGATAACTTCGGTGAAAATATCAGTAATTTTCTCCGCAGCGGCCCCGTCGAGAGTGCGATTCAAGGCCACAATACCGCCAAAGGCGCTAACGGTGTCACACTTAAAGGCTTGTTCATAGGCCTCAAGTAACGTCTCACCGGTGGCAACGCCGCATGGATTGGCGTGTTTGATAATGGCGCAGGCAGGCGTGTCGGCAAATTCAGAAACCAACTCGAACGCCGCATCGGTATCGTTGAGATTGTTAAAGCTCAACTCCTTGCCCTGCAATTGGGCTGCCGTCGCAACGCCAGGGCGGTGATCACCCGTGAGATAGAAGGCCGCATGCTGATGAGGGTTTTCACCATAGCGAAGATGCTGCTTTATTTCGCCTCCAACGGCGATTCGACGCGGGAATGGGTCATTGACCTGATCTGCAAACCAACGAGAAATAGCGGCATCATAGGCCCCGGTCCGGGCATAGGCTGTTGCTGCCATATGGCGACGAAATTCGTGTGTTGTCGCACCATCATTTTCGCTCATCTCGGCAATTACACGAACGTAATCATCCACATCCACCACAACCGTAACGTCCCGATGGTTTTTTGCCGCCGAACGGATCATGGCTGGGCCGCCAATGTCGATATTTTCTATACAGGTATCAAAATCCGCGCCCTTGGCGACGGTTTCTTCAAACGGGTAGAGGTTAACCACCAATAGATCGATGGGGCCAATATTGTGCTCATTTATGGATGCGAGGTGGCCCGGGTTATCGCGTACCGCCAACAGGCCGCCATGGATCGCAGGATGCAGGGTCTTGACCCGCCCATCCATCATTTCTGGAAAGCCGGTATGATCTGATACCTCAATTACCGGCACGCCCGCTTCCGCCAGTATCTTTGCTGAGCCGCCGGTGGATAGAATTTCGATATCTCGATCGGCCAAATATTTGGCAAATTCGACGAGGCCGGTTTTATCAGAAACAGAAATAAGCGCGCGGTGAATTTTTGAAGGCATCAATCTTGCCCTTTTCCGAATTGGTAATGACAATGAGGTGTTGTAACACGGTGGGCTCCGCGGTCCAGTGTTAAGCGCCAGTAAATAACTTCGATGTATTGGCAGACGCAGCTCTTAGGTTGGGTGTAGTCGCTCGAGATTAGATTCCGGCACTAGCTCAGCAAGTATTTGCCTAGCGGCCATCTCATCATTTTTTTCGCAGGTCGAGATTAGTTTATCCAGTTTCTGTTGGATTTCCCCAATAGAAGCAACTCGAGGGGCAGCAAGCAACAAACCCTCAGTTTCACTTTGAATAATTTTTTCGGACCCGTGAAAGACTTCTTCGAACAATTTTTCGCCAGGTCTACAGCCGGTGATTTCGATCTTGATACCCTTCCCCGGTTCATGGCCTGCCAAGCGGATCATTTGCTCCGCCAGATCCATGATACGGACAGGCTCGCCCATATCGAGGACGAAAATCTTGCCGATCTGCCCATCGTCGTATTTTGCCGTAGCGGAGGCAAGCAGCACCAGTTCAACAGCTTCGCGTATCGTCATGAAATAGCGCGTCATATCAGGGTGCGTGACGGTCAGTGGGCCACCTTTCTTGAGTTGTTTTTGGAATAGGGGCACAACCGACCCTGTCGATCCAAGAACATTGCCAAACCGTACGGTTACGAATTTGGTGCCCGCGGTCTTGCCACGGTCCAGATCTAGAGCCTGACAATATTGTTCCGCAATACGTTTGGAGGCCCCCATAACATTGGTTGGGTTAATGGCCTTATCCGTGGAGATTTGGACCATCGCCTCTACTTTGTGACGCACACAAGCATCAGCTATGTTGATGGTTCCGAACACGTTGGTAGAAATGCCTTCGCAGCAATTTTCCTCAACTAGCGGCACATGCTTGAGGGCGGCGGCGTGAAAAACAATGTCAGGATGAAAATCACTAAAGGCTTGATTGACTCGTGCTGCATTACGAACATCAACGAGCACAGATTTTCTACTGAGAGCAGGGTCCTGCTCCTTCACATCTTGATCAATCTGATAAAGGGCAAGCTCTGATAGTTCCAGCAAGCCGATCTCAGATGGTGCATATGCGATAATCTGGCGTACTAACTCACCACCTATGCTGCCGCCAGCCCCCGTTACTAATACGCGCTTGTCAGCGATGAACGCTCGCATGGTTCTTTTGTCCAGAGATGTCTGTGCGCGGCCAAGCAAATCTTCCACGTCAACAGGCCTTACATCAGCGTCATCCGGATTGCCGGATTTGAAGTCTGTTATTTTGGGGACGCGTCCCAGTTTGAGACCTAACCTTATGCACTGGTCAAGCAAATGCCGGACAGTTGCGCCATCGAAAGTATCCTTTGTTAATATTAGGCGTTGTGGCTTTTCACCTCTTTGCGTCAACATTGAAACGGCAACTGGAAAATTTGCTAACGAGTCGATGACGGGTACACCATGGATCTGTTGTCCGATGCGGTGCAGCTTTTCTGAAAGGATACCCTCAACGCGGTACTCTGCATTCCCTCCTTGGGATAACGCTCGGAGGAAAAGCTCGGCACCATCTCCGGCGCCCGCCAACAGAACGGGGATACGACGCTTGCCGCCGGGTGCATCCTTAAAATCCAACCCTTTGTCACGAAAAATACGGTAGGCTAAACGAGGGCCCCCTAGCAAAGCTAGCAATACAAGCCAGTTGATCAGGAAGACAGATCGCGGCAAATTATCGAGGCGTGTTACGACCACCATCGTTAGCACGAACAATAACATTGCAAGACTGACCGCTTTGGCGAGGACGCTCAGGTCACGAACTGAGGCATAACGCCAAATACCTCTGTAAAGCCCCATCCTCCAGTAGATAATGCCAGCGATCAGGGTGAGGACTCCTCCTGCTGGAATGAAAAATTCATCCAGATACCATTGGGAGTGAGTCCCAAGTCTAAGGAAGATGGATATGCCAAACGATGCCCAAGTCATCATCATGTCGTGGGTAAATGCGACCAAGCCTCTTGGATTGAAATACTTCACGATTTCGACAAGCTCCAGTTTATAGAATATTGGCCGCTATAAATTTCTATACCCCTATTCATGTTAGTCTGTACTAGTCGATGTATTTCTAGGTGTCGCCTTATTTGACAGCATAATTAAGGGCGATCTGTGTGTGGAAAGCGTGGCAGAAAAATATAGCCCTTTCCAGCGAGGCAAATACCCGTTGAAACAAGAAAACAGATTTGCCACCAAGCAGACCAGAATGAAAAATTAAACAGGCCTGCAGTCCAATAGATTGCCCATAAGCTTAACATTGTTAAAATTGCCACATCGCCGGTCGCATGAAATTCCCGAGCTCGGCGGTAAATAAAAATAAGGACTCCCAAAATTACTGCCGCAGCACCGACAAACCCCGTTTCTACCACTACCTCTACAAGCCAGTTATGTGGGTGTAACGGGACGTAATGATTGTTGCTCTCTCCAATTGTTTTTTTTGAACTCGGAAGCTTATCAATAGCGTTAGCCCCAGTTCCAAACCAACGATGATCAGTGCCCTGATGCCAGACATATTTCCATATAGTTTGCCGGTGCCAATCAACGAGTGATGTAGGTAACCATAACTCTTCAGCATTTATATTTGTATTTGGCCTGGGATCTTTAAGAGGGAGGGTCTTGCTTAAGCCGTACAACGTTCCGGCAAGCAGTGTTAAAATAAGAATTAATATTGGCAGCAGGGTTGCGCGACGAGCTCGGCAAAGTAGAAAGAGTGCCCCTGCCGTTGCAAGCCCCCCCATCAATCCTGCTAAAGCTGCACGACTTTCTGTTACCCAAATGAGGAGTAAGCAACCTACTATGAGGAATGATGAAATAATTCTCCACCATCCTGAAAATAGCACACTCATAAATATGAGTAGCGGAATAAATAATGTGGTAGCTGATGCTGCAGCCTTTAGAAAACCTTTTGCGTTAATAGCTCGCCAGCCTGACCCAGTTATTAGTCCATATGCTTCGGGCAGTAAAAAATGACCGATAAGAGCTGTGCCCAATAGCACGGTCAGTGCCCCGGCAAAAGCCTGGAGCAACAAGGAATATAACTGCTTATCATGGATAATAACGGACCAAAATAACACCGAAATTCCTATAAAGAGGCCGCTACGCAAGACAGCCTCCAAAGACTTTAAGGGGGCCGGAGATGCAAAAGCACCTGGAAGCCAAGATAGGATGATCAAGAGGACCAAAAGGCCATAGACAGACTTTATTGAGTCAATTGTCCGTGTCCAACATATTTGGCGTTCGGCCATTAGTGCAAAACACGGAATGGCTAATAGCAGTGGAATAGCCATTGTGGCACGTGATGAGATGATGCCGGCCAATCCAAACGCAATAAGCACAGCGATAAACCGCGCAGGCATGCTAGGGATGCTACCGTCGTCTAAAGACACATTCATGGCGCATTTTTTGAGGTTATCTTACCTCTGCTGTAAAATATGTATAAAAGAGTGAGAACAAGAATAACGCAGGTGATAATTGCCTCAATGGGGTACCCATTAGCAGCCACATAAGCGCCGCCAACCAATGTCAAGTTCATGATGAAAATTATTCCTGAGACTCGAGCGTGGCTCAAACCAGAGAGTGCGGCCTGTTGGAAAAAATGCTCGTTATGAGCTTCCCATATTCTTTTTCCTCGGAACATCCGTTTCAAAACTGTAATTCCTGCATCGGCCATGTAATACCCGGGCAGTATCAGCGCAGGGGCCCACAATCCATTTAAGTCAAGAGAAAGAAGAAGCCAGCCGATCAGGAGACCCAAAGGAGCGCTACCTACGTCACCTAGAAAAATTTTTGCCGGATGCCAATTCCAGATCAAAAATGCCGCCGTTGTACCGACTAAAGCGCCCGCAAAGGGCGTTAAATATGCACTCGACATGGTAGCGACAACAATAACGCCGAGGCCAATAGCAATGGATGTGGTGCCGGAGATGCCATCTATGCCATCCATGAAATTGAAGGCATTTATAAACCATACCAGCAAGACAACGGCGGCGACCGCATCTGTTTTCTCTGGGAAAAGGCCGTGGAAAAATAAAATATTGTCTGGCATCATTTCTACAGCAATGGCGGCCACAATAAAATGAGCTGCGAGTCGGATCATTGCTGAGACATGTCGAAGATCATCTATCCACGAGATAGCTGCCAGTAGTAATGCTAGGGCTGCAATTCCTGCCGTTTCGCGGACAGGAAGCAAATCACTCATATGGCCGAGAATAATCCACGCTATAGCAAGGATCGGGATTAGCACTAAACCCGCCCCTTTGGGGGTCGGAGTCACATGGCTGGAGCGCTCATTGGGATGGTCTAAGATAGATCTATGACGCAGATAATGAACCAGTGGCCAGATTCCAAGACCTGCACAGGCAAATGATATTCCAGTGGCGACGAGGGTTAGGCTCCAGTTCATGGGAATTGTGTATAGCGGAACAATAATTATATGAAAACATTAAAAGGAAAGTCGCTTATGTACACTTATCAGCAAGCTACGGCTTTCTCTATGGCGATCGTTAATTCAGAAAAATGATCGACCATTACAGTTGCACCGAGCTCGGCATACGGGACATGACAATAGCCAAATGTAACTACGATTGATGGGATGCCTGCGTTCTGCGCAGCATAAATATCATTTTCACTGTCGCCTATCATGACTGCGCAATTTCGGTCGCCGCTAACAGCTTTGATTGTATCGTGAATATGGGCACCATCAGGCTTCCGGCGCGCCACCTGATCGGCGCATACAACAGCATCAAAGTACGGAGTAAGGCCAAATGTATTCAGAACCGGCTTGGCTGTAATGCTTGGTTTGTTGGTGCATATGGTTAATTTTGCGCCACTGGATTTTAGGTCTGTCAATGTTTGAAAGACGCCGGGAAAGACAATGGAGTCGACGACTGGATTGGCAGCATAGTCAGATAGAAAAGCCTCCGTTAGCTCGTTGATAATATGTTCTTCTGGAACCAAGCCCGTCTTGGCCAGGGCTCGCTCCATTAGGATACGCGCGCCCTGGCCAAGATATTCTTTTGTTTCATCAACCGTGTGGGCTCGCCGCCCAAATGTCTCCAGTGTTCTGTTCAATGCGCGGCATACATCCGGCGCGCTATCGATCAGGGTTCCATCGAGGTCAAAAACGATAGTCTGGTCGTGCATCAATCGGCCTTCCATTTTTTGTGCATAGCATGAGGCCTTTATCAATGTCCGGTGTCAACGCCGAAAACTTTGGCCTGTTTAGTCAAAACACTTTTTACAGCAAGGACAATGAGGTATTGAAGGAGCCAGTTTGCAATAGGTTCCTTTGGTTATTAAAGCATGAATAGTATCAGAAGCATCTCGGTTGTCGGACTTGGTTATGTGGGGCTCCCGGTCGCCGCCGCTTTTGGTCGAGTCTGCGGCTCTGTTGTGGCATTTGATATCAATGAACAGCGAATCATTGAGTTGCAAAAAGGAATTGACCGTACCAATGAGGTCTCAGCGGTAGAGTTAATGCAAACCGCCCTGAAATTAACCACGAACCCCGGCGATTTGGCGGCGGCTGACTTTCATATCGTTACGGTGCCAACTCCTATCGACAGTGATCGCCGCCCCGATCTTCGGCCCCTCGAAGCCGCTTCAGAAACCGTTGGTGCCCATTTGAAGGCGGGAGACATTGTTGTCTATGAATCAACGGTCTATCCGGGCGTGACAGAAGACGTTTGCGTTCCCATCCTGGAACGGATATCGGGGTTGCGCCTCGGACATGATTTTTCTGTCGGCTATTCGCCGGAACGGATCAATCCCGGCGACAAAAAGCATCGGTTGGAAACGATTGTTAAAGTTGTCTCGGGCTCTGACTCGGAGACGCTGGATATCATAGCGGATGTCTATTCCAGCGTGGCGGCGGCGGGCATTCACCGTGCCCCGAGTATCAAAACCGCAGAAGCCGCAAAGGTCATCGAAAATACGCAACGTGATTTGAATATTGCGCTGATGAACGAGTTATCGGTAATTTTTGGCAAACTCGGGATTGATACTCACGATGTCCTCGCGGCGGCGGGCACCAAGTGGAATTTCCTGCCTTTTGTTCCAGGCTTGGTCGGCGGCCATTGTATTGGCGTTGACCCGTATTACCTTACCCACCGGGCGGAACAGGCCGGCTATCACTCGGAGGTGATATTGGCGGGCCGCCGCATCAATGACAGTATGGGCACATATATTGCCCAGCATGTTGCTGAGGGGCTGGGTCGTAATGGAAAGGTAGCGGCGGGCCAGACAGTCACCGTTATGGGCATTACCTTCAAGGAAAACGTCCCTGACGTTCGCAACACGAAAATCGCTGACATGATTGGCGCGTTGGTGTCACTTGGGCTGGTGGTCCAAGTATTTGATCCTGTCGCTGATCAGGGCACAGTCTGGTCCCATTATGGACTTAGATTACTATCAAGAGAGGATTTGGCTCCGGCAGATGCGGTGATTGCGGCTGTTCCGCACGCAGAGTTTGTTCAGGGAGGATGGTCGCTGATAGAAAACCTCCTGAATGGAGGTCATGGCTTTGTTGCTGATATCAAGGGCTATCTGGATCGCGCAGCTGCGCCGGATGGCATAACGGTTTGGCGCTTATGAGCAAGATGACATGAGCGAGCAAAAGCCGGTTCTGGTAACGGGGGGCGCGGGATACATTGGCAGCCATGCCTGTAAGGCCCTGTCACGGGCGGGCTATCTTCCCGTAACGTATGATAATCTGTCACAGGGCCACGAATGGGCCGTTCAGTGGGGGCCGTTGGTTCAGGGAGAATTATCGGATAGAGCCCGCCTTTGCGCCGCCATCGCCGAGTATAAGCCTGTGGCAGTTCTGCATTTTGCGGCCCTGTTGTCGGTCGGCGAGTCTGTAGCAGAACCTGCCCGATACTATCGCAATAATGTGCTTGGGACACTAGACCTGCTGGATTCTATGCGGGAGAGCGGCCTTGCCCGGATTGTATTCTCCAGTACGGCCGCCGTTTATGGCGACCCCATTGACACCCCCATTAGAGAAAGCCACCCGATGGCACCCACAAACCCTTACGGGGCGACCAAATTGGCTGTAGAACGCATGCTGACGGACCATTCCGGGGCCTACGGCATGAGCAGCATCGCTTTAAGATACTTTAATGCTGCGGGTGCGGACCCTGATGGTGAAATCGGCGAAGCGCATGATCCGGAAACCCACCTGATTCCTTTGGTGCTGGAAACGGCACAGGGAGTACGGAAGGAGCTGAGCATTTTCGGTGAGGACTACGACACACCGGACGGAACCTGTGTTCGAGACTACATTCATGTCTCTGATTTGGCGGATGCGCATGTCTTGGCGCTACAGCGCCTTGAAAAAGGGTCGGAACCCTTGTCCAGAAGCTTTAACCTAGGTAATGGTAACGGGTTTTCGGTGCGGGAAGTTATCAATGCCGCCGAGGCCATTACGGACCTAGCCGTGCCGGTATCCATCGTTGATCGTCGCGCGGGCGATCCGCCAACCCTTGTTGCTGATTCGACTCAGGCTCGGGATGTTCTGGGATGGGCGCCACGATTTTCAGAACTGGAAACTCAGATATCGCATGCCTGGGCATGGCATGCGCGGGGAAAGGTCAAATAAAAAGGGCGGAGGTTTTACCCCCGCCCCGAATTTAAGTTTATTCTCTTCGCCTCAGGCGTCTCCACCCGAGGACGCCAAGTGACAAAAACACCATCAGGTATCCATATCGAACTCGGTACAGGGTACCCACGTTTGGTGACGACACGCCGTATACCAACATGACAGATGAACAGAAGGCAATGATCGCCCACATCTCGGCTTTTCGTCGCCAGGCCCAGAGCGCAATTGGTATGCCGAGCATCAAGCCGTAGTTGGCAAGCATTTCGGCCATGGAAACACGGCGCATGATTGTGGTCGCAGGTGTGCTACCTGACCCCATCCACATGTCTGGGAAAGGTGCTAAAAAAACGATCTGCAATGCCCGGGGAATGTAGATAAGGATATCTCCGGGGTTGTTAAAGCGCACGTCACGATCCATGGTGCTTAAGGCATCGGGGCGGCCTTGGATAAATGCTTGCCGCGTCCCTGCGATGATCTGAAGTTTATGATCAATTATATTGGGGGCCAACCCGACCGCCTCCCAAGTGTCTTGGGCATAGTTAGAGCGGTTGTTAATCGTGATGGTCTGCTCAGAAGCGCCGCCCGTTTGTACGATCAGAGACGGATAAGTTAATTGCAGACCAAAAATAGCCAAAACGCTCAGAAAGCGGAGGCCTGATAAAGCAGGCGAGACGTCCTTGCTAATAAATCTATTCGTAACTGCCAAAAGGGCAATAATAACAACAAAAAACGTTGCGGCATTGCCGACGGAAATCATGTATGGGCGCACGATGCCAAGCAAGGCAAACCCGGCTAGGATGGAGGCGGCGGAGGCAAATGAACGCGACCATTTATTCTCCAGGGAGAAACCCCGGATCAAGCAGGTCCAGCCCGCCAGAAACATAAGCAGGCCCATATTGAAAAAACCGTCTTTGAGCAATTGCGTGTACCAGAAGGAGGCTGATGGAAAGAGGATGTAAGGCAGGGCGGCAAAGAAGGCCGTCTGTTTGTTCGTTGTGAAACAGAGCGTGATCTTCACCAAGGCTACGCCACAGGTCGCGTGTGCGGCGGCGTTCAGCGGGATCATTATCCAGGGCTCGGGCGTGGTGATGGCGTATAAAGCGGCTGTGAATCCGACCATGAACCACCCTTTGGGCGACAAAACCCATTCGGACCATCCATGCTGATGGATTTGTTCCGCCATGGCCGTTGCGAGCTTATGATAGCTGATGGAATCCGTGCTCAGCAGAAGGCCCTGTCCCGATGTGCCGCCCGGAAGGAATGTTGGCAGAAACCAGAGTTGCACGAACAGAGCCACCGATGCCGTAAACGTGAAAAAAACACACCATACTACGACAAGCGACCATTGCCCGGGATCAAAAGACAAGATTTTTTTCTTAAAAACACCATCAGTCATTCAGAAGGCTTTCGTATTGAGTGGAATATTGTTTGGATATGTCATGTATGCCGTAATTCGTGGCGATCCGATGGCGGGCTTTTTTGCTAAGCTCGAGGCTTTCTGTGGGCGATAAACGCAGAATAGTTACAAGGGCATCAGCGAGGCTCCCTGGGTCGCGGGGCTGCACTATCTGACTCATTTCGCCGACAATGGCGGCGGCATCACCAACATTGGTGGTTACACACGGCGTTCCGCAGGCCATTGCTTCACCGAGCACCAATGGGAAGGCTTCGCCGATAAAAGAAGAAGAAACGACAATATCCAGAGCGGCGGCGAGTTGGGGAATATCCCCGCGCTCACCCATCAGGGTACAGCAATCTGACAGGTCAAATTCTTCTATACATTCTGCCAAAATGGCGTTCTCGCGGGTTACGTCCTTTCCACAACAAACAAAATGTACGTTAGGCATGTGTTGGCGAACAAGACTTGCTGCTACAAAAAAATTTCTATGGTCTTTATTTGGATGGTAGCGCGCAATCATCCCGATGAAACACGTCTCATCCTTTAAATCAAGTTCGCTGATCAGGTCTGTTTTTGCTCCAGGTTTTTCTTGGAACAGGGCAAGGTCGAACCCATTGGGAACAAAGATGGTTTTTGCTGGATCATACCCGAGTAAATGATGAAATGCCTGTGCGCTCTCAGAACAACAGATAATTTTGTCGGGAAGCCAATTAGCAACCAGAGTACAGACTTTGATCGCTAACAGAGTTCCCACTTTGGTATTCAAAGGGTCAAGACGGCTGGCGTGAAGGCCCCAGACTATTCGTGCCCTTGTGAACAATTTGCCAGCAATTCCGCCAAAGAAATTTGAGTGATACATCCACGTTTGAACAATGTCAGGCCGGGAGCGCCATACCAGAAAAAACAACCTCAACAAGGCCCAGGGGAAGTTGATAAAATTCAACTGCACGGCATTGACCGGAATGCCAAGAGCCGAGATTCTTTTGCTAACGGGCCCTTGTGTTGTTAATGAGATCACTTCGTATTGCGTTGTGCGCTGATCAGAATGCTCCAGCAGCCCGGCCAACATGATCTCCGCGCCACCCTGATCAAGGGAGTTAATAATATGTAGGACCTTCATTTGGCCTGTCATGGTGTAGCATGCCTTATGAGAAACAATAGATTGGTGTAAACGTGACCGGAGCCAAGGCGTCCGAGAACCCACCGGACGGACTGGCGCAATCTATTTAGAGGGAGCGACTTGGAATATACGGGGAAAGCATAGGTTTGGATGGAAAGCGGTATCATACCCGCTTGGATAAACGTTTTAGCCAGACATTCTTTATCAAAGCTTTGTTGGTGACCCCAGCGATGAAATTTCTTGCCGCAGTCAGGGCAGATAACAAGGCTCTCGTTTAAATTTTCCCGATACGGCACGGTGCCGATGAGGATCCCGTCTAGCTTAAGTAAACGCTTGATTTCAGTAAGACCCGCCGCAAGCTGATTATCGCTAAGATGTTCCAGAACCTCTGAGCAGAAAACAACATCAAAGGTATTTGTTTCAAATGGCATGTTTTCTATTTGGCCGACGTGCCCGTCAATGCCATCCTTAACGAGGTTTCCAATAGCATCTTCATCGGGGGCCAAGGCAGAAACAGTCCATCCTACGCCTTGACACCGGCGCTCCAGGCATCCATTGCCAACGCCAATATTCAGGGCCTGTAGTTGACGCCCGCGATTATACTTGCGGGCACGCTTATACAAATATTCTAGCCGCGGAACAGCTTCGTCAAAATTTTGAATACCACCGCCTTGGAAATACTGCCAGGTTTTTTCCTGACTCATGCCAGTTTGTCCCCTTTTATTTGCTCTATGCTTGCTTCCGAATACCAGCGACCAAGGTCTCGCCCAGTCAGTTCTTCTAGCTTAAGGATATCGTCTTTAAATAATTTGGTGAGGTGCCGTTTGAAAGTATCCGGTATTAGCGCGAGGGTTGTTGTGGTGGAGTTCCATTGCAAAACTCGGTTTGACAGATGAATAATGTTAGGGCCAAACACAGCCTTAGCGCCTTGCCAGATGGAGCGGAGCAACGGTGGCGGTGAAAACATCAGAGAGGCCATCATGGCCGATCGTTGCGTCTTTCGTGCATTGATCCTGGGGAAATCCGTCCGGCCATCGCCTTTTAGTCCCAGAAATGATAGAACACCTAGGTAAGTTGTGCCCGGGTCAGAATGAAAGTCATTGTGTAAAATACACTTCACTTGCGCACGTGGGAACACGCGGTAAACGTTTTCCACGAGATTTCCAAAACGGGCGATCTGGTCGTATTGAAGCAGCATAGGTGTGCGGCATGTAGGTGGAATATTCATTCCCTTAGCGCGCGCGCCCTGTAATGCCCAAGCCTTTTCAAAGTCATTTTCATTTTCAACGAGGCTGAATAGCATGTGGGCGTGATAGGACTCGAGAAAATCCACAGGATGCCGAAGCATGACGATCACTTTGGCGGCAGGATTGAGTTTGAGAATATTTTCTAGTGCAGTTTTTGAATAAAGATACCAAACAGACGCCTCACCAATTGCGGTGTGGTGGCTTGAGCTAGCCTGAAATAACTTCAGGTAATCCGCCATGGAATGCACGGCGTGAAACTCCGGCAAATCATTAGCCAGGAAGCTAGGCTCCTTGGGAAATGACATGAAGACCTGAGGATGCGCGCGTAAATATTCGCTTATCGCAGTCGTGCCGCACTTCGGCGCGCCTATAATGAAGAAATTGGGGATAGGAGAGCGTGTTGTCATCCCGGCACCGAAATCGCGGCAGAGTTCAGACCTAGCTTGCGGTGTGCATATCCCCACATGGCGGCATTCCACAACACGGTAGACAGAGCTGTTGCAATGGCGGCGCCGGTTAATCCCCAAACGGGAATCATCAGAACATTAAGGGCAATATTAACAAGGACAGTAAGAACCAAGATGAACAAAGCAGGCTTTTCATGTCCGGTCATGGTTAGAAGAAACCCGACAGACCCTGCAGACGCATTCACCACATGTCCCATGCAAAGCACCATTAATGCAACATAAGCGGTTGAAAATGCGTCCCCAAACCACTGCAAAACAAAATTACCGATGACATAAAACCCCACGGTGGCGAGTATCGCGAATGCGGCATTGATCCGGGCATACTTGGTCAGCATGGCTTGCAGGCCCCGATGATCGCCCTTCTCATAAAGTTCCGTAATGACAGGAGCGGCGATAGCATTAACGGCCGTCAGGGCAAAAATGGTGAATACGGCGACCCGCGCTGCAACCGCATAGATTCCAGCTTGTTGGGTTCCTGCCAGTGAGCCCACCATGAGGATATCGATGTTCGCAAGCAACATGTGCATCGCTGAAAAAGCGGCAAGAGGGATCGCTGTGACGAGCCATTGCCGGGTTTCATAGACACGGGGAGCAGTAATACACTTGGATGGAAGTGCCGCGCGCAACCATGCGGCAGCAACAAGTCCGGCAACGAATACGGCCCCCAGATGCGCCCCCATAACCAAGTCAGCTCGGGGCGTATTCCCCTGCTGGATCGCAAAAGCTGTCACTACAGCCATCATCAGCAGTGGTCGAAGAACCCGGTCAGGAAGTTCATTCTTCGGCACCCGCTTCAAACCACGAAGCGCTGCCTGAAGAAGGTGTACGATCCCGAGAGTTGGCACCAATAGTGCTCCGATAAGAAACGCGGACTCCAGTTCCGGCGCGATCCGATCTCGCAACTCCGTTATGGCGATAAAAACTAAAAGCGCTAACAACAGACCAATGCCTAAGCATAGCCGCAAACTATGGTTCAAGACTCCGCGTAATTTCCCCCATTCACCGGCGACGATGAACATGGGGATGAAACGAACCAGAGCCGTATCATACCCCAATTTGGCAATCAGGGTTAATATCAGTATCCACGTGAGGGCGTAAATATAGATGCCGTATAGGCCATCACCCATCAAGCGCGCCAATAAGATATGCAACCCGAACATGAGGGCTGCACTGATGATGTTGACGCCAAAGGCCGCCATGCCACGCCGGAAGAAATCTTTTCCGGGCTTGCTAACAGAAGCTGTAGGCGGAAGCATGTATCAGGCCTCGCGCGTCTTGCGGGTGACGCGCCGAGAGTGCGAAAACTGCCTTAAGGTCTTAAACGTCAGGTCAATAAATCTCGCCGGGGTCACTTTGTTGATAGCAAACCACAGGAAATATAAACCAAGAGGATAGGTCGACGGTTGAGACCGCCATAGATACCAGACCCGAAACAGGCGTGAAAATTTATAGAGTGTAGCGTTACGCGCCTGGATGGCGCGCCAGAGCTTTGTATGAAATCTTTCGGAAAGGCTCATCAACATGCCGGTTTTCTGGACGCGATAATGAAACAATGGCTCCTTAACGAGAACGCCGAACATGCCCATGCCGCCGAGGCGAATATTAAATTCCCAGTCCTCATACCCCTGCCGCATGTTCTCATCATAACCACCGGCATACAGCCAAGTGGATCTCTTCATGAATAGACAGTAAGGCAGTTGATTGTTGAATAATTGCTCAAAAAAATTGAATTGTTTCTTAAGAACGCCACGGGCTTCACTTTCAAGCTGAAAATAGCAGAAGGCAAAGGCTGCATCCGGACTTTGCTCAAGGGCCTGATGCATCTTTTCAATGTGTGTGGGCTCAAGCCAATCATCACAATCGAGCGGCAAGATATATGTGCCGCGGGCATGGCGGAATCCTGTATTCCGGGCTCCGGGCAACCCGCGATTTTCCTGGTGTATAACGGTGATATCATTATCAAGAGCATCAAGGAACGCGACAGTGTCCGGGTCAGTGGAGCCGTCATTGACCACAATAATTTCTGTATCCCCGAAAGTCTGGTTGCGTACACTGTCGATCGTCTGAGCGATAAACTTGTGCGCATTGTAGCACGGTAAAATCACAGATACGGCCGGCACGGTGTGAGTTATGATGTCACCTTCATATTCATGTCCCATAAGAGCTCCATTGTGAGAAGCGGCGGTATTTACATTTGGCAGGCACCAGAGGTCTCATCTTTTCAGGACCGACGATTTGCAGACGATATACGCGGATGGCATATAAGGCAGCCTGCGGTCAACAACCAGTGACCATTTGCGCAAACGCCTGTAAAGACCAGCGAACCAACGACGTGCTGGTACGTTTAAAATCATTTCCATTAGTGTAATGAATAGAAAGTGTAAGGCGGTGCTCATTGGTCCCCCAATCGAATAAATAACCACTTTCTGGGTTCCAAAGCGGTGCTCGAGAGCCGTTATGCCGTATTGTCGATAACCATGCCACAGATAAAGCAGCAAGCCCCATGGGGCCGGGACAATATGCAGCTGAATACCATCAGGATATACCATATCAGTGAGCCGAGTGATCAGGGCTTTATCCTCATCAATATGCTCAAGTGCGGAAAACGAGATGATCATATCAAAAGGCTGATCTGGCCGATAATTATGGGCATCGGTCTGAATGAACGACCGGGCCAATCCATCACTGTCACTGTGTCCTGACTGGAATCGGTCGCCTACATCGATGCCGATATACTCTCCAAAATATCCCGCCGCCCCAACAAACCTGCTCAATCCGCCACTGCCACAGCCGACATCAAGAATCCGAAGACGTCGTGGCGGAAATAGTTTTGGCAATTCCTTGATGATAAATGTTTCTGTCAAAGCCCGGCTTGGTGATGCCGTAGCGTGGTCGTTTTCAAGGTGTTCGGGAGCAAAATGCTGAACCCCGAGGGACGACGGTCCGTTAGTGATATTTGTAACCAGATTTCCTAGCAGATAACGAATCCGGTCAACAGGCCCTAATGGGTCGTCACCATTCAAAATCTGCATGGATCAGTCAATCTTCGCAACAGGTGTGCAGGCGGCCCAGATCTCACCCCATCTCAGGTGGCGTTCGGTGATGGTTACGCCCGCGCGAGTCAGTTCGGCATCGAATTCATCGAGTGTGTGTTCAATGTAATGTGTCATGTCCGAAAAATAATTGACGCCCAGTTCTTTGCGTAGCGGAATATGCCAGTGGCGCTCAAATAGCGGCACACGAATCAGCACTCGTTTTGGATTAATATTGGACACCAATGATTTCAGAAAACCAACTCTGTCTTCGATATGCTCAACGACATTGGAGAGGACTATAGTCTCCCAGCTTCCGTCCGGCAGCCCGGTGATAGCATCACCGTGGACAAACGACAGGTTGGGAGGGTTGTCCAAGTTCATGGCCTGTGAGTAGCGGCCTTCATTAATCTCGATTCCGGTTACTACGGTACCCGGTACCCGGTTCGCTATGGAACGGGCGACAGCACCATAACCGCACCCTACGTCTAGCACCCGGCTGCCTTCGGGAATTCGCTCGACGAAAAAATCATGATACCTCATCAGGCGGTGTTTCGGATGCTCGCCATCGCCATAGGCCGTCGCCCGTTCCGCGATCGTTTTATCGATCATGTCTGCGAGCGCGAATTGGCGTTTGAGGGCTTCACTCGGTTCTCCAATCCGCGAATCGATGACGGCCAACCCTTTGATCAGGCCAAGGCGTAATCGCGCTGGAATGAACGCAAACGGCAACGCCAAAATGCGAACGGCAGACAGGACGACAGATTTCAAAATCGGGTTCATGATCGCTCCGCGATTAATTTTTCAAAAACTGCGGCATGGCGGGCAATCCAGTGGGCAATATCAAAATGTTTAACGGCGCGCCTTCGCGCCTTCGCAGATAATTCGGCATGGTGTTCGGCGACAAACAGCATGCCATCTGATATGCTAGAAGTTACCGGCACTTTCGGTGTATCCCAGCTTTTCTCGCAGGCAATGCCAACACCACAGGAACCAACCAACTCGCCTACGCCGCCAGTATCAGAATATACCACCGGGAGGCCACAGGCCAGCGCCTCGATAACGGTGTTGGGACAGGGATCATTGTGCTTCATCATAACATAGGCATGGGCCCGCCCATAAACTTCCGGCGCCTGAGCCTGCGTATAGGATCCGCTATAATGCACATGATCAATGATCTGAAGCCGCTCAGCCATCGCGGTGGTATGCGCAAATGCTTCCGGCGAGACTGGCCCGGCAACCTCAAGTGTACAATCAAGGCCTGCGTTGCGGGCCATCGCTAATCCCTTCAGCGTGCTTTCTACTCGATAAAAAAGATGGCTTTCTATAATACCGGATAACAAAAAACGGAACGGTCGGGGCGGCATATCGTTGTCATAGGAAAATGGTAAAAATTGCTGTGTATCGACGGCATTATAGAGAATTTCACCCGGCCCTATTCGGTCACCGAGAAATTGGTTTGCTGCCGAGCGACAAAATTCAGATTGCCAGAATACATGATCTGCCAAGTGGTAAGCATATGACATCTTGCGGTTATATGCTTGCCAATCTCCGCCAAACCACGCCGGGTAATAGACGCCATTCTGATTCAAGACTATGGGAATTTTGCGAGCTTTGAGCAATTGCAGGGCAAAATGGGGAAGATAGGGCGCATTGCTTAACCCATACACAAGATTATAGCCCCATTGATGTTCCGGGAAATATTCCCGGAGCCGTTTTACCTTTACCAGCGGACCTCCGGTATCTCCTGTCCGTGCTCCGCCATAGAAAATACGGGGCGAATGGCCGCTACTGGTAACGACAGCACTCAGTATGGTTTGAGCGCCTAAAGCCCCCCGATAGGCCGTGCGAAGAAGCGCCTTTGCAATGGGAACGTTCTTTGTCATGAACGCCTGTTCAGAAGGCTTCCAATGACTTCGGTATGGCGTCGTATCCAATGTGCGATATCAAATTTTTCAATGGCACGTTGGCGCGCCAAAGAAGCAAGGAGACTGTGATTGCTTGCAACGGTTATCATGGCCTGGGCAACGGCACGGGCATCCGGAATACTTGGCCTCTCCCAGCTTTCGGGTGTTTCAATCATTGCGCCGGCTTTTCCAACCAATTC
The DNA here is from genome assembly GCA_965602485.1 of uncultured Rhodospirillales bacterium. GTDB lineage: Bacteria > Pseudomonadota > Alphaproteobacteria > Rhodospirillales > Casp-alpha2 > JABJOR01. The sequence continues at coordinate 688,383 of CBFCYM010000001.1, read as the reverse complement.
GGGGGTTCCGCCGGTTGATGTGTGGATCACGGGAATGCCGCAGGCCATGGCTTCAAGTGCGCTGTTTGGGCACACATCATTATGCGTTAACAGCAGATAGGCGTCGCATGATGTATAAAGAGTGGGTGCCTGGGTTTGAGTGTATGGGCCAGTTAATGTTACGCAGTCGGATAACCCACTATCGTTAATCAGCTCCTCAATGATTTTGCTGGTTTCAGTTGTCATGACGCCAGCGATCTTCAATGACGCCTCAAGGCCCTGCTGACGGACGTGTGCCAGCCCTCTAATCGCTGCCTTTACCCTGTATGCAAGGTGTGGGTCCGTCTTACCACTAACCAGAAATCGAAAACCGTTTTTAACAGGACTCTGGATTAGAGGCCGTGGCTGGAAGGCCTTTGTATCTACAGCATTATAGAGCACTTCTCCATTGCCATTTTGTTCACCGAGAAATTTTTTGACTGATTGGCGGGAAAATTCAGACTGCCAAAAGACATGATCCGCTAAATGATAGGCGTGGGATATTTCTGTATTACGTGCCTGCCAATCTCCTGCATACCAGCCAGCATAAAAAGCACCACTCTGATTGGTGATAATTGGGATGCCTCGTCTCTTTAGTAACCTTAGTGCAGGTTTGGGCAAATAAGGTGTGTTACTCAGACAATAAACGAGATTGTAGGACCAGCGATATTCTGGAAAATATTCATTCAGCCGTTTGACCTTGACTGGTGCACCACCGGCATTACCGGCGCGGGCACCACCATAGAAAACCCTGGGTTGGGCAGAGCAGCCGGAGAATGGTGCACTGGCGACAGCATGCAACCCCATGGCAATCTTGTAGCTATTTCTGAGCAACGTCTTGGCGGCAGGGACCTGCATGGCGTGTCCGGCTGTCACTGTGCCGGTTCCTGAATCAAGCGCAGGTGATCAAGTTGTTTTTGGATGACGGTTTTTTCATTATAGAGCGCCATGGCGCGGTCATGCCCTTTGGTGCCCATCCGCGTACGTAACGGTTTATCCTCGGCCAGCCTGTTGAGGGCTTCGGCAAGTTTTTTAACGTTGCGGACGGGAACCAAAATCCCGGTCTCGTCGTCAACAACTTCTTCGCGGCAGCCGCGGATATTGGTCGCCACCACGGGGCGCGCCGACATCATGGCTTCGATGATGGACCGCGGCATGCCTTCACGATATGACGGTAGGGTAAAGATATCGGCTGCGCGCATCAGGCGGTTAACATCGCCCCGGTAGCCAAGAAACGTGATGCGATCCTTCAGAGCCGAGCGTGCCTCAATGCGCTGGATGGCATCGACGATTGATGCTGCATGGTCGCTTTCCAGCCGATTACCGACGACCCAGAGCCGTACTGTGGCGTCCACATGCTCCATCGCCTGGAACAATTCAATATAACCCTTTTCCGCAACCAGACGACCCACCATTAGGATCACCACATCAGCGTCTAATGCGCCGAGTTCGGCACGGATAATTTTCCGATCAACATCATTATCCGCGAGAGGATAAAAGAGGCTTGAGTCAACGCCGTTGCCAATCGCCGTAATATCACCGCTTCTACATAGCAGATGATAGCGAGCAGAATTGGCATCTTCCTCGGCCTGGGTAAACAAGACATCGGTGAACCGGCCGGCAATCCATTCCAACAGGATAAAGAGGCGCCGGACGAGCCAGGGCTGATGCTCGTGAAAATAAAAGCCGTGCGCCGTGTAGACAACCTTCGGCACCCGCGCTCGCGCCGCTGCAAACCGGCCAATTAGGCTAGAGATCGGCGAATGGACATGCACGATATCGAAGCACTCGCGCCGAAACAAAGTGACCAGTTTGCGATAGCTCCGGATATGGGAAATAAGGTTATAACTTCTTTCCATTTCGACCGTTTCAACGCGGAAACCTTCATCGCGAATATTCTGAATACGAGGTCCATCCGAGCAAATGCCAACAACGTCATGCCCCTCATCTCTCATGGCACGCATAAGCGGTAAAAGCAGCTGGTACAGGCCGAAATCTACGTTAGTGAGTTGGCAGATCTTCATAATAGAGCTTTGTTATGATCGAGCCATGACTGAAACATCAATACGGTCCAGAGTGCATAAGCTTCATTCCTTGTACCAGCAAGATGTCGCTGCCATGCCGCTCGAACGGGCGCAGGGTTGAGATACCCGTCATTCTTCAAGCGAGATTCAGAGAGAAGCGTCTCCGCCCAGTCACGAAGCGGCCCACGTAGCCAAGCATCCAGTGGCACGCCGAAGCCCATCTTGGGGCGCTCGATCAGGCTACGGGGAACGTGGCGATAGAGAATATCGCGGAGCACCCGTTTACCGATGTTGTTTTGCAGCAGGTAATTGCGAGGTAGTGTCCAGGCAAACTCGACCACCCGGTGATCCAGCAATGGAACCCGGGTTTCGAGCGAGAAAGCCATGCTGGCGCGATCCACTTTGGTCAAAATATCATCCGGCAGGTACGTCGCCATATCAAGTAGTTGCATGCGCCCCGTATCATCCGGCCTGTCAGTTAAAACCGTTTTATCGGACAAAATGCCGCCCAATTCCTGCGCCCCAGAAACCACGCTAGCGGGATCTTGCCACTGACTAATTAGTCGATGATACAGCGCGTCTGCATCATTGACATCCAGCACACTTGCCAGTTTGTGAACTTTATCACCCAGTTGGCCGGAAATATTCAGCAGGTGCCCCGACCTGTTCATGATGCCGGGTGGAATACTCTGCGCGAGACAGGCAAAAGCGCGTCGGGCACTCTTGGGCATCCATCCAAAAGAGCGCGGAAACCGCTCGGCCCAGGCATAGCGGCTATATCCGGCGAACACCTCGTCGCCACCATCGCCTGACAGGGCCACGGTAACGTGTTTCCGTGTCAGTTGGGACAGCATCAGTGTCGGCAGTTGTGAGGAATCAGCGAAGGGCTCGTCATACCATTGGGGAATATCCGGGATCAAATCGCGGACCTGGTCCGGGGTAACCGTCAGTTCCGTGTGGTCGGTTCCCAGATGCGCTGCGACCTTAGCTGCGTGATGGGACTCATCATACCCGGACTCTTGGAATCCGATGGAAAAAGATCGTATGGGCGCATCACTCTGGCTTTGCATCAGGGCTGACACGGCGGACGAATCAACGCCGCCCGAAAGAAAGGAGCCCAACGGCACGTCGGCGATCATGCGTTTGCTTACCGCATCGTGCAGCAGAGATTCCATATGCCCGAGGGCCTCTTCGTAGGTGCCCGAAAATGGCTCTGCCGCACCGTTCCGCGCCTGAGCGCGCAGGTCCCAGTAGCAATTTTCTTGTGCCTCACCTGTCGACGGAATTATGACGATGTGCCCCGGTTGGAGCTTCCGGACATTGCCATAAATCGATGCCGGCCCCGGCACGTAGGCATGGCGCATATAGCTGAGTAGCGCATCGCGATTTACCGTGCCTTGCCAGCCACTGAAGGCTTGTAACGCCTTGATCTGTGAGCCAAACAGGTAGGTTTCACCCACGCGCGCCCAGTAGAGCGGCTTGATGCCCAGGCGGTCACGCGCCAGCGTACAGGTGCGGGCTTCCTTATCCCACAGCGCAAAGGCAAACATGCCGATGCATTTTTCGAGAGCATCCTCGACCCCCCACGCAGCGCAGGCAGCAAGCAAAACAGCCGTGTCAGACCCACCTTCGATAATATGGCCTTGCACTTTTAGATCGGTGGCAATGTCTCGGTAATTATAGATTTCGCCATTGTATGTAATAATGTATCGGCCACACGCAGAGTGCATGGGCTGGCGGCCGGCAGGTGAGCAATCGATGATGGCAAGGCGGCGCTGACTCAGCGCAATCCCGGAGGCCGCATCGCACCATGCGCCGCCATCGTCAGGGCCACGGTGAAGCTGGACATCAGCCATAGCGGTCACATCAGCCTCTAGATAATGGGCCGCCATTGCCTTACTTCGGTCAAAAATTCCAGCTATTCCGCACATGACTTGATCAGTGAACTATATTTAGACTACTAGGGGATAGTCGAGGTATGGCAAAATGCTGTACTCGGAAAATATCAATTAACATACTTGGATGTCTGCGTACCATGCCAGAAGAAAAAAAATTCATGCCCTATGGTCGCCAGTCCATCAATGAAGCCGATATTGCGGCAGTGGTTGATGCGCTTAAAAGCCCTTTCTTAACCACCGGCCCTATTGTCGATGCTTTTGAGGCGGCGTTATGCTCACGGCTGGCTGCCGCGCATGCGGTTGTCTGTATGAACGGTACCGCCGCGTTGCATCTGTCGGCCATGGCGTTGGAACTTGGACCGGATGATGTCGTCATTGTTCCCGCTATTACATTTCTCGCCACCGCCAATGGCCCCGCTATGACGGGTGCAAAAATCGTCTTTTCCGATGTTGACGCGAAGACCGGATTGATGACCGGCCCTCACCTGAAAGAGGCCCTGTCACGGGCTAAAAAGCTCGGTCGCCCACGTGCTGTTTATCCAGTTCATCTCAATGGGCAGTGTGCTCCGATGAAAGAGATTCACGACATTGCCCGAGCAAATGGCCTGTATATCGTTGAAGACGCCTGTCATGCCCTGGGAGGCTCTATTGAAGGCCCTGGGGGGGCAATGGAGAGCGTTGGCGCATGCAGCTGGTCTGACCTCGCCATATTTTCATTCCACCCCGTTAAAACCATTGCCATGGGCGAAGGCGGTGCTGTCGTCTGTAGGGATCAAGCCATAGCAGAAAAACTTCGCACTTTACGGAATCACGGTATGACCCGGGATGCCGCTCGTTTTGTCCATCATGATGCCGCTTTCGACGAAAAAGGTGAAGCTAGTCCCTGGTATTACGAGATGCATGCTCTTGGGCATAATTATCGCGCTCCCGATATTAACTGTGCATTGGGGTTAAGCCAGTTAACCCGGCTCGATGCATTTGTTGGAAGAAGGCGTGAGCTGGTGTCATGCTATGATACTCTGCTGGACAACCTTGCTCCGACAGTCGTCCGTTTGCAAAGGCTCGAAGGGCAGCAGCCTTCCTGGCACTTGTATCCCGTACAGATCGATTTCGCGGCGGCAGGAATTCCACGCGCCAAGGTCATGAAGCGCCTACATGAACGCGGCATCGGAACACAGGTTCACTATATTCCTGTGCCTGAGCAACCTTATTGGCGGGACCATACGACGACGCCCCCCCTTCCCGAAGCGGCAGCGTATTATGCACGAACGCTGACGTTGCCATTGTTCTTCGACATGTCCGATGACGATGTCGACTACATCGTCAAGGCGCTTGGGGAGACGCTTGGCTTGGCCTGACGCTAAAATCGGCTTAGGACGGGTCGCCGATAAGCGGCTGGTACACCCTGTTCAGATGCTCGCGCGCCACATGCCGCCAGTCAAACCCGTCCACAACAGTCTGCCGGGCAGCCTTTAGGTTGACCTGGGCTGTGTCCGGCGCCTGCTGTAATATTGCTACGGCCTTCGCGCACAGACTGTCTATATCGTCAGAGTTCACCAACCCCCCGGTGACGCCATCTTTGATCAGATCGTCAGCTTGGCCGACCCGTGTTGAAATAACGGGGACGTGTGATGACATGGCTTCCATCAGTGCCATGGGCCCACCTTCTTCTCTTGATGTGACAAGATAAAGGTCCAACGCATGATGAAACTTGGCCACATCTTTATAGTTATCCAGAAAAGTATGGTGATAGGGGATTCCATGCTTTTCCAAGCCAGCTTTTACATAGCCCCGTGCCGGGCCGGTTAAAACTACAAAAACAGGAAAATCACGAGATAGTCGTCGCACGGCCTCGACAAAAACATCGGGACCTTTGATCATCTTTGGCTCCATGCCATCGCCCCAGCCGACACCGTCCTTCTGAAACGAGCCGATACAAAGGGCACCATCAGGTGCGCCAATATGCCGCCTCGCCGTTTGTCTTTCTTCTTCTGTTGGCGGCCTGAAGTGCGTGGTGTCGCAGCCAATGGGAATACGCGCGAGCTTTGAGGGGGCTACACCCCAGCCTGTTAATCGCCGTTCGATAAGTGACGCGCTGACGACGATTTTACTTAACCGGTCGGTACTGGCGAGAAATTCGTCAATATGGCGCGCGACATCCGGGCCATCTTCAGGCTTGCCATGAAAAAACGACGTCACAAAGTGATTGCTTTGCGACAGATGACGTCCCCACCCTAGCCACATGTACTGTGAGCCAAAATGGACCACGCGGTTGGCAATATTGGCAGGGCTCGTGGTCAGTGTGATCAGGTCCGGTTGTTCATCATCAATGCCCATTTTGATGTATTCGCCGACCCAGCGAATTGCCCAGTCAGCTTTTTCCGTTACGAAACAGACAGGTTCCGACGGGGATGTGCTGACGCCAAGGGATCGCCCAAGCCCGTGCGCTTGGCATAGGGCATCGCGTGCTAATATCCGCAGCAGTGACTTCATTTGATTCACGGAACGGTAGCTTCCGCCGCGGCCATGGCGCGAACAACATCTTTCATGCGCTTCTCGGCAGTCCAGCCAAGAAGGCGGTGCGCCAGGCTTGCATCACCCAGATTGCTGCGGATTTCCGATACTCGGTAGAGTCCGGAATCCGTATCCACATGGTCCCGCCAATCCAGCCCGAAATAGGCGAACGCTTCGGCGACAAATTCTTCAAGAGCATGGGACTCGCCTGTGGCGATGACAAAATCAGTTGGCTCGTCGATCTGCAACATTTTCCACATGGCGACGACGTATTCAGGCGCCCAACCCCAGTCACGCCGGATTGATAGATCTCCAAGCGTCAGACGTTCGTCCGAACCCGCTGCTATGCGCGATGCGCTGGCGATAATCTTACGGGTAACAAAACGCTCCGGACGAAGCGGTGACTCATGATTAAATAATATCCCGGAACAGGCATGCAGCTTATAGGCATTACGATAGACAGAAATCTGCCAATGGGCTGCGGCTTTTGCCACCGCATAGGGGCTGCGTGGATGGAAGGCCGTCTGCTCGGTGGCCATGTGATCGCCGAGATCGCCAAAGCATTCGCTCGATCCTGCATTATAGAAGCGTATGGGGCGATCGATAATGCGCAATACTTCCATGAAATTCATGGTTGCGGCAGCAATACTATCGAGGGTTTCGCCGGGCTGTCCAAATGACAATCCGACAGAACTTTGGCCCGATAGATTATAAATTTCGTCGGGCTGAACACGCATTATGGCCTGCAGGATGCTACGGAAATCCATGGGAGAGGCAGACAGAACTTCGATACTGTCTCGAATACCAAGCACACTCAGATTGTGAAATGAGGACATCTCCGCATCGCGCGAGGTGCCATAAACCGCATATCCTTTGGTCAGCAGCAGTTCCGCAAGATAGGCACCATCCTGCCCGGAAATGCCAAAGATAAGCGCCGTTTTTTTTGATGTCATCATTCCACGCCTTTGTGCTGCAATGCTGTTTCCTGTAACCGCGATCAGGGTTTCCGGGCAACTGCCATGATCATGTGGGCAACCAGGCCACCCGGGATGAATGGTGCCAATACGGTTGCGAGGCCTTTGGTGAGGAGCCAATCGTAGGGTAGACGGAACTCATGGTGCAGGCTGCGAAGCACACCTTGTCGTTTATGGATAGCAGGGATTTGGAGCACCTCGAAACCGCCATCGTTCAGCATGCCACGGAGCTCACTACGCGTCAGGCGCCATTGATAGAACCTACGATCAATTTTAACTGGAGTAGAGCGCCCCGCCCCTGCGCATGCCGCATACAGCGCTTGGCGAACATTGTCGAACGGCACCGATATAAACAGGTACCCGCCAGGTTTTAGCACCCGGTACGCTTCATTGATGCATTCTCCGAGACCGTTTTCAAAATGCTCGAATGTTCCCCATGAAAAATAACCGTCGAAACTCTCATCGGAGAGTTCAGTGTTGCGAATATCGCCCACGGCAAACTGGTAATCGGGAAATAGAGACGTCAACTGCTCGATTGTCTCACGACTGATATCAAGTCCTAATGCACTGTAACCTAATTCTGAAAGATAGGCCGTCCAATCGCCAAGGCCGCATCCGCCATCCAGAATTGCTGCCCCGCCGGGAAGGGTTTCGATATAGGGCTGCATGATCCGGTATTCCGGTTTGTTCGGAATTTTATTTGTTACACCCTTTGGGCCGCCTTCACGTTTCCAAACGTCTGTCCAGTAACGTTCAACGAAGGCGATCTCGCTGTCACCGGTATCGGTGTTGATATAATCTTTACGCATATTTCTTTTCGAACTGTTAGAGGTCAAATGGGAAGCTGGTTAAGCAAGAAAATAAACGGATTTCGCCACAATCGGCGTTGCGTTATAATCACATCACGCCGTGCCAAAATATTCTCGAAAAGGTCGATGTACCCTGCAACCATGCGCTCTGCCTTATGAGGGTAATGGATAATGCTGCTCCGCCACTGATCATAATGTGTCATCATGCGTTCAATGGCGATATCGAAATCTTCTGGTCCCGTGAAAGGCTCGCCAAAGCCCTCACAGTATTCTGGCAATCCCCCACTCATGCGGTAAATCAGCGGCAGTCCACATAGTGCGCCCTCAATATGATGCATGCCCGCAGGTTCATTGATAGAGGCAGTAAAGTAGGCATGGTGGCGACGTAATTCAGAGGCCAGGGGCGCGCCTGATAGCGGTTCGAGGTGGCGGATATTCTGGAATTTGGCTCCTTGGGGTAGGTTCCCAACATAAGTGAAACTCAGGCGGTCGCGCCATTTAGGATCATCAAGCATACTGTCGATGTTTTCATAGACGTCGAAGCCCTTCATACGGTTAGCCCCCCAGTGGTGGGTGACGAGTCGAAGCGGACCGTGCCCGTCCCAAGGGAGGTTGCCATCAGAATCAAATATTTCTGTATCGGCACCATTAAGGACGACAGAGTGCCCGCTTTCATGGGCCCATAAGTTGAGGCCTTTCAGCCAGCTCGCAATGAAAACAGTGTGATCAGCGGCATAGTTCGCCAGTCGCAATCGGCGGTTCATGCTCTTCGTACGTTTGCGTTCATCACACTCATTGATTCTGTGTACGACCAATGCTTGGGAATTCGTATGCAGATACCGTAGAATTTGGCCTGGCGTGAACATCACCAACGGGTTCCGCGCCCTAGGATCGGTCATTACAATGACATCTATGTCGGGGTCTTCAAGCGAGAAGACAATTTCGTGACCACGGAGGTGAAGGCCCTCCAGTAATGAAAGAACAAAGTTATTGCCGCCTCCCCATGCCCCATCCTGGGGACGTTGACTGAGAGCTACTTTCACAGGATTATCTCATCAGGAAGGATGTCGAGAATTACAAAATGCCAGTAGTTACGTTCAATCATCCTATAGTTTTCCACCCTTGCCCATCCGAGGGACTCGATATCACGCATAATGCGCCTAAACGGGAAACCGCGCTTCCCAATTTCCCAGTAATGTTGACCATGCGTTTCAAAGTTATGCGATTCCGGAAATATGGCAGGCAAACTGATTCCTTTCCATAACCATGGCAGATAACGGCGGCTTGCCGGTGGCCGTGCACGCAGGTAGATGAAGGTCCGCACGTCTGGCAGCGAGATAACGACACGGCGATTGGTAACGCGCTTTATTTCATTTAGGGCTGTCAGGAAATCTTTGTACGGAATGTGCTCAAGAACCTGGCAGCAGAACGTGACGTCAAATTGACCGTCCCCGAACGGAAGCGCGCGCACATCACTTTGCACATCGGTTGAAAGTGCAGGGTCGAAGTCGACCCCGACATAATCGCAGCCAGGAAATGTGGCCAGTACCATATCCTTTTTGGCACCGGGCCCAACTCCAACCTCAAGCACGGAATGCGGCGCAATATTACTGACGGCAGATATCTGATGGACATACGAAACCCAGCGCTCATACGAAAGGTATTCTGGCCCGTATTGAGCGTTGTTCACGCTGTTTCCGATTCTGGTTGTGCGCGCTGAGCGGGCGTCCTGTTGCAAAGCTCTAATAGTGCATTGGCCATGACGTCAGCATTGAAGCTATCTTCAATTAATCGACGGGCTGCACGGCCGATTGCTGAGGCATGTTGCGGATTGTTGAGCTGTTGCCTGACAGCAGCTGTAAGAGCCGTGCAATTGCCTGGCGGCACAAGCATGCAATTTTCTCCAGTGCGTATGAGGGTCCGGTCCCAAAGACCAGAAATATCTGACATTATAACCACTTTGCCGCAGGCCATGGCTTGCAAACAGGCACTTTGGCCCGATGGTTGAAGGGTATCACGAACGGGGATAACGACGAAACGGCTCGCACGTACCATATCACGCAATTGGGTATCACTAAGAGTTTGGGTGCGCCAGTCACCCGGGATTATTTCGACATTTGAGGGGCGTTCGGACGGAACAGACTGCCGGGTAACTATACGAAGCGTGGGGAAATCCGGTTGCCAAGCTCGCACAAGAGTTTCGTAATCTCTGTGGGGGTCATTCCCTACACTCAATACAAAATCGTCGTGAGTATTGGGCGCTCCCGGCAGCCAGAATCGATGATCGACACCGAATGGGATGTAATGCGTCGTTATATTCCCAAGAATGCTAGACAAGTGTTGGCGCTCAGATTGTGAGATGGTGGCCATGGTCACATGCCGAAGGATGCGCCGGTATGCCCATTGAATCAGCGGCTGTGGTTTCTTACCGAACAGCCCCATAGCAATGAATACGACATTGGGTGAAAGTCGGCCGCGCATTTTGAGATAAGCAAGAGCGATGCCATAGGCATTATTTACGGCAACAATTGTGCCTTCGTTTCTAAAATTCAGACGACCATTATCTAGGCGGGACACTGCCCACGCATGAATTCCGAATATAGAAGTTGTAATTTTCGATAGAATTTTCCAGACAATAGGAATGTCGCCATCAAAACCGAACGCTGCTTCTTCTATCATGTCAACATCGCCACCTGCATTTTTTAGTTCGCAGAAGCCATAGAAAAACTCAGTTGGCCCGGCTGCATTATCGACCAATCGTTCCCGGCGCCCAGACTTGAATAAAAATTGCAGAACTTTCTGCGAGCGAGCGGTCATTCCAAACACTTTTCATAATTCGCGACCAAAATGGTTAAAACCATATTCTTATATTGGGACAAACAGGATATTTCCGTATGAATAATGATTTTGAACCTCGTGATCCCGGCATGCCCCTTATCTGTACTCAAACGCACGATAGTTCCGCTTAACCATATGCTCGAGCAAGCTCACCCTTGGGGACGCCCCTCAATATCGAAATCTTCAATCTCTATAAATGCCACTGGTCGTGCATTGAAGAGAATATCCTTTATACCCTGTACACCTCAAACTCCGCACTTTCAGCGTCTATTTTACGAAATCAGGTGAAACACGATGCTCTGAAGTGTAACTGTCCAGTGTGACAGTAGGTCCCGACAAGTATTTTTCTTGATCGGGCTCCTTGTATTGTCAGACAGACGAGGTGTGCGCACAGAGTTAAACGCTGAAAAGCCTAAGTCAAAGTCATTGATTCCACTGGTTTCATGTCATACGGCCGAATTGATAAATTGTATTCCTTATGGGCTCTACATTGCTACGTAGAACAGAACAGGTACTAGGTACGGGCTTGAAGGAATGTACGGCACTCTTTTTGTTTGCCAATTGTTTAGCGAAAAGACTAAAGAAAATAAAATGAGCACCAACATCAATAACAATACCATTTGTTGGTATGTGCTCAAGCATTGCGATCACGAGACTTTCTTCGACAAAGCCAAACAGAGGATCTTGCCAGGGACGACTTCCGGCAAAACAACCGTCATTCTTTCACTCCAAAAAGTTTTGCTATTCAGCCGCATGGAAGTATTAGGCGTTTGAGACAGCGCAGCGGGTACGAAGCTTTGAATGAATTGGCCAGAGTTTTTCGTGAGACGCCGGATAAGCCTCATATTCACCAAGGGCTCCCGGCGGTTTAATGCACTAGTGAAGCTGCCCTGCAGAACCTGCCTAGTATCGCTCTGGTCATTGCCAATATGGTCTAGATGTTTGGAGCTTTTTTGCATATTACTTCACTATTGTCTGGATGAGCCCGCAACGACGCCCTTTTAGAAAACCCATCAGTTCTGAAATTGGCTGTGCATTGGGAACAGCGAGGCCTGAGCGAAGTGTGCTCGTCGTTCCTTTGCCGTGAGCAACGCCTCAGCGGCCGCGAGTCTTGATGATCTCATTTGGCCCGGCGGTTCTAGGAAATTTATCTAAGGCTTACTTCATTGTCGTACAAGCTTGCCCACTATAAAATTCGTTACGGAGTTAAGATTTGACGGGTGATAATAGGCTTTAGTTACGGAGGACTAGAAAGCACATATTCCGCCAAGGCGATGTCCCATTCCGTATCGATACTGATTTGTTGAGTCGAAATAACATAGGCCCCGGTCCGATGCCCCTTAAGAGTCTGCTGCCCAAGGAGACATTCACGTGTAAATGCATAGGCCACACCATTGCGGTGAAACAAACTACTAAGTTGTTGGCGGGCGATAATTTCTTTGCCTGAACCGTCGTAATAATCGATTGAGTCACTAACATCGATTTTTAATTGTTTGATGGGGTGAGCTTTTGAATCAGTAAGCGATACTGACCATACAGCATCCCACCCTTCGTTCAGAAGTTTTTTGACACACCCGGTTACGTCTTCAGGCTTTCGTAACGGGGACGTCGGCTGCAGCATAATAATCAAATCATATGTCGTAGCATCAGCTTCCTCGGTCGTCAGAAGGGCATGCGTTAAAACATCAAGGTCCCCGATACGGTCCCCCGATAACTTCGGTGGCCGTCGGAAGGGGGCATCAATTCCCGCAGAGATGGCAACTTCTGCCATCTCGTCATCGTCTGTTGAGATAACCGCACGGTCGATATAGTCGAGCTCGCGAATGACGTCACCAACTAGGGCGATCAGGGGTTTACCTGCCAAGATTTTAAGGTTCTTGCGAGGGATGCCCTTGCTGCCACCGCGGGCGGGAACTACGGCCAGTATGCGTTTATTATTCAGCAATATCTTGTCCATAAGCATTGTCGAGCCCGAGCAAGAGACGGCTTGTCTTCATGCTCGCATCAAAAAGCTCCGTTGGAATTATCTCACTATCTTCAACGTAATCAAGAAAGCTGTTTACAGCATTTTCGAGCGATTCATTGTAAAAATCCAAATGTTCCAGGTTGTAGTCGCGAACAACCTGAAGGGGCGCATCTGCAAATTTGCCAGATTCATCGAACGTGTCTCTCGGACTTGCCAATGTTATCTGCCTGTTCGAGTATTCTATGATTCCGTTTGTGCCAATAATGCGTACAACGGTGCAAAGTGGTGCGGCGTAGGAAGCCAGAATGGTGGCAACGGCTCCACTCTGGAAGTATATTGTGGTGTGGCTGGTATCAATGGCTGAACCGTTACCAGAACGGCATTGGGAATGGTATCCAACATCCTTGAAATCGCCAAACAGATTGATCGCGAGATCAATCATATGTATCGCTTTCGTTTCCGTCACACCGTTCGGGTGGCGATTGACGTCCGCACGCCAAGAAGTTTCGTACTCGGGCTTAAAAGCTAAACCCTGGCTGGAGACGGAATAGAAATGGATAACATCACCCAGTTGACCGCTCGCCAAAGCGTCATTGACCGCATGCTTAAGGCCGGAAAATCGGTAGTTGAAATTGAAGAACGTCTTAGCCTTTGGGACGTCTAGTTTTTCAAGTTGCTCAAGGCTGGTTACCGGTGGCTTTTCGCAGAAAATGTAACCGTCATATCGTTTTCCAAGATACTGCATGTAGTCAAAGTGGGAATCGGAAGGTGAGACAATAAAAACCGCATCACAATCCAGAAGGTCATCAAGGGACTGTGTTGCACCGTCTGCATCAGGCATTCTGTGCGGTAGATACACGTGACTAATGGCGGCGCGTCCGGACTCAGTAAGTGCGTCTAGAATCTTCGAGGCATGGCCCCGCTCTCCAATGATACCAACATTAAGCAAGTTAGCTGATTCCACACCTGTCACAAGGCGTCAGGCTGGCACGATTGCCAGCTAAATGCACGTCGCGAAGTTTCTGAAGCGCCTCGCCATGCCAAATATCGTGAATGGACTGGTCCCGCACGCTCCCGGGGGACAGATTACTCTTGTAGTCTGCATCACATGGATTTGTCGCGCCATCAAACCAGATATATATCCGCTCCCAAATAATATAACAAGGGTCTGTCAGTTCAGGGTGTGTCTTGTTCTTGTAGGTGTCCCAGCGTTCAAAAGCGTCTTTCATCGCCACTTCATCACAGATTTTGCCCCAGAACTGCGTAAACGCTTTAGGATCCTGGTCTGGGCGGACGCGGACGCCTGCAACTCTTGAGACCAAAGGACTCTCCGGATAATGAGTTCGCCGGATTTCTTCAAATCGACAGATGTTCTCGTAAGTTTGATCGAAGTCTGCGTTAACGCGAATCTCTTCGTAAAGCTCTTTTTCGTGGGCATCTACGGAAAAAACCAGGATGTTGACGTCGCTTTTCAGGATCGCGTGTGATAGCTCTTCCGTAAGAAATGTTGCATTGGTTATCAGTTTCAGCTCCAGAAATTTTCCTGACGCATATTGAAGCATCTCGCCTAGTTTCTTGTTCAGGGTCGGTTCGCCACGGGAACCCATCGTGAGGGCGCCAGTTCCACCCTCCTTTAATTCGTCGACGACCTTTTTATAAAGATCCATCGGCATGACGCCCATAAACGGCTTTCTGGTAAATGATGAATCCATTTGGAAGCACATGGGACAACGGAGGTTGCAAGCCGAAGCCGGTTCAATCAACGCATATATCGGAAAATCAGAAACGGTCTTGCGTTTCGGATACATCCGGAACTTAAACCGAAATATTAAATAAGAAATCCACATGCTCTTTGGATGGCGATCCAGAAAATGTTGTTCTTGCGGTGTCCATGTGTATGGAAGTTCACTGGTTTCTTCGAGCGATTCCCGTATTTCCATGAGGATTCGGGCATCTTCCTCACTTAGACTGCTCGGCGGGAACTGGTCCAGAAAGTCAACGTTGACAGGGCAGACAATCTCGGAGTCTTTTGTAAAATCGAGGACGCCTAAACTCGTTTTCGGGCTCTTAATGCTGGTCAATTTCAGATTCCATACATCATTTATTATGTAGGCCACCCTAACGGAATGACCCTTGAATTCAAAGCGGGATATTTAGTTAGAAAATGCTAAAATACGGACGAGAAAGTCTAAGGTACATCATATGCTCTGCTTGCCGATATCGCTGGCGTTTTAGTGCATGTTTATGTGTGAATGGATAACGTTCCGTTCAACAGGATTAGCCGCCATTTGTCAGATTTGGATAAAGTCGGTGAGTCGAGAGTATGTGTGCCTTTGCTCTGTTGGCGATGTATACATTGGCAGATTTATGGCTTTCGTATTAAATAGGGTGTAATTGTCATGTTTAAAGGGGAAGAATCGTTGAATCCTGTCGATCCGAAAATAGAGAGTTCCGTTGTTTCGAACTTGGAAACCTATCAATCTCTTGGTTATGTGTCTGCTATCCGCGTTCTGTCGGAGCAGGAGGCGGGAAACTTTGTTCGTGACCAACTGTTGCCGGCCGTCGGTGGCGTGGAAAATTTACTGAATTCCAACAGTCTTATTCCCCACAAGGAGTTTCCATTCATTGAAGAGCTGACAAAAAACCCAATTGTGATGACATATGTGCGTGGCCTTGTTGGTGACGATGCGTATTTGACCGGCACAATTTTCTTTAACAAGCCTGCAGGGCACGATGCTGTTGTGTCCATCCATCAAGACTTGGGCGGAAAGGGCAAAGAGGACCATAATCTTGCCGTTTGGGTGGCTCTTAGCACCAGTAACCGAGAAAATGGTTGCTTGCAGGTTGTTCCGAATTCGCACCATCTTGGCAAGTTACCGCATCATAGATTGGGGCCATGCAAGGGCAACATGCTTGGTCAATCGTTGACTCTTGAAGACGGGCATGTCGACAAAAGAGATCTTGTCCCTGTCGAATTGCGCCCAGGTGAAATGTCCATGCATCATGGCTTAACTGTTCACTACTCCGGCCCGAATATGAGCGATCTCCCTCGAATCGGCGTTGTTCTGCGGTATCGATCTAGGAAGAATGCTGAACGGCAGAAAAATTTCGCAATGTTTCGCAAATTCAGGAACATCTTTACACGTTAACTTGTTCTGGCTCAGGGTTCGGTTGAATAGCCGAGAGCTCAGCCGAAATATCTGCGTCTTTCGTCAACAGTAGGTAATAAGCGTTTTTTGATTTGACCTGCTTTGTCAGGTCAATGCCACTGATTCCCGTCGTTTTTAGAAAATCCAAAAATTTTGTGGAGAACCCAAACAGGTGCTGGCTGGACTTCTCTTCTTGATGGTGGGTGCGAATCAGGAGAACCCGGCAATCGTCGAGAAGTGACAGTATCAGACTGGTCGGCTGGTCAACATGGTCGACGACATCAAAAGCCCCAACAATATCTGGCTTGATCCCTGCAATCTTCATTTCTCTAAGTGATATAGTTTGTGCGTCCAAAAGAGCCGCTGCGACACCTTGGCAACTAACTTTTTCGGAACTACAGTTGGCCCCCCAGAATATGCTCGATGGTTCGCTGATAAGGTATCGTGTTGCGGGGAGGGCATAACCGTCAGGTATGGGCGCACGGTGGTGCAAGCTCGCATTTAACGTTCCTCGACACCATGCAGCCCCGATAATAATACTGGTCAACAAGCCTTTCAGGGCAAGGCTTAATCTGCGATCCAGGGATTTCAATCTACGGAATGGCATGGACTTTGGCAGGCGTCGATAAAGAGACTTCCGTCTCTCATAATTAAAAACTGACACCGGAAAGTTTATGCTGCGCCGATTTCTGGCCAACCGCACATGCCGCTCAGCGGCTGACTGAACGTCGTCCGGCGCGAACGTCATGAGCAAGCCCATGAAGGGACAATTAAGCTCGGCGTATACGTCAACATCGCCACACAAGCGCTTGGCAATTTCAAACGCGGCCTTGTCGCAGGTGCCAGAGTCATTTTGCGCGCCCTTCGTATGCCAGCGAAGAAAGCGTTGCCATCCCGCTCCATGCTGAGGGTGGACATTCTGGAAAAGGTTCGCGCGAAATGGAAGCGTGAAATAGGGGTCATTATATATCGTATCGCAATTGTCGCACCTGTAAGAGACCATTTTTTGTGCAAAGTGTGACTCAGTTATACGGTAGTACCGACTCAACCAGCGAAACGGAGCGCCATGGGAAACGGCTGCGACCAGAGTGCGCCTGGACTCTCCGCAAATAGGGCACACGGGTTGGTCAGAGAATATTTGGTTGTCTGTCGGAATCTTGTGCATTAGAAAAATCTATATTGTTTTCAATGGAAAGTGTTTGTTGAGGCTGGTCGCCTAACGAACGTTTCTTTACGTCACTGCGGCACGACACTGAGAATTGCGTTTTCGACCCGACTGGTTGCGCTGCCATCTGCATAGCCGTTGTAGTACTCCAAGACATCACAGCGGAATGCTTCATTACAGGATGAATTTCGAGGCTCGCGCAAGATTTTTTCAATGTCTTCGCTATTCCGAGCTTTGAGGGCATTACCAGTCAGGTGCTCAAAGTACAATAGATCTTCTGCCAGTTTAGGTGAAACTACGTCCGGCTCAACAACGACTCGACCTTGGGCGGCGGCTTCAACCAGTGTGGTCGAGCATAATGCAAATACAATCCAGCAATCTTTAACGAGATCCAGTGAATTTCCAGTCTGGACAACGCTTAAATTTTCAGGGAGCTCTTCTAGGTCTTTAAAGATTGCGGCAAGTTTTTCCCGGTGCGCTTCCTTGTTCTTGATTTTCAGGTAGAATGTAAGTCTTGGAAAGCGCCTGGCACACCTGACGTATTCCAAAACAAACTGATCCAGTTTCTTTGCGTCGATCTCGAGTGTTTCCGTGTTTTCAAGCAGGACCGCCTTGTCCATAAGGTCAGAATAAAAGAATACAATGTTTTCACCGATCGGCGGGATGGACTCTAGCGCGTAGTCCATTCTGGGCATCCCGGTTATGAAAATAGCGTCCCGTGCGACCCTGCCGGTGCGAACGACAGCATCAGCAAACGCACGATTAAACGCGAGTAAATTTGATGGGAGGAACTCGGCTTCGGCATATGCCCGTCCTGGCGAGAACAGCGTTGCACATTGTTTAGGAGTCAGGATCGCTTCCTTATGGAGAACAAATAC
Organism: uncultured Rhodospirillales bacterium; assembly: GCA_965602485.1. Taxonomy (GTDB): domain Bacteria; phylum Pseudomonadota; class Alphaproteobacteria; order Rhodospirillales; family Casp-alpha2; genus JABJOR01. The sequence goes on along the minus strand of CBFCYM010000001.1, from coordinate 670,150 downwards.
CGGCACGCCAATTTTCTTGCAGGCCCTGTAGAGTTCGCGGCGCGAAGAGTAAATGTGGTTTGCGGTAAGAATGGCTGAAAATCCGGAAAGGTTTTTCCAGTGCGTTAGAGTTTTACGCCAAAATTCCAAAAGCGCATCCGCTTTTTGAGTATTGTTTTTGCGGAATATCTCATACTCGGTATCGGATACGGGCGTCGAAACCAGTTTTCGAAAGACAAGTGATATTCTTCCGCTGCCAATACTGGAATATCTGATCGCACACGCCTTTTCTGCTAACACGCTCGCATCGTGTGAGAGTAGATCCTGCATGATTACAAGAACACACGGTGATTTGAGTGCTTGTGTCTTGGGCGATGTCATTCTTTTTGTCAAAATGGCGAACCCGACGGCTGTCAGGTACGGGCTGCGTACCCGGCAGCCGAGATCCAACAAAGTTTGCCCCGTCACATCCCTTAAAAAAGAAGTGTATTTGAATGACATGCTATGTGCCCGTGATTGCCGGGATTTCGCCCATCGTGTTGGCGGTAAGATGGATGGTTCTACCTGAAATCTTGCTCAAATCCGGGTCATGGCTGATGATAATCGCTGTTCCACCATTTTTCCTGTATTCCAGAATTGTTTCTGCGATATAACGTCTGGTATCAATGTCCTGCGCGCTTGTTGGCTCATCAAGAATTAGCAGGGCCGGGTTCCTCAGCATGACTTGTGCCAGGGCGATCCGTTGACGTTGCCCTCCTGACAGGTTAATTCCGCCATCCCGGATAACCGAATCATACCCTGCAGGTAAGGCTTCAATGAATTTGTGCGCATTCGCCAAGCGTGCCGCCTGCTCAACCTCGGCATCACTGGCGTCAGGTGCCCCAATTCGAATGTTTTCTCTGGTGGACATGTCGAAGAGGTAGCTTGTCTGACTGAGATATCCGATTGAGGCGCGCCAATCAGATAAGTCTATATCTGCCAAGTCAACATCATCGACATGAATCACGCCTTTGTCGGGAGAGATGATCCGTAAAAGAAGATCAGCTATTGTCGATTTGCCGGCACCGGACGGGCCAACAATGCTCAGGATTTCTGATCGCTCCAAGTGCAAACAAAAGTCAGACAACACCGGCGTCTCGGGAACATATGAAAACTGAACACGATTGAACAAGATTTTATTGAATGAACCGGAGAACGGTCTGCCGACCTTCTGAAGCCCACCGGTCTTCATGCTTGCGATCGTCTCGGTCGTTAACACAAATGCAGGGTACGACAACCGAATTGCTACAAATCTCGATGAAATGCTTGTTGCTAGCCCTTTCATTTTTTGACCGACTACCATGAATACGCCGACTTCAGGAAGTATATCTGTGAAGTCGATTGGTTGATTGAAGTATAAATATGCGCTCCCGACAACAAACAACGAACTAAATACCGTGTTGTTGAGAGCTCGTGGCAGGCTGCTGATAATGATATGCGACCGGATAATTTTCTGCTGCAGCGTAATTAACGATGAGAAATAGTCTTGGAATTGACAGCCGGCCCCCAGAAATTTTAACTGCCGCACACCACGCAGCATCTCCATCAATGACCGACTCACGGAAACAGAGGTCTTGGTCATTTTTTGACCGAGCACACGTGTGGGGGCGCTGATTAATCTCCATGAAATAAGCTGAAGCGTACCAAAGAAGAAAACCAGATATACTGTAAATTCAAAGGAGATACTCATGCTAAGACAAATTATGCACGCTGCTAACATCAGGTCTGTGCCCAGTTCCAATGTGTGCCGGATGAATTTGCTCGATCTTGCCGTCTGGGAAATGGCAATTTCGGTCAGCTCTCCCGTACTTGTCTTGAGGAGCGAGCTCTCTTCGTAATCGAACAGATTCCCGACGATACGTTCACGCATTCTGTTCCTGATACTTGTCCCAAGAACCGACGCATAAGCCGCTTTTGATATGCTCGCGAGCTCACTTATGATCGTGGCAATAAGCAAGAAGGCAGCAATCGTGACCGCGATCAGTGCATCGGATGGCTCGTCAAGAAAGGCCCCTATGTACCCAATGACGACAGAGCCCTCGCCTTCAGAAGTTAGCGACTGAAGCAAAGGCAGAATCAGCCCGATGCTCACTGTTTCGAGCACAGCGCTTATGAAGGTCAGGCATACAAACAGAAAACACAAGCCCCTGAAGGACTTGAGCTCACCGACAGTGGCCTTAAACAATGTACCAATCAATTGTTAGAATTACCTAGCCAATGTGAGGTTAATTTTCCGAATAAAGGAGCATTTGAAACAACTAGCAAAACACCTTCGAGCGAGAAGCACTATTCATCTCTGGTCAATAGGTCCTCAAGTTCAAAACGGCCCCAGTGATCGACCTTGGTTTTTCGATCTGCTCGTTCCATACGGTTGATATCCTTGTCCGCATAGAAAGAGTCGTCATTGTAGTGAGTCGTCGACACCTCCTCGAAGACACAGCCGGTATCCGTCCAGAAGCTATGCCAGACACCAGGTTGGATCAGGCAGGTTTCTCCGGGATGCAGGGTTCGTTCATGCCCGTCTACTGTTGCATGGAGCGTCCCGTACAAGACCTGGAACGTTTCTTCTTTCCGTTTATGGAAGTGTGATGGATGCCGCTGATCGGGTAATTGCACGATAATTTTCTTACAATAATCACGATTGATGCAATCGATGATAACGGCGCCGGTCTCACGGAACGCATCAACACCATAGTGATGAGAATATTCGACATTGAACTCACTGTTTAGGACAACGCGTGCCTCGTTCAACAGGGCCTTCACATCATGAATTGCGGATTTCAAAACTTTGGTTTCCGGAAGCGGGGGCAATTCAACTTGATCTACCAGCACCGGGGCGTTCGGCTTGAATTCCGTTCCCGCAACGATACCCTTGCGCCATTCGCCACTTGAGAGTGCGCCGGGTGAGTATGGCATGGCGAAATAGACCTGACTGCGCTCAATCACTGAGCCTTTCTTTATTGCTTTTTTCGCATAAACACCTCGGCGAAGAGAATCGATAGACTCGGTTTCGACGGGCTCTACAGCCCGTGACTCCACGTTTCCGCAAATTGCCGTCGCGTGATTGAAAGCTGCCATCCATTGATCCAGGTGCTTCGGGGTCGAAGAGTAAGCATTCAGTTTGATCGTGTCCGTTTCAACGCCTATGTGACGTTCGAACATCTCCGCGCCTTTCGCGACAGCGATCATGACCGGCGCCGCATCATCAGGACCTTCGTGGGTTGACCACCCTATCGTCACGCCGGGGTATCGGCGTTGCATAACATCAAGCATGTTGAGATGACATGAGGCTGGTGGAGTCGGATAGATCGACACACAATACATCAACGCAAATTGAACACCGCGATGTTGAAAAAAACTAACCAGATCATCGATGTTTTCAAGCGAGAGCCCTCCGGTTGAGCACACGATTGGAAGGCCGGAATTAGCGACTTTTTCCAACAATGGCCAATCGGTGGCAGAACAACTCGCTATCTTGATAATGTCAAAGCCCATGTCAGAGATGACATCGACTGACTCTTCATCAAAGGGCGTACACATTGACAGAAGCCCCTGTGTTTTGACTGCATCAAGCAGTTGCTGATAGTCAGGCCGTTTAAGTTCCGTCGACAGGAACCGTGACACATGCTTGTTGTCGGATTCCTTCCTGTGGTCAGGATGTATGAATGTTTCCAGTTGCCGGAATTGGAATTTAATAGCTGCGCGAATATTGTTCTTTTTCACCATAGCCGCTGCGCTATTAATCACGGCCTTTCCATGTTCAATGTCACCTTGATGATTGTTTGCCAGATCAAGGACAAACAGGTTCCGAAAGTCGAAGTTGTTGTCAATATGTCTCATTGCTGAGATCCTCCGCGTAGAGAAGCGTGGGGGGGGTAACTAAAATGCTGGATGTGTATTTTTGAGCCGCACATATCTGTTTATTCCTTGCGTTCGAGGATCATGAATAGCGTGTCCGACTGCCCGGTTTCTTGAAGATAGGCTTTCCAAAAGTCATCCGCCATCTTTCCAATACCAGGAATACTGACATCTCCCTTAGGGCTTCGGTCTCGAAGCCACGTCAGGGCGTTTGCCATTCCGTACCTGTGAATGTGTTTTATCTCCCTGACCGCAAGTCCGGCATGTTCTGCGCACGCTGACAGTGAATTTGCGTCAAAGTACCAACGATGCGCCGATCTGTAGAAGAAGGACGAGAAGATATCCGGCAGAAGCTTTATCATGATATCTTCCCTGTTAGGGGTACTAAGAACGACCATTCCACCTGGCTTGACCAGCTGGCTGATTTCCTCAAGAAATTCGCGTGGATGCGATACATGTTCGATGACCTGGAAGCTGAAAGCGATATCGGCCACGCTAGCGCCCACTTCCGCCAATACATCGGCGCAATAGGGAAATACTTCGTATCCCTTTTCCTCCAACCCCTTCCGGAAAAACGATGCTGGTTCAATCGCGATCGAACGTGCGGCAACATTCTTTACAATATCCAGAAAACTACCGCCCCCGCAGCCAACGTCTACGATCATGAGTTCGCGCATGGAGAGAGGGTGAATCGCATTTAATGCGTGGATTTGGAGCTGATCATGAGTGGTGTAGAATGCCTTCATGGAGGCTTCCTGGCTCAGGTGTTCCCTGTACGCCTCGGTCTCATAATCAGCTTCTTGTATGCAACAAGACTCGATCAAGCGTTCAGTTCCACAGTCGCCGCACTCTGCGACAAGAGCACCTTCCTGAACGCTACCAAAAGCACCGTGCCGAACTGATCCCGCGTACGCTTCGCGCCAGTTATTGCTTCCACAGATTTCACAGGCTGAGAAACCTTCAGGCGTTGACGTATTCATGCATCCCTCGCTTCATCATACCCATGCACCAGCGTTTTTGCGTGATTCAGCAAACGGCGTGATACATTGCCATCAGGGCGGGAAAAATATTTTTCACGCATGGTTTTGCGCTCCGCTTTTTGCTCATCATTTAATGGATTGCTGCCTGGACTGGAAATCAGGCGCTCTAGAGATTGATATAACTCGTCGCTGCTTGTTGCGTGGATGACCCCGCCACACTTGTGAAGTGGTAGCAGTGTGTCTTTGATTTCGTCAAAGAACGTCCCCCACGCACCGTACAGTATTGGAACGTCGGTAAACATTGCCTCGATCATACCCGACGTTTGAAAACCGAGAACTGCATCTGCACAATTAATTAAATCGAAGGCGCTATATGTGCCGTCCAATTCAATATAATTGTTCTGATTAATATACGGCGCGGCGCGGCGTGCAAAATCATGATACCCAGGAAATTGGTCTCGAAGAGGCTTGCCGCCTGACTTGTTGACAATTTGCACCCTGTCTCCATGCGTATGTAGCAATTTGAGTAAGACCTCATGAAAGTCTTCACACAAACCCATCCAGGTTCTTTCGTCTTCGCCATAGTAAAAGTTAAGATAGGTACGCGGGCCAAATGAAAAAAACAGAATCAAAAATCTGTCATCCCGCAAGGCCGGATGAATCTGTGTGCGCCCCTGCCACAGGTCCGGCCTTTGCCAATAATCGGATTGCGGCGCGCCGTTTACGACGATCTTTTTGGGGTCCATCCCACCCCTTGTGAAAAGTTCGCGATGGATGTCGTTGTGGACGCAAAGAAAGTCGAAGTCCAACTGTGGGACTGTCTGCAATCGAGAGGGAAGGACTTTTAGTCTCTTGGGTGTAATTACCCCTTCGCGGTCATCAACTAGGATGGGGATGCCAAGGGATTTGATGGCGTTAATGAAATCGATTGTCCAGTCATCATTCAGTTTTGGCATAATCAGGGCATCAATACTAAATTCATTCTGGATCGTTTCGACCGCGTGAGCGCAATAGCTTCGGAATGCTGTACGGCAACTTGTATATCGTGCGTCCAAGTAATGGTCTAACGCGTACTCACCGAGCGATCGCTCATTCTTTGAGGAGTCCAGGTACCCTCGAAGATGATATAGCCAGCCCGGGTTTACCACTGCCCGTGGGATATGGATTAGTTCGATGCCAAGGTTATGATTGGCATGATTGAGCCAGGTAAAACGACCACTACCTTCCCAGATCGTTGCTATACGCGTGACGCCAGGGGCCTTGTTTTTCTCAAGACCAGGGTTGAAATGCCGTACCGTTTTTAACGAAAACTCTTTCCTTGCCGCCGCGTCGTTGATGAATCTGCTTGTGCGGTTGTTGGCGAAAAACCGTACTAACTTTGTACTGCGGAATACCCTTCTGAGGGCGGCTGGATCAATCCCTAAACAAACCAAGGCTGTTTTGACCAGCGGTTTAAGCATTCGGAGCCTTTGCTGAGATCAGCGCTTTCGCCGTGTACCCTTTCGAATAGTCGATGGCGATGGCACATTTGTTTGAGACAGATTGGTGCGCCGCGGCAACGGCAAGAGCAGAGTCCAGGCCGCGTTCCAGTGAGATCGGTGAATTGTTGGCACCGGAAGCCAGCTTGTCTTCTATGTGGCGCAATTCCTGAATAAAATCTTCTGGGCGTGTTTTGACGAATCGCTGGATTGCCGGGTCGGTGCCTGCAGCGCTGCTAATGACTGCGTCGCATCCGGGTTCAAAACCACAATGCCACTCAAGGAAACCGCCCTGTCCCTGAATACGTACCATTTTCCTCGGTGGCGAGGTGACGACGTCTTGGGCGACACGTCCGATCAAGCCGGATTCTGTTTTCAATGTCATCAGGCACAGCTTGTCATAATCTACCTGACTATCACGGAAAAAGGACATTTCGGCTCTAACCTCGGTTATGCGACCAGCTCCGGCAATGTGCGCGAAATGCTGCCACAGGTTTATGGCGTGTGAATGTTCGCTGCTTGCGCCACCCCCGCGCTGCCAATACCCAAGGTAAGTGTCTGCTGGACCGTCGAGCCAGGGGTGCGCGGCGAAAATTCCTCCCCAGTACTCGCGAAAATCTACGTCAATCGTCTCAACGGTTGCCAACATATTGGAACTGATCAAATTCTCGGCTTCGGCAGCGGCCACACCGACTACATGGTCAAATCCAACAAAAACCGGGATGTTCATATTGTTCGATTTTTCCCAAAGTTCCTGTGCACCTTCAAGGCTAGGCGGACAAACGGGCTTTTCTACAAGAACAGCCTTTGGCTGTTCGTCCAACGCATCAATTGCCAGCTTCATATGTGAATCGGGCGGTGTACCAATAAAAATAAAATCGAACCCGCCGACCGGCGCCTTTCCGGGGAGGCATAATGAAATGGAATCATCCCAAGTGCCGTAGCGACCAGGGTAAATATCTTCCTTTGTTCTTTTAAGCGCGGCTGGATCAGGGTCAACAATAGTGACATTCCATCCAAGTGTTCGTGCTGCGTTTGATAGATGGTTTCCGATAGAACCTGCACCGAGAACTTTTACATTTGTCATTGAACAGCAATCTTTCTTTCTGCTGGAGTACTAGTTGGTGGTTCGTTTGCCGATTTAACCAATGATTCTGCTACCTGGCATAGGGTGTCGGCATATGATTTCTCAATTGGTTCTACAAAGAACCGGCATGTTTCCTTTAAGCGCACTGAAAAAGTCGTATTGTCGATGCGCCCTATCAGAGTTGGCAATTTGCTCGCAAGTTCACCGCGTCCTCGCGCCACAATGATATTGGGATCTCTCAGCAGATCGTCAAAGTGCGGCAGATGAAAGACGTTTTGAAAATGCTCAGCATTGAGGTCCTCAAGAGGCAGAAAGCACATGACAGGCTTACCGTGCATGGCAGACTCAATGAGGATGGTTGAGAGAGGTGAAACCACGCAGTCAACTGAAGAAAGCACATCATGAGTATCTCGGTAGTCTGGAAATGTCATGTGATACCCACGGTCAATTAGAGCGTCTAGATAGGCCTGCATAGTTGTTTCTATCCGTATATGGCGCCATGTGTGCTTTGCTATATGCTCCCCAGAGTTCCCGCCGCCGCCCCACGGATGTGGACGATACACGACAGCGATATTTGATAACTCACCCGTTTCGATTATTGTCTCCAGAATTTGCAGATGCTCAAATTCGTTCGTTCCTAAACTGCCCCCCGCATATAAAAGCACACGCTTGGAGGGGTCGATGTTATGGCGCTCGCAAAATTCACGTCGGGAAATTCGAGGCGGATGCTTATACGCTTCAAACTGAGCGGCACCGAGTTTAAATACACGCTCTTCGCGCATACCAAGAAAATCAATAGCATGTTGTTTGGTCTGTTCACCCCATACGGCATAGTAATCAGGAAGACCGCCAGGCAGGATAGCGAGGCTTGGGTTATCCCAAGAGTTCATAATATGTAAGAATGGGATGCCACGCCGCCTTGTTTCCCTCGTTAAATCGTCGATATAAACCCCAATAGGCACGCCCGGGTGAATTACCAGGTCATACCCTTCATCCAATAGAGCATTAAGTTCCCGATATGGGATCTTGTTCAATTTTCGGGTAGACCACGCTCGAAACAGCGCATAGATGCCCGGCACCCCCAGGCATGTGTAAAGTAATGCCGCCCGCCAGTTCATAGTTCGTCGCCACGCTCGGCGCAAATAATGGACATGCGGGTCAAAAGAAGGACGCATTGCAGCGACTTGAGTAAGTATTGACCACTGAATTCGGCGAGGGTCATTTACGGGTAGTCTGAATATTCTGGCGTTATGACAATATGGCGTTACATCCAATGAAAGGCGACGATGGTCTGCGGGGGGGCAAACAACAGTGACATCGTGTTTCTGGGTGAGAACGGCAAAGGCTCCGCTGACAAGAAAGTGGCGAACCATAATGTCATGATCAATCACGACGGCAATACGAAGAGGGGTGTGTGATTCGCTTGCCTGAGAGTAGCGAAGGGCGGGTGATTGTTTTTCTAGCGTATTCATAGATACCCAAGTTTTTGGAATGCCCAGGACGCAGTATAGGCTTGGCGGATGTAATTGAGGTCCCCTGCGGACAAATGATCTTTAGGATGACTTGCCCCACCAGAGCGCAATTTGCTGGCTCGTTTGTCGGGTGACGCGGGTCTTATCCAAGATGGGTTCAAATACCCAGCTTGTTCAAAGGACTGCATGCGTAAAAAGCTGCTAGCTTCCACGATCTCATCGATTTCTGCATCATCAATATTTATGTCAATAAAATTCAGCGTATTGTTCAGTATAGATCGTGTGTTTTTCTTGAGTTCTTCATACTTAACGACCAAGTATTTTTTATCTTCAAGTCGTTTTAGGTAAAATTCCAAATACGTTACGTAGGCATTAATGCCATAGTTCTGGTCGCGCACGAACTGCGAAATAGTCCCGCTAAAGGCATCTTGTTGCCGATATACTGACTGGTAATAGTAAGATACCATGACTTGTTCGGGTTGGCGGACCATCAGAATAATGCCCTTGAGTCCAATGGGTCTCGTTATCAATCCAGTGCTTCTTTCCGTTAAGGGCGTGCCGATGCGAAATCCATGAACATATCGGACCCGAGGGAGGTGGTGTTCCGGATAGTTGACACCATGCAGTGTATTGATTAACGGAACGCTCGATACTCTAGTCTCAGCCTGATTGATCATGAAACGTAACCATGTTCGCCCGCACTTTGGATACTCAAGGAGAAGATAAAAGTGGTGTTTGCTTTTTTTCGGAGCAAGCCACTTTCCAATTTTTGGAAGGTGAGTTGAACCTATATGGCGGGCCAGTCGTAAATGATGTATGAGGGGCACGTCATGACTCCGCATCGCTATTCAATGGCAATTGCCCATAGCCTTGGGTGGGCAAAGCCGAGTGATAGCATATCTTGTTGAAGATCGAATAGCTGTCACTGTTCGATTTTATCCAATTAGTGATTGCCTCAGTTTCGCGAATGCGAACCTCATCACCAGCAGTGTATTGATCAATAATATCATAATAAAGATCTCGACCCATAGAATCACATCTAAGCTTGAGCATATCGAGAGATTCCGGGTGTGCTGCGCAGGAGAGGTAAGCGAAAGCCGCTGCAGCATCGCATTCTTCATCATTGGGCGGTTGGATCCGGGATGCATTGTCGATAAGTGCCTGATAGTCACTCCGGCTTTTTGCTACATATACAAATGGCCAGTCTGCGTAATAGCTTTGATCGGCACAGATCATTGGCAATCCATACGCAGCGGCTTCGAATCCTATTGTTCCGTGGACAGTGATGCCTACATCAGCAGCCTGCGTGACGGCAAGACTATCTATTCCTTCGGGCAGTATCTTGATGTGTGAAGGAAGAGTGACCGCCAAGTCTGCTATCAGGAAATTACCATACCAGGATTCCAATGGATGGGGCTTTATAAACCATGCCTCATCCGTTTTGAAAGATAAGGCCTCCAGTGTCTGTTCCATCCAATCCAAGAAGTCCGTGAAATTGCCTAGACCGAAGATATGTGGAAAGTCATACCAAGCATGTGCGTAAACGATACCGATTATTCGGCCATCCCGAATGCCTAGCGCTTCGCGCGCCAGGTGACGAGTGGCCGGTCGAGCGCTAGGGTGATATGCTCTCTTCCCATTAATGTCGCTAGTATCGCCATCTGCTCTGGTTCGGAGATAGTTCCAGCCAGCTTCGATCAAAGCCCTACGCAGTTTTGCAGGCAGATGCTGGAACGTTTCAAAAGACAACCGCTCCTTTGGAGTTGCATAGTCAAATTTATTTACAATGCGGCGGATACGAATGGTCTCATAGTATGCCGTCAGATGATAGACGGGAACTTCATGTTGTAAGGCTATCCATACAGCTGCAGCATATTCGTTCTTCCAGCAGTGGCTAAACACAACGGCTTGGATATTATGTTCGTTGAATACTGTCTGAAATAATGCCAAATTTCTTAGAAGTTCGGCAAGATGGTGTTCCCAAACTTTATCCTCTGTTGCGGGCTGCGGATGGCGTTGGGTTTTTAATACGGTATCGTAGAAAAGATATGCAGGAACGCCTAATGGCAGTTCGAGATTCAGCATATCTTTATGATTATTGACTCCACTCAACAGACGTTTTGCTTCTGCTCTGAAGTCATCAATCAAGTAATCAGACTCTTCAATAAAGATAAAATCATTAAAACCGAGGGCTTCAAGAGTATTGCGTGCCGCACGCTCGCGTCGGTGTCGAAGGACGCCAAGTTGACAAAAAGTGCCTATTTTATTGAACGCATTTAGAAATAGCTGTAGTCGGAAAAAATGGTTCGGATTGTCGAACATGCCATCAGCAAGGACACAAGGCTCGCTTCCAGAAATTTTAGAACAGGTCCGGGTTTTGCGATAGTTTCTCTCTGCCGCTTTCCGCAGACGGCGGTCGCGCAAGTGGTTTATTTGCTGATGGGCACTCCTGAATAGGAGCTTTATATTGATCCAGGGGCTTGTATTGTTTGAACTCATATTCATGGTGTGATGTCCAAATGTGGCAGGATGTCATTTTCGCTAACTGGCATGCCCCTTTTTAGGGGCCGACTGGCCTGACACTGAAGGATTTTGTCTAAGTATTTAGGAGCTAGACCATGGCCAGGACGTATTGAGCGAATATTTTCGGGTGTGAATTTCTCGCCTTCGGCGATATCGGCGACGACATAAAGGGATCTTCGCAATCCTGTATTTAATTGTTCGCTGTCGGCAATTTCGTTTTTCGATATGCGAGATGCAGCGTAGGCATCCTTAACATCGCGGATGAGTGAATTGAGCTCTCTCGGGTTAAGTGAGAATTTGGCATCAGGCCCGCCATCTGCTCGATCAAGGGTAAAATGTTTTTCAATTATCACAGCGCCTAAGGCCGTTGCAGCGATTGCTGTCGCATTGCCCAGTGTATGGTCCGATAACCCGGTCATGCATCCGAAGGTACCGCGTAGCGATGCCATGCGTGGCAAGTTTGCCTCTTCGGCAGGCGTTGGATATCCACTAATGCAATGGAGTAAAACAGGGTCAGCCGTTGCTGTCTGACGTACGGTTTCTATCGCTTCTGAAATGTCGTTTTCTGAGGCCATACCAGTTGAAATAATCAGTGGCTTACCTGTTTTCGCCACATATTTAATCAACGGGATATCAACAATTTCAAAGGATGCAATTTTATAGGCAGGCGCTTTGAGGCCTTCAAGTAGATCAACAGCCATTAGATCGAATGGAGAGGAGAATGCAGTGATCCCAATTTTGTTGGCGTGCTCAAAAAGTGTAGGATGCCAGTGCCAGGGCGTGTGGGCCTCGTGATAGAGATCGTGAAGAGATCGACCGTCCCATACCCCCCCTTCAATGATGAAGCCGGGTCCGTCATGATCGATTGTAATTGTGTCTGCCGTATAAGTTTGGAATTTAACCGCGTCGGCTCCAGCCGTTTTTGCCGCATCAATCAGTTGTAGGGCCCGTTCAATTTCACCATTGTGATTGCCAGAAATCTCAGCAATCACATAAGGCGGATTATTTGGCCCAATAGGTCGTCCGTCGATGGAGAATGTATCGGTCATATCAAGCGTATCTTGGCCGTTGCAAATAGTAGTTATCGCCGGAAGAAACGTATTCAACAGCTTTAAAAAGCCGCAAGGATGCGACGTTGTCGGGTTTCACATAGGCAAGAATGTTGCTGGTTGGCACGAGATCACGTGCAAGCGCCAATGCAGAAGTGCCAATTCCAATTTGCCGCTTGTTTGGAGCTATTACAATTGAGATTTCAAAATCCGTTTTATTCCGATCCAACCGGATGGCTCCAGCCGGTTGCTGGTTGTGTTCAACTATCGCAAACAGGCAATCGTCGTTGTTTAATTTAGTATCAAGCCAATTAACATGCTCATCCCAGGAGGGAGGGGTCGGATTACGGGCATAGCGCCGAGTTTCGGGGTTAACTTGCCAATCAAAGAGGGTTTTTACATCTGTTTTTTCGACGGCGCGTAAGCGGATGGTAGCACCTTCACGTGTTGTCTGGGGGGGCACTAGGGCGAGGGCCGCACGGATTGTACCTCGTCCATCACATAAAGATGCAGCACGACGGCTCATTGCCGCCAGTTCATCAGGATGCTGGTCAAGCATCGTAATTGCATGGCTAAGCGTATCTACATTCAACGATTCCAAGGCGCCGACCACTCGAGCAGCGCCTGCGTTTGCCAGAGCGGCAGCGTTAGTTTGTTGATTGTCTGCAATGACAACGACAAGTGAAGGCAGGCCAAGTGCACAGCGCTCCCATCCACTGCCGCCAGCTGCGCCAATGGCAAGATCTGCTTCAATCATTAACTCAGCGATTGAATTTGCATCAATATTCTTGTGTATCGTTGCAAAATTCTGTGCTTCGTTCGCCAGTTTCTCCAGATGGGGTGCGGAGGACCCGAGTACAATATCGATCTTTATGTCTGGTCGAGCAGCCTTGATCGCATTCAGGGCTAGTGATGCGAGATCGTGCGGGTCCGTCTGACCTGGTGCGATTAGAATTTGGTCTATTGTCTCGCGGGTTTTAACCTGTTTCCGTTTGCGGCGGAATTCGGGACGAAGCAATGAAAAATCGGCACCTAGCAAAAATCGACAATCCGCAGGAGTCTTATTCTCGTAGTCTTCGATTTGACGCCCGAGGGTGGGGTCAAGAAGTATATCGCAAATATGTTCACGGTTTGCCAAATCATCTATGGTCATTATTATTTTGGCATGATGTCGGAGTTGGGCCTCTTCGGCGGCCGCTTTGGAATAGTCGTCAACAATGAGTAAATCTGCGTTGCTGAGGTCGCCATATTCCTTCAACGAGAATGGGCCATCAAGTAATGAAGGCACAGTTTTCACTGCGGCTCTGTTTGTATGAAAAAATGTTCGCCAGCCAAGCTGCGTAAGTTGGAGTGCAAGTGCTTGGCAACGAACGATATGGCCGCCACCAATTTCTGGCGATGCACTGCAAACAAAGCTGGCGATTGGAGCGGTCATCAGGAATCTATCGAAAATACCATCAAAGTCTGTTGCTGAAAATACGCAATTACCTAGGAGGCTAACCGGCAGGCTTTTTGCAGTTGAACAAGGTCTTGGCTGGATTCAATTGTATTAACAACAGTTCGCCAGTCTAAAGCATTTAGAGGGAGGTGATCGAAAAGCGCCTGGAAAAAACGGTAGTCTTCTTCGCGGTCTAATGTCCAGCGCTGGTCTTTTTGTTCTGCTTCAGTGCACCAGAGGTTAGCGCGCGTACAACCCGAGTTTTCTCGCATCCAGGGGGTAACGTGTTCTCTTTGTTCGGGTGCGGTCGCTTCAGAATGGGCGCGTGCGAGCGCCTCGATTGTAAAGGCTTCACAATCGAGGCCGTGGGGGAACGTGCGTTGAATATTATTTGAGGCATAATCTGCCTGGCTGCTAATGAGCAAAGATAATACGTCACCACACACGGCTGGATCTATTGTGGGGCAATCACTTGTGACACGGACAATGTGACTGGCCTCAAATAATGTTGCCGCATCATGATAGCGTGCCAAGACATCATTTTCACTGCCTCGGAAAATGCGAATATCTAACTTTTCGGCTTCATATTCGATTGGTAAACTTTCTTCAGAGCTGGGTACCGCACAAACAACAAAATCTATCCCTGGAATTTTTTGACACCTACGTAATACGTGACGAATAACAGGCTCGCCCATAAGCGGCATCATAACTTTTCCAGGCAACCTCATTGAAGTCATTCGCGCCTGGACAATTACAACTGAGCGAAATGTCACGTTTTCTAGCTGCAATTCGGATTAAGCGATTAGTGAGGCCAGTAGAGTTTTGTCATGAGGGTCAAGCCACTCATTATTTGAGTCACTCGCATAACGAAATCCTTCTGGCAGGGATGTCGCCTCAGTATTTAGCGGAGAACCCTCCCAAAGTTTAAGTGATGGCTGAATGATGTAGCGGTCTGCAAGAGCAACGGTGTTGCGAGCGTCGTCTTCAGTGATCATGACTTCGTGGAGTTTTTCGCCGGGCCGAATGCCGACCACTTCGGTTTTCAGGTTTGGTGCCATGGCAGCAGCAAGATCAGTGATCTTCATGCTGGGAATCTTTGGTATGAAAATCTCCCCGCCATTCATCATTTTCAATGATGAGAGGACGAAATTTACACCTTGTGGCAGAGTGATCCAAAAGCGAGTCATGCGTGTGTCGGTGATCGGGAGGCACTCAGCCCCCTCGGAAATCAGTCGTTGAAAAAAAGGTACAACGCTGCCGCGTGAACCCAGAACATTGCCATAACGAACAACACAAAAACGAGGACCCGTGGCCCCGCTTAAGTTATTGGCAGCAACAAAGATTTTGTCAGAAGCCAGTTTGCTCGCCCCGTATAAATTTATCGGGCTGGCTGCTTTGTCTGTTGAGAGCGCTACTATCTTTTCCACTCCGGCACGAATAGCAGATTTGACAACGTTTTCTGCGCCCATGACGTTGGTATGAATACATTCAAATGGGTTGTACTCCGCAGCTGTGACATGCTTTAGTGCTGCGGCGTGAATCACGAAATTAACGCCACGCATAGCCATTTCCAACCTGTCGATGTCACGAACATCGCCAATGAAATATCGCATGCATGGATAGCGCTTATCATCAAATTCTTGCGCCATATCATACTGTTTCATTTCATCACGTGAAAAAATGATCAGTTTTGATGGCTTGTAGTTCGCCAATATCTTGCGCACGAAGGCACGGCCAAATGAGCCGGTGCCACCGGTTATTAAAATACTGGCACCATCAAGATTGGGAACGGGGTCGTCAAACGACCGGATGGCATTGTTTGTGCTGTTTGGTAAATTTGACATGAGGTCGAATTGCACCTTTTGTTCAGGCAAGCTACCGCACTGCGGGTGAAAACATTCTCCCGCAGTACATTGATAATAAATGACTGTCCGACAGATTAGATTGCTGCGGCCAATGCTTCGGTCGGTACAATTGTTCGCACCTTCCGACCTAGGAGGTCGAGCAAGAGGATCACTCTTTTCTCGTCTAGTAACTCTTCAAAAAGACCCTCACAATCAGCAAAGGCACCGCTCTCAATATGAACGCGCTGGCCTTTTTCGAATTGGGAAGATTGAATTTGGATTGCGCCCGCATTATCAGAGCGCGCAATCATTTGCTCTACTATACCCTGAGGGGCTGGCAATGGACTGTAGCCAGAGCATATCAAACCCAAGACACCGATCGTGCCATTAATGGGGCGCCACTGTTGTTGCGTAAGGTCAAGTTCCACAAATAAATAGCCTGGGAAAAGGGGGCGCAGGACGCTTTCGATGCGGCGGGCATGCTTTCGTTGTTTTCTGTGACGTGGGAGAAACACGTTGTAAGCCTGATTGCGAAGGTGGAACTCCGCACGGTCTTCGGCCCTCATTAATGTTTGCGCCACATACCAACGTTTCATGGTAAATCTTTCTTTGCGAAAGATTTACCCTCGCTCGTGCGCGTAATGCGCAGCAGCGGCGGCGTAACAATGCGAGTTGCAGGAAACATGCGAGAGAGTTGTTCGAAAGTACCCTGTGGGTTTGACATATCTGTTACAACGATCGCATCAAGATTTTGCGCTTTATCAGCGTGAATATCGTTCGTAACTGCCAATCCGCAATAATGCGACGTATTCTTTGTTGTGTCGATAATAACGGCATATTCGACGGCATTTTCTATTCCTGAAAGCACAGCGATTTCGGCCAGTTCAGTAGCTCCGTAAAGGGCAATGCGACTCCAGCCGCGCGCTTTACAGTAAATAGCAGCGTCCGAATATTCTATGCGCGCTTTGCGGAAAAAATTCATTGATACCGATAGGTACTCGGCCGTTAGATGGCTTTTCTCTCTAAACCCTTTTGGCGTTAGGTAGTAAGCATATCTGTGGGTAGGAGCCTGTTGAACTTTCAGAAGCCCCTTGCGAATACAGCGTTTGATGAGTGAATTTGTCAGGCCCAACGCAACGCCGAGTTCTAAGGCAAGGCTGCGCTGGGTCAGCGGCTCGCCATTTCCCACCACATCCAGTAAATTCAACGTGGCTTCTCGCGTATGGGCGGCGTTGTGAGTGTTTTGTTTCCCGTTCAGCATGATCTAGGGAATCCTTGAGCTTGCGTTCATGGCATGAACCTACGATGTTCATGCCATGAACGTCAAGAAATGCGTTTCTGCACGACAATGGCGATGGATAATATATTATGCTTGGTAGTATTGGGTCGGCGTGACAAGGACTAGGTCTGATGAGGCAAGTGTGAATAGGAGAAAAGTGAATTCTCGTTAACTATCGCGGCACCCACCATTTCATAATCAATTTATAGAATACAATGGCGTAGCGCCCTTTTCGCATATGTGACTTCGGTCGAGGTTTTCAAAGGTAATACTGTTCATGCATCGAATAGCCTACCCCTATTCCAACAAACGCATCTGGGTTGCCGGGCATCGCGGTATGGTCGGCGCGGCCATCGTGCGGCGTTTGGCGCGTGAGGGTTGTGAGGTTCTAACCGTCGGCCGTGATGAAGTTGATCTGACCCGCCAGTCAGCTGTCGAGGCTTGGATGGAAGCCGAACGACCCGATGCAGTGTTCGTGGCCGCCGCGCGAGTTGGTGGAATCGTTGCTAACGATACCATGCCTGCCGAGTTTCTGTATGAAAACATGATGATTGAAGCGAATATCATTCATGCGGCTTACACGACTGGCGTTGAAAAACTGCTGTTCCTAGGCTCGTCGTGCATCTACCCTCGCATGGCCGAACAACCCATGAAAGAAGAAGCCCTGCTGACGGGCCCGCTGGAACCCACCAATGAATGGTACGCAATTGCAAAAATTGCCGGCATCAAGCTGTGTCAAGCCTATAAGCGTCAATACGGTTGTAACTTCATTTCCGCTCAGCCGACCAATCTTTATGGCACTCATGACAATTTCCATCTGGAAAATAGCCACGTTATTCCGGCCCTGATTATCAAGGTGCACAACGCCAAGCAGGAAAACACTAAGCAGGTGGAAGTTTGGGGCAGCGGTAAGCCATTACGCGAGTTTCTGTATGTTGATGATCTTGCCGACGCACTTGTATTCCTGATGCAAGATTATTCCGGCGAGATGCATATTAACGTTGGTACGGGTGAAGAGGTTACGATTGGCGATCTCGCGCGCGCTGTGGTTGATGCCGTGGGGTTTGAGGGCGAACTGGTATTTGATGCTTCACGCCCGGACGGCCCGCCACGTAAACTTATGGATTCAAGCCGCCTGCTGGATATGGGTTGGAAGCCAGAAGTCTCGCTTCATGATGGATTGAAGCTGGCCTACCAATGGTATCTAGAGAATAAGGAAACGGCTGAAGGTGTTCGCGGCGGTTGACCTCGTTATGTCGCTGGCGAAATTCCAATTACCCTAATGTCCCCGCTCATAAAGGGTCGAAGTTTTTGCTCTGGGTCATTAATTAACAAGTCAGTGATTTTGCTGCCATAAACTGTTGGCCACCTTAAAGGGGTCGAGGTTATTTGATGGCCACCAAGCGGCTTCGTTTCCGTGATCATGCAGCTTTCGGTGATGTATAGCACAGAGAGGGACTGTCCATTGGTCGCCGGGTTTTCGCCCCAATGCTCTCAATTGAGCATGTTTTAAGTGATGTGCCTGTGAGGGTGTTCGGCCACAAACTAAACAAGGCTGCGATGCTACAAACTTCAGATGCGATGCATCACGGGCTCTTATGGGTCCTTTGGGCAACCCGTTCGGATTGACGGTAGTTGAAAGGCGTTCTGCCGCACTATCCGCTTCTACAGCATTTGTTTCCATCGCGGAACCGTTGCTATCTGATATAGATGAGCGGGTTTCGTGTTTCGTTTTTTGATCGGCAGCAAACGCCTCAAGACGCCGAGTATATAGATCGCTCAAGACTTCCCCATAATGGAGGCCCTTGTCGGTTTTTAATTTTGGGTGCACGTGGCGGAGTTCGGCAACCGATTTCTGGTTCTGGTTCCAAAATGCCATGAGGGCAGGATATTCATTGATCCTATCAAGAGTGCAACGGATTTCCGAGCAAAATTGAACAGGCGTATTTTTCGTGCTTAACGTCTTTCCTTCTCCATCAAACACAATCCACTCTTGGGTTTTCTTTCCCTTGGCACGACGAACCCCGGCCTGCTTTTTGTCGTACAAGGCTAAACCGAACGGGTTGCCAAATGTAGCAAGCGCACGTTTCATGGCATCAGTTTCTGCGACCTTTATAGCCAGTTCATGTGCATCTGCCGGGGAAGCGCTTTTCCCCGAACCAAAACCCGCACCCTCTCTGATGATATCCAAGTCTCCGGCACGAACAGAAACTCGTACATGCGCCCTATAACAACATGAGACTTTAGACTCTTGCTGGCCCTCCCAGACGCAGCTGATATCTTGGGTTTCTCGGCTCCAGCCATCAAAACCAAATATCCGGTTTGCTTCCGCAATTGCATGCCAGCCTTCGATATATGAAAGCGTCATGCCGTCATGAGATCGGGTGCGGACGTGCCTGTCACTGAGCTTTGCGGAAAGATTTTTAATCTGCGTATCGGAGAACGACATTATTTTACCCTCACCGCTACAGTTACGCCTCCGTTTCCAAGCACCGCGCCTGGAACGTCAAGTTTGGCGTTTAGATCCGAGATCAACCGTTGGCGGTCAAGAGTTGGACTGCGTTGGCGCCAGTAACAGTCAGGCAGGGCATCTTCGTCAGTAACGCTAAGTTGGCGCGGCGTGGCACGAAGAGAAGCGGTAAAATCAGGCTCTTTGATGGACCTGATATCGGCACGTTCCATGACGGTCGTAATCAGGTCTTTCTTTTTCGTGAACCGCGCCTCATAGCGTTTGATACGGTCAAGCATTTCTGCAACCCTTAACTTCATTGCATCCATCATAACGCGGTCATCTTGTTGTGAGCGGATGATGGCAGAAAGTTTTTCGTGTAGGCTGGTTAAACCTTCCAGAGTATCCGCCAATGTTTCTTCATCGATATCAGGAAAATCAGATGATACCTTTTCTCTCAGATATTCGTGGAGTTGGAGTTCAAGCATTATGTTGTTATTCATTTTTAAAGCCCCTTAGTTAAATTTATATATACATAAAATATGCAACATTGCCTATTTTATGTCAACCTAAGATACTGAGAAGCATTACTTGATGAGTCTCTCTCCTGAGCAATGTCGCGCTGCGCGCGCGCTTTTAGGCTGGTCGCGGCAGCAATTAGCAGATAGTGCAAATGTTTCTAATAGGACGCTTGTTGACTTTGAGCGTGGCGCGCGGACCCCATATGAACGAACATTAACCGATGTTCAGTCCGCTTTAGAAGTTGCGGGCATTGAATTCATCCCTGAGAATGGTGGGGGTGTTGGAGTACGGTATCAGAAACCGAAAAATTAGTTGACAGTTGAGTCAACTTAGGCCCATCTTTTTAACACGTACGTTAGTTACGTTTTTTAGACGTTATGAGCCCGTGTCCATATATGCTGCATGCATTACATTATTGCAGGCGTGGGCGGGGCAAAGATGTTCACTTAGCATAAATTTATTTTGTATTGCCGCTTCGATGGGTGGTGATCGCGATGTTGCTCGCCGTAATTAAATGGGGAGTTCGTGGTCAATAATTGGCACTCTGAAGGGCGGCATAATTTTTCTATTTAGGAATTTATAATTATGGAAAACTCTTTTGATAAAACAAATGCGGACAATTTCGCAGACCAATCAAAATCTATAAGCACGGCTTCAGAGGTCATTAAAGAGCTAATGCCTCGCCCCTTATTACTGCCAGGTGAAAGCGAGGATGAATTAAAAGCCTTCCATCAGGGATTTATAGAAGCGACGAATCCCAGCGAGATTATTGAGCATGTTTTTGTTCAAGAGGTTTCCGATTATACATGGGAGATGGCAAGATTCCGGCGAATGAAGGTCTCAACTATTAATTCGGCAAGGCGAGAAGCTGTCGAGAAGATATTGTTCCCATGTTTATTTGATGGCGAGCGTGGGCATACTGATTCAATTAATCTTGCACGCGTCCTTGCCCACGGTTGGAGCAGTGGGAAAGATGATGTGCGCAAAATGGCAATAGAAATTCTTGATGCCCATGGGTATGGAGAATCCGATATCCAGGCTGTTTGCTATTCCCTGAGAATCGATGAAATCGAGAGCATTGATAGGCTCATCAGTGTATCTGAGTGTAGAAGGAATGGGGCACTCAAAGAACTCGAGAGGCACCGGGACAGTACAGCTAGGCGTGCGCGTGAATACTCGGAAAGAGCGATCTCCAACGCAGAAATTGTGGAGGACGCCCCGTGACATCAACAAAGAAAGCCGAAGCGAATAAGCGTAATGCGAAAAAGAGTACAGGGCCAAGGACTGCGTTCGGAAAGTCGCAGTCATCGAGGAATGCAATCCGTCATGCTCTTTCAGCATCAGATGAGCGTGTTGAAACGAATCAGGAGCTTATTCGCGACATTATCGGCCTTCTCATCAAGGATATAGAGACGAGCGGGCCTCTCGAATTTTACGCTCGTGAGGTTGCGTTGTCACTCTTGGAGCTTTCCAGAGTGAAGGCAGCTAAAACTAAAGTCTGGAATCTCGTGTCGAGTGACCTTTCCGCCAAAAGTCATGGGGTTCTGTACGAGTATTTGGATTTGTTACCGTCTGTTTGGCCTAAACAACTAGAGAAAATGTGGAGGCAGCAGGTCCCTGAGGCATTTGAGAAGCCTTTCGATTCAGAAAATGAGCGGAGCATAGCTATATATTCGATAGCAGCAGAAAAACTCAACAAACTCATTCGATATGAACGGCGTGCCGCAAACCGACGTAACCGTGCAGTCCGGGCCTTTAATGCAGAACAGTTGGCATTGGCAAAAGCAATGGAGACGCAACCTTTGGGTTCTTCTGGGGGGTGAGACTCGGAGGCACATGGCAGTTAGGATGCAAGGCATTTCGAAAATGACAAAACGAACCCAACTGATAAATTAAACGATAAATCCCATTGACGCCTAGGCCATGTAGGCTTCGGTGGGATTAACAGGAACGGCACGATATGATGTAAAACACCGAGCATCAGAGCCTTGAATATGGGGGGGCTCTGAAACCGGGCAAAATTTAATAGCCGGTTATTGCATCTCATCTTCCGCACAAGCTGTGCAGTGTTTTGCGTATTGATGCTCAGCGGTTGGCCAATGGCCTTTCTTGGGCTCTGCCAAGTGGGGCTTCTTGATGTGATTAATTGCCGCGATAGAGCCCCTTACATGAACGGTTACGATTGTGGGCGATCTTAAAAAAATTCTCCAATGCGAAAGATTAGGCGAGCCCAAACCCTATAAGTGTTCACAGAAACGACGCTTCGCCACTTTTAGGAGATTGTGACATGGCAAAAATGGGCCCTAACGCTACAGAGAAAGAGATGTTTGTTGTAGCGCAGCGACGGCGAGATCTTGACGGCGGGTTCTTGAAATTCAATGATGTCTGCGCATCGGCCTATGCTACGGCAAAGAATCTATCCAAGGGTAACGTAGACGAACTCCACCTGACGACTGGCTTCGAGGGACTGGATATGCTGTTAGGGCATCGTCTTCTTGCCAGCCGTCTTGTCATTGTAGGGACGCGTTGCCCCATAACCCTGTCATCGATTGCAACCAATCTGGCATTCAATGCTGCTCAAGCCTGCCTATCTAGTCATGGTGAAGAGAAGACGGCAGTTGCAATGTTTTCTCTGGACCTGTTTGCGGAGCGTCATGGGGCCCGCATACTCTCACAACAGACGCAAATACCTTTATCCAAAATCGATAATGGACAATTGACCCGTGATGAATTGGTCCAGCTGGACCAGGGCTATGAGGAGCTTCGTAGCCTCCCGCTTTTTATAGATGAATTTCCGGGAAAGAGTCTCTCTGGCATCCGTGATTGGTCTTTGCGACTGGCGCGCGAACACAAAATCTGTCTCTTCATCATCGACCGCTTGCAACTGGTAGCCGATCTAGGTGTTTCAGGCTCTGAGGCTATTGATCCCATTACAGCGCTCCTGTCGTTGGCTGAGGAACTGGGTATAACATTTCTTATCTTCTCGGATTTAACAGACGCTGCGGAGCACAGGCAGGATAAGCGACCGATTGTATCTGACCTGCCAAACGCACTTTCAATCGAGCAATACGCTGGCGTTGTCATACTGCTTCATCGTGAAGCCCATTACATAGAGCATGATAAACCGTTCCCGCGCGTTGATGAAACGGCGGACGAGTACGCAGAGCGCTATAAACGGTGGGAAGGCCTGTGCGAGCGGTTGGGCAGCAATGTCGAGCTTATGGTTGCAAGAAACAGCAGCGGTCCAACAGGCTCCATTAATCTCGTTTTCGATAAAGAGCGATCAAGCTATAGTGGATTGTAAAACTCTAAATTGTGCACCGCCTGTTTTAACCTAATGAAGAACAGGGTATAGAAGATCTATCTTGAGAGCAGTCAGTAGAAATCAAACAAGATTATCAGCATGTGTTCAGGGTTTAATATTGTAAAAGCTATATTCGGTAACGATGCCGGGTGATATAGTGTCAGGTATTCTGGCCAGAAGGTTAACCCTGTTCTAATGACAAAAATTGTTCCCGTCATTCTTTCCGGTGGTTCCGGATCGCGCCTGTGGCCGTTATCGCGTGAGCTATTCCCCAAGCAGCTTTTGCCATTGGTCTCTGAGCGTTCCATGTTGCAGGAAACAGCCACGCGCGCGACGGGTCCGGAGTTTGCTGATCCACTGGTTATTTGTAATGAACGCCACCGCTTTGTGGTGGCCGAGCAACTGCGTGAAAGCGGCATTAAGCCGCAGTCCATCGTGCTTGAACCCGTTGGACGCAATACCGCGCCGGCGGCCGCTGTCGCGGCCATGTTGATTGCCGAACGTGACCCGAACGCTGTCATGATGCTGCTGGCATCTGACCATGTGATTGCACACCCCGATCGCTTTCGCGCTGCCGCTACGTTGGCGTGCGATGCCGCTATATCAAATAGTGCGCTAGTTACTTTTGGCATCCAACCCGATAAGCCTGAGACTGGCTACGGCTATATCAAACGCGGCGATGCCGAGGACGGTGTCGCGGGTTGCTTCCGCGTCGATCGTTTTGTTGAAAAACCGGACCGGGAAACCGCTGAATCCTATCTGGCGGATGGCGGGTATTTCTGGAATAGCGGCATGTTCCTGTTTGCTCCCAATGATTATCTGGAGGAACTTGAGCGCCACCATCCGACCATGATAACAGCTTGCCGTGATGCCATTGCCAAGGCGCAGCGTGATCATGACTTTATTCGGCTCGATGCCGATGCATTTAGCGCTTCGCCATCAGATTCCATCGACTATGCGGTAATGGAGAACACCACGCATGCGAGCGTTGTGCCTGTTGATATGGGCTGGAATGACGTGGGTGCATGGTCCGCTCTGTGGGATATTGGCGACAAGGACGCAGATGGAAATGTACTGTCCGGCGATGTTGTCGCCCAGGATGTACAAAATGCGTATATCCGCAGTGAGAAGCCGTTGATTGCGGCTCAAGGTGTGAGTGACATCGTGGTCGTTGCCACCGATGATGCATTGCTGATCGCTGATAAAGACCGCGTGCAGGAGGTCAAGGCCTTCGTTGAACAATTCAAGGCCGAGGGTCGCACCGAGCACGAAACCCACACCACCGTGCATCGCCCCTGGGGTTGGTACCAAACCATCAAGTTGGGCGCACGCTATCAGGTCAAGCAGATCGGTATTAAACCCGGCGCGGCCATCAGCTTGCAATTACACCATCATCGCGCTGAACACTGGGTGGTGGTTGAGGGTACGGCGCGTGTGACCCGCGGCGAAGAAATTCTGGAACTTGCAGAAAATCAATCTGCGTATATCCCCATCGGCACAACGCACCGACTGGAAAACCCTGGCGCGGACAATCTACGTATTATCGAGGTTCAATCGGGCTCGTATCTGGGCGAGGATGATATTGTGCGGCTTGAGGATACGTACGGGCGAGTCTGAAGCGGGCCTAGCTCCTTGTTCCTTCGCGGATCAACGACCACTTTACTTCGATGCCGTGCGCGTTCAATGGACCTGCCACGGTGATCTGGCGAGTGCGTCGCATGGTCCCCGGCACGCCCAGATAGACACTGTCTTCCAATGCGATATCGCCACCGCTGGCCCGGAACCGCCAACCCGTACGGTCAGGCATCTTCAACATGACAGAATGACCGCCGCCGGTTTCCTCGGCGTTGATGTCGGGGTGCAGGTGAAAGCGTACACAGAACCGCCGGGCATGATTGCCCATATAGTCGTGCGCTATTTTCAGGGTGTCGCGACCGCGCAGGTCATCGCCACTTGCCGATAGGTAAAGTTCACGCCCGTGGCTTAGGCCAAAGATACGTCTGTATCCATCATGACGCATTTGCAGAAACGTGCT
The DNA here is from genome assembly GCA_965602485.1 of uncultured Rhodospirillales bacterium. Lineage (GTDB taxonomy): Bacteria > Pseudomonadota > Alphaproteobacteria > Rhodospirillales > Casp-alpha2 > JABJOR01. Next base: position 644,814 of record CBFCYM010000001.1, on the reverse strand, counting down.
GCCCTCGGTTTCACTGCGATGGCACGTAACGGCAGTGTCTAAATGACCCAGACCACCACTGGCCAAAACCTCAACAGCGTTGGTGTTGTCGATAACGAGGGTGGAATGGGCCGCCGTGGCGCGCAATGCCGTGTGCCAGTCATCGCCACGGTTGCCATGCGCGCCGCAGTTGACGAAGACCCGTTGTTCTCTGTCGCTGAACTCAAAGGCTAAAAGTCCGGCATGGGCGTCGCGGTTTGCGCCCGAGACGACAGCCGCTCCGGCGTCGGCAATCAGTACGGAGCCACGTGCCTCGGCACGCTGGAACCCCGTATGTGGTGCGCTCATCAGGCACTTATCATCGCCACCTGCAGCCAGCAAAATTTTATCAATGGCGTCTGTATGACCTTCGGTTGAACCGTTAAACAGCGCCAGCCCGCCGTCGCCATGCCGCATGGCGCGCAACATGGGGGCCATGCGCGCGATGGCATTGTCGAGCCACACCGGCGTTGTGATTTGTGCTGCATTCAGGGTATCGCGCACACGCACCAGCCGCGCCAGAACCTGTCGTTGAATGGCCGGGTTACGCTGGAAGTGTCCGCCATCTGGCAGAACTTGATGTTTAATGGCGAATTCCAGAGCAACCAGTGCGGTATCCAGCAGGGTTTCCATGCCAGCCAGACACAGTGAGCCAAGCACCAGCCCTTCGGCGGCCTCAATAGCCAGTGCGTCAGGTGGTGTTTCTTCGACGGTGCGTGCGAGATGGCGAACCTGAACGGTGGCGGATTCCAGAAATGTCAGATTGAATCCCGGATGGTTAGGATTATGCAGGAAACCAAATGTCCGCAACCAGTTCGTTAATCGACGTCCGGTAATACCGGGCTCCCATATCAACGGTTGCCATTGGCCATATTCATTGGTCCAGCGTGCGATCAGGTCGCAACCTTTGTCGAGCGCCTCACCAGTGCCAAGCGCTGCCAGATCGCCAAGAAAATCGAACCGGTGCAGGGCCTGTCGTTCCTGATCGCTCAGTGTGCGGTTTTTCCACGGAATGTCGCCAAGGTGACGTGTGCGACCAAACAGCGTGTAATTTCCGTTTAACGCTTCACGCCCGGCATCGGCGTCACCCGCCCAAGGATCGGGCGGCACGCCGCGTATACGTTCGGGCATGTTGCCGCGCAGCGACCAGTTATAGGCACCGGTGTTGAAAATCGCGTTACGGAGGCGGCGGCGTATGTGCAAGGGGCACCCAGTCAAATATGTTCGGTCGTATGCGTTATCGGGTGAAGCCGTCACGCAAACGGATCAAATCAGCGGCGTGCGGTTTAGCCTAATGAATACACATGAATTCTCTAAATGTGCTTAACGTGGCGTGATTTTGATATCCGGGGTCACGAAGTCCGGCGCAGTCGCGCGATATAAAACCCGTCGATACCGCCCAGTTCAGGCCAATGGCATGGCAAGGTGCGCAGTGCGCCTTCGGGCGTTAACGCGCTGCCCAGTTCTGGGGCTTCATGAGTTTCGATTGGCAACTGCTCAAGCGGCAAGCGCTTCAGAGCATTGGTGATGCGAATGGGGCCTTCTTCCGGTTGTAGGGAACAGGTGCAGAAAACGATGATGCCGCCAGGTTTTACCAACCGCGTGGCGGCGTCCAGTAAGCGGTCCTGTACTGTAACCAGTGATGCAATATCAGATGTACTTTTGTTCAGCGTAATATCGGGGTGCCTGCGCAGGGTTCCCGTGGCGCTGCATGGGGCATCAAGCAGTATCGCATCGAATAATTCTACTGGCTGCCAGTTACTGGCATCGGCACAAACCACATCAATCTTTAGTTTCAAGCGTTTGAAATTTTTGTTTAAACGCTTGAGCCGATCAGCAGAGCGGTCTACGGCGACAACATGTGCGCCAGCAGCGGCGAGTTGCGCGGTCTTGCCACCCGGTGCAGCGCACAGATCAGCGATGTGCATGTCGGTTACATCGCCGAACAGGCGGGCCGGAATGGCCGCAGCGGCATCCTGCACCCACCATGCACCATCGCCGTAACCTTCCAGTTCGCCAATGGGGCCGCTGGGGCTCAGGCGGATAGAACCCGTGGGCAGAACCTGTCCGTTTAATCGTGTCGCCCAGCCCTCGGCATCTTCTTTCACGCTCAAATCCAGTGTGGGCTCCGTACCATGGGCTTCGGCAATGGTGCGTGTAACGCCTTCGCCATAGCTATAGCACCAGCTCTTCCATAGCCACTCGGGTGTGTTCAGGACCGGCCCGTCCATTTTCTCAAGTAACGCAGGGCCTTCTTGGGCGGCGCGGCGCATGATGGCGTTGACCAGGTTTGCGTGGCCTGAAAACCCGACGCGGCGAACCAGATCGACACTACTGGATGCCGCCGCATAGGCGGGCACATCAAGAAACAACGCCTGCGCAAGACCCAGTTGCAACACGGCGATGACAGCACTGGCCTTGCCCTTCGGCTTGCGCTTCAGGAATTGTTCCAGAACGGCATCAATCTCGCCGCGGTGGCGCAACACGGTCATCACCAGTTGGCGTTGAAAGGCCCTGTCGCGGGTATCTTTTAACCTGCTGCGTGTGTCTGCCAGTGCCTCATCGAGGTTAGCACCTTCACGCAGGACGGCATTGACCACACGGAACGCGGCAACACGTGCAGCATCCTTGGGCGTGCGCTGGACCTTGGATGCATCTGAATTTTTAGGTGACATGGCCCTGTCATGCCCCACCGCTGCGCTGAATACAAGACAGAACCGATATGTGCGCTCGCGCACGTACGAAGCATTCGTTAGTATGCTTAAAATAATTTGGAGGTACCTGACCATGGGTCATGATGATGGCGACGAACAATCACAAAAATCAGATGCTCCGCTGCCGCAAAATCTTGAAACGGATAGCGTTGCAGGCAAACCACAGGAAGACTCTATAGAGCAGAATAAACGCCCTGACCCGACCCGTTATGGCGATTGGGAAAAAGCCGGGCGTTGTATTGATTTTTAAAGACGTTATTTAAAAAAATTACCGGAGGTACAAGGCCTCCGGCAAGTTTGAGATACGTGAGCACAACAGCTTTCGTCGTCTATAGGCTCATAACGTAAATTCGCCCGAAGCGCGCGTTCCAAACCGAAGCCCCCCTCGGTCATGGCCGTTCCGCGCTTCGAGCGAAATACACGTCCATCGACATAGTGAAGGCGGCGCTGAAAAAAGGCCCCTACCAAATGGTAGGGGCCTTTTGCTTTTATAAATTTTTTGGAGCTTACGTTTACCCTCGATTTTGTCGATTCTTGATCAGGTCATCGACAACGCTGGGGTCTGCCAGTGTTGAAATGTCACCTAGGCTTGAATAATCATTTTCACCGATTTTGCGCAGGATGCGGCGCATGATCTTGCCAGAACGGGTCTTTGGCAGGCCCGGTGCCCATTGCAACCAGTCGGGACTGGCAATGGGGCCGATTTCCTTGCGCACCCAGGCAACCAGTTCCTGGCGCAACGCGTCGCTGGATTCAACGTCAGCATTGAGCGTGACGTAAGCGTAGATACCCTGACCCTTGATCTCGTGTGGGGCGCCGACGACGGCGGCTTCAGCCACATCGTGATGGGCCACAAGCGCACTTTCCACTTCGGCGGTACCCATACGGTGGCCTGATACGTTGATAACGTCATCAACGCGCCCCGTAATCCAATAGTAGCCATCTTCATCACGGCGACAGCCATCGCCCGTGAAATAGCGGCCCTTGTAGGTTGAAAAATACGTTTGCATGAAGCGCTCGTGGTCGCCGTATAACGTACGCATCTGGCCCGGCCAAGAGTGCGTGATACACAGATTGCCTGAGCATGCGCCGTCCATTGGATTGCCATCATTATCAACGAGTTGTGGCTGTACGCCAAAAAATGGCAGCGTGGCGGATCCCGGCTTTAGAGCCGTTGCACCGGGCAGGGGTGTAATCATGATACCGCCGGTCTCGGTCTGCCACCAGGTATCAACAATGGGGCAGCGTTCCTCGCCAACCACTGTGTGGTACCACATCCATGCCTCAGGATTGATCGGCTCACCCACCGTGCCGAGCAGGCGCAGGGATTTACGGCTGGTTTTTTTGACCGGACCATCGCCATCACGCATCAGTGCGCGTAGCGCCGTCGGCGCGGTGTAGAAGATATTGACGTTGTGCTTGTCGCAGACCTGCCAGAAACGCGAGGTATCAGGGTAGTTTGGTACACCCTCGAACATCATGGTAATCGCGCCATTGGCTAACGGGCCATAGACGATATAGCTGTGTCCGGTCACCCAGCCCACGTCGGCGGTACACCAGTAGACATCCCCGTCGTGGTAATCGAAGACGTACTCGTGCGTCATGGAGGCATAGACCATATAGCCGCCGGTGGTATGCAACACGCCCTTGGGTTTGCCGGTTGAACCCGAGGTATAGAGGATGAACATCGGATCTTCGGCGTTCATTTCCTCTGGCTCGCATTCGGCGGGCACAGCGGCCGTGGCCTCATGGTACCAGACGTCGCGGCCCTCGACCCAGTCGATGTCGCCGCCGGTGCGCTTGACCACCACGACGGTGGTGACGTGACCACAGATATCGGCAGCCGCATCGGTGTTGGCTTTCAGCGGAATTGGCTTGCCGCCGCGAACACCTTCATCGGCGGTAATCACGACATCGGACTTACAATCTTCGATACGTCCCGCAAGGGCGTCGGGTGAAAATCCACCGAATACAACGGAATGGACCGCGCCGATCCGCGTGCAAGCCAGCATGGCGTAGGTCGCCTCGGGGATCATGGGCATGTAGATGGTGACGCGGTCGCCTTTTTTGACGCCGCGAGATTTCAGCACGTTGGCGAACCGGCAGACCTCTTCGTACAGTTCACGGTACGTGATGGTTTTATCATCTGTGGGGTCATCGCCCTCCCAAATGATAGCGGTCTGATCTCCGCGTGTCTCCAAATGCCGGTCGATGCAGTTGACCGATGCATTCAGGGTGCCGTCGGCAAACCATTTGATGGATACGTCGGGGATATTAAAATTGGTGTCACGGACCTGCGTATAGGGTTTCATCCAGTCAATGCGCTTGCCGTGCTCTCCCCAAAAACCATCCGGGTCTGCGACGGACTGTTGGTACATTTCCTGATACTTGGCTTTATCGACCAATGCATGTTCGGCGACGCTTGGCGCAACTGGAAAAACGTGATGCTCACTCATGTCCTGATTACCTCACCCTGGGTTTCCCTCGCAGCATCAAGCGTTATGTGTCCGCCTGTTTGCTCTCGGAGACGTCAATTGTTTCTGTTTCATGTCAAATTATCGCAGAAAACGTGCTGATAACAAGAGAGCCAGATAATAGAAATAGAGTGGCCCGCGCTATGGGACCAATGGTTCAGAAACGTGGACTTCGCCATTTTCGAGCCGTGTGGTGAGCGGCGTTAGCGCTTTGCCCGCACAGGGCCCCGAGATGCAGTGCCCGTCTTCTATGCGAAACAGCGCACCATGGGTTGAGCACAGGATGTGGCGGCGTTCAAGATCAAGGAATTGACCGGGCGTGAAATCTAGCGGAGATCCGATATGTGGGCAGCTGTTAAGATAGGCATATACAGTGCCATCGCGCCGGACCGCTAAAATAGCGAGGCGCTCTGCGCCTATTTGAAGGATGAAAGCACTCGAGCCATTATTTTTAATATCACCAAGATCACATAAGTACGTGCTCATGATTTCACATGCCCCGTTTAATCAGCAGGGATTGCTTTTTTCCATGGCGAAATATGCACAGATGCAAACAGGCCTGCTTTGGCATATGGATCACCTGCTGCAAAAGCCTCAGCGGCGGCTTTATCGGTAAAATCCATAAGCAGCAAGCTGCCAATCATGCTTTCACTATCATCACTCAGCATTGGCCCAGCGGCAAAAACCTGATCAACAAAGCTTTTGAGGTAATTCAGATGCATTGGGCGGTTTTCAGCACGCACATGGCCGTGATCAGCTTTGTCGTGACAGATAATGGAATACAGCATGGTCGTAAGCTCCCTGGGAAAAATCTGTGTGCAACAGTTATGTCATTTCGGCAACTACAGGCCGTGCGAGTAAACCGGAAATCGTTTCGTCGATATCGGCGCCATGATTGAGCACCTTATCAACAGCGTGGCAAATGGGCATGTCCACACCGAGCTGATGAGCAAGAGCACTAAGGGCCTCGGCAGAAAAAACGCCCTCGGCAACACTGTTGCGCTCACCGAGAACATCTTTGAGCTTTTCGCCCCGGCCAAGCGCAGCGCCGAGCGAGAAATTACGCGACTGCATGGCATTGCAAGTCAGCGTTAGATCGCCCAACCCCGACAGACCCATAAACGTTTCAATTTTGCCGCCCTTGGCGCGCCCAAGGCGAACTATTTCTGCCAATCCTCGTGTGATCAGTGCGGCGCGTGCATTATCGCCAAGGCCACGACCGTCACTGATACCACACGCGATTGCCAACACGTTTTTGACCACACCACCGACTTCCGCGCCCACCACGTCATCTGTGTGATAGAGACGAAAGCGATTGGTTGAAAGAGCGCCCGCCAGCGCAGACTGTAGAATGCGGTCCGTTACGGCAAGGGTTGCCGCTGCGGGCAGGTTGCGCGCGACCTCTGCTGCGAACGTTGGCCCCGATAGAACCCCCGTTGGCGCTTGTGGAAGAGTTTCTGCGGCGACCTCGTTCATCAGCTTTAGCGTGCCGTGTTCGATACCCTTGGCGCACAGTACGGCGGGCACACCGGCGCGCCAGGTTTGCGCGCATTGTTCGGTTATAGGGCGTAAAAACTGCGCAGGCGTCACGATCAGTACGGCATCTGCATCGATAGCATCAGCGAGTTCCGTGGTGGCGTGAATCCCCGCTTCAAGCTCGATACCGGGCAGGTAGAGAGGATTGATGCTGGTTGTGTTTATAGAAGCGACGACTTCGGGCTCATGGGCCCACAGCGTTACATCGCGGCCTGCGCGCCGTGCCGTACATGCCAGTGCGCTGCCCCAAGCGCCTGCACCGAGAATGCCGATCTTTTGCATACTTGTTTTATGCCGCGCCACGCTGCTGCACTCAACCCCCTGAATAACCTTTGGCGTTATGCTTTCGCACCGGCAAAAGCGGCAGGTGGCGCGTCAGGGTCCAGCGGCCAGCGCGGACGTGGTGCAAAATCCAGCGGATCGCTTTGCCCCAGTCGCAGGCGTTCAATACCAGCCCAAGCAACCATGGCTGCATTGTCGGTGCACAGGTGCAGTGGCGGCGCGACCAGCCGCATACCTGTATCGGCGCTCAGGCGCTCCAAACGTGTCCGTAAATAAGTGTTGGCCGCAACGCCACCGGCGATGACCAGTGTATCGGCCTGCGGGTGATCTGCGTGAAATATTTCAATAGCATGCTTGCAGCGGTCGGCCAGAACATCACCGGCAGCGTGCTGGAATGCCGTGCACAGGTCGGCCACATCCTGATCGCTCAAGGGACCGGGGGGCAGCTTTTCGACGGTTTGGCGCACAGATGTCTTCAATCCCGAAAAAGAAAAATCGCAACCGGGCCGCCCACGCATGGGTCGCGGCAGGGTAAAGCGCGCCGGATCACCCGCCAGCGCGGCGCGTTCAACCGCCGGACCGCCGGGGTAACCAATGCCAAGCATCTTGGCGGTTTTGTCAAAGGCCTCGCCGAGCGCGTCGTCAATAGTCGTGCCAAGGCGGCGGAACTGTCCAACCCCTTCGACCGACAGTAATTGGCAGTGCCCGCCTGAAACCAGCAGCAACAGATAGGGAAATGCCGCTTCGTCGGTCAAGCGCACCGTCAGGGCGTGCGCTTCAAGATGGTTCACGGCGACAAACGGGATAGAGCGCGCCAGTGCGATGGATTTTGCGGCCATGACGCCGACCATGACGCCGCCAATCAGTCCGGGGCCACCGGTTGCCGCGACAGCGCCAAGGTCACCAAACCCGATCCCGGCCTCATCAAGCGCACCGGTGATCATGTCATCGAGATGGTCAAGGTGCGCACGTGCTGCGACCTCGGGTACAACACCGCCATAGGGTCGGTGCTCCTCAATCTGCGACAGAACCTGATTGGCGTGAATTTTCCCACTGCCGTCGACAATGGCGGCGGCAGTTTCATCACAGCTGGTTTCGATCCCGAGAACGAGATGGGATTCATCAAACGGTGCTGCTTGCGAGGGCATACGGGCCTGGTTCATATGGTTTGCAATATGGTTCGCTGGTTGCAATGCGTCTATGGCGGGGTCATAAACATTTTCACGCTTATATACCAGTCGTGTCCATCATGTCTTTATCAGATGCGGTGTATGATAGCAGGGCGCGGCGCACGGAAATTTGTTTGGAGCATAGCAACGTGACGATCAAAATCGGTACCCGCGGCAGCCCGCTGGCCCTTGCGCAAGCCTATGAAACCCGCAGTCTTCTGATCGCGGCGTTTCCCGAACTGGGCGCAGGAGACGCGCTGGAAATTGTTGCCTTGACCACGACGGGTGACCGGGTGCTTGATCGTCCATTGTCCGAAGTCGGCGGCAAGGGCGTATTTACCAAGGAACTGGACGAAGCATTGTTCGATGGCCGCATCGATATCGCTGTTCATTCCATGAAGGATGTCCCTACGTGGCTACCTGATGGCATGGTCTTGCCATGTATGCTGGAACGTGAAGATGTCCGCGACGTGTTTATTTCGCCACGTGCGGCGAGCTTTCCTGCGTTACCTGCAGGCAGCGTGGTGGGCACCACGTCGCTGCGCCGTCAGACCCAGATTTTGTCACGCTACCCCCACCTGAAGGTCGCCGTCTTCCGTGGCAACGTGCAAACTCGCTTGCGCAAGCTCGACGAAGGCGAAGCTGATGCCACGCTGTTGGCGCTGGCCGGGCTTAATAGGCTTGATATGACGGGCGTTGCCACACAAATTCTGGAAACCAGCGATATGCTGCCCGCCGTCGGACAAGGCGCCATCGGCATCACCTGCCGCGCCCAGGATGATGCTATTATTGAATACATTACGGCGCTTAATCACGCGCCCACGCTGCTGTGTGTTAATGCCGAACGCGCAATGCTTGATGTGCTTGATGGATCGTGTCGCACGCCGATTGCGGGCCTTGCAACGCTGAGCGCAGATGGCGTAACCATCCATTTACAGGGACTTGTCGCGCAAGCCGATGGCTCGCAGACGTGGACGGCTGAACGTGAAGGCCCGGTCGCTGATGCCGAAGCTCTTGGCCGGGACGCCGGAACGGAACTGCGCGCGGCTGCTGGAGAGGATTTCTTCGCCGCACTGGCTGACTAGGTTTACTGAACGAGGTAACCCATGCGCGTTCTCATCACCCGACCACAGGACGATGCTTCTGCGCTTGCCGCCCGGTTGAGCGCTTTGGGCGTGGATAGCCTGATCGAGCCTCTGCTCGACATTGTATTTCTTGAAACAAACTTGCCTGATTTAAGCGATGTTCAGGGCTTGCTGGTAACCAGCGCCAATGGCCTGCGCGCTTTTGCTAAGGCTTCGCCACGTCGAGATATCGCGGTGTGGGCGGTTGGCGACGCCTCGGCCCGTGCGGCCCACGATGCTGGCTTTACCTCGGTTAACAGCGCTGTGGGTGACGTGGAAAGTCTGGCCGAGCTTGTTATTGCGCAGGCCGATGCGGCAGATGGCGAATTCTTGCATGTGGCGGGGACACGGCTGGCCGGGGATCTTGGCGGTCGCTTGCAGGCTGCAGGATTTGGCTACGCGCGTTGTGTGCTTTATGAGGCGCAAACGGCAAGTGCACTTTCAGATGCTGCTGTCACACAATTGCAAACAGGCGCGCTTGATGGCGTGTTGCTGTATTCGCCACGCACCGCTGCCACATTTGTTGAATTGCTCGATGCCGCCAGGCTTGCAGGTGCCTTGCATAAGGTCACAGCATTTTGCCTGAGTGCCGCCGTAGCAGAAAAAATAACGGGCCTGGAATGGGCCCGTGTGGCTGTTGCGACCACACCTGACGAGAATGCTCTGATAGATATTTTGGCGCCAGAGTGATCAGTAAGGTTTTGCAAGTCGCCACAACGGTATAAAACTAGATTAGATTAAACGCTGTGCCCCGAATCGGGGCAGTGTAGAACGTGTGTTGGGCGGGAAAGAAACCATCAATGACGAAAACGCCGAAAAAAACCACGAAGAGTGCGGCAGCCACGAAGCCCGCACGGCCAAATAAAAAACCGGCCGCCAAGGCGGCCAATGAAAAAATAGTGCCACCTCATAATGTTGCCGCCAATATAGCGAATAAACCATCCCCGATTACATCGGAGAAAGCTGCACCTTCTCAGACAGCCACGTCAACGACAACAGGCGGTAGCGAATTGCCCGCGCCGTCGCGGCGGCGTGCAGGGCCAGCGGCTGGTGCGATTTTGACTCTGTTTGTTCTGGGTGCTGCCGGAATTGGCGGGGCTGCGACCTGGCAATACTGGTGGCCCCATGTGGAGCCCATGTTGCCGCGCAGTGCGCCTTTAAATGATGTCCGTGTTAATGGATTGCAGACGCAACTCGACACCCTTGAGGCGCGCATGTTGAATCCTGAAAGCGGTACGGTTCAGAATGCCGGAGCGCTCGCCGACCTGGAGCAGGAGCGCGAACAACTGCGTGTTGAGCTATCGGGCGTTATGGAGCGTCTGGCACGTGCCGAGCAGGCTCTGCGGGACATTGAAGCCGCAACGCTTGCCATGTCACCGTCAACTGAGGGCGGCCCCGAGGCTGCCAATGCTTTGCTAGGCGGCCTGAATGAGCGTATATCCGCGCTGGAAGACAGCCCGAACATAGGTGAACTCCGTTCACGTCTGAATGCTATGGAAGAGCAGGCTCAAATAAGCGAACAGGCCCGCAAACAGGACGTCGCGACCTTGGCAGAGGTTCGTCAACGCGTGGGTTCACTGGAAACACGCGAGGTTTCTATTGTGAGCGGGTCAAATGTGAACGCATCAGCGCTGGTGCTCTCGATTGCCCAATTGCGCACCGCCGTGCAAAGCGGCAAGGCTTATAGTAACGAACTGGCCGCCGTTGTGGCTTCACTAACGAATGAGACCGACCCTGTGGCGCTGGAGGCTTTGAACGCCCTGCGCGATTATGAGGGTAACGGTGTGCCGACGCTGAATGCGCTGCGCAATGCATTCGATGTCGCCCTGCCATCAGTTATGCAGGCCGATGTTCAGGCTTCCGATGAGGGGTGGCTGGGCGCAATTACGAACCAGCTGAGTGGGCTGGTGACTGTGCGGCGTCTTGACGATGCTGCTTCGCCGGGCTCGGTGGATGCTCGCCTGTCGCAGGCGGAAGCGGCAATGGACGCAGGTGATCTGGGTGGCGTGCTTGGCGCACTTGAGGGCCTGGAGGGTGCCCCCGCTACAGCACTTGCACCGTGGCTTGATCGGGCACGCGCACGGTTTGCCGTTGAGCAGGCCTTGCACGGACTTCATAACATCGCCATTACCCGATTAACCACGGCACAGGATTAAGCGGCATGATCCGCGCCCTACGCTATTTCATCATCATTGCCATTCTGGCGGGCGTTGCGGCGTGGCTCGCCGATCAACCGGGATTTGTAACCCTGCAATGGGGTGGTTACCGCATTGATACCTCGTTTGGCGTGCTTGCCATTGCGGTCGGCTCCATAGCCGTTCTTGCTGCATTGTTCTATCGCACCTGGTTGTTTATCCGCCGGGCGCCTGAAAGCGTGCGGTTTGCATGGCGCGCACGACGCCGCACGCAGGGCTATCAAGCGTTGACCAAAGGCATGGTCGCAGTAGCGGCCGGTGACGCTGACGAGGCCCGCCGTTTGGCCCGCCGCGCCGAAGGTCTGCTGAGCGAACCACCGCTAACGATGCTATTATCAGCTCAGGCTGCTCAGTTGAGCGGTGATGAGCGTGCCGCCGAACGTTTCTTTCGCGCCATGACGGAAAACCGTGAAACGGAATTTTTGGGCCTGCGCGGATTGCTGACTCAGGCCATGAAGCAGGACGACACGAGCGCAGCCATTGCACTGGCGCGCCGCGCACACCGCCTGAAACCAGACAGCGACTGGGTTTCACAAAGTCTGTTTGAACTGCAGACCCGTACGGGCCAATGGCTGGACGCTAGTGTGACTGTTAAGGAAGCAACGCGGAACCGTCATTTAAGCGGTCCCGGCGGGCGTCGCCAACAGGCCGTGCTGGCGTGTCAGCTTTCCAGCGATGCTGCGCGCCATGGCGATGACAATGAAGCACTGAAACAGGCTCGCGCTGCGATTGATCTTGACCCAGATTTAACGCCTGCAGTTCTTGCTGTCGTGCGCAGTTATGTGACGAGCGGAAAGTTACGCAAGGCCGGCGCCTTGATAGAGCGTGCTTGGGGACGCAACCCTCACCCTGAGATGGCAACGCTCTATACACAGGTGCGTGACGCGCGCGATCCATTGGCACGGGTCAAGGCGGCCGAGCGGCTTGCTGGTTTCAATCCCGGTCATGTTGAGAGCGATCTCGCGGTCGCCCATGCGGCGCTACAGGCTGACCTTTGGGGGCAGACGCGAAAGCATTTGATGGCGTCGGGCGCTGAGATACCGGAACAGGCCCCGGCGCGGACCTGCCGCATGATGGCGGAACTTGAGGAAGCTGAGCACAATGACTTGAGCAAGGCACGCCAATGGCTGGTGCGAGCGTCCACAGCAGACCCTGACCCGGCCTGGGTCTGTGGTGATTGCGGCAATACGGTTAGTGCGTGGAGTGCGACGTGCGGCAATTGTCACGGCTTTGACCGTTTTGAGTGGCGCACACCGCCCCATGCTGCACAGTTGAGCGAAGGGCCCGCCGCTGAAGACGCCAGACTTGTAGGCGTATCAGATACAAGCGTTCTGATTACTCACGATGTTGTGCAGACCTCGGATGACGCTGAGAGTCACCCTGCTGAACCAAAACCACCTATGCCTGCCGAAGGATAATGTGCGGCGGCGTCGCGTACGACGCGGGCACAGGCGTATAAAGGGGCTGGAAAATTTCTTTCGAGCGGTATATAGGGTGCCTCGAATAAATATTCAGTGCCGCCTTAGCTCAGTTGGTAGAGCATCGCATTCGTAATGCGGGGGTCGGGTGTTCAAATCACCCAGGCGGCACCACTTCTCTTAATTTCATATCATTCGAACTAAACGCGCAATCTGCGGAGTTGTGTGGTGCGCACCCGTTTGTGCTACGCATATATTGGTGTTTGGGCATCATGCGGATACTCTATATTGCGATGTCGTTTCTATACCGGATGGTATGTGCCGCATATTCCTAAAATTAGGGTGTGTCGTTATTTAGAGTAAGGGCGTCGCTTTTCGATCTCGTTTGGAATCCGTAGCGGATTTTGTTGTCGCTGGGGTGCGTTTGCCGGTCTCCGCATTATCAGCCTGAATTTTCGTTCGTCATATGCCTTAAGGCAATCCGTGCATGCCCGTAAAGTTTGGACCGTATTTCTGCCTGCGTTGTGTCGGGGCGTGCAATAGGGCGTAAGAAATTTGGGTTCCGGAATATACCGTTATGCACTGACCGTATGGATTTAACGCTCTGTCGCTGCGATTGATTTATAGATCAACCTCATTTTAAATGTAACGATATCGATATAAATTATATAATCTACTGATATTATTCAAAAAAAGTGAACCACCGCGAGTTCAAAAAATAAAACATACATGTCGCATCGTCGGAGGCGGCGCATTGCATATGAATCCTGATGCTTTAACGCCGTGTGTGCCTGTCCGGTCTCTGAAAGATAGGCACGGTGACGTAACTGTTGGGGATAAGATGTTTTCGGCGATGCCTACGCGCAGATATGAAGCATCGTTTCAGTGGGCGGTCGAGTATACTTTTTAATATGGTGGATCATTTCGTTTGGTAGAATGTGTGATCCGGCGTGCGGCCTGAGTCTGGATAATTGCCAGGGTATGGTTAATGAATAATGAAAAATAACGTGTTTTCAATAACCTAGGATTTCCCATTCCTTGGAAAGATGAGCGCAGGCGGTCAGTATGAACAGGAAAAATACATATGCAGTTTTATTTGGACGCGTTGCGAATCACTGAAAGGAATGTGCCAGTATAGGGGCTTGCTGTACATATTATAGGACCTGACATCAACGTTTTGATGTAAAAATAAACAAAAGGTTAACGTTCTAGGGGGTGGCTTTCATTCGAATAATTTACACAATCAGCACCAAGGGATCCGCCAAATATTGTTTAATTACAATGTATTAAATTGCAATTCAGGTTGCTGAATCTGACTGGTGCGTAAATATTGGGGTAATCGAAGGTGTTCAATAGTAGAGAGGGTAAATTTAAACAACAATCGTAGTTGCATGCGCGAGGATATGCCGTAATCTCGTTGCCAAGCAGTTATGGTCACGGGTAAAAGTTGAAAGTTGGATCGGAATTGCACTTAACTCATGGTGCAGAAAAGCCGCGCCGTAAAAATCAAATCGCTGGCGGAGTGAATATTTCTGTGTCGTCATCTCAAAGTAAACAATCTTACACGGTGACGTGTGCATCTACATTTCGCGATGCGGTGGATGCATGTGCCAAGCAGCGCGGCGTCAATGCCGCCGACCTGGCGCGTTCGGTTACGTTACTTTTATCACCAGATGTCATCAATCTGTTTCCAGATCCCGGTGAGCCTGCACGCGAGGACCGTGAAACAGTGGTCTTGAGATCGGGACCGTCTGTTGGGCGACCTTGGCGACGAAAACCACGGTTACAGGTGCGCATGGCCGCGGGATACGATCCAGTCCATATCCGCCGGGCGCTGGGTGTTGCACTGGCCATGGCATCGGGTGATGTGGCGCTGGACGTGAATGCGCCGGGTATTGTGCCAGACCCGCGCTCTGAGAGCGTTACAGCCCTGGAAGAGGAGGTCGCACGCCTGCGTATGACCGTTTCCGCGCTTGGCTTTGAACCATTGGCGGGGGGCGTGAAAACACGCGACGAAGCGTTGCATGTTCTGGGGTTTGCGCCTGGGCGCCGACCAACGAAAGAGGTCATTCGTCAGCAGTTTCGTATGTTGGCTACAATTCACCACCCTGATAGTGAGCAGGGCAATCATAAGCGCATGAGTCAGCTTAATGAGGCTATGGACGTATTACGGCGCTCCACGAATTAACGCGAAGCGCCGTATACGTTGCCTAATGGGCCAAGTGGCGGCTTTAGAACTGACCAACCACGTTGCTTGGATTGCCGCTGACATAGTTCTCGATATTGTCGATAACCTGATCAGCTAAAGTTTGAATGGCTTCATGACTGGCCCATGCGACGTGCGGGGTCAGGATGAAGTTCGGGCGCTCCAGCAGGGCAAGAAACGGATGATCGTCGGTTGGTGGTTCTACTGGCAGCACATCGATCGCTGCGCCGGCGATCATGTCTTCCTTGATTGCCGTAACAAGGTCTTCTTCGACAATCAGGCCACCGCGCGCGGTGTTAATCACGATGGCGGTATCTTTCATGCGTTTGAATTCATCAAGCCCGATCATGCCCTTGGTGCTGGGCAACAGGGGGCAATGCAGGGTGAATATATCAGATGTCTCGATGCATTCATCCCACGGCGTATAGAGCGGCCCGAGGCTGTCATTGCCTTTGTGGGCGGCAAAGATCGGCTCCATGCCAAAGCCGCGTGCAATGGTGGCGACAGATTGGCCCAGCGCGCCTTCGCCCATGATGCACAGGCGCTTGCCTGCCAGATCAAACATACGGTGGTTAAAAAAGCAGAATTGACCGGACTTTTGCCACTCGCCATTGGCGACGTCATTACGGTATCCAATGATGGAGCGGCTCAGCGCCAGAATAAGCGCAAAGGTATGTTCCGGAACCGTATTGACGGCATAGCCGCGGATATTTGAAACGGTGATACCATTGGCTTTGCAGTAAGCCAGATCAATCGAATCCGTGCCGGTGGCAGCAACAGCAATCATTTTAAGATCGGGCAGCTGTTTCAGGGTCTCTTCACGCAGCTGAACTTTGTTGCTGATGGCGATGGTGGCACCCTGAAGGCGTTCAACAACTTGATCGGCGGTTGTTTTGCCATGTTCTGTCCAGTCGTGCTCAAAATCGGGGTGGCGTACCGTTACGTCGGGCGCAATGGTGTCGCGGTCGAGAAATACAATGCGGTGGCTCATGAAAAGACGCTCCAGTTTCATGGAATGAGTTCAAATCCACTGGTGTGGATCGTGCGTAGTCGGCAGTCCAACGTCCTTGCGCGACAAGCGGTCGCTGCGATATTGGCCTATCGGGGGTGTATACGCAATGAAGGAGATACCCGAAAACGGGCGAATCAGGGCTTAAATGTGCTGCCCGATAGAATTAGGGATTCAAGCTCGCCGGTGCCGGCATTTGCGGCGGGCGTTATATCAACGGCGAGCAACTCGCTTAACGCACCACCGAGCACCAGCAGCGCAAGCGCACTTGCAGCCATGAGCATGGTCTTGGTGAGGGTGTGAGATGGCCGGGGTGCATCATATGCAAACAGCTGCTCATCGGGTTGGGCGCGGAGTTCTGACGCGGATGGGGGTTGAGCAATGGGTGGGCTGGCAGGCTCGCGAGAGGCGCTTGGTGTGAAGCGCAGGATTTCGCGGCGGCACTGTCGACCCTGCGTGCCGGTATGTTCCAGCATCAGGCAAACTTCATCGATCCCTTGTTTGGTATGCTGGGTGCGAACGCAATCGAGCGCGTCATCAAGCTCATCAAGTCCGCAGCACAGTATGACAGACCAGCGGTCGGACACGCGGCTTTCGACCACCAGCAACTGTGTTGCGGTGTTCGGCGTCGATGCAACGGCCTCGTTGCGAACATTATGGTTTGTCGCCACGCGGCGTGGTGGCGGGCCGTTGGGATTGGTGAAGGCGAGCGGGTACATGCGCCGAGGCTACGGCCACATGGTAAAGAAACGGTGAATGATTAATTTTGCACAAAAAAACGCCCGGCTTTAGCCGGGCGTTTGATGTATCAGATTTGGCGCTGCGCGATTAGTCGCGATTGCCAAACAGGCTGAGCAGCATGATGAACAGGTTGATGAAATCCAGATACAGACGCAACGCGCCCATGATGGATTTCTTTTCCTGAACCTCGCCACTGTCAGCGGCATTGTAGATGGATTTGATGGACTGCGTGTCATAGGCGGTCAGGCCGACAAAGACCAAAACACCGACCACCGAGATGACAAAGTGCAGGGCTGAGCTGGCCAGGAACATGTTGACCACGCTGGCGATGACGATACCGATCAGGCCCATGAACAGGAACGAACCCATGCCCGTAAGATCACGCTTGGTGGTGTAGCCATACAGGCTCATGGCAGCAAAGGTACCTGCAGTGATAAAGAACACCCGGGTGATACTCGCGCCGGTGTAGGCCAGGAAGATATAGCTCAACGACAGGCCCATAAGCCCGGCATAGATCCAGAAGACCATCTGCGCGGTGCCAGATTTCATGGCGTTCATGCGCGCGCTGAGGAGCATGACCAGACCCAGCGGGGCCAGCATGACGATCCAGCGCAGGCCGGTGCCATGAATTGTCTGCATGAGTTCTGGCGAGGTGCTGGCGGCGAATGCCACCGCGCCGGTCAGCGCAAGACCCATGGTCATATAGTTGTATACCCGCAACATATACTGGCGCAGGCCCACATCGATATCGGCGGCGTGTGCTTGTGCCCCAGACATCTTGGCGGTGCGAAGCTCAAACCTGTTATCGGATGCCATTTCTTAAATTCTCCCCAAATGGAACAAAATGCACGTACGGCTCACGCACAATGCACAACTGCTATTGAATATGGCAGCAAAAGCTACGAAATCAACTGTTTGCGGCACAATTAAGGCGATTTTGAAGAACCTGTAATTTGCCATGATAAAAAAACACCATCATGCCCGGATAATGTTTGCACCCGGCGCGTGTCTCGGAGAGACTCAAAAAATCATGCAGAGCCCAGACAACCCATTTCAGACAGCCTATGGTACGGGTGGCGATTGGGCGCACGCGGCCAAGAATTGCACCGATGCTCTGGGCGAGATCGCGCCACCAACCGATGGCATGGCCTGGGTCGGCTTTGTCTATATTACGGACGCCTTCAGCGCTGATATCAGCTCTATCCTGACATACCTGCGCCAAAAGACCGGCGTCGAGCACTGGACCGGCACGATTGGCATTGGCGTATTGGCCGATGCATGGGAATACCATGACGAACCGGCCATCGTCGCCATGGCAGGGCAGTTTCCTGCTGATGCATTTCATATTCTGTCCACGGTGGACCGCGCGCACGCGGACCTGAACGCGGAAACCCATGACTGGGTAGAGCGCGTCACGCCCAGCTTTGCCGTGGTGCATGGCGATCCCACGAACGAGGACACACCAGACATGGTGGAATCGCTCGCCGTTACGCTGGGCGGTGCCATGGGTGGTAGCTTCTTGGTTGGTTGCCTGACCGCGTCGCGCGGCGATCATTACCAGATCGCCGACCGGGTTACTGGTGGCGGCGTTTCGGGTATTGCATTTGGCCCCGGCGTCGAGGTCGCAACTGGCCTGAGTCAGGGCTGCATGCCGTTGGGTGAAACGCATCTGGTCACCGACGCGGTTGATAATGTGATTATGGGGCTGGACGGCGAACCCGCGCTCGACGTCCTGCGCGATGATGTGGGTGAACTGCTGGCGCGCGATCTCAGCCGCATTGCCGGATACGTACACGTTGCGTTGCCGGTGACCGGGTCTGATACCGGCGATTATATGGTGCGTAACCTCGCCGCCATTGATCCCGAGCGCGGCTGGCTTGCCATCGGTGGCAACGTTGCACCGGGCGACCGGGTGATGTTCGTGCGCCGTGATCCGGCCAGTGCGCGCGCCGATCTCGACCATATGCTCGATGGTCTGAAGGACCGCATGCCGGGGCAACCGCGCGGCGCGTTGTATTTCTCGTGCGTATCGCGCGGCCCGCTGATGTTCGGTACGGCGGGTGAAGAAGCCCGCATGATCCGCAAGGCACTTGGCCCGGTGCCCATCGTCGGCGTGTTCGGCAATGGTGAGATTTCCAATGCCCGCCTGTATGCCTATACTGGCGTTCTCATCCTGTTTTTCTGACGCGCGCACGTTCTGCGGTCTCCCAAATTTATGATCTGAAGACAAGGAATACGCTTTATGCATTACCGTAAACTTGGCCGTACCGGCATCGACGTCAGCCGTATCTGCCTTGGCACCATGACGTATGGTCAGCAGAACACCCAGGACGAGGGCTTTGCCCAGATGGATATGGCGCTCGATATGGGCGTCAACTTCTTTGACACAGCCGAAATGTATTCGGTCCCGGCCAGCGCCGAGACCCAGGGCAGCACCGAGCGTGTCATCGGGAATTGGTTCGCCGATCGCGGCAACCGTGACCAGGTTATTCTGGCGACCAAGATCACCGGACCGGGCGATGGCTTTACCCATGTGCGCGATGGCGACCTGAGCTTCGGTGCGAAACAGGTCACCGATGCTGTGGAGCAGAGCCTTGCGCGATTGCGCACGGATTATATCGATCTCTATCAGCTGCACTGGCCCGAACGCAGCACCAACTTTTTTGGCGAACTTGGCTACGAGCATGTCGAGGACGAAGACTGGACTCCGCTGGAAGAGGTCCTGGACGCGCTGAAACGCATGGTCGATGCGGGCAAGATACGCACCGTGGGCTGTTCCAACGAATCGCCGTGGGGCACCATGAAAATGCTGGGACTGGCCGATACCAGCGGACTGCCGCGCATGGCGAGCATTCAGAACCCCTATAGTTTGTTGAACCGCACCTTCGAGGTTGGCCTTGCAGAAGTCGCCATCCGTGAAGATTGCGGCCTGCTGGCATATTCGCCGCTGGCCTTTGGCGCGCTCTCGGGCAAATACCTGAACGGTGCGCAGCCGGAAAATGCCCGCCTGACGCTGTTCCCGCAGTACGGCCGTTACACCAAACCACGCGGCGAGACAGCGACGCAAAAGTACGTCGATCTGGCGCGCGAGCATAATCTTGATCCGGCACAGATGGCGCTGGCGTACGTCAATTCGCGGCGCTTTGTGACCAGTAATATTATTGGTGCAACAAATCTGGAACAACTTAAGAGTAATATCCTTTCAGACGGGTTAGAATTAAACGATTCGGTGCTGGCGGGGATTGAAGACATCCATAACGCCGATCCCAACCCGGCACCGTAAAGATCCGGGCACGTCCGCCCGGAGCGTTAGTGGGGAGCCCGTGCCATGATGCGTCTGTTCGTCGCCCTTTCCTTACCAGTCGATGTTCGTGCCCGGCTTGCTGCCCTGCAGACCGGGTTGGCGGGGGCGCGCTGGATCGATGCGCCGCGCATGCACTTGACCTTGCGGTTTATCGGCGAGGTGCCCGAGGTCGACGCCCGCGATATGGACTTCGCCCTGCAAGGCATCCACGCCCCGGCCTTTGATGTAACGCTCGATGGCGTTGGGTATTTCGAACGCCGTGGTCTGGTCCACGCCGTGTGGGCGCGCATCGCACGCAATGAAGCGCTGAGCCATTTGCAGGCCAAAGTCGAAAGCGCCATGGTGCGTTGCGGGCTGGAACCCGAAGGGCGTAAATTTACCCCACACATCACGTTGGCGCGTCTCAAGGACGTGCCGGCGCACAATATCGGGCCATGGATGCAACATGCGCACGGTGTTGGTGCGCCGGTCGGATCATCGTCCTTTCACGTTGACGGTTTCGTGCTGTACCAGAGCTTTCGATCACGCAATGGCGCGAAGTACGAACCGCTGGCTGAATATCCCCTGCTTGAACCCATTGAGGGTGCATCAGAGACGCGAACGGGCTGACTCCAGGCCGTATTCAGCCGTTTAGAATACCCGGCAATGCACGCATATCGTCAAAAATAAAACGAGCGCCTGCGGCGCTAAGCTCTTCTTCGTGACCTTCCATAATGTGACTTGCACCGATAAAACCAATCACGTCCATCCCTGCCGCAACACCAGCTTGCACGCCGGGGATGCTATCCTCGATGACCACTGCCTTTTTGGCCGTAGCTCCCATCTGCTGTGCCGCATATAAAAAAAGATCGGGCGCAGGTTTACCGTTTTTGACCTGAATGGCTGAAAACACATTCTCACCGAAGAATGAACTGAGCGCGGTGAGCGACAGGGAATGACGAATACGGTCGCTATGGCCCGATGATGCCACGCATTTGGCTTCGCTCATGGACGATAAAACATCGGCTATACCATCAATAGCGCGTAACTCATGTTCGCTGCTATGCGCGTTGCGGCGTCGAATTTCCGGTGCGAAATCATCGGGCAGCGGACCGCACGTATCTTCGATCAACTTGATGACACTCGACATGGACCGCCCGGCATAGCGTTCAAGGCTTTGCTCTGTAGTATGAGGCATACCCAGTTCGCTGAGGTACGCCGCCAGATTGCGGTTGGATATGAGCTCGGAATCCACCAGCACGCCGTCGCAATCAAAAATGACCAAGTCATACATTTGCGTACCTCACCGTTTCATCGCAAGTGGTTGACTCGAATGTGGTTGAGCAAACCGCTTGAGGCTTCCTCGATCATATCGAGCACATTATCAAACCCGCTTTCACCGTAATAGGGATCGGGGACTTCTTCGATGTTGTGCGTGCGGGCATAGTCCGGCGCGAAGTGCAGAAACATGTGCACGCGGTCCTCATGGTCCGGTGGGCACAGATCCAACAGGTCAGCGTGATTGTCGTGATCCATAGCCATGATGTAATCGAAATCACGAAAATCCTCGATCCGGGTCTGGCGCGCACGCAGGTCGCCCAGCTCAATACCGCGCGCATGCGCCGTGGCTTGCGCGCGTTCATCGGGCGACTTGCCGACATGCCACGCCGCCATACCCGATGAGTCGGTGGCGATGGCACCGGCCAGTCCCTCGCGTTCAACCAGCGCGCGGAATACGCCCTCGGCAGTGGGCGAACGGCAGATGTTGCCAAGGCAGACAAACAGAACATTGATCACGACACGACCTCTCCAATGTGAGCTGTAAAACCATGCGACACTATTCCAGCCAATGACGATTCCGGCAAGGGGTGGTCGTTCTCGGCGTGCCGGTGAAAAATTAACCAAACAGGATCAAAAGGATGATTTTGTTGTGCGCCTGATGTTAGACTGCGCGCACGATCATCACGCTGATCGTGAAAGGTGGCGTTTAAGAGCTCGTAACAGGGCCGCACGTCAGGGTTATAGCGCAGACGGGGAATGCTTGGGTGCACACGATTACCGATAACGATCTGTTCGCACGGCTGGCGTTCGATAACCCGTGGTGGGGTTTTACCGACGAGACACGGGTCAAATTCCTCAACCCCATGAAGCGGGCATTTTTCCCGGCATTTTTCACCCATGTGATGAAGGCCGGACAGGGCGACGCGCTGGTGCTGGCTGGACCGTTGCGCGCGGGCAAGACGGTGATGATGCGCCAGATGGTCGCGCACCTGATCGAGCGCGGGGTTTCGCCCAAGTCGGTGTTCTATTGCTCCATGATGACGCCGAGCTATACGGCGACCGATCTGGGCACGCTGTTTGAAATGTTCTGCCGGCGTTATCATCATGATGCCGACGCCGAGGTCTATGTCTTCTTCGATGAAATTCAGTATCTCAAGGGCTGGGAAGAGGCCCTGCTGAAACTGGCCGAACAACGCCCCAATGGAAAGTTCATCGCCTCGGTCTCGGCTGGTGCGCCAAGCACGGTTTCGGGCGATGTGACCCACGGCGGACGGATGACAACTCTTGTCCTGCCACCATTGACGTTTCTTGAGTTTCTGCGTTTTCGTGACAGTGAAAACACCCTGTTCGATCTGCGTGAACGGCCCAGCGAGCAAGGCGGCCAGACACGTGTCAACGTTGCGCTGCGCAAGGGTGCGCTGGGCGAGCTGAACGCTGAATTCTCGCGCTATATTAATTTTGGCGGCTTCCTCGAAGGCGTGCTTGGCAAGCGGCGCGAGGGCGCACCGGCACCGACCTTTATCCGCGACGGCGTTGCCGAACGAGTGCTGCACAAGGACATCGCCGGGATGTACGGCGTTAACGACGGACAGGAACTCAACCGGTTGTTTTCGACGCTGGCGTTTAACACCGCGCGCGAAATCAGCATGGATGATCTCGCCAAGGCAACCAACATCGCCAAAAACACCCTGCGCAAATACCTCGACTATCTGGAATCCGCGTTTTTGATCCGCCGCGTGACCCGCGTTGATCGTGACGCCGAACCGTTTCAGCGCGCCGTGGCCTTCAAGGTCTATCTGACTGCGCCGTGTCTCTACAGTGCGCTGTTCGGCCCTGCCAACCCGGGTGACCAGCATTTTGCCCGCCTGGCGGAAACCGCGCTGGTTTCGCAATGGCTGGGTGCGCCCAGTGTGCGCGATCTGGCCTATGCCAGTTGGCGCGGTGGCAAGGTCGACCTGATGAGCATGCATCCCGACACCGGGCGACCCGATCATATCTATGAAATGGACTGGGCGGATCGTTATGGCACATCGGCGGATCGGCCAACGCGGCTGGTTGATTATGTCGAACGCAATAACAAGGCGGCGCAGCCTTATATCCTGACGCGAAGCGTGGCCCGGCCCGGCATGATGCGCAACGTCAACCTGACGCTGGCACCTATGGCACTGTACTGTTACTGGCTCGACCGTGACCCGACATTGCGGTCTTTCCATAGCAAGTAGGTGCGCAGTATCAGGCTGCACCAGCGGTGCATTGCTGTAGACATTTGCAGACATTTGTAACGCAGCGGAACTGTCTAACAGTCTGAATTGCCTTAAAACCATGGGCCTAAGGCATTGATCCAGTTCAAAATGTAGACATTTATTCACTTTTGCAGACATGTGCGTGTCTACATTTCATCGCCATCATCGCGCGGTGTGTTCTTTGGCGCGCGGTATCCTTCCAGTCGGGCGATGGTATCGAGTGCGCGAACGGCAGCGTGGTACTGACCCCTGTTCATGGCTTCGCGGTAGACAATTTCAAGCCGTACCACGAGGTCCTCACGGCATTGGGGCCGGTTGTCATGGGCGAATTGTTGCAGGATACGAACGCGCCGTTGAATGCGCGGGTCTTGCAATAAACGCCATCCGGCGTGCCGCGCGGTACCCCATGCATAGCCCGCGTGGCGTGCGGCATCGGCGGCTGAATGGCCGAAGGCATACAGGCGGCAAAAAGATTCCCAGCGGGGCTTCATGTTGAATTCTGCAGGTATGGCTGGCAAGTCGGGGCATTCATCATGTTCGATGCCGTCTCGGATCAGGTCCAGGTCGCCATCGGGTGGGGTGGTCAGGAATTCACCATTGAGCACCACGCCGCCTTGCTCAGCGCGTTTCAGGTCGCCGTCAGCCTTTGGGTCATAGCCGCGCTCTTCAAGCCAGCGCGCACGCATATCAGCCTCGTGTGGCGGGTCATCATTGCGTGGGTCCAGATGGTCGGGTTGCGTGCTCGCATGTACGCTACGCCGCGAACGGCGCCCGGAGGGTTCGGCCATTGGGTCGAAATCAGGATCGTCAAATGGATCGAATTTGGGGTCAGAAGAAGAATCACGGGACATGCACTTTCGCCTCCATACAAGATTTTGTGCAGAAATAGGAATGAAGGCGTATTTTATAGGAAAATAAAGCTAAATGTCAAGGTTTAGTTGCGCGACTGTTTCAGTCAGATATTTGACTGAAAAAGAAAAATCTATTTACTACATTGATTATATTGAGGAATTAGCGCTGCAAATTGTGCTCGGCTGGGTGCGAATGCTTAACCCAGCCCATCCACAATCGAGCGTAATTTTTCGTGCAGGTTGCCGTCGCTGCTGACCTTGGTGACAAAGTCGCGCGCGCCCTTGGCGAGGCAGGCTTCGGCCACCACGGTTTCGCCGTGTGCGGTCAGCATGACCACATAGGCATCGGGGGTGGCCTGCATGATTCTGTGCAGGGCGCTGATCCCGTCGCTGCCGGGCATGTCGATATCAAGCAGGGTCAGATCGGGGTTTAGACGGGAATGCTCTGTAAACGCATCGTCGCCGTTGTCCACTGTGCCAACCACCTCACAGCCCATGGTTTCCAGTAGTATGGCGATCAGGTTGCTGATGTCTATGGCATCTTCGGCGATCAGAACCGTTGGTTTGGTCATACAAAATACCCGCTATCGTTGCGCCAGTGTCGTGCGATCATAGCACGACGGACGCAAACGGATAGACGTTTTGTGTATCGGGGTATGCCCAGATGTTGAAAGGCCAGCGGAGCGGTCTTAGCCTTTTTTGTCGGCCAGTGCTTTCAGCGTGCGCAGGCGCAGGGCGTTCAGCTTGATAAAGCCTTCGGCGTCGCGCTGGTCATAGACCGTGTCTTCTTCGAACGTGACCAGCTCTTCGCTGTACAGGCTGTTGGGTGATTTGCGCCCGGTGATGATGGTGTTGCCCTTGTACAGTTTCAAACGCACCGTGCCGGTGACGCGCGCGCAGGCATTGTCGATGGCGGCCTGTAGCATTTCGCGTTCGGGTGAGAACCAGAAACCGTTGTAGACGACCTCGGCGTAGCGCGGCATCAGTTCGTCTTTCTGGTGCATGGCGCCGCGATCAAGTGTCAGGCTTTCCATGGCGCGACGTGCGTGGAACAGCACTGTGCCACCGGGTGTTTCATAGACACCGCGTGATTTCATGCCGACAAAGCGGTTTTCCACGATATCAATGGCACCGACGCCGTTGGCGCCGCCCAGTTCGTTGAGTTTGGTCAGCAGGGCGGCGGGGCTGAGCTTTTCGCCGTTCACCGCGACCGGGTCACCGGCTTCGAAATCGATGGTGATTTCAAGTGGTGTGTCCGGCGCATTCCATGGCGGAACGACGCGGGTCAAAACGTGATCCCAGTCTGGCTCGACCCATGGGTCTTCAAGGGCTTTACCCTCGCTCGAGATATGCAGCAGGTTGGCGTCCTGCGAGAACGGCGGCTCGCCGCGTTTGTCCTTGGGCACAGTGATCTGGTTTTGCTCAGCGTATTCGATCAGCTTGGTGCGCGAATTGAGGTCCCATTCACGCCATGGCGCGATGATCTTGATATCGGGCTGCAGGGCGTAGTAGCCAAGCTCAAAACGGACCTGGTCGTTGCCCTTGCCGGTTGCACCGTGCGACACGGCGTCGGCGCCGACGGCGCGCGCAATCTCGATCTGGCGTTTGGCGATCAGTGGCCGCGCGATGGATGTGCCGAGCAGGTAGGTGCCCTCGTACAGCGCGTTGGCGCGGAACATGGGGAAGACATAGTCGCGCACGAATTCCTCGCGCAGGTCCTCGATGTAGATTTCCTTGATTCCGGCGCGTTCAGCCTTTTCGCGTGCGGGTTCGAGTTCCTCTCCCTGACCGAGATCGGCGGTGAAGGTCACCACTTCGCAGCCGTAGGTATCCTGTAACCATTTCAGGATGACCGAGGTATCAAGACCACCGGAGTAGGCCAGGACGACTTTTTTCACTTCACCGTTCATGATCGGGGTTCCCGCGACTGTTGGATTCAGAGGGGCGCTTCGCGCCACATAAGCAAGAGCACGCTACGCGCGCCTGAATTTCGCGCGCAGTATATGCATTCCCCATGCCGGAGCAAGCGACAGTGAAGCCATATTAAAATAACCGCGTGTGAAATGGTGTCATCGCTTGTTATAAAAGAGGGGCAATGCTGGAAAATAAAGAATGAATGATGCCATGAGCGCCTTTTCAGATTTACGAATACTTCTGGCTGAAGATGACGTCCTGATGGCACGCGTATTAGCGGCCCTGCTGGAAAGTATCGACTGCCCAAAACCCATCATTGTAAAGGATGGCGCAGAGGCATTGGGACATTTAGATGATCCCCACAATCATCCCGATATTTTTATCACCGATCTGAATATGCCCGGTATGGACGGCATTGAAATGCTGCGCCATATCGTTGAACGCAACTACACCGGCCCCTTGATCCTGATCAGCGGTGAACATGCAGACGTATTACAAACCACGCGCGGACTGGCCGGTGCGCACGGCCTGAATGTTGTTGCCGCGTTGACCAAGCCCATATTGGTTGAAGACCTGAATGCAGCGATGGTCGATGCGCTCGCCTCTGGGGCACCATCAAGCCAACCCGATGCCGCACCCGCCACGCGTGTTCAACTCAGCCCCGGCGATCTTGCTGTGGCGCTGGAAAACGACCAGTTCAGGATTTTCTACCAACCGAAGGTGAATATTGAGACCAAGGCGGTTGGTGGTGTCGAGGCACTGGTCCGTCTGGAACACCCCAGATTTGGCATGGTCGGCCCCGATGATTTCATTGCGCTCGCCGAGCAGAGCGGCATGATTATCAAGCTGACCGATGTGGTGCTGCGCGAAGCCATTGCACAAGGTGGACGCTGGGCCACTGCCGGCACACCGATGTCCGTCGCCATCAATATCTCCATGGATTGCCTGTCGCGTCTCGACTACCCCGATTTCATTGCCGACCTCGCAGATGCGGCCGGACTTGATCGCAAGCTGATTATGCTGGAAATCACCGAGAGCCGCCTGATCAAGGAAATGGCCAGCGCGCTCGAGGTCCTGACACGTCTGCGTATGAAGGGCTTCGGCTTGTCGATTGACGATTTTGGCACCGGTTATTCTTCCATGGAGCAGCTTCAGCGTTTGCCGTTTACCGAACTGAAGATCGACCGCGCCTTTGCGCATGGTGCGCAGCATGATCCCAAGGCGCGCGCCATCCTTGCAAGCAGCGCCGATCTCGGGCGCAGGCTGAACCTGCGCATTGTTGTCGAAGGTATCGAAGAGCCCGGCGATCTGGATTGTGCCGGTGAACTGGGCTGCGATGTGGTGCAGGGCTTTATTGTCGCGCGCCCCATGCCGGCCGGTGATTTTAATCTATGGCTGGCGAACTGGAACGCAGGGAACGGTGCGAGTAGCGCCTAGGCGCTCTCAGTCTTCCGATCCGTCGAGCCATTCTTCCAGCGGGTCCTGCAGGGCCTCGAAGTCCTGATACCCGGCACTGAGCATGGCGAACTCTTTTGCGTTGCGCAGGATCACGGTGGGATAGCCCGTCACGTTGAGCTGACGCGCGACCTGAAAATCCCCGGCTGTTTCATAGGCGCTGGCGATATCGGAAAATCGCGTGCTAAAAGCCACCGGATCAAAGCCGCATTCATCAGCCACGTCCGTGAGCACGCCGCCGTCGGTGATGTCGCGGCCCTCGACATAAAATGCGCGCTGCACGGCGCTGAAATAATCCAGCGTGTGGAACTTGTCGATGGCGCGCACGACGCACACCGCGCGACACGCCGGTTCGGTGTCATAGACAAAGCCATCGCGGGTGAAAAATTCCATATCAAACGGCTGGCCGGAACGTTCGGCTACGCTTTCCCAGTGGTGCGCAATCTCGGCCTTCATGGCCTCGTCCATGGGTGTGCGGTTGAGCGGTCGCAGACCGCCCATGATCGGGGTGATCTCGGCGCGCCCGGCGATCTGATCGGCCATGGCTTCAAGCACAGGGGTAAAGCCCCAGCACCACGAACACATGGGATCGGCAACGTAGAAAATTTCGCGTTCAGTGCTCATGGGGGGCTTATGCCTCTGTTTGCTGTGTGGCTTCGGCACGGCGCGCGGCAGCGGCGGCCTTGAGCGCGGCGACGTCGCGTTCGCTGGCAGATTTCAGCTGGCCACAAGCGGCCAGAATATCGCGCCCGCGCGGCATGCGGATCGGCGCGGAAAATCCGCCGTCGTTGAGAATATCGGCGAAGCGCTTCATGTCGGACTTGTTCGAGCATTCATACTGCGAGCCGGGCCACGGATTAAACGGGATCAGGTTGAACTTTGCCGGGGTGCCCTTGACCAGCCGTATCAATTCGCGCGCGTCGGCCTGTGAGTCGTTGATGCCCTTGAGCATGACGTATTCAAAGGTGATGCGGCGCGCATTGTTGGCACCAGGATAGCGCCGACAGGCATCCATCAGGTCCTTGATGGGGTACTTTTTATTGATCGGCACCAGCACGTCGCGCAGTTCGTTGCTGACGGCGTGCAGGCTAACGGCCAGATTAACGCCGAGCTCTTCACCACAGCGATCCATGATCGGCACGACGCCCGATGTCGATAGCGTGATGCGGCGTTTCGACAGCGCGATGCCTTCACCATCCATGATGATGCGCAGCGCCTTGGCGACATTTTCATAATTCAGCAGTGGCTCACCCATGCCCATCATGACGATGTTTGAGAGCAACCGCGTGCCCTTGGGTGAGGGCCATTCGCCGTAGCTGTCACGCGCCGCCATGAACTGGCCGACGATTTCGCCAGCGCTCAGGTTGCGCACCAGCTTCATGGTACCGGTGTGACAGAACGTGCAGGTCAGCGAGCAGCCGACCTGGCTGGAAATGCATACCGCGCCACGGTCTTCCTCGGGGATGAAGACGGTTTCGACCTCGTTGCCGTCGGGAAAACCAAACAGCCATTTGCGTGAACTGTCCGATGAGGTCTGCTCGCGCACGATGCCCGGGCGCTCGACCACAAACTGTTCGGCTAGCTGCGGCTGCATGGTCTTGGCGATGCTCGACATCTTGAAGAAGTCGGTCTCACCACGGTAATACATCCAGTGCCAAAGCTGCTTGGCGCGAAACTTGGGCAGGCCAACCTCGGCCAGCACGGCGCACAGCTCGTCGCGCGATAGCCCGACCAGATTGGTGCGTGTCTCGCGTGGCGTTGTCGCCTGTGTGTTGGTTTCGATGCTGTTCATGGCGCATTACATATAGGGACAATCGAAAAAACGCCAACGATTATGCGCTCTGTCACAGACGGTAAGGCCGTGTTGCGGGTATAGAGTGTGCATCGCACAGCTTTAAATGGCATAGCGGTTTGCATGTGCTTGAATGTTGGCTACCATATGCCGAATACAAAAACACAGATGCAGACGACAAGAAACGTAATGAATTCAGACGCTACGATTGCCTTGCATCTTGAGCAGGCCGAGGAAATCGCCGGTATCGGCCGCTGGGTCTATGACGTTGCGGCTCGTAAGTTCGCATTTGTCAGTCCCGGTTATGCGCGCATTTACGGCATGACGCCCGAAGATATGCTCGCACAACCGCTTCAGGACGATCATCGCTTTTCAGACAACCTGACCTTTCCCGAAGACGTCGAGCGTGTCGCAAAGGCTTATGCTGATTGCGTCGCCAAGGGTGAGCGTTACTCCATTCGTTACCGCATGATCCAGCCCGACGGCGCGGTGCGCTGGCTGCATGAAATTGGCGGCGCGGTATATGATTATGATGAGCACGGCGCGGTGAGCACCGTGGTGGGAACCTGTCAGGACATCACCGAACAGATCGAGGCCGATGAAGCGCATAAGCGCTCAGAAAACTTGCTGCACTCGTTTCTCGAAAACGCGCCCTTCGGTATCGTGGTCAAGGACCATCAACGTCGTCACCGCATGATCAACAAAGCGTTTGCAGATATGCTCGACATTGACGCGACGGATTGGATGGGGCGGACAATCGAGGACATCATGCCCAATGATCTGGGTGCGATGTGGCGTGATACAGATTTGCAGGTTTTGGAAACCGGCGAGGCAAGCGTTATTGATAAGCAATTTATGGTCGGGGGCGTGTTACGGGATATCCTGAGCATCAAGTTTCCGGTGCGCAACGCTTCCGGTGAGATCACTGAAATTGGTCTTATCGAGATTGATGTGAGTGAGCAACACCGCACACGCGAACGCATGGAAGACCTGCACGCCGCTATCGACGCCATGTCCGAACCCGTGGCGGTGCTTGATGCCGAAGATCGCTATGTGTTTGCCAACAAGGCTGAACACAAATTCAACGGGGCCGTTTCCGAAACCATCAAGCCGGGGATGCTGTTTGAAGATCATATCAGCGCCATTGCGGAACATGGGCTTGCGCCCAATGCGATTGGTCGCGAGGAAGAGTGGGTCGCCGAGCGCATGGCAAAACACCATAGCGCCGATGGGCCGTTTGAACTGCGCCGTCAGGATGGACGCTGGGTGCTGGTGACCGAGGAAAGGTTGCCCAGCGGTGGTATGGTTATGTTGCTGACCGACATTACCCGACAGAAGGACGCGCAAGCGGCGTTGAGCAAGGCGCGCGATGTGGCCGAACAGGCCAACTTCGCAAAATCTGAATTTCTTGCCAATATGAGCCACGAACTGCGCACGCCGCTGAATGCCATCATCGGCTTTTCACAGACGTTTATGGGTGAGGTCTTCGGCCCGCTGGGCAACGCGCAGTATCACGAATATGCAAACGATATTCACGATTCCGGTCAGCACCTGCTGGAACTGATCAATGATATCCTTGATCTTTCGGCGATTGAGGCTGGGCAACTTGAGCTGTTTGAAGCCGAGGTTGATCTGCACCGCCAAAGCGCGAGCATGGTGCGCCTTATTATGCCGCGTGCCAGACAGGGCGAGATCATTATTGAAAACAATATCGTACGCAGCACCCCCAAACTTTATGGCGATGAGCGACGCATCAAGCAGGTTCTGCTTAATATTCTGACCAATGCTGTAAAGTTTACCAAACCGGGCGGGCGGGTTGTTATCGATACGTTGGTCGATGGTGATGAACTGGCTCTGTCCATTCGCGACAGCGGCATCGGCATGAACGCGGCAGATTTGGAAAAGGCGCAAGAGCCTTTTGGTCAGGTCAACCGGGGCTACGAAAGTAAACACGAAGGCACGGGTCTGGGCATACCACTAAGCAATTCTCTCATGGAATTACACGGTGGCACTATGGTAATTGAAAGCCAGCCCGATGTGGGCACCACCGTGACCATACGTTTTCCCGCCGAGCGGATGTTGAAATAGCGCCATTTTCCGGATTTCAGCATAAATTGATCTAAATCAAGGGCGGGGTGTTTTGGTGCCGCTAATCTTTTCTGTGAACATAACAGGAGAGGGCGTCGAAAGATGACGGGTACCGAGCAAATCGTATTGATTCTTATTTGTGTATTGGGCACCGCGTTTGGTGTGTTGCTGTATTGGGGCATGCTCCAGAGCGATCAAGCCGATCGCTAGCCTTATTGACCAAGCGGACATGTATATACCTCCAAAATTTAGCCCCGCGTTTCACGCGGGGTCTTTTTTTTAGATAAATGCAATGCGTAGATATGCGACACTTATAAAGAAAGCAGTTGATATTCACCGCAGCCAGGAGTGATCCCCATGCTCGGCAAACAACTGACCCTGTTTAAGCTGCTCGGCATCGACATCAAGGTCGATCTAAGCTGGTTGTTTCTGGCCTTTCTTGTGACCTGGAGTCTGGCTCAGGGTCTGTTCCCGTTTCTCTATGAAGGCCTGGAACCGGGCATTTACTGGCGCATGGGTATTCTCGGTGCGTTCGGTCTGTTTGTCTCTATCGTGCTGCACGAGCTATCGCATTGCGTCGTGGCGCGGTGTTATGGCATCCCCATCAAGGGCATCACGCTGTTTATTTTTGGTGGCGTGGCGGAAATGGAAAACGAACCGCCAAGTGCGCGCGCTGAGTTCCGCATGGCAATCGCCGGGCCGCTTGCCAGTGCGGCGTTGGCGCTCGGTTTTCATCTGTTACATGGTTTTGCCGAGAGCGCCGATGCGCCGCCATCCATACTCGGTGTGTTGTATTATCTTGCCTTGATCAATGCGCTGCTTGCGGCGTTTAACATGATCCCGGCCTTTCCGCTTGATGGCGGGCGGGTGTTGCGTGCTGTTTTATGGGCGCGCAAGGGTGATTTGACAGCGGCCACCGATACCGCATCGAAAATCGGCTCGGGCTTTGGTTTGCTGCTGATTGCCTTTGGACTGGTCAACGTGCTGCGCGGCAATCTGGTGGGCGGCATGTGGTGGTTCCTCATCGGCATGTTCATGCGTCAGGCCGCCGGTGCCTCGCAACTACAGCTTCTTGCAGGACAGTTCTTTGGCGATGCCCCGATCAGTCGCTTTATGAGCCGAGACCCCGTCAGCGTGCCCGGCCACATCAGTGTGGCAAGCCTGATTGAGGATTACATGTACCGCACGCACCACGAGTTCTATCCGGTGCTGGAAAATGGCCTGCTGGTCGGCGGCGTTGGCGTGGTCGATGTTAAAATGGTGCCGCCTGAGGCGCGCAACCAGACAACGGTGGCTCGGATCATGCGGCCGCTCGGCCCTGATATTGCCGTACCCCCGGCGTTCGAGGCCATGAAGGCGCTGGCCCTGATGCGCCGCACCGACAGCAGCCGCCTATTGGTCGTGGCGGACGGTCACCTGTTGGGCATCATCACGCTCAAGGATATGCTGGCGTTCCTGACCCTGCGGATCAATCTGGAAAGTTAATTTAGGCCGCAGGCCTTGCGCGATGCATTGTAGGCCGCCGTGAAACCCTTCAGGGAATAGGTGTCCGTGGTCAGCGTGCCGCGCCATGATGTGCCCTTGATGACCATTTTGGCACCGGCTTTCATGGTTTTGACCAGCGTTGCATCGGTTTTGGAATCGTGTGCCCAGGCCATGCCTTCGACGGTAAACATCTTGATGGTTTTTCCACCGATTTTGACGGTGACCTCGCTGCCTTGGCGGTACTTGTAGCCCGCGCGTACGCTGACAACGTCAAATTCCTTGGCCTTTGGCCGTTGGCTGACCAGTACATAGTTCGCGCCACGTTGCTCGTAGTCACCCTCGGCCTTTTTTGGCTCCGAGCCGATGTAGCAAAGCGGCGCGCCGCCTTCGGCGGTCTTAAAGGCTGTCCAGTCACCGTGAATACCGAGTGTTTCAGCGCGAGCACCCGGTGACATCACAGCACTGCCAAGCATCAACACACCAAGGCCCAATGCAATCAAGGCGTACCGGGATTTGGCGTGGACACGTTTCTTGGCAGGTGCCATACGTGAACAGTAACAATGTAAAAAATGCATAACCATGGATATCCAATACACGATGAATCTTTCGCAATCATTACTGGTTGAAGTTTCCCGAGGCAACCTGATTGAAAGCCGTCACGGCGTTGACGCTGTGGTGATCGATGCCGATGGCGCGATTATCCATGCATGGGGCGACATTGAGCGTGAAATGTATGCGCGTTCGTCACTCAAACCCATACAGGCATTGCCGCTGATTGAGAGCGGTGCGGCACAGCATTTTGGTTATAGCGACGCCGAGGTTGCACTGGCGTGTTCCTCACACAATGCCGAGCCCATCCACACGCAAGCCGTTGAGGATATTTTACAACGTATCGGGCTGGATGAAGGTGCGCTGGAATGCGGCCCGCACCGCCCCTATGACGAAGCCACGGGCGACGATCTTGTGTGCACGGGCACACAGCCCTGCCGACTGCATAACAATTGTTCGGGTAAACATGCCGGATTTCTCGCCACCGCCGTTCATATGGGCGAAGACCCGGCGGGCTATATCGGTGCGGATCATCCGGTGCAGGTGCGTATTACCGATGCCATGTCCGAATTGACCGGCTGCGATCTGCGCAACACTGCGCGCGGCGTGGACGGTTGCGGCATCCCCGTTATTGGTATGCCGTTATCGGGGTTGGCGCGTGGTATGGCGCGCATGGCCGATCCCAAGACACTCGGGCCTGCGCGAGAAGACGCCGCGCGGCGCATTGTTGCGGCCATGGCCGCCCATCCGCACATGGTGGCCGGGCGCGGGCGTATGGATAGCGTCGCCATGACGGCACTGGGCGATGTGGCATCAGGTGGTGTGGCCATGAAAGGCGGTGCCGAGGGTGTGCATATTGCCATCGTGCCGCAGCGCCGCCTTGGCATTGCGATCAAGGCCCATGATGGCGAAAAACGCGCATCGGAAACCGCCCTGCTGTGGGTCCTGCAATACCTCGGCATCCTTGGCGCGCGCGCGGCGCAAGACCTGTGCGATTATATCAAACCGCCGATCAGCAATTCGCTGGGCGCGCGGGTGGGCGATATTCATGTGCGCGAGCAAACCGGAGCAGCGACCCCATGAAGGCGCTTACGGCGGTTCTGTTTTCGGCGCGCGGGTTTCATCTCAGCGTGGGCTTCTATTTGCTGGGTATTTTTGTGCTGCGGCTGGTGCTGTTTCCCGGTGCATCGGAAGACGATGCCGAGCAGTTGTTCTACACCCAGTCATTGGCAAGTGGTTACAAGCCCGGCCAGCCGCCGCTTTATAGCTGGATCGTTTATGTCGCGACGCAGGCCTTTGGTGTGGCGTTGCCTGTTGTGGTGGCGATCAAGTTTATCTGTATCGCCGCGATCTATGCGCTGACGTGGCGGCTTGCGCGCGTCATGACGGACTGCGCCGCGTGGGCCGGTTTCGCCGGGCTTTGTGTGCTTGGTATCTACGTTATTTCGTGGGACTCGGTGCTCAATTACAGTCAGACCGTGATGCTGGCAGCGCTGTGTCTGGCGTTTGTGCACGCGCTGCTCATGGTGGCGCGCGGCGATGGCAAGGACTGGCGCAGCTTTGTCTGGCTCGGCGTTGTCGCCGGGGCGGGCATGCTGACCAAGTATAACTTTGCGGTCTTTATTGTCGCACTTGGTGCGGCGGCGCTGATGGACCGTGATCTGCGTGCTCGGCTGCTCAGTATCAAGGGTGCGCTGGCATTGCTCGTTGCGCTTGCGGTATTTGCGCCGCATGGTGTGTGGCTGGTGACGGGACATTTGAGCGGCGCGCAGGTATCGCGCGCGGTGATGATGGACGTCGGCTCTGACTTTCCAGCGTGGGTTTTGGGACTGGGTGACCTGGTGACCTCAACCACGGCGTTTCTCTCGCCGCTGGTGGTACTGGTTGTGGTGTTTTTCCCAAAAATTTTCCGGCGCTGCGCGCCAGATGGCACGGCGCAGGCGCGTTGGAGCAAAATACTGCAACATGGTTTCCTGATTCTAATCGTGCTCGCTACGCTCGCTATTGTTGGCTCGGGTATCAGTAAAGTGCGCAATCACTGGTTTATGGTGTTAATCCCGTTTGCGCTCTATGCCACGCTGCGTATTTCAATCGTTTACCCTGATCTCAATACACGCCGCATACGCGGCTTTATCGGCGTGCTTGTTGCGCTGGCATTGATTGTGCCTGTGGCGTTGAGCGCACGCGCCATCAAGGAAAACCGTGATTGTGGCAAGTGCAAGATGAACGTGGATTACGCGCTGTTGGCCGATGAAATCCGCAACGCCGGGTTCAGCTATGGCACAGTGCTGACGCATGGTTATCCAACCCAGATGGCGGGTAACCTGAGACAGTATTTCCCCGCTTCGCGGTTTGTGAGCAACCGGTTTAAGACGTATACGCCGCCAGCTGGTTCTGCGGCTGATGACGGGCAGTGCCTTGCGGTATGGCGGGCTGGTTACGGCAATTCACCCGATGTGGGCCACATGCGTGATGCGCTTAAAAGCAACCTCGGTGTCATGATCGGTGATGAAGACATAACGCACACCACAAGCATCGCCATCGCGGGTGGCGCGCAAACCCTCGATTTTGCCTACGTGTTGATCACTGACACGGCGCGTCAGGGCGAATGTCGCTGATAACCTAACCGCGAGTCTCGGCTTCGAGCTTTTCAACTTCGGCCAGTGGCGGTTCGGCGCGGTAGGGTTCCATTTCCGTGCGGCTGAAACGCTCGCCATAGGCGTGTTCTGGCAGGTCCTCGACCGGTCCGCCGACACCCACCGGGCGCGATGCAAAACGCCCCGTGCTGATAGAGCGGTCGTACAGCACAATGGCCCCGGCCAGCCCCACGTTGATGCAGAACTTTGTCGGTATCTTGATGGTGAAGTCGCAGCGCTCAAGCGTTGCGGGTGACAGCGAGCCGCGCTCCGGCCCGAGAATATAGGCGGCCTGTTGCGGGTGGTGAAAGCTGGGTAATTCCACGGCGTCATCGGTCAACTCAATGCCGACCAGCGAGCAGTTGTTCGGCAGCACCATGGCGTCGAGGCTGGGGAACTCATAGAACGGTACATGGCCGAGCGCGTTGGAGGTATCGGCGCGCTTACCCTCTAGCTTGGTATAGCAGGCTGACAGCGTAAACACGAAGCTGGCATCAAAGGCGTGCGCCGAGCGAAACAGGCTGCCCACGTTCATGGCCTTGCTGACGCCTTCTACGCCAACACCGAAATAACCGCGCATTGAGTCTCTCCGTTTTAATCACTTGGCCCCGACTATGGTCAAAACGCCTTGCGAATCAAGACTGCGATGCGTATCTCGGGTAAAGGTTATTACAAAACAACACAGGCAGGGAGCCGCCATGCGCGCCGTGGTATGTGACACATTTGATGGGCTGGACGCACTGCGCGTGCGCGAGATCGATCCGCCGGCCTTTAATCCGACGCCTGAACAGGGCCGGGTCTGGGGCAGTGTGCGCATTGCCGTGCGTGCCGCGGGCGTCAATTTTGCCGACACCCTGATCATCAAGGGCGCCTATCAGCTCAAGCCGCCGCTGCCGTTTTCGCCGGGTTTGGAAATTTCCGGTGAGATCATGGAGGTCACGCCAGAGGTCGCACAAAACCGTCCCGACCTGAAACCCGGCACACGGGTCATGGCCACTGTGCAGCATGGCGGTTTCGCCGAGCAGGCCATTGCCTCGGCGGATGACGTTTACCCCATTCCCGATGCCATGGACTGGGTCAGTGCGGCGGGTTTTCCCGTGGTCTATGGTACCTCGCATGTGGCGCTGGTTCACAAGGCGCGCCTGCAAGCTGGCGAGACATTGCTGGTACACGGTGCGGCGGGCGGTGTCGGGTTGAGCGCGGTCGAGATCGGCAAACGGCTCGGCGCGCGCGTCATCGCCACGGCGGGCGGGCCGGAAAAGCTCGCCATTGCAAAGCAGTATGGCGCGGACGACCTGATCGATTACCGCAGCGAAGATATTCGCAAACGGGTCAAGGCGCTGACCGCGGGACGCGGCGCAGACGTGGTTTATGATCCGGTCGGTGGCGATGTGTTTGACGCCAGCCTGCGCGCCACCGTACAAGGCGGGCGTATTGTTGTGGTCGGCTTTGCCAGCGGCACCATCCCACAGGTTCCGGCCAACATCATCATGGTCAAGAACATCGATGTTATGGGGTTCTATTTCGGTGGTTTGCGCATCCTGAAACCCGACGTGGTACGCGCCGCGTTTGATGAATTGCTGGCCTGGTACGCGGCGGGCGAGATCAAGCCGCACGTATCACACACCTTCGCGCTGAATGATGTTCGCGCGGCACTGGAAACCCTGAGCGCGCGGCGCTCGACGGGCAAGATTGTTTTGGAGATATAAGATTGTGAGCGACTACCGCGAAGCCAAGGTCAGAAAAGGCCCGCAACTGTTCAATACCTCGCGCTTTGAGAGCCATCTGTTGGCGATGTATTGGGCCAAGAATGATCCGCGCGTGCCGTGGTACGCCAAAATGCTGACGGCCAATAGCATCGTCTGGCCTTTTGAATTCTTCTTCCTGCCGGTCATGTTGATCACACCGGTGGTCTTTAAAATTTGTTCGTTGCTCTCGCCGCACGGGGTTATGGATGAATACCGGACGAAGGCCGTGGCGCACCTTGATGTCGGGCCGCCGCCCGAGGCTCTGCGCACGCTGGTTATCGTGTCTATTGGGATATGGACCGTTGTTCCGCTGACGATCTGGGCGCTGCTGTCTTAAAACCGTATGTAAGCGATACGCAAAAAAAATGACTGGCGCTACGCGCCAGTCGAGTTGGTCAGAGTTCTAAAAATTCAGCCGCGCCAGAACGGCTTGTTAAATTCGCGTAATGCCTCTGGCCTGCTCAGGCCGATATCACGCAACCGATATTCATCAAATTGCGCCAGATGAGCGCGGTCCTGTATACGTTTCTGCCATGTCGCAAGGGTATGGATCAGGCGCAGAGGAAGCGCAGCAACCGCGCGGGTCAGCGAACGTGTGATATCGCTGGCACTGATCGGTGCCGTTGAATGGCAGGTCTCTACAGAATGTCTGGTCATGGTCTTTCCCCTTCTTTCTGGCGCTACGCTACAGAACGTATGCGCTATCATCTATCCGAAGCTTGTGATCGAACATGTAGCGTCAAATCGCTTTTCACCACAAACGATGTTTTCTGATATAATCATTAGAAAATATAATGAATACGATGGATAAAACCTGCTAAACTCGGAGAATCAAGGGCTTTTCGAACCATTCCAAAATTGTCATGGTGACAATATTTTATGGTATATCTAGAGCACAGGCATTTTATATGAGCCGTTCCCTGCCACCGCTAAACGGACTGCGCGCGTTTGAAGCTGCCGCACGGCACCTTAGTTTCACGCGCGCGGCAGAGGAACTGTACGTCACGCAGGCGGCCATATCCCATCAGGTCAAAGGCCTCGAAGATCACCTTGGTCACGCCATGTTTCGCCGCGTCAATCGCGGGCTGGTGCTTAGTGCCGAGGGACAGGCGCTGTACCCCGCCGTGCGCGACGGGCTTGATCTGATGGCCAGTGCTGTGCGCCATCTTGGCGATATGGACAGCAGTGGCGCGTTGAGTGTCAGCACACTGGACTCCATCGCTTCATCATGGTTGGTGCCGCGTCTGGGGCGGTTTCGCCAGCGCCATCCCGATATTGATGTGCGCCTTGGCATGGGGGACGCGCTGGTTGATTTTGCGCGCGACGAGATCGACCTCGCCATTCGCTATGGCCGTGGCACGTGGTCGGGTTGTGAAAGCTGCTTTTTGATGAACGAGGAAATCTTCCCCGTTGCCAGCCCGGAATTTATCGAGGCCGGCCCCGGTCTACACAGTCCGGCAGACCTGCTGAAATATCCCCTGCTGCATGATATGATGCCCGAGGGCTGGGATGAGTGGTTCGCCGCCGCCGGGGTGCACGACGTGAAACCGGGTGGTGGTATTTCCATCGCGCATTCTTATCTAATTACCCAGGCCGCCATGGATGGTCAGGGCATTGCACTGGGTCGCAGCGTGCTGGTCGCCGATGCGCTATATACGGGTCGGCTGGTGCGGTTGTTTGATGTCTCGCTGGAAGCCAAAAGCGCGTATTATCTGGTTGGCGCGCCTGCTGCGTGGCAGCGCCCAAAAATTATCGCGTTCCGCGACTGGCTGCTTGATGAGATTGCCGCAGGTGCCGATGACACAAAGGATATGATAGGGTCGTGAAGCTACATGGATTGGAGATCAAGGTGAATAAAAACAAACCGAAAGCTCCCGCGGGTACGACAGCAACCGGCAGCTGTCTATGCGGTGAGGTACAGTACTACGTTAATGGCCCCATGGGCAGTGATGTGCACCCTTGCCACTGTAGCCAGTGCCGCAAACAATCGGGCCACTTCGCGGCCTATATCCCGGTTGATAACTGGGATGACGTCGTTATTCAGGGGGCGAATAACGTTACATGGTATCGCGCGTCCGATACTGCGCGACGCGGATTTTGCAAGATCTGCGGCTCGCAACTGTTCTGGGTGCCAGAGGGCGGCGAGCGCATCAGCGGCGACGTCACCGGCGGCACGCTCGACACCGCGCCGCGCAACCTGCACGTGGAATCACACATCTTCGTTGCCGACAAGGGCAAATACTACGAGATCACCGACCCGGTAGAGCGCCACGCCAAATATCCCGAAGATCTGTAGGTCGCACCTAAACAGCCCGCGAATGCCTTTGCGCGCTGTCGCTTTGCGGTGCCAGATACGCATCGAACGTTGCCGCGACCGCGCGCATCAGGATGCGGGCGTCTTCGGGGATGGTGATTTTCCAGTCGTCGATGGCGCACAGGCCGTCGGCCTGTAGCGGGGCCAGCGCGTCGATGGCACCCATCAGGCTTTGCGGTTCTGCCTCAAAGCGTTCGCAGACGTCTTGCACATCAACGTACAAATCGCACATCAGCCGTTCGATCACGGCGCGGCGCAGGCGGTCTTCGTTTGTTATGGACATGCCCTTTGCCGTGGGTGGGGTGCCGGCCTCGATAGCGGCGCGCCATGTGCGCACCGGGGTGGCATTCTGTATGTAGCCCTGTGGTAGAGAGCCAATGCTTGATGCGCCAAAGCCGATCAGCGCGGGGCACGGGTCGGCCGTATAGCCCTGAAAATTGCGGTGCAGCTTTCCAGCGTCGAGTGCGCGGGTCAGACTGTCGTCCTCGCGGGCGAAATGATCCAGTCCGATCCAGCGATAGCCATTGTTCATCAGGCGCTGCGCCGCCGCCATCATCATATCGTGGCGTTCATCGCGGCCGGGCAGCACGTCGTCGGCGATTTGTTTCTGGTGGGTTTTCATCCACGGCACGTGGGCATAACCAAACAACGCCAGCCGGTCGGGCTGCATGCCCAGCACCGCGTCCACCGTACGCTCAACCCCGGCAACGGTTTGATAGGGCAGGCCGTACATCAAATCCACATTGATGCCGGTGATGCCCAGATCGCGCAGGGTCTTGATAACGTGGGTGGTGACCTCGACGGGCTGGATACGATTGACGGCCTGTTGCACGTCGGGGTTGATGTCCTGCACGCCGACACTGGCGCGCGTCAGTCCGGCGCGTGCCAGCGCTTTGAGCGCATTGTCGTCGAGCTCACGTGGATCGATCTCGACGGCGAACTCGGACTCTTCGGTGATTTCGAAACGCTCATGCAGGCGCGCTGATAACGCAATGACGTGCTCGGGTTTCAGGATGGTCGGGCTGCCGCCGCCCCAGTGCACATGGTTGGCGCGGCGTCGCTCACCCAGAATATCGGCGATCAGGTCGATCTCGGCCAGCAGGGTTTCAAAATAGGCCTCAATCGGGGCGTAGCGATTGACGATTTTGGTATTGCAGCCACAAAACCAGCACATGGTGTCGCAGAACGGCACGTGGGCGTATAGCGATAGCGCCATGTCCGCGGGCAGGGCGCTTAACCAGTCACGATAGACACCGCCACTGACACCGTTATGAAACTGCGGTGCTGTGGGATAGCTGGTGTAGCGCGGCACCATGCGGTCATATTTTTCAAGAATGTGTTTCTGCATGCGCGGACCATATATAGGCGATGGGGGACGAGTCGTTGATTCAGGTCAAATATGGCCCTGATTGGGGGCTAAATGCCCGCAATATTACAAAAAATTACAAATGTCACATTTGGAACAGGGACAAATTACATAGCAATTTGCTATGAAAGGGCATTCTTTCGCCATTGCTACCATGGCGTGAATAGCTATTGTATACAAAGACGTCACCCTTAGACGGGCGATGCCCCCCAGGAAAAAATCCGTGACGACAGACTCAACGATTGCACTGGAAATGGAAGTCGGCCGCCGGCATTCGCCCGGGATTGCATGGCCGACCATTCGACTTGCCATTGGTGTTTATGCCGGACTGGGGCTCAGCATATGGGCGGCGCTGAGTGGCACTTTGCCGTATTGGGCGTGCGGTGTGATCAACGCTGTGATCCTGTATGGCACCTACACCGTGATCCATGAGGCCACGCACGACAATATCGTGCCACGTAATGTGCGCCTGAAATGGATGAACGCGTTTTTCGGTCATGCCATCTGTGTTGTGCTGTGGATGTTCTTTCGGCCGCACAAGAAATCCCACATGGTCCATCATGCGCGCGCCAATTTCGATGATGACCCTGATATCTATGCACGTGGTGCCTTTGGTGTGGTGACGTTTTGGCGTACGCCACTGGGGGCACTTGGTCACTTCAACCCGTTTGTGCTGCATAGAGACTGTGTAAAATATAGCGTGCCGATGGCTGAACGACGCAATGCCTATTTGACATTTGCGGCCTATACGGCTGTTACAGCCGCAATTATCGCTGCGGGCTACGGCGTTGAATTTCTGGTCTTGTGGTTTGTGCCGTGGCTTATCGGTTACACCACCATGTTGTTTTTCTTTACCTGGGTGCCACATCATTCGCATATCGAGACCGGCCGCTACCGTGATACGCGGTGCTCGATCTGGCCCGGCGCGAACTTTCTCACCCAGGGCCAGCACATGCACCTGATCCATCACATGATGCCGTGGATCCCGTATTATGATTATGAAAAGGTGTTCTACGAAATCCGGCCATGCCTTGAACAGAATAATGCCCAGATCGACGGTTTTTGGCCGCGCGCATCGTAGCGCGCTGCCTTGGTATTTAAGTGCGCGCCATGCGGCCCGGCCCGCCTTGCGGGCTTGGTAGTCGCAATTATCTTTGTATTGAACAAGCGCACGACCGTGCGCCGCGCCGAATGGCGCGTTCTTTAATCCTTCAGCGCCGCTAAATCCGTAAACAAATCCAATGCCTCGGCATTGGCCAAGGCTTCCTTGTTCTTCACAGCACGCCCATGCACCACATCGCGCACGGCCAGTTCGGTGATCTTGCCGGACTTGGTGCGCGGGATATCGGCCACGGCAATGATCTTGGCTGGCACATGGCGCGGTGTGCAGTTGGCGCGGATTTGCGCGCAGATGCGATCACGCAGGGCATCATCGAGTTCCACACCATCGCGTAGGCGCACGAACAGCACGACCCGCACATCGCTCTGCCAGTCCTGCCCGATGACGATGCCTTCGATAATCTCGTCGAGCTGTTCGACCTGACGGTAAATTTCCGAGGTGCCGATACGCACACCACCGGGGTTGAGCGTGGCGTCGGAGCGGCCATGCACGATGATGCCGTCATGTTCGGTGATTTCAATAAAGTCGCCATGGTGCCAGATATTGTCGAAGCGCGCGAAATAGGCAGCGTGGTATTTCGCCCCATCGTCATCGTTCCAGAATCCGATAGGCATGGACGGAAACGGCGCGGTGCAGACCAGTTCGCCCTTTTCGCCGCGCAACGGATTGCCGTCGTCGTCAAACACATCAACGGCCATACCCAGCCCACGGCACTGAATTTCGCCGCGCCAAACGGGTGCAGTGGGATTGCCGAGCATGAAGCAGCTGATGATGTCTGTGCCACCGGCGATAGACGCCAGATGCAGATCGGGTTTGATGGCGTCGTAAACGTAATCAAAGCTTTCGGGTGCCAGTGGTGAGCCGGTTGAGGCCATGGCATGCAGGGC
This sequence comes from uncultured Rhodospirillales bacterium, assembly GCA_965602485.1. Classification (GTDB taxonomy): domain Bacteria; phylum Pseudomonadota; class Alphaproteobacteria; order Rhodospirillales; family Casp-alpha2; genus JABJOR01. The sequence continues at coordinate 600,916 of CBFCYM010000001.1, read as the reverse complement.
GCTCAGGTCATGACTATCGCGTGGCCGCAACCCGGCCTTGCCCAGCGCGTCGATGTATTTGGCCGAGGTGCCGAAAAAGTTGATTTTTTCAGCAGCCGCAAAATCCCACAACACGTTGCCATCGGGATAGAACGGCGAGCCGTCATACAGCATAACGGTGGCCCCGCGCCCCAGCGCACTGGCCAGCCAGTTCCACATCATCCAGCCACAGGTGGTGAAATAAAATACCCGGTCACCGTTACGGATATCGCAATGCAGGGCGTGCTCCTTGGCGTGCTGGATCAGCGTGCCGCCCGCGCCGTGCACAATGCACTTGGGCGCGCCGGTGGTGCCCGATGAATACATCACAAACAGCGGGTGATCGAATGGCAGTTGCGCGAACTCAATGTCTGCGGGGTTGAAATCGGCAGTGAAATCAGCCAGCAGCACCACGCCGTTCAGGTCACTGATATCGGGTGTTTCGCTGGTATACGGCACGACGATGGTGGCGCGCAGCGATGGCAGGCCCGCCAGCACGTCACGCACTTTGCCAGACATGTCGTGGCGCTTGCCGTTGTAGAAATAGCCATCCACGGTGATCAGCAATTTGGGCTTAATCTGGCCGAAGCGGTCGAGCACGCCCTGTACACCAAAATCAGGCGAGCACGATGACCACACCGCACCGATGGAGGCGGCGGCCAGCATGGCGATGATGGTCTCGGGCATGTTGGGCATGTAGCCGCCGACCCGGTCACCCGGTCCAACATCATGGGCGCGCATGGCCTGTGTCAGAACCGACACAGCGTCATACAGTTCGGCCCAGCTAAAGCGTGTGCGCACCTTGTCTTCGCCGCGAAACACAATGGCCTCTGCGTCGTCGCGCCGCCCCAGCATGTTCTCGGCGTAGTTCATCTTTGCATCAGGGAACCAGCGCGCGCCGGGCATTTTAGAGCCGTCGAGCAGCACACGGTCGCCCCAGTGCTCGGCCTGAAGTCCGGTGAACTTGCGCACCGTGTCCCAGAATGAACGGCGGTCCTCGATGGAGAAATCCCACAACGCTGCATAATCGCCAGTCGGCACACCAAAGCGCTCGTCACAGAATTCCATGAAATGATACAGAGCGGTGTCACAGGCGCGCGCGTCCGTGGGTTTCCATAGCGGGGTATTGGGATCGGGGGTCACGGGCGCGTTCATGGGGGTCTGTTCCTGCGTTTGTTCGTTAGCGCAGTATCGTAATGACGCACGCCGCGTACAAGGCGATATTTGCGACGTCATTTTGTGTCACGCCGAAGTCAGTTCTTTTTAAATCCGGCGCGGGTCATCTCACCCCACGAACCCTTGAGACCGAAAATAAACTGAATGAAGCCAAAAATGCGCCAAAGATTGCTGAGTTGACGGTATCCAAAATTTTCCAGGATGGCGGCCATGGTAAGTAAGAGCAGGTCCTTCGGTCGCGGGTAGCGGCGCAGTTCCAGCTCTTCGAGAAACAGCGAGCCAACGCTAATGAAAATACCAAAGAAAACAGTCAGAGCCAGAAAGGCCGCCAGATAGTCCCAGGCCACCAAATCAAAGTACCAGAATATCGGTAATATCAGAATACCCACCAGTTCGGCGATGGGGCCGAGAATATCAGCAAGGAAGATCAACGGGTAAGCAACCATTCCGGTCATGCCATAGCGCGGGTTAAAAAGCATTTTAATATGGCGGAAAAAGGTTTCCATGGTGCCGCGCTGCCAACGCATACGCTGGCGGCCCAACACGCGCAGGGTTTCGGGGGCCTCGGTCCAGCATACGGGATCGGAAACATAGACAATTCGACCACCCTTTCCCTGCTCGTGGATCTGGCGGCGTAACTTGACGATGATTTCCATGTCTTCGCCGACCGTGGTCAGGTCATAGCCACCGGCCTCGATGGCCGGGCCGCGCCGGAAAATACCGAACGCACCGGAAATCACCATCAAGGTGTCGATTTTGCTGGAGCCCAACCGTCCGATCAGGAACGCACGCAGGTAATCCATGACCTGAAATAGCGGCACCAGCTTGTGTGGAATACCGATGGACATGATGCGCCCGGCGTGGACCTCACAACCATTGGCAATGCGTACGGTACCGCCGACTGCTACGACATTTTCACTGGACTCGGTAAAGGGCTGAACAGCGCGTAGCAACGCATCGGCCTCAAGAATCGAATCAGCATCCACTGCACAGAACAACGGAAAGCGCGACAGGTTGATGCCAGCATTGAGTGCGTCGGCTTTGCCGCCATTGGCTTTGTCGACGACGATCAGGTTGCGATAGTTGGGTGATCCGTACAGGCCACGAATGTCTGCGTGCGGCACTTCTGTGGCGTGTGGCCGCACCACGGGTGTCAGCTCAAACGCATCAATAATGGTTTGCAGGGTTTCGTCCGTTGAGCCGTCATTGATGATAATGATCTCGAAATTAGGGTAATGCAGCGCCAGCATGGAACGGACGTTTTCAATGATGGTGGCTTGTTCGTTATAGGCGGGCACCAGCAGGGAAATGGGGATGGTTGTTTCGCTCAGCATGCGCCATGCGCGCACCGGTTCGCGCACCAGCAGACGGCCATGTAATGCCAGATAGGCCGCGCCGAGATGCACGGCGTACACAATGTTCTGCGCCAGCCCGATGCTGAGCACGACAATGGTAGTCGGCAGAGCTATGGCGTGCGCCCAGTATTGCAGCATGTTCAATACTTCGCTCATGCCAGCCCCGCTTCCTGCAAGACCATCTGCGCCGTCAATCCGGCGTCGGATGGCTCAAGGCTGATGCGCTTAAGTGCTGCAAGACCATCATCACCGATCTGGCGCAAGGCACTGGCAGCGCGGTAGCGCGCCCACCATTCGGGGTCCTCCAGATGATCTGCCAGCAACGGAATGGTGTCGTGCAGGCCAATGCGCCCGGCGCAAATGGCGGCCTGTGAGCGCACGATCCAGGTGTCGTCAGCCAAGCCCATCATGACAACGGGCAGGGCCGAGGGGTGGCCGATATTGGTCAGCGCGCGCAGCACCTCGGCGCGGATATTGACGGAGTCAGAAACAAACAGTGAGCGCAGGTAGGGTAGCACTGTGTAGTCATGTGCCGTACCAAGCGCATCAATGGCAAGCAGCCGCGCCAGTTCGGAATGTGTTTGCTCGGCTATGGAAATGCGCAGCAATTCGGGTACGGAATGGGGTGCCAGCTTGCGTACGATTTCGCGCAAAGAGCGCGGATTGGCCGCGCCGCTGACACTGAATTTTTCAATCACCTGGGTGACACTCAGGTCAGCCCCCATATCGACCAGTGCCTTGGCGGCAATGATGCGTACGCGCGGTGATATATCGTCGAGAGCAACCATGAGTGCGTTGCTTACGTCATCGCCACGCGGGAACAGGGTCAGACTTTCAACGGCCTGTACGCGCAACCACTCGTGGGGTGATTTCAGTTGCATGATATTGGCTTCGCGGCCACCGACCTGTTCGAGCATGGCAATCAGGCGCTCACGCATGTCACCACGGATAGAAGCCGACAGGTCATAGGCGATTTCACTGACAAGACGCAGGTCCCGACCGCCGCTGATACGGAGCTTTGCATCATCGCGCGGCGGTGAGCTCAGGGCACCGAGCACGATCTGGACGACTTCGTCCTTGCGTTGTTTCCATGCCAATTGGCCTTTGAGGACACGTCGCTTGCGCATAATCAACATCATCATGGCCACCACGGAAAACGCGGAGAACCCAATCGACGACCACCAGACTGCCTGCAGGAATGTCATCTCGCACTTATGCCGTATTGATGTTTAAAATTTATGACTCAGGCCAAAGGTTAGCACATGGCGGATATAGGATTCCTCGCGGTCATCCTTTGTATAGGCCAGATTGGCGCTCCACTGTGGTGTGACGTCAACATTGATACCGCCAAAGTGCGATGTTGTTTCAACGGTGTCACCGCTATCGGTTTCCGGCGACACGGCCATGCCGGCAAAGATGCGAACCTGATCGATAAGGTACCAGTCCGCCCGACCAGACCAGCCTGCCAGACGCTTGCCTGCGGCAATATCAAAGCTGTTGATCCAGCGCCCGGTCAGCCAGCCGCGACCATTCAGCACATAAAGCTGAAGCCCCGGATCGACATTGCGGATGTCACCGGTGGCATATTCGCGGTTCTGAAGATCAAGGCTCAGCAATGTCGTGCCGATCAGATAGTCATGCCCGCCCCTATAAACCTGCACCGTGCCACCGGCCTTGGTCGTGCGGCGTGGTAAAAAATCAGCGTTGGGTGTTACGCCGATCTGGGCGTAGGCCTGTAATGAGGGGCTGAAACGATAGTGTACGCCTGTGCGCAGATAGGTGTCAGATGCGCCGAAGCGGTGGCTTTCTTCTGTGCGCAGATGGACGGTTGTATTGGCACCGATATCGCGTGCGACCTGGATATAGCCTTCGTTCCAGTTCTTGTTTGTGCTGCGCGAGAATTGGCTTTGTTCGTATCCGGTATCAAGCCGCCAGATAAAATCCGGGGTGGCCTGAACAACTGTGGCAACCTGTGCGGCGCGCGCTGCTGTGGTGTCGTCGAGCCCCTGTTTTGCTTCGGGTGATGTGGGGCTCAGGCGCAAGGCTTCATCAAACGCAGTCTGCGCCGCGTCAAAATCGCTCTGATATAATGATACCCGGCCCAGCAAAATCCATGCTTCTGACAGGCCGGGTGCGTCTTCGAGGATTGCGCGTATTTGGCTCAGCGCTTGGCCCAACTGGCCGGACCAGCTATGGACGCGCGCCATGGCCAGCCGGATATCCATATCGTTGGGTGCCAGCGCATGGGCTTGCGACAGGGTCTCCAGTGCGGTGATGTAATCTTTCAGAAATGCCTGTACCAGGCCCAGTCGGAATAGGGCTTCGATATGTTCAGGCTTCAGGCTCAGTGCACGCACATAGGCATCGCGCGCAGCGGCAAAGTCACCGGCGCGTTGGGCGGATATGCCAACCGTAAAAAGTGTATCGAAGTCAGCCGTCGGTGTTTGCGCGCGTGTGACCTGCACGGACCATGCGGTCACGGCCCCCGCCAGCACAAGGCAAACGCCAAGGCGCTGCCACAGGCGCGCACGGGCATTCATCGCTTGCGTAGCAGCCGATTGACGCGGGTTACGAACTCAACCGGCATAAAGGGTTTGGTGATGTATTCGTCGGCGCCGAGATCCAGTCCGGCGACGATGTCGCGTTCCATTTTTCGACCGGTCAGCATAATGATGGGGATGTGTGCGGTATCGTCGTTTTCTTTCAACCGTCGCAGGACCTCAAAGCCGTCCATACCCGGCATCATGCCGTCGAGTACAACCATATCGGGGATGTTGTTTTGCGCCGCTGCCAAGGCGGCCTCGCCATCACTGACACATGTCACATCGTAGCCTTCACCAACGAGGGTGTGCTCAATCAGCTTGGCAAACAGTTCATCATCATCAGCGACAAGAACAGAGGACGTGTCAGGCGTTTGGCTCATGGGCAAGTTCCATTGGTTCAGCAGGCCATTACCATACAGATATATGGGTCGAATATGGCAGATATTCAATCTGTCATACTGTGCTGAACACTTTATGACACGTCGCGATGGTTGTACGTGCCCGATAGAATTTAGCCGTTTTCATCGTCCGGGTTTTTAGCATCGCCATCAAACACCGCTGTGATCTTTGAGATCAGCTGGTGCGGCGTATAGGGCTTTGAGATGAACGAGGTGACGCCTTCCATCTTGGCTTCGACGGCGGACTCGCCGGTGCCGCGACCGGTAATGATGATAAAGGGCAACCGGTAATGGGTTTTGCGCACGCGTGACAACAGTTGGATGCCGGTCATGACGGGCATGTTCCAGTCGCTGATCACAAGATCAAATTTTTCTGTCGCCGCATCAATGGCGTCGAGTGCTTCCTGACCATTGGTCACGTTTTCGACGTTGGCAACGCCAAGCTTGCGCAGGACCAGGCCGATCAGCTTGCTGCCTTGCGGATCGTCCTCAACCACCAGAACGCGCTTGCGCATGTACAGGCTTGTGGCTTTGTTTTCTTCACTCATGGACATCGGTTCCCATTGGTCTGACGTCAGTTTAATTGCAAATATTGATGTGTCTAAAGATTTCTGTATGACGGAACGTTTATGGCATTACGGCGTGTCGTCAACGATCAGCGGCAGATTGAGCATGAAGGTCGAACCCTTGCCTAGCGTGCTGTCGAGCGCAATAAACCCACCGGCCTGTGTAACAATGCCGTATGCCACCGACAGGCCGAGGCCGGTTCCCTTGCCGGGGTCCTTGGTGGTAAAGAACGGTTCGAACAAACGCTTCTGGGTGACCTCGTCGATGCCTGTGCCGTTATCGCTTACGAAAATCTGGGCGTAACGTCCGGCGTGCCCGCCAACGTAATGTGATGCCTGTTTTGCCGTGAGCTCCACGATTTTTGAACCGATGGTCAGGTGCCCGCCATCGGGCATGGCATCACGCGCGTTGATAGCGAAGTTCATGATGACCTGTGATAACTGGTTCGGATCGGCGTAAACATTGGCCTCATCTTCGGAGATCGCCATTTCGAGTTCGACGCCTTCGCCCAGCACCGGGCGCAAAAATGTCGCCATATCATGCAGTGGCACGGAAACGTCGAAGGCCAGCAGCGTCGGATTGACTTCCTGATTGCGGCTGAATGCGAGCATATCCCGGGTCAGGATGCGGGCGCGCTCGGTTGCCTTGCGGACTTCACCCAGACACATGGTGACCGTATCGGCATCTTCGATGTCCATGACGGCCATTTCAGCGAAACCGCCGATACCGACCAGCACGTTATTGAATTCATGGGCAATGCCACCAGCAAGCTGGCCTACGGCGTCAAGTTTCTGGGCGCGTCGCAGGCCGTCTTCGGCCTGTCGGCGGATGGTGATGTCGCTGACCGAACCGGCCATGCGGATCGCCCACCCGGTTGTGTCGCGTACAGCCTTGCCGCGATCAAGCACCCAGACGTATGCGCCGTCTTTGTTACGGACCTGATATTCACAGGAGAAAACTTCGGCTTCACCTTTCAGATGATCGGTCAGGCGCGTGGAATATTTTTCACGGTTATTGGGGTGAATGCGTTCAAACCAATTCTCGGCCGTGAGGGCAAATTCACCAGATTTGAAACCCAGAATTTCAAGAAAACGCGGCGACATGTACGTGGTATTGTTGCTGATATCCCAATCCCAGACAGCATCAAGCACGCCTTCCATGATCAGCGTGTAACGTTCCTCGCTGATGCGCAGAGCGTTTTCTGTGCGCTGTCGCGCGGTGATGTCGCGCACGATGCCGACAAAACCCTTGCTGTCTGCAACTGTCATGGGCGCTACGGTTAATTCCATGGGGAACACTGTGCCGTTGTTGCGTCGGCCCTGTAGCTGGCGCTGTAGATTGATGATCCGCGCTTCGTGCAGCTTTGATTGTTTGGTATAGATTTCGTGTTGTTCGCGCTCGGACTCGGGCAACAGAACCGATACGTTCTTGCCTCTGACATCGTTCAGGGCGTAGCCGAACAGGGTTTCGGCGGCGTGATTGAAATCGACAATCAAACTATTGTCGTCGATAACGATAACGCCGTCACTTATGGCATCGAGCGTGGCACGTTCACGCGCCTCGGCCGCACGCAGGTCTGCGGTACGCCGTTGAACCTCGTTCTGGATAATGGCGTTGCGGCGCTGGGTTGAGTACACGTAATAAATCACCGTGCCGCTTAACAACAAGGCCAGCGCCAGCGTGTACCAAGACAGCCAATGCGAACCTGCGGTGTAAGAGGATGATGCCGCCGAGAACTCCATGGCCCACAACCGCTCAGGCACGTCGAGTGCAGCGGTATAGATTAACAGGTCGTCGGGTTTGATTTTGATGGGTGCGCCATCATGCGGTGTGCTTTTTACGTGCGCGGCGTGGCGGTATAGGGGTGTGGGTATTTGGGTCCCTGCGGCATCAACAATGGTGATGTTGACATCATGTTGTGCACCGTTGGTGTGAATGTTCTCAAGGCTTTCAGCCATATCGAACTTCAGGATAATAAAGCCTGTAAATTTTTCTGTGCGCGCACGCGGCCCATCCGTTTCGATAAGGCCTTTATAGAGCGGCTGGATAATCATGGCAGTGTCATTGTGATCGTCCGGGCGGTCCATTGCGTTATGATGCCAGTCAACACTGCTGCCAACATCAGCCCAGGTGAAGATTTTTGCAGAGCCCCCGGCGATAACCTTATCCAGATTCGCTCGGCGAACAGGGTTTGCACCGATATTCAGGCCGATATCATCAAAGTTCTCAGCCAGTGGTTCGACAAAGGTGATGGGGTAGTACACATCATGTGAGATGGTGTCGGCACTGATATCTGACCCTGCATCGTTATGGCTGTGAATGGCGTTGCCGCCCAGACCTATGCTCCATGTTGCATTTTCGTGCGCCATGCGCTCACGCGCGCTGACGCGCGGCACCCAGTAAATTTCTTCGATGCCAACACCACGCTCCACGCTGGGCATGGCAAAGGCACGGAATTCGCCGCGGCTGACGACGCTGGAGCTATTATACAATCGGCTAAGGGCATCGACTTCATTGTAGAAGAACGCCATCTTGTCGGCGAAGAGGCTATGGTAAACGCTCATGTTTTTTTCGAACGCAATCTGCGTATGGTCGCGTTCCAGGCCACGCACGAAACCAAAGCTTACGACGGTCAGCATGGCGCAGATGGCTGCGGTGATGGTCAGAATATTGAGGCCGCCAATTGATTTCGATGATGAGCCCATGGTTGCGCAATGTCCTTGTCCGCCTGATCTTGTCAGGCGCGGTATTTATTGATCCGGTATCCAATGAAATGTAATCGGCGCGGAGTATTCCCATGGCGGGGTGCGCTGGCAAGAGCCTGATCAATTTCAGGCAACGTCTTGATCTTGTTTGCCGTCGTCTTGCGTCGCCTGACCGCTCAGGCGTACCAGCAGATCATCAGCTTCCCGTAAATGGCGGGGGTTAATATGGCTGCGCACGCTGTTCCATGCTGCCCAGAATACGGCGGCATCATCGCTGAAACCCAATCCGGCGATGATGTCGGGAATGGCGTCTATGGGCATGATGAAATAGGCCAGTGCGGCAATCAGCACCGCCTTGACCCGCTTTGGCGTGCGCGGGTCGGTGGCGCAGCAATATGCGGCCAGCGCCTGCCGGGCAAAGGGCACTCGGCCGATGGTGGCGCGGACCTTGTCGAACAGGCTGCGCTTGACCATGCGTTCGTTGCTGCCCTGATTGCCGGTTTCTTGCATGGCTTCATTATCCCCGATGTTATTCTGCACGCGATTATGGCAGGGTCATGACATGATGCGCTTTCATTATTTTATCGCCGTGGGGGCGCTATGTCTGCTGCGGTTGCTGTCGGCGGGCTCGCCGGTGTTCGCCGCAGAACTTTCCCCGGCAATCGCAGACGCGATCACGGATGTTGGCGGGCATGTGGACATGCCAGCAGATGAATACCCATGGAGTGCGGTTGCCCATGTTAGCACAGAATCGGGCGGCCACTGTGCCGCCGCCATGGTTGGCCCGGCACTGGCGGTCACCGCGGCGCATTGTCTGTTTGATGTTCGCCGTATGTGGTTTGTGCCGCCCGGGTTGATTACCGTCACATCGCGCGCACATGACAGCACCACGGCGCGCACCTATGTGGTACCCGGCGGGTACCGCGAGGGCGAGGCACCGAGCGGCGCAAACACGGCGCATGATTGGGCCTTGCTGATTTTGCGCGATGATATCGGCCTGAGCACGGGTTGGTTCGGGCTAGCTGATTTTGACCGTAATGCCATGCTGGCGCACCGCGAAAACTATACGGCGTTTATGCTGGCAGCACCGCGTGAGGCCGCTAACGCGGCCCCTGATTCTAATCATCATAATGACGCAATGCGCGCTACCCATATAAACTGCACACTCGATGATTTTGCCCGTGGGCTGTCTTTATTTGTGCACCGTTGTAATACGGCCATGAATGCCAACACCAATGCCATGAGCGAAGCTGGCTCGCCCATATTCTATTTCCGCGACGGCGTGGCGCAGTTGGCTGGATTACACATTGCCGCGACCAGTGCATTCCGTCCACCGCGCGGCGTTGGCGTGCCTGCGGTGAACTTTGCGCAAGGTGTACGTGAACTTGGTTATGGCAGTGGAATGGCACCACAAGACAGCCCCGATGGACCACAACAAAGTATTCATACCCTGCTTGAGAAACTGGGGCATGACCCGGCCCAAGGGCTTCAGGCTGCAACGCAGCGTTTCTTGGCTGCACAAGGGCTGGAAACAACCGACGTCATGGGCTACGAACTTCTGGCGCACCTGCTGAGCGCGCTCTCGCAATAATACGGTGAAGAAAAACATGCCTGTCGCCCCTTCAAACGCCAACATGTTTGCGCTGATTGCGCAGTGTTACCCTGCCGATCCGGATGCCGTCTTTCTGCAATCACCTGATGGCGCGCAGAGCCTGAGCTATGACGCGCTGGAGCGCGAGTCCGCGCGCATGGCCGCTGCCCTGTATGGACTGGGCGTGACACCGGGCGAGCGGGTCGTCGTGCAGGTTGAAAAATCATTTGAGGCTGTGCTGCTCTATCTTGCCTGCCTGCGTGCCGGGGCAGTTTATGTGCCGCTCAATACGGCCTATACCACCGCCGAGCTGGACTATTTTTTGGGTGACGCTGCGCCGCGCGTGCTGGTCTGTCCGCCCGCCAGCGCAACGGCGCTGTCACCCATCGCAAAAAGTCATGGCGTCGGCCATGTGCTGAGTTTGGGCACGGACGGCACGGGTACGTTCATGGATGCGCTCCACGGCGTTGAGCCCGACACAAGCGTTGCCGAACGGGCCGCCGAAGATACTGCTGCCATCCTGTATACGTCGGGCACCACGGGGCGCTCCAAGGGCGCTATGTTGAGCCATGAAAACCTCAGCTCCAACGCGCTGGCCTTGCATGAACTGTGGGGCTTCGTGCCTGGTGATGTGCTGTTGCACGCGCTGCCGATCTATCACACCCATGGCCTGTTCGTGGCACTGCATTGCGCCCTGCTGAACGGCTCGTCGGTGTGGTTCCTGCCAAAATTTGAGGCTGACGCGGTGATGGATTTATTGCCGCGCTCAACGGTGATGATGGGCGTGCCGACATTCTATGTGCGGTTGCTTGAGCGCGATGATTTCACGCCTGAAGCCTGCGCAAAAATGCGACTGTTTATTGCCGGGTCTGCGCCCCTGCTGGCGGAAACCTTCGATAGTTTTGAGCAGCGCACCGGCCAGCGTATTCTGGAGCGCTATGGCATGACCGAGGCCGGTATGATTACGTCGAACCCCTATACGCCCAATGATGGCCGTGTTGCGGGTACGGTCGGTTACGCCCTGCCCGGTGTCTCGGCGCGGGTGTGTGACGAAGCCGGTGGCGAGGTCGCGCGCGGCGAGACCGGCACGTTGGAAATCACCGGGCCAAATGTGTTCACAGGCTATTGGCGCAATCCCGAAAAGACAGCTGCCGAGTTCCGCGCTGACGGATATTTCATCACCGGCGATATTTCGCGCATGGATGATGATGGCCGTATCGCTATCGTCGGGCGCGCCAAGGACCTGATTATCTCGGGCGGCTTTAACGTCTATCCCAAGGAAGTCGAGAGCGAAATCGACGAGATCGAAGGCGTGGTTGAATCCGCTGTGATCGGCGTGGCGCATCCTGACTTTGGCGAGGGCGTGGTTGCTGTCGTGGTGACGCAACCCGGTGCCGTGTTGAGCGCGGCTGATATCACCGACCCGTTGGCCGATCGGCTGGCACGTTTCAAGCAGCCCAAGCGGGTCTACTTTGTTGATGCTCTGCCGCGCAACGCCATGGGCAAGGTACAGAAAAACGCCCTGCGCGAAACCTATGCCGATACATATAAGGCCTGAACGGATTGCTTAGTCGTCCGTGCGCTTGCGCGTGCGAAACGCGGCGGCGGCTTTATCCATGAACGTTGCCAGCTCGATGTCGAGCATGGTCAGGCCGCCCGCGCTGTGGGTGGTCAGCGTTACGTTGACCTTGTTGTAGCTATTGTACCAGTCGGGGTGATGGTTGATCTGCTCGGCCTTCATGGCGACGCGGGTCATGAAGGCAAAGGCTGCATTGAAACCGGCAAAGCGAAACGACTTTTCCATGGCGTTGCGGCCTTCGACCATGGCCCAGCCATCCAGCGCCTTCAGCGCATCATCGCGTTCATCTGTGCCAAGTGGCTCACTCATGCCATCGCTTCTTTGCTGTTGTGCGGGTGCTCAGTCACCTTCGTCGTCTGATGTATCGGGCAGCTTGTGGGCGACGCCTTTGTGACATTCTATACAGGTTTTTCCCTGCTCGGCTGCTTCTCGCATTTTTTCTTCGCCGCGTCTGCTCTGCTTATGATAGGCCATGGCTTCATAACTGTGGCAATTTCTGCATTCGCGGGAGTCTGTTTCCTTCATCGAGGCCCAGACGTGCTCCGCCAGCTCCTGACGCTTTGCCTCGAACTTTTCAGGCGTATCGATTGTTCCCATGATTTTGTGATAAAGCTCGTTGGATGCTTGAATTTTGCGCGCAAGCTTTGCCGCCCATTCCTTTGGCACATGACAGTCCGAGCAAATTACCCTGACGCCGGCGGGATTCGAGTAATGGGCAGATTTTTTATATTCCTCGTATACGGTGTCACGCATTTCGTGGCATGAGACGCAGAATTCCATAGAGTTCGTGTATTCCATATAGGTGTTGAAAGCACCCCAGAAGATAATGCCCGCAAATCCGCCAGCGATGAAAACCGGTCCCCAACCGTACTTGGCCGCGGGCGAGCGAAACCACGCCCATAATGTGTGAATGATTTTCATCGGAAGCCTCCTCATACATGCAATGCCTGGCGTATGTGGCGTTGTCGTATCTGTCAGAAAACCGGCCCTTTCTCACTTTGAAGAAAGGGCCGGTTTTTCTCAACCTTCACGCTGGATAATGAACGTGCTTATTCTTTCGGCATGGTTGCCATGTGCGCCATGACATCAGCGATGATCTGATGGTCAAGTGCGCGCAGGGCGGGCATGTTTTCACCGGGTTGACCGTTGAGGATCTTGTGCATGACCTCCCACGGGTTCCCCATCTGTTTGCCGAACGGTTTCATGTCTTTCGGCAGTTTGCCGTCCATACCGTGGCAGTTGGCGCAGATGGTGTTGTAGTAAGCCTCGCCTTTTGCGGCATCACCATTCACCGACTTGTCGGCACGGTTGACGTAGGGGTCCATATCGACCTGGCCCTTGCTGACGAAGTTTGCAAGATCGCCAAGATCAGCATTGGACAATTTGCCGCCATATCCATGGTCAGCATTTGTCAGCACGGCAACGATATCGGATGTTGCCGCACCGGCCATGCCGTTGATGCCCTTGATGCCGGAGGCATGCTTGCCAGACGCATAGGCACCATCAACACCCCTGTAATCCCAGCCATGGCATTCCTTGCAACGCCAGTTGGCTTTTGGTTTCTCGGCATATTTCTTGTCCTGGGGGTATAGCTGGTGTGGCTCGCTCGGCGCATCGACCTTAATAACCTTGTACCATTTGTCGTACAGTTTTGCGCCACGCGCATAGGAAGATTCGGATTCGCCCGCGTACACCGCGCCGACTCCGAGTGTTAAAGCGACAGCCAGTGCGCTGCATAGCAACACGGTTTTACCTACAGTTTGCATTAGGTTTCTCATAATTCCTCCTAACCTTCCCCTTTGGAAATTTGAGAGATGGGCTGAACCCTGTCTCCGTGAAACGCCTCAGCAATAATATTCTTGGCAACTATTAGACGCGTTGGTGGTAATGCCGTCATTGACATGTATCATGTTTTTTTTGAGATTTTACGTTTTTTCTTACCAACACCACAACCAATAGTCACATTTCTTATGTTGCCTTTTGCGCGCCATTTGGCAAAGTTGTCCGAATACGATTATAGTCTGCGCCGGTATTAAAACTGTTTAGGCGTGCAGGGGTCTCGTTTAGGGCATGGCGGATAAGAACAAGGGGAATAATCCCGCGGTTTCGGATATGGCCATGGCGGTGCTGGATGCATCGCCGGACGGCTTTGCCGCGGTTGATGCCGATTTCAGGCTTATTCATGTAAATCAGGCCTATGCGGCGCATTATGGGCGCGACCCTGCGACTGTTATCGGCACCTTGCTTGCCGATATCCTTGGACGCGAGGTGTTCGATGCCTGGGTGCGCGACCGGCTGACGGCGGCCTTTGCCGGTGAAAGTCAGGTTTACGAGCGCCAGATGACCAATGCCGCGGGGGATACGCTCTGGCTTCACATGAGCTACTACCCTATTCGTGACGCGGCCGGGGCTGTCATTGCCGTTGCTGCTACCCAGCGTGATATCACCCAGCGCAAGGCAGATTTCGAAGCCTCGCGTCAAACCACAGAAATGTTCCGCCAGGCAAAAAACCTTGCCAATATCGGTCACTGGATGTGGGACGAGGTCAATGACCGCTGTCTTGATTGCAGTGACGAGACGCTGCGCATTCGTGACGTCTCACGCGAAGAATACATGTCCCACACGTCGGCTCAGGAAAGCGATCTTGCCTGGTATCATCCCGATGACAGAGACCTTATCAGCGAGGCCTATACCAACTGTATTGAAAACGGAGAGCGCTACGATATACGGATGCGCATATTGCACAGTGACGGGACGACACGTTGGTTGCATGAAGTTGGCGAACCCTATGAGGTCCACGATGGGCGCACCGTGAAAACCATCGGCAGTTTACGTGACATCACCGATGAGGTTGAGGAACGTGAGCAGCGCATCATCTGGGAAAAGCTGGCCCGTCAGGCCGAAGAGCTGGCCGGGATCGGGCACTGGATGTGGGACGACGCCAACGATCAATGCGTCTATTGCGCCGAGAACATCGCCGCTGCGCACGGTGTTACCACGCAACAGTTCATGGAGATGGTGTCCTCGACCGAAGGTGACATTGCGCGCATCTACCCTGAAGACCGTGCGTATGTGTCCGAAGCCTATGCACGCTCACGTGCTGGCGGCATCTATAATATCGAATATCGCATAAATCACCCCGATGGCGGGTTGCACTGGATCCATGAATTCGGTGGTACCGGAAGGGTACAAAGCGGCTCCGCACTTCTGGGTATGGGGACCATGCAGGACATTACTGCGCGCAAGCTTGAGGAAGAAAAATTGCACCGCGCGGGTGAACTGGCCCATCAGGCCGAACGCATGGCCGGTATTGGTCACTGGTTATGGGATGATGCCAACGATATGTGCCTCGATTGTTCCGAGGAAGTGGCGCGGATTTACGGGGTTACCTGCGAAGAGTTTATTGGTGAATTCACAAAGAGCAGAGATGACCTCAAGGTTATTCACTCTGATGATATAAAAATTGTTTCTGCCGCGCACCAAGCCTTCGTCGATCATGCTGAGCCGTATGATATTGAGTTCCGTATTATCACGCCCGATGGTGATCGCTGGTTGCAGGAAATTTGTGAACCATATGAAATGCGTGATGGCCGGGTCGCAAAATCCATCGGCACGATACGCGATATTACAGTGCGTAAAAGCCGCGAACTGGCGCTAGAGGTTGAGCGCGAACGCGTGCTGCAGGCCAGTAAGGCAAAGTCCGAGTTTCTCGCTCATATGAGCCACGAGCTGCGCACGCCGCTAAACGCCGTGTTGGGCTTTTCTGATGCCATGCGCGCCGAGGTCTTCGGCCCCATCGGCAATGATCAGTACAAGGAATACCTCGGCTATATTCAGAATTCGGGCAAATTGCTGCTCGCCCTGATCAATGACCTGCTCGACATGTCAGCCATTGAGGCCGGCGCGCTCAATATTGAGACGACGCCGCTGGCCCTTGCGCCACTGGTCGCCGAAATGGCCGATCTGGCATCGTTTTCTGCCAGTGCCAAAAACATCAATGTCGAGATTGATATGAGCGGACTGCGCGGCGACGCGGATGTCGACCCACGGCGTTTCCGTCAGGTTGTTCTGAACCTGTTGACCAACGCAGTGAAATTTACGCCCGAAGGCGGCAATGTGGAAATTTTGGGATCGCTTGAGGCATCAGGTTGTCCGCTTATCATCGTGCGTGATGACGGCATCGGTATGAACGAGCAAGAGTGCGAAGCCGCACTGGTACCTTTCAAGCAGATCAAGGATGCGCGCGTGCGTCATGTCGAAGGCACCGGCATTGGTTTACCGCTCAGCAAAAAATTGGTGGAATTGCACGGCGGCATCCTGAATATTGAAAGTGAAAAAGGTGTCGGCACGGTGGTCCGTATTATGCTGCCGGCCAAATCATATACTGAACTTTACTTTCCTGAATGAACGGCTTTGACCAAGCGCACGATTGATCTTGAAAAATTTGATATCGGCGCGCTGCTGGACGCCATGGCGGCGGGCCAGTTCAGCGCGCTTGATCTGACACGCCATTGCCTTGAGCGCATTGCCGCATGCGATGATGGCTTGAACGCGGTGATCGAGATCAACCCCGATGCTCTGGAGATCGCAGCGCAATGTGACGCGGCGCGCGCACGCGGTGACGCGCTGGGCGCACTGCATGGCATCCCCATACTGATCAAGGATAACATCGATACCGCTGATGGCATGATGACCACGGTGGGCTCGCTCGCGCTGGTTGGTGCCCCGGCCCTGAAAGATGCCTGCGTCGTGCAGCGGCTGCGTGCCTGTGGCGCGGTCATTCTTGGTAAAACCAATCTTAGCGAATGGGCCAATATGCGCTCGACGCGCTCGACCAGCGGTTGGAGCAGTCGGGGTGGGCAGACCTGTAACGCCTATGACCGCACGCGCAGTCCTGATGGCTCAAGCTCGGGTTCGGCCGTCGCGGTTGCAGCCGCTTATTGTGCGGCGGCCATCGGCACCGAGACCGACGGCTCCATCGTCAGTCCGGCATCGTCGAACGGTATTGTCGGTATCAAGCCCACGGTGGGTCTCGTCGGGCGCTCAGGCATTGCGCCCATCGCGCATTCTCAGGACACCGCCGGACCCATGGCGCGCAGCGTCGCCGATGCGGCACGATTGCTTGGCGCGATCGCCGGACAGGACGTAGACGATGCAGCGTGTGATGAGGCCGATACGCACCGCGCACCTGATTACACGGTATTTCTGGATGATGATGCCCTGCGCGGCGCGCGCATTGGCGTGGCAGCCCAGTTCGTGAGCGGCAATGCGTCCATGGCGGACATGTTTGAGCACAGTATTGCGATCATGCGCGCAGCAGGTGCGGTAATTGTCGACGGTATCGAGCTGCCCACCATTGATGATATCTCGCCGCACGAAGACGTGGTGCTGATGAGCGAGTTCAAGGTCGATCTGGCGGCCTATCTGGCGCGGCGCGGTCCGGACGTGGCGGTGCACACGCTGGGCGAACTGATCGAATATAACCGCGTGCACGCGCAAACGGTTATGCCGCATTTTGCGCAGGATGTGTTCGAAGCTGCCGAGGCGACCAACGGTCTGGACGATCCAGCCTATCACGCCGCGCGCGCAGCGTGCCTGCGCCTGAGCCGTGATCAGGGCATCGACGCGGCCATGACGCGCCACAATCTCGACGCCATTGTGGCAACGACAGCGGGCGTTGCCTGCCCGCTTGATTGGTCAAAGGGCGATACATGGCAGGGTGCCACGTCCTATCTGTCGGCAGTGTCGGGCTATCCCGCGATGACCGTGCCGCAGGGTTATCTGGATGGTCTGCCCGTCGGGCTCAGTTTCATGGCCGGGGCCTGGGCCGAGCCGAAACTGATCGCGCTGGCGCACGGTTTTGAAACACACGCACAGGCCCGTCGCCCGCCAACTTGAGGCCTCGGTAACTTATGTCAAATTTGACAAATTTCATGCAGATTCGCTCATTTCAGGTGGTTTAATGCAATATTAACCATGTTTTAAGCCGCATTGCTTTTGTCAGGACAACGGCAAGCACAGGGTGAATTATAATTACGTGTATTACACATTGACCATACAGCTGTATTAAGATTCTTCTTTTACGCGTGTCCTCTTTGCTCTTATGATGGGGTTGTCTGTCAGGGACTGAAAAACAAGAAACGGTTGCGCAGGGGAAGACGTATGGGCAAGAGCCAGAGTGCGCTTCTGCTTGATGCTGTGGATTTATGCTACGCAGGCGTAGCAGATGCGGCAGCGATGCAGGCAGCGGTTGAACTGATGGGCACCGCAGTTGGTGCCGATGCAGGTGATGTTATCAGCGAATGTGATGACACTGAATCGTCTGTTGTTTACGGCAGTTTTGGTTTTGATCCGACCTTCCGGGCGGATTACGACACCCAGTTCGTTGGCAATAATCCATGGCTTGAAAACCTGCTGCGCCATCCGCGTGGCGCATGTTACACCGAAGATGCCGATCCCACAGGGTTCCGCGACAGCGCGTACTTTAACGAATGGGTCCGGCCACAGGGTTTTCTCTCCACAGTGGGCGGTATCGTTAAAGAGAACGGCTTGCTCAAAACCTACGTTGGCTTCACTCGCCAGGTTGATCGCGGCTGTTTCAATGACAGGGATATCTCCCTTGTTGAGCGTTTCATGCCGCACATGTGCCGCGTCATTACCATGCAGCAGCAGATGGGCGGTGTGAGCAACGAGAATGCGACACTCCTCGCGGCTATGGATGTCATCGATCTGCCGCTTTTTGCTCTCGACTGCCGTGGCCGTGTGCGGTTTTCCAACCATGCGGCGGATGTTTTACTCGGTGCCGAGGAAGGCATTTGCCTGACGCGCAACCGTCGCCTTAGCCTGCGTCGCACCGATCTCGACAATGCGTTGCAAGCGAAGGTTCATCATGCCGCAAGGGTGGTTGATGATGCACAAGGGGCAACGGCCGCCGAGGGAAATGCACCGCTTATCATTCGGCAGGGTGCCGGCAAGGCCTTGTCGCTGAGTATCACGCCTCTGCGTGGGTGTGCGCAGTTTGATGATCAGGCCTGCGCTATTGTTTCGGTTACCCGTCTGGGTACCATGAAGCCGGTGTGCGCCGCTCCACTTGCTGATTGGTGTAGCCTGACCCAAAGCGAGCAAAGCCTTGCTGAAATTCTCGCAAGGGGCGGCGCGCTGAGCGATTTTTCGCGGCAGCAGAACATTACAATTGGTACGGCGCGCTGGCACCTGAAAAACCTTGAAAGCAAAACCGGCACGTCACGGATCGAAGAACTGGTTGCACTGGTTCATGCCGGTGGCACACCTATTCGCTGACGCATGAATTTCCCCCCTGCGCGACTGTCACAGTGCTTTCATCATAACGTCATCACTTTGTAATATGCGTGACCTATAGCGTGGACGATTTGTATTGTCCACTGCATCAGCTTTTCATGTCAGGAGACACGCATATGGCCGTTCGTATCGGCATCAATGGGTTCGGGCGTATGGGGCGTCTGGTCCTGCGTGCGGGCTGGGCCATGCCCGGCATCGAATTTGTCCACATCAATGAAATCAGCGGTGGCGCGCAATGTGGCGCGCATCTTCTGGAATTCGACAGCGTGCATGGTCGCTGGTCACGTGACATCGGCTGGGATGAAGGCTCGGTGCACATTGATGGTGCAACGCTGGGTTTTTCTGAATGCGCAGAGCCATCTGACGTTGACTGGGGTGGGCTGGGTGTGGATGTGGTGCTGGAATGCTCCGGCAAGTTCCGCACCACGCAATCCCTGCAGCCGTTTTTCGAACGTGGCGTCAAAAAGGTCATTGTCGCGTGCCCGGTGAAGAGCGAGGGCGCGCTGAACATTGTTTACGGCGTTAATCACCAGTTGTATGACGGCGCCGTACATGACGTACTGACGGCGGCATCATGCACGACAAACTGTCTGGCCCCTGTGGTCAAGGTGATCCATGAGAACCTCGGCATCGAGCGTGGCTCCATCACCACCATTCATGATGTGACCAATACGCAGGTCATGGTCGATGCGCCGCACAAGGACTTGCGCCGCGCACGCTCGGGGCTCAATGCCTTAATCCCGACGACAACGGGTTCGGCCACCGCCATTACGCTGATTTATCCGGAACTGGCAGGTAAGCTGAACGGGCATGCCGTGCGTGTACCGCTGCTCAATGCCTCGTTGACCGATTGCGTGTTTGAGTTGGCAAAATCGACAGATGCGGACAGCGTAAACGCGTTGTTCAGAGACGCCGCGACGGGGCCGCTTCGCGGCATTCTGGGGATCGAAGACCGCCCGCTGGTTTCCACAGATTACCTGAATGATCCACGCTCCAGCATTATCGATGGGCCCAGCACCATGGTCGTTGATGGCACGCACCTGAAGCTATACGCGTGGTATGACAATGAATGGGGTTACGTGAACCGTATGATGGATATCGTCAACATGGTCGCGGACGGCTTGTAAGGCAGAAAAGACGCATGAGCGATGTTCGCAACTATATAGCGGTGACCGGTGCGTACTGGGGGTTTACGCTGAGCGATGGCGCGTTGCGTATGCTGGTGTTGCTGCATTTTCACAAGCTCGGCTATACGCCGCTCGATCTGGCGTTTCTGTTTTTACTCTACGAAGCCATGGGTGTGCTGACCAATTTCTTTGGCGGCTGGCTGGCTACGCGCTTTGGTTTGCGGCTGACATTGTTTAGTGGTCTGGCGTTGCAGATCGCGGCCCTTATCATGCTGTCGTTTATGGTCGATACGTGGAGCACCGCACTTTCGCTCAGCTACGTTATGGCCGCGCAGGCGATCTCGGGCATCGCCAAGGACCTGACCAAGATGAGTGCCAAGAGCGCGGTTAAGCTGGTGGTCGGCGAGGGCGAGCACGCGGTCGGCAACCTGTTGTTCAAATGGGTGGCGTTGTTGACCGGATCAAAGAATGCGCTCAAAGGTATCGGTTTTCTACTCGGTGGCGTGATGTTGCAGTGGATGGGCTTCACGCTCGCGCTGTGGCTCATGGCCGGGGTGCTGGGCGTGGTTTTGCTGTTTGCACTGGCGGGCGTGCGCGGTGAACTGGGCAAGGCCAAGGGGGCAATTACCCGGCGCGATCTATTTTCAAAAAGCCGCGAGATCAACCTGTTGTCGCTTGCACGTGTGTTTCTGTTCGCCGCACGCGATGTGTGGTTCGTGGTCGGCGTGCCGGTGTTTCTCTATACCAACCTCGGCTGGCGGTTCGATCAGGTCGGCACCTTTATGGCGGTGTGGATTGTGGGCTACGGCATTGTGCAGGCGGTCGCGCCGCGCCTGCTTGGCGCCACGCACGACGCGAACGCGGCGGCCACGCAGGCCAAAATCTGGGGCGGGGTGCTGGCGCTGGTCACCGCGTTGATCGCGTGGGCGATGACGCGCAGCGATGTTGCGGGACTGTCACCCGATGTTGTGCTGATCGGGGGCTTGATGATTTTCGGTGCGGTATTCGCGATGAACTCGTCGGTGCATTCCTATCTGATTGTGGCCTATTCGGATACGGACAAGGTCTCGCTCAACGTTGGCTTCTATTACATGGCGAATGCGGTGGGGCGCTTTGTGGGCACGTTGCTGTCGGGCCTTGTGTTCCAGTACGCTGGTCTGTCGGCCTGCCTGATAGCCTCGGCTGCAATGATTGTTATTGCTACGGCGGTCACGCTGTTGCTGCCGGGTAAAGGTCATATGCGAAAACAGGCAACCTAATTACGTCGCGATAATTCCTGCGCCACCAAATCGGGCGATGTCCACGGCTGCGGGCTCTTGGCCAGCGTTTCCAGTAGCGTGGTCTGCATGTGCGGCACCAGTACGGTCTGCCATTTGCTGACAAAGTCAGGGTCGTCGAGCCAGCCCAGAATGTTGCGTGCGCGCTGCACTGATAATGGATGGCGATCGTCGAGGACCTGTTTTTTGTCGGCTTCGGGTTGTGAGGGAATGGTCGCGAAGTATTTGGCCTGGGTGCGCACGGCGCGGCTCTCATTGAACATCACCATAATGGCGGTGGCGATTTCGTCGGCGACCTCTTCATTGTCATAGAACGGATAGGACCACTGGCGCAGCATGACGTGACCGATTTCATGCAGCAGGGTGAACAGCAGCGCGTCGCGGACTTTTTGCGTCTCGCCAAGTTCGTCTTTAAGGCGTGCAATATGTTCGGCGCAGATCAACACCCGTTTCGGGCCGCTATAGGCATTGGCGTGGCCACATGCGCTAACGTCGATTTGCATCTCATCAAATACAAATGCCAGACGCAGCTTGGCCTCAAGGCTGCTGATGGCATGCGGCAGGGTGCCCGGCGTTGTGCTATTGGCTGGCGCACCCGATGCCGCGCCATCGCTAACGGACGCGGTAACGTGCACGGCGCGTGGGACCTGACCCGTGCGGTTATCAAGTATCAGGTAATAGTCCCCGGTACGCGGAATTGTCAGCGCGAAGCTGCCTTCGCCGCTGACCTCGCTGCGGTGCAGGACCGTGGCGTCGCCCGACAGGGCGGTTTCGTCTGTGCTATCGCTGGCGGGCTCAACCAGCATGAGCGAAATTACGCCGTCGCTGCGCACTGTGACATCAAGCTGCCCATTACGGGGCACCTGGCGCAGGCGCACCAGTGACCACTTGCCCGCATTGACCTGCAAATCTGTGGCGAGCGTCTTGGCATTGGTCGGGCCGGGCGCAAGCAGCACCATGGCGCACACGATGAACGCAACCGGCCACATGCGGCGGGCGTATGTGCTGGCAGTGATTATAACACGGGATTTTACGGTTTTCTGGTCCAATGGGTGTCCAAATACAGCTTATGTGTGCACGATTCTCATACACTATGTGAATTCTGGCATCACCGGCAACTTTTCGCTGCATATTGGGGCATATCAACTGATTTTTTGATCTGCGCATACACCCGCAACCTTGCATTGAGATAAATAGATATAATTTTATGAAAATTGAAGATTCCCATAGAAACATTGAAAAAACCCAAGTAATCTGTGGTCAATGTGAAGATAATAATAAAAGACGGCGACGGCTTCGGGCGAAGAAGCACGATAACAAACGACGCACGACAAAGTTGGCAAAATACCACCTAAGGTATTGCCATGTAATATAAAAATAAGACTACGCCCCATAGAAAAAGACGACGACAAGAAACGGCCGCTACGCCAAAAAGCTCTTGATCGGATATGCTGCGCGCGCGGTAAGTGTGTTGTATTGCGCAATCGATTGCTTGTTTGGGAGCTAACTGTGACAGGGACGGGGGAGTAATGGCGCATCCATTCGCCAACACTCATTCAAAGAATAGATCGTTAAATCTGCAACCTGCGCCGCGTGGCGGCGTGCGTGCGGGGCTGTCCATGAGCGCTTCGGTGATCGCGCTTGCGCGCTCTGTCGGGTCTTGGTCGGGCATCCGCAATCGCTATCAGCCGGGCGCCCGCCGCAGCGGGATTGGATCGGGCGTGTTGAAGAGCGCGCCAGCCCAGAACAAGGTTTTGTTCGAGGCTCTGGAGCCACGCATCCTGATGAGTGCGGACCTGCCGATTGATGCGTTTGATATCGGCCTTGATGAGTTTGCCAACTTCCTTGATGTGCTTGATGACTATGGCCGCCTCGGCGAAACCCTGCCCATCATTGAACAGTCGCTGGGCGCGACGATTGATCTCGGCACCACCATTCATGACGGGCTGGCCGCCGGACAGACCTATTTACAAGACGCACTTGCGGCTGGAACGACCATTGACGTATCGGACATATCCGCTAGTGGCGATCTGGAAAATCTAGCGAATGCGCTGGGCGCGGGTGCGTTTGAGTACATCGCCGGTGCGAGTGATGTCGTGACCTTTGATTTCTCGTTCAGCGATGTTCTGGCGAGTGAGCAGGTCGCCCTGCAACTGGATGGCTACGCATTTGATGCAGCGGCACAACTGGATTACACGGCGGCGTATGATCTCAACTTCACGCTGGGCTATGATTTCGATGCGTCGCTGAGTGCTAATGACGCTTTCTTCTTCTCCTTCGATAACTTCACGCTGAGCGGCGACGCCACGTTGGCGAGCAGCAGCTTTGGCATGGATACGGGTGGACTCAGTGTTTCGGTGGTCGGTGCCAGCCTTGATCTGAGCGCCGATCTGGACGTGGCCTTCACCGATCCCGATGCCGACGGGCGGTTGACCCTGCAGGAACTCAAAGACAGTGCAGCAGGCAACATCACCAGCATCTTTGATATCACGGCAACGGGCACGCTGGATGCGATCTTGCCGTTTAGTGTGGCCTTGGGCGATGCTGATTTAAACAGTTTAGGCACCCCCATCGTCACCGTACACAGCGACGATATCTTTAGCGGCACCGCACCGGAAATCATCGTTGATGTCGAAATTTCAACCACATTGAAAGACCAGATACTTGGCGTTCTGGTCGAGGTCGATGGCGCCATCGATGATGCGATTGGTGCGGCGAGCGGCGTACTCGATACAAACATTCCGCTGATCGATGTGACAGTCGGTAATTTATTGGGGCTTTCTGATCTCGACAATTCCGTAAAGCTGCATGCTGCGGCACAGGATTACTTCGATAATAACGACCCACTCATGGTTAGTGGCCTGCTCGCGCATCTCAATGATTTTATGGCGGAGGGTAACGCTCAGGGCTTTGATTTTGATCGCTGGGATTCATCGGATCAGAATTACGCCGGCAATAATGGCGCAGGACAGGATTTCCGTGGCTTTGATTTCCGTGGCGCGAATCTCAGCGGTGTCGATTTCACCGGCGCGAACCTCAGCGGCGTTGATTTTCGTGGCGCGGACCTCAGCGGTGCGGTTCTGCTCGGAGCCAACCTGCGCGGCGCACAGCTAAGCGGTGCGAACCTGCGAAATATCGACCTGTCCAAGGCTTTCGCTGTTGATGTTGATTTCAGCGATCTGGATTTATCCAGCGCAACGCTGACCAACATGCTGCACAACGACGCGCTGAGCGGGCTGGCTGCCGGTGCGCTTGAATTTGTGAACGGCGTGGACCTGAGCGGCTTTAATCCAACCGATCTTGTGGGTCTCGATTTGTCGGGCCTTGATCTTCAGGGCATTAACTTCTCCGGCTTCTCGTTTGAGGGCGTCAACCTGCGCGGTGTTGATTTAACCGGCGTTGACCTGAGCGGCCTGCTGAGCCTGAAGGGCGCGTTCCTGGCCGATATAACGGGGCTAGACCTGACCGGCGTGACCTTCACTGATTTCTTCAGTGATTTTGGCAGCGGGTTTGATTTGCTCAGCGGCTTTGACCTGACGGGGCTTGGTGGATTTGACCTGTCGGGGTTTGATTTCAGCGGTATTGCTGTTGATCTGCCCAATGTAAATTTCGCCGGGGCCAACCTTAATTTTGCTGACCTTGCCGGCCTTGATTTCAACGGCTTTGATTTCTCCGGACTGAGCTTGCGCGGCGTTGATCTCAGCGATGCGTTGAACCTCGACCTCACCGGGGTCGTTGATCTGATCGGCATTGATCTCAGCGGCATCGATCTCTCGGTCCTGCCAACTGACATATTCGCCGGTCTTGATCTGCGTGGCGCGAACCTTGCGGGTCTCGACCTCACGGGCTTTGATCTCAGCGGTGTGAACCTGAGCAACGCACTGTTGCAGGGTGTGAACTTCAGCGGTGTGGATCTCAGTGGCGTGCTGTTCCAGGGTGCCAACCTGACGGGCGCGGACCTCAGCGCCGCCATTGACCTTGCCGAAGCCTATTACGATGCGCTGAGCGCGGGCTTTGATTTCCTCGGTGTTGGCGCGACGGACCTCGGCCTTAGTGCCGCGATTGGCGTTGGTACACCGTTCAGTCTCAGCGGCGGGCTTGATATTGCCAACAAGACGCTGGAATTCGGCGTTGTCGTTGATCTCGACGGCGGATTTGAGCAGGGCTTTACCTTCGATGCGGCCAGTCTCGGTCTTGACCCATCCATTGATATAACCGGCAACGGTACGTTGCTGGCTGCAACCTCACTGGACCTTGATCTCGGCTTCGGCGTTGAGCTAAACGGCGGCGCGAAGGCTTTTGTGGTGTTCAACGAACTGGCCGCGGCTGCCGATGTGACGGTTTCGGGCCTTGATCTGGTAGCCACTGTGGCGGGAACCGGCGGCACTGTGGCGGACGGTTATGCCAGCCTGAGTGCTTCGGTTGATGTGGATATTAACGATCCGACGCCCGATGACGGACGACTGTATATAGCTGATTTCGCTGATGCATCCGTATCGACGGATATGCGCGGCACGCTTGAAGCGGTTCTGCCGCTGGATGTGGTCATCGCAGGTTTTGATCTCAGTGCTTTTGGTACACCGTTGATTACAGCGTCATCCGATAATATCTTCAGTGGCGACGCGCCCGATGTGGTTGTTGATGTCATTATCTCCAATGCCCTGAAGGCCGAGATTCTTAGTGTTCTGCTTAAGGTCGATACTGCCATTGATGACGCGCTGGGTACGGCAGCGGGTGTGCTCGATACCGATATTCCGCTGATCGACGTGAGTGTGGCGCAGTTGCTGGGTCTCGAAAACATCGACAACTCGATCAAGCTTCATGCTGCCGCCGATGCTTATTTCAGTGACCCGGCAAACAATCCACTGCTGGTCAGTGGCTTGCTTGATGCGCTGAATGACTTCCTTGCTGACGGTAACAGCCAGGTTATCGATCTCGACCGTTGGGATTCCTCAGGTCTGAATTTTGCCGGGTTTGACGCCACGACATTGGACCCGGATTTGCGTGGCTTTGACTTCACCGGGGCGAATCTTAGCGGGGTTAACTTTACCGGCATGAACCTTTCCGGTGTCGATTTCACCGGCGCGGACCTGAGCGGCGCGATCTTTGATGGCGCGAACCTGCGTGGCGCGATCCTGAACGGCGCAAAGCTGCTGGGCGCAAGCCTGAAAGACGCCTTTGTTGTTGATGTGGACTTTAGCAGCTTCAGCGCGACGGACCTCGCTGGCGTTGATCTCAGCGGTATGCTGCACAACAGCGGCATAAAGGGCCTTCTCGATGGTGCGCTTGAATTTGCCCGTGGCATTGATCTGAGCGGCGTTGATCTGACGGGCCTTGATTTGTCGGGGCTCGATTTGAGCGGCATCGACTTTACGGGCTTGTCGCTTGATGGCGTGAATTTACGTGGCGTTAGCGGGCTTGATCTGAGCGGCGTGCTGAGCCTGAACGGCGCGTTCCTGGTCGATATTGCGGGCCTTGATCTGACGGGGTTCAGTGGATACCTAGATGATTTAACGGACCTGAGCGCCTTTAATTTTAATGGCCTTGATCTGTCCGGTTTTGATTTCTCGGGCCTTGATCTGACGGGGGTTAATTTTGGTGCGGCCAATCTCGATTTTGTGAACTTCAGTGGCCTTGACCTGAGCGGCATCAACTTTAACGGCCTGTCCCTGCGCGGTGTTGATCTCAGTGGTGTCATCGGCCTTGACCTGAGCGGCGTCATTGATCTGGTCGGCATTGATCTCAGCGGCATTGATCTTTCGGCCTTGCCCACCGATATTTTCGCTGGACTTGATCTGCGCGGCGCGAACCTTGCGGGTCTCGACCTCACGGGCTTTGATCTCAGCGGTGTGAACCTGAGCAACGCACTGTTGCAGGGTGTGAACTTCAGCGGTGTGGATCTCAGTGGCGTGCTGTTCCAGGGTGCCAACCTGACGGGCGCGGACCTCAGCGCCGCCATTGACCTTGCCGAAGCCTATTACGATGCGCTGAGCGCGGGCTTTGATTTCCTCGGTGTTGGCGCGACGGACCTCGGCCTTAGTGCCGCGATTGGCGTTGGTACACCGTTCAGTCTCAGCGGCGGGCTTGATATTGCCAACAAGACGCTGGAATTCGGCGTTGTCGTTGATCTCGACGGCGGATTTGAGCAGGGCTTTACCTTCGATGCGGCCAGCCTTGGCCTCGGCGCAGGGTACGGCATGACCGGTAGCGGCACGTTACAGGCTGTCACATCGCTTGATATCGATCTGGCATTTGGTGTGGAGGTCAACAGCACGCCGACGGCGTATCTGGTCTTCAATGAACTCGCCGCCAGTGCAGACATTTCGGTATCTGGTTTAGACCTCGGCGCGTCGGTCGGCGGCGTTACCGCATCGGTGGTTGATGGCTATGTCCGCATGAGCGCTGGCGTGGACGTGGATATTGAAGATGTCACCACACCGAGCGATGGCCGTCTTTATGTTTCGGACTTTGCAGGTGCGGTCGTTTCATCGAATTTAAGCGGCACGCTTGATGCCGTCCTGCCGCTGGATATGAGCCTCGCAGGGATCACGTTCAGCGATTATGTGGTGCCGACTGTGCTGGTTGAATCCGATGATATCTTCAGTGGTCTGCCCGGCTTCACGGTTGATGTCGGTCTTGGCGAAACCCTGAAGGTCCAAATTCTCGACGCCCTGTTAAAGATCGACAACGCGGTTGAAAGCGCCCTGAACGGGGCAGACGATGTGCTTGGCACGGACATTCCGCTGGTCGGTGTCACCGTTGGCGAACTGCTCGGGCTGGATGATATCGCTGCACTCAACGGATTGGGCCTGCATGATGCGGCCAAGGGTTATATCGACGCCCATATCCAGCCGACATTGAGCGGACTGCTGGATGCGCTGAACGGCTTTATGAGCGAGAACACCAGTTCGGACTTCGATTTCTCCAACTGGGATGCGTCGGGTCTGAATTTTGCCGGAAACGTAGGTGCGAACCTCGACTTCCGTGGCTTTGATTTCTCCGGGGCAAACCTGGCGGGCGTTGATTTCACCGGCGCAAATCTCAGTGGCATTGATTTCACCGGCGCAGACCTGAGCGGCGCAATCCTTGATGGCGCGAACCTGCGCGGCGCGATCCTGAGCGGCGCCAATCTGCTCGGCGCGAGCCTGAAAAACGCGTTTGCTGTGGATGTGGACTTCACGGGTCTCGATCTGGACGGCGTTGATCTTGCCGGCATGCTGCACAACGATGCGATCGTCGCCTTGTTGGCCGATGCGCGTGAGTTTATCGCCGGGGTGAACCTCAGCGGACTTGATCTGACGGGACTCGACCTGTCGGGACTTGATCTTACGGGCATCAGTTTCGATGGCCTCGATATGAGCGGTGTCAATTTTGGCGGCGTGACGGGGCTTGATCTGACAGGTGTGACCCATCTGATCGGCTCGTACCTGATCGGGGTTAATATTGGCGTATTCGACCTCAGCAGTTACACCAATGTGTTTGGTGATATAGCTGATCTGAATATCAACCTTAGCGGCTTTGATCTGTCAGGGTTTGATTTTACGGGTCTTGATCTGAGCGGCCTGGATTTTTCTGGCGCCAATCTGGACTTTGTGAATTTCAATGGCCTTGACCTGAACGGCATCGACTTTAGCGGCCTATCCCTGCGCGGTGTTGATCTCAGCGGTGCGCTTAATCTGGATCTGAGCGGCGTGAGCGGTCTGTTCGGTGTCGATCTTAGCGGCATCACCTTTGATGGCTCGATACCAACAGTTGATCTGCATGATTTGCTCAAGGGCCTTGACCTGCGCGGCGCGAACCTGAGCGGCCTAGACCTTACAGGCTTCGATCTGAGCGGCGCATTGTTACAGGGCGCGGACCTGAGTGGCGTCATCGGCGATCTGTCCGGCGCGTTCTACGACGCATTGACCCAGTTGGGCGGACTGGATGCAGCTGGCGCGCTTGACCTGACCCTAAGCGCCGCCATCGGCGTCGGCTCGCCGTTTAGCCTGAGCGGCGATTTTGATTTCAGCACGCGGACATTCGAATTCGGTGTGGTGGTTGATCTCGACGGCGGCTTCTCCAAAGACTTCACCTTCGATACCGCTGCACTGGGCTTGCCTGCCAGCATCGGGCTGAGCGGCAGCGGAAACTTGCAGGCCGCCACATCGCTTGATCTGGATTTGGGCTTTGGCATTGAACTGGATTCCACGCCAACGGCTTACATGCTGTTTAATGAGCTGACGGCGGCGGCTAATTTGGCTGTTTCGGGGCTGGACCTGAACGCCACAATCGGCGTGATCACCGGCTCCGTTATTGACGGTTATGTGGACATGAGCGCACGCGTTGCGCTTGAGGTCGAAGACCCGACACCCGATGACGGTCGCCTGACCATTGGTGATTTCACCAGTGGCGGCGTGAACTTCACGCCGGTACTAAGCGGATCGCTCGATGCCGTGCTACCGCTTGATCTTGATCTTGCTGGGATAACCATCAGCGATTATGTGGTGCCGACGGTCTTGATCGAAAGCGACGACCTGTTCGGCGGCGGCTTCTCGAGCATTATTGATGTCGGGCTGGGCACAGAATTACAGAGCGCAATCCTCGATGCCTTGACTACCTTTGACAGCGCCATGGCCACAGCGGCGGGCAAGGTGGACAGCGCGCTTGCTACGGAAGTTCCGTTAATTGGCGGTACGCTGGGCGACCTGTTGGGGATTTCAGACCTGAGCGGTGACATCCCCGCCCTGAAACCCATTGCGCAGGATTACATCAACAACCATGTGCAGACCACACTCAGCGGCCTGATCGAAGCGTTGAATGATGCCATGGCTGCGGCCAATGCGGTTGATTTCGATTTCGGTAACTGGGACGCCTCAGGGCTGAATTTCACCGACAAGATTGGCGCGGGGCTTGATTTCCGCGGCTTTGATTTCTCGGGCGCGAACCTGCACGGCGTTGATTTCAGCGGCGCGAACCTCAGCGGTGTGGACTTTAGCGGCGCGGATCTCTCGGGTATTGATTTCTCTGGCGCGAACCTGCGCGGCGCCATTCTTGACGGTGCCAAATTGCTTGGCGCGAACTTTACCAATGCCTTTACGGTCGGTGTGGACTTTAGTCAGTTCCGCGCACGCGATCTGGCTGGCGTAGATCTGACCGGCATGCTGCATGATATCCTGCCGGGTGGCTTACTCGATGGACTGCTTAGCGGTGCGTTTAATTTCTCGATCGACGGGCCCAGCGGGTTTGATCTGCGCGGCTTGGATCTGACGGGACTTGATTTTACAGGCATCGACTTTACCGGCCTTGATCTCAGCGGCGTTAATCTGCGCGGCGTTGATCTCAGTGGCGCGCTGAATTTTGGTGATGTCTTTAGCCTCGATGGTGCGTTCCTCGCAGGTGTCAGCGGATTTGATCTGTCGACACTGTCTGCAAGCCTCAAGACCTTCTTCCATAACGTCAGTGGCTTTGGTGTTGATCTCGGCACCTTTGATTTCACGGGCTATGACCTGTCCGGGTTTGATTTTTCGGGTCTTGGTTTTGATTTCACCGGCGTCAACTTCGCCGGGGCCAATCTTGATTTTGTGAACTTCAATGGCCTTGATCTTAGCGGCCTGAACCTGAACGGCTTGTCCTTGCGCGGCATGGACCTCGGTGGTGTCACAAATATTGATTTGAGCGGCGTGCTTGATCTGGTCGGTGCGAACCTGCGCGGCCTCGATATTTCATTGCTGACCAGCGGCACCTTTAGCGGGCTGGATATGCGCGGCGTTGATCTCAGTGGCTTCGACTTCACCGGCTTTGATCTCAGTGGCGTGGACCTGAGTAATGCGCTGCTGCAGGGCGCTGATTTCGCCGGCGTTGACTTGAGCGGCATACAGTTCCTCGGCGCGAAACTGGCTGGCGCTGATTTGAGTGGCGCGCTCAACGTTGCGGCCAGCTTCTATGATTCCCTGAGCAGCGGCTTTGACTTCAAGGCTGCCGGTGCAACCGATACCACCCTGCCCGATATTTTTGGCGGCGCCAGCGGTGTAACATTTGATTTCAGTGGCGGCCTCGACTTCGTGAAGGACGCTTCCGATAACACCCAGGTCACTCTATCGCTCGGCGCGGGCGTTTCGCTCAATACATATAAAGAACTTAATTTTGGCTTTGATACGTCGAACCTTGACCTTGCCGGTGGCGCGCTCAGCTTCCCGCCACTGACCGATCTTGTGGACCTGTCGCTGAACCTGTCGGGCTCCGGCACCGTTGAAATCGCTGCCGGGCTTGATCTCGCCGCCGAGATCGAGGTATCGCTGGGCACCAGCGGACTGAGTGGTTCGGCCACCGTTACGGCGGCGGCTGCCGCGATTGGCATGCAGGTCAGCGACGTTGATCTGGACCTTTCCTTTGGCCCGCCAGCCGATCCATATATATCGGCGTCTGTGATTGATGGCTCGGGTAGTGTGGTTGTCGGCTTTAATGCACTGGAACCACCCGGCAGCCGACTAAGCGGTACGCTGGATGTCTCGCTGCCGGTGCACGTCAGCTTCCTCGAAGGCATGTTTGGCCCTGATCTGGCACCGACCATTACGGTGCACGACGATTATCTGTTTGATACCACGCCGCCGGTTGTGGCGCTTGATATGGCCGCGTTCGAAAAGGTCGGCCTGTTCGCGCTGGTTAACAATGCCGACTTCATTGTGGGCGGCATCGACGGCATCCTGGGTGGCGTGGAAAGCATGCTGAGCGATGGCCTGTTCGGGCTACCGCTGCCGTTTATTGGCGACGCGCTGCAAGCGGGCGGCAATTTCATCGGTGATCTGCGCACGGATGTGAACAACGAGCTGACGTCCCTGTTCGCGGGTGGTGAAACCCCGCTGGGGCTGATGGAAAGCGCACTTGAAAGCCTGTTCGGCACGGACGTTATTGTCAGTGACGGCGGGGCGAACGATTCCGTGCAGTTCGACATGACGCTTTCGGGTGTTCAGAACCTCGCCGATATAGACATAGATTTCGACAAGGCGCTGAACGGCCTAGGCCTGAAAACCGACGCGGTTATCGGCATCGATGTGGGTTATGAATTCGACTTCGGCTTTGGCTTCAGTCTGAGCGATGGTTTCTATCTGAACACTGCCAACAACAATGAGCTCGAAGTCTATATCAAGGCCCTGCTGGACAAGGGCAGCAGCATTGATATCGATCTCGGTATTCTTGGTATGAGCGTCGAGGACAAGGGCGTTGACTGGAACGCGTTCTTCCCGGGCAGCGATATCCCCGGCATTGCCACTGGCGGACTGGGCAGCGGTATTATCGGCAGCTTCAATGTTGACCTGCGCGACACCAAAACCCGTTCCGACGATGGCCGCCTGTCGACTCTCGAAATTGTTGATGCGGTCAGCGCAGGAAAGTATTTCGGCTCCGACGGCATGGCAGCGGCCAGCCTGAACGCGGCGGCTGTGGCGAATTTCGATGCTTCGGTTGACTTTGGCGGCGGGTTCCTCGGCATATCCACGGACTTCTATTTCGAGCAGACCTTTACGCACACCTTTGGTGATGGCACGCCGGTCTCGTTTGGTGAAGCGCCGGTTGTTGAATTCAATAACGTTTCGCTTGATCTGGGCGGGTTTATCACCAACCTCATAGACCCAATTCTCGATAAGATTAAAGTTGTCACGGAACCAATTCAGCCGATTGTTGATCTGCTGACCATGGAAATTCCGGTTATATCCGATCTGGCCGGACCGACGACACTGCTTGATCTGGCGGATATTTTCGGCGGCGACAAGCTCAATACAAAATACATTCGCGCCATTGTGAATGTGGTCGATCTGATCAATTCCCTGCCGACGGATGCCGATGGCATTTCCATCGGATTCGGCGATTTCAGTATCGGCGGCACGGACCTGCGCACCGGAAGCCTGTCTGATACGAACGCTGATGCCCTGGCGCCGAGCCCGGCCGATTTCAATCTGTTTGGTGAACTGCGTAATCCCACCGGCAAGACCGGATCGGGCGGCACGCCACCACCGGGTGGAGCCTCTACGGACACACAGAACTTTATTGCCAAGCTGACCGGGCTTGAAGGGCTGGATGTGCCGTTGCTGACCAGCCCGGCTAATATTCTCAAATTGCTGACCGGCCAGACGGTTGATCTGGTGACCTACGACATGCCACAGCTGGTTGTGGATTTTCAGTACGCCCGCGCCTTCCCGATCTTCCCCGGTCTGAACGCACGCTTCGGCGGCGAGGTCGGCGCAGAAGTCAACCTTGGCTTCGGGTTTGATACCGCAGGCATTAACGAGTTCCAGGCCTCTGGCAACGCGCTTGATATCTTCAACGGGTTCTATCTCAAAGATTACCCGGGCGATGAAATTATCCTGAATGCGGGCATCACGGCCGGTGCATCACTTGGTGTCGGTGGGTTGGTTGAGGCCGGTGTTGAAGGCGGTATCTTCGCCAACATCGGATTTGACCTGCATGATATCCCCGATGACACGGGTGCTTATGATGCCAAGATCCGCGCCTCGGAACTTGCTGAACGCTTCTCGTTAGGGCCGCACTGCATCTTTGATACGCACGGTGAAATCCGCGCCGCACTGGAAGCTTTCCTGTGGGTTGGGCTTGATCTCGGGTTCTTCGGCAAGGTTACGATCTTTGATGAGCGCTTTGAAATTTTCAGCGCCACCATCGCCAGCTTTGATATTGTCTGCCCGCCAAAGACGCCGCCTGTGTTTGCTGAAATGACGAACGTGGCTGCCGATGGCACGGGCACGTTGCAACTCAACATGGGTGATTATGCAGGCAATCGCCTTGCATCGGCGGCGGACCGCGCAGCAAGCCCAGATGACAGCTTCCTGTGGACTGATGGTGCCGAGAATTTCAAGGTTTGGCAGTATTATGATTCCGATATCGGAAAAGATATGGTGCAGGTCAGCTTTAATGGCCGACCCGATAAGTATCTTGATCCCACGGACCCGGCCAAGGAACGCCGCCTCGACCGCGTGTTTGAGGCCGACAAAATCAACACCATCATGGCGCGCGGCGGCGATGGCAACGATATCATTATCTTTGACAAGTCCCTCAACGCTAACATTGCGCTGGATGTGCATGGCGGTGCGGGTGACGACAAGATTATTGTCGAGGGCGATAATGCCTCTGTGATCTACGGCAATGCCGGGAACGACGTGATCGTTGGCGGCGGCGGGATTGATGAAATCCATGGCGGCGGGGATGCCGATAAAATCTTCGGCGGCCTCGGTGATGACAAGCTGTACGGCGACGGCGGCATTGACAGGATTCTTGGTCAGGATGGCGATGACTTGATCCGTGGCGGCAGCGAAGGAGACTTCCTGCTCGGCGGTCTTGGCGATGACACCATGTATGGCGGCTTGGGCAATGACGTCATGCGTGGCGAAGAAGGCGGCGACTGGCTTGATGGTGGCGGCAATGATGACCGCATCGAAGGCGGCGAGGGCAACGATGTCCTGCTCGGCGGATATGGCGATGACAACCTGACCGGCGGCATCGGCGTTGATGTTGTGCTTGGCCAGCAAAACGATGACTCCATCACATGGATTGATGGCGACGGGGCTGACAGCTTTATCGCGGGTGGTTTGGGTGATGATACGTTCTTCGTTGATGCATCGGCCAATGGCGATACCATTGATTTGAGTGCGGCAACGCTCGCAACCAGCATCGATATGGTGCGGCCCGACACGGACACCACGATCACCCTGTCGCGCCACAGCACAGCAGGCACCAATCTGTCTATGAGCGGCGGTGTGGCGGCGCTGACGCTGGGCACGAGCAGCATTGAAAACATGGTCATTTCTGCGGGCGAGGGTGCCGATACTCTGACCATCAATGATTTGACGGGCACGGGCCTGAGCAACCTGGTCACCGATCTTGGTGAATCCTTTACGACCAGCACGGTCACGGTTCCCATTTTTGACATTAATGGCGATCCGGTCATGGTGCCCGATACCATAGAGGTCCAGAAAACTACGCAGGAACAGGCCACCAACGTTGCTGGTGACTTGCTCTATCTCACCGAAGCTGGTGCAACCACCACGGATCAGGTTACCGATGACAAGTTGAACGCGCCCAAGATGGTCGATGTCCTTGTCTTTGAATCTGATGAGAACGGTAACCCGACGACGATACCAGTGATGGTCCAGCAGCTGGTGCTCAATGCTGACGGTACCCGCCATATGGTGCAGGACAGCACCGAAGTTATTGTTCCGGCTGGCGGCAATGATCTGGCGGCGGATTCCATTATCCTGCACGGCGGGCAGGGTGCGAATGCAAATCGGGCTGATGTCTTTGATTTGAGCACGGACGGTGATGAACTGCGTGTCATACAGGCCGGTGGGTTGGCGCTCACGGTGCAGAACGCTCAACGCTACAATGGCTTCGCGCCACTTGATGCGCTGAACATTTACAGTCATGGCGGCGCTGACGCCATCAACGCCGGAGCCATCGGGGAAACCGATCAGGACCTGATGGCCTTAAGCTTCATTGCGGGCACCGGCGCGGATACGCTGGTTGGTTCGGCATTCGATGACGTGCTCGATAGTGGTCTGGGTGATGACACGGTGACCGGTAATGCCGGCGTGGATACGTTCTTCGACGCTGGCGGTTACAATACGCTGGTTGAAACACGTGATCACGATATCTCGCTGTTCGATGACACACTGGTCGTGGGTCAGATGCTGGGTGATGATGGTGGGACTTTCCACAAGGGCGAAATCACCAAGGAAATTGATCATTCCAAGTCCGGTGTGAATTTCGATATTGATGAATTTGATCTGGTTAAGGACTGGGGCGATGACTATGCCGCCGGAGCTGAGGTCGAAGACCTGAAGTTCCTGTTCCAGGAAGCCAGAATTACGGGCGGCGACAGCTACAATATTCTGGCGGTTGGCGATCTTGATAACACCATCACGGTTGATGGAACGGATCAGAGCGTTAGCGACTGGACGGGTATTGCGACGCTTGATAACGCCGGTAACAGTGCGATGGGTTATAACGAGTACTATCTCGTAACCCTGGGCGGCGACAGCAACACCGTCGTAAATATTAATGATAGCGGTGGCACCAGCGGCTTTGATGAGCTCCATCTGTATGGCACGCTCGGCGCCGATGAGTTCGAATTGTTAGGCGGCGATAGTGCAGATATAAGCCATGCGCGCATCATGTTTGGAGAGAAGCCCGAAGGCAGCGCGGTCGATCATCGTGACCTCATCGATCACCGCGGGGTTGAGCGCGTGGTTATCAACACGCTGAGCGGCGATGATCTGGTCCTGTCAAATGACAACGCCATGCCAACCATCATCAACATGGGCCTCGGCGATGATACGCTGGTGGTCGGCACGGTGCCGCAGATACCCGATACAGATAATAAGACGTTCGAGTATCCCGATGGCATTCCCGTTGCCGATACGGACAATATGACCCACGGCAACAGCGCGGTGATGTATGTCTTTGGTCAGGACGGCAATGATCTGTTTGAGGTCAATCACAACGCGGCCAAGCTGTACCTGCACGGCGGCGACCATGACGATACGTTCATCATCAATACCTTCCTGGTAATTCCGGATCCGACCAACAATACGGTTGATGGTCAGGAAGACATCCTGAACCTGTCCAATCTGTTTGGTGGTGACGGCAGCAACAAGTACACCTACCTGCAAAACGCGCCGGTCTTTATCAACGGTGGCAGCGGCAATGATACCCTGGTCATCAACGGCACGGCCATCGGCGACACGTTTGTTGTGACCGATCAGTTTGTCGCGGGCGCGGGGCGTATCACGTACTTCACCGGTATTGAGCGCCTTGAGCTCAATGCGGCCAGCGGCGATGACAAAATCTTCGTGCTTAGCACCAAGGCTGATCTGGAACTGACCATCCGTGGCGGTAGCGGCGATGACACCATTCATCTGGGCGGCGATCATCCGGCCATGGTGTTTGATCCGCCTGCGTTTACGTATTCGCCGCCTGCGTTTGAGGTCAGAATTGATCCGAAGATCGAATTCCATGCCGATACCAACGCGGATGGCATAAACGACCAGCTTCGTATCTGGAATGAATCCCGCGCTTATCATACCCAATGGGGATGGACGTCTTCTGCCACAGTCAAGGATTATGCCGAAGCCCGTGCGCGTTCCATTTTTGCGGCAGTTGAACGCAACAACCAATACGTCGAATTCCTTGATGGCAATGATAATGTCATATCGCGCGCTGATGCGCTCAGTGCTGCGGTGAACGGCGCACGTGATTCTGTAAGGGCTGACCACAGAGACTGGTGGGGCTGGTGGTTCGCACCACGGACCAGTTATTCCTATGATATTCCAGAAGTCCGTTACAACGCCGGGTATGAAGTCCAGCAGTACAAGACAGTGCAACCGGCACCTTATGAAATCGATCCCGACGCATTTGCCTTCAAGGTCGATGGCGTGTTTGATGTCTCCGATATCAAGGGCCGCCTGACCATTGATGGCGGTGACCTGTTCGAGGATGGGCGCGGCGATCAGGTGGTCGTCCATAACGAAGCCGGTAAATACGATGACGGTGCGTTGGTCACGACATCGGTGCCGCTGCTGGACCGCGAGGTCGAACTGCTGTTTGACGATGCGGCCAAAACAATTCCGACCATGGTGGCCGGTCAGGTGCCGGTGCTTGATGCCAACGGCGATGTTAAACTTGACGTGCACGGCAATATGAAAACGCAGGCAGGTCTGGTTCAGGATGCGAAGATTACCTACGTGCCACGTGTGGATGACGCCGGGAATTCGCTGCCCGCACGTTCATACCTCAACCTGACCGGGTTGGGCATGGGGACCGGTACGGCGCTTGATGGCACGGCCTTTGACGGCGTTGAACTGAAAAACCTTGAAGACATTGAAATACGTCTGAACCCAGCGAACAACACCTTTACCATCGATAGCACGCATGAAGGCACCACCAACGTGATTACCGGTGCAGGTGATGACGTGGTGATCGTTAACAATATTTCCGGTGACACAACGATCCTTGGCGGGGCGGGCAATGACCGCATGGATGTTGCGCCGGTTACCCATATGTTGGACGGCATTGATGCCAAGCTGACCTTTGATGGTGATGCCCATATCGAATCCGTATCTGATCCGGTGCTCTATGCAAATTTGACCCCGAAATTCCAGGCCGTTGTCGATGCCTCTGACATCGTGTTCGTCAACACCGATGGGCAAGTTGTGATCAACGCTGTCGAGCTTGAAGCTGATGGACAGGTCAAGACAATCGATGTGCATGAAACTGCCGGTGGCAAGGTTCTGGTGCAGCAGGAAATTCAGGTCTGGAAGTATCGCTTCACCTGGGCATGGCCGTACGTCGAGATTTATTACGAGACCAAGTACGTTGATCAGTATGTCTATTCACCTGATTTGCCGCTGTACTATGATGAATCGGGCGAAAAAACCACGGATGCCAGCGGCACCAACAGCACGCGCCCGGTCACCCA
Source organism: uncultured Rhodospirillales bacterium (assembly GCA_965602485.1). Taxonomy (GTDB): domain Bacteria; phylum Pseudomonadota; class Alphaproteobacteria; order Rhodospirillales; family Casp-alpha2; genus JABJOR01. The sequence continues at coordinate 561,802 of CBFCYM010000001.1, read as the reverse complement.
TGAGGAATACGTCACCCGTCAGGTTCTGCTGACACGTGAGCTGCTAACCGATCAGGTGTTTGCTGGCCTCGATACGGTCAATATCTATAACGATGCTGACCTTGCCGATGCGCAGGCCACGCTGTCGCGTGAACTCATACAATCCGGCGCGACCATCAAGAGCGTGGCGCGTGCCGAGGACAGCACGGATGATCCGTCCATTACCTATCCTGATATTGGCGATGAGGTGAAATTCGGTGATGCGCTGCGCGGCCTTGGCATGGCGGGCTTCATCCAGTACGCCGACGCCGATGTTTCCAACATTCTGCTCGGTAGCGGTGAGCACGTCTTTAATGTCGAGGGCACATCAGCGGTTACCAATCTCTACACCGGCGGCGGCGACGATACGATCAACGTGACCAAGGACGGCAGCGTTGATGATGTGACGCGCCAACTCAATATTGATGCGCAGGGCGGCACCAATACGTTGAATGTTGACGATTCCGCCGATGCGGACGCCGACTGGATTTATCTGTCAGAGTCCCTGATCTACGGCATGGCGCCGGGTGCCATCACATATGATGCCACGGGCGGCACCTTTGAGGCCGACTATGACGCAGCATCGCAGAGCTTTGACAGCCGTATCAATATTTCTGCCGGCACGGGCGGCAATACGATCTATGTTGCCAACACCCGCGATGGCGCTGGCTTGGGCGTGGTCGAGGTCACCGATCTTAATGCCGGTACAGGCGACGACTATGTCGAAGTCTGGGAGAACGATCCGCAGTTCCTGGTGGTGCACGGCCAGAGCGGCGATGACACTATCAATGCACAATGGACCAATGGCGGCGACGGCGGCCTGACGCTGTATGGTGATGACGGCAACGACACCCTGATCGGCGGTTTCGGCGCGGATATCCTGATCGGTAATCAGGACCGTGACCTGATTTATGGCGGCAGCGGCGATGACCGTATCTTTGGTGATGACGCCGACGTGACGCGCAGCGCTGCGTACGCCACGATCAGTACAACGACCCGCAACAGCGGCGGCGACGGTGATTTCCTGATCGGAAACGCTGGCGCCGATTTGATCTATGGCGATGCAGGCAATGACACGATTATCGGCGATGATGGCTATGTTATATTCGACGCGGCGCGCACGGCGCTGCGCGCGGTGTCATCGGGCAGTGCTGGTGCAGGGGATGAAATTTATGGCCAGGATGGCGATGACGTCATCCTCGGCGGTGCGGGCGGCGACACGATTTCCGGCGGCCTGGGCCATGACACCATTCTGGGTGACCACGGCAAGGTCAACGTTAACAGCGCCACGAACAATATCATCTCAACCGCATCTTCCCTCGGCGGCCTGGACACCATCACGGGTGATGGCGGCAATAACATTATTATTGGTGGCGACGCAGGCGACGACTTAACCGGCGGCGCAATTGACGACATCATGATCGGCGATCACGGCACGGTGCTGCGTGATGCTGCGCACAGGGTCACGCTGGCCACTGCATCAGGCAGCGCTGGCGGCAATGACACGCTCTCCGCCGGTGAAGGCGACAATATTGTGCTGGGTGGTGCGGGCTCAGATACCCTGACCATGGGCACAGGCGACGACGTTGTTCTTGGTGACAACGGCGAGGCCGCGTTTACCTCCGACGGCATCCTGCGTCGCATTGAGAGCATTGAGCCAACGGTTGGTGGCAATGACACCATTCATGCCGGTAACGGTGTGGATGTCGTGATCGGCGGCATTGGCGCAGACCTTGTTCTGGCCGGTGGCACCGATGGTTCACGCGACGTCGTGCTGGGCGATAGCGGCAAGGCGACATTCGACGCGACGGGTGTTCTGGATTACATTTCAACCACGGCGCCGGACCACGGCGACGCAGATATCATCACCACGGGCAATGGTTCCGATGTGGTGTTTGGCGGCAGCGGTGATGACGTTATTCTGGCCGCCACGTCCGGTGTACAGGCTGACGTTGATGCGGCGCTGGCAGCGATTGCGGCAGGTGATTACGACGCAATTGATCCGGGCGACGCGGCAGCCGACATTATCCTTGGCGATAATGGCAATGCGCGCTTCCTGAATGGTATTTTGACCCATATTGAAACCAGTGATCCGACGTTTGGCGGTTCTGACACAATCGTTGCGGGCAATGGCCCCGATGTGGTTATGGGCGGCAGCGGTGCCGATGTCATTCTGGCGAGCGGTTCCGGCTCCCTGCTGGCAAGCGGCGACGACCTGCTGCGTGATATTATTCTGGGCGATAACGGTCTGGCGTCCTTTACCAATGCCGGTGTGCTGACGCTGATCCGCACCACCGATCCGAGCCACGGCGGGGCTGACGTGATCACCACGGGCAATGGCCCGAACGTGATCATGGGCGGCGCGGCTGGCGACAGCATTCGCAGCGGCACGGGCGATGATATTATTCTCGGCGATGGCGGAGAGGCCACATTCACAACGGCTGGCATCCTGAGCAGCATTCAAAGCACTGATCCAGACAGCGGTGGCAATGACACCATTTATATCGGCAACGGCGCAGACACCGTAATCGGTGGCAGCGGTGATGATGAAATTCTGGCGAGTGGCACCGATACACTGCGCGACATCGTACTGGGTGATAATGGTCTGGCTACGTTCACCAGCGCCGGTGTGCTGAACTATATCCGCACTACCGACCCATCCCACGGCGGCGTTGACGTGATTACCACGGGCAGCGGCTCGAACGTGATCATGGGCGGCGCGGCTGGCGATGACATTCGCAGTGGTTCGGGCGACGATATTATTCTCGGCGATGGCGGCGAGGCCGTGTTTACGACTGCCGGTATCCTGAGCAGCATTCAAAGCATTGACCCGACCAGCGGCGGCAATGACACCATCCATGTCGGCAGCGGCGAGGACACCGTGTTGGGCGGCAGCGGGGCTGACATTATACTGGCGAGCGGCGACGACGTGCTGCGCGACATCGTGCTTGGCGATAATGGTCTGGCATCGTTCACCAACGCTGGTGTGCTGACGCTGATCCGGACCACTGATCCGAGCCACGGCGGTGCTGACGTGATCACCACGGGCAACGGCCCGAACGTGATCATGGGCGGCGCTGCTGGCGATGACATTCGCAGCGGTTCAGGCGATGATATTATTCTGGGTGACAACGGCGAGGCCACGTTCACCGACGACGGCATCCTGCGCCGCATTGAAAGCACCGATCCAACGATTGGTGGCGATGACACGATCCATGCCGGTAACGGCGTCGACATCGTGTTTGGTGGCATCGGTTCTGATCTTGTTCTGGCCGGTGGCACCGATGGCGCACGTGACATCGTGCTGGGCGATAACGGCCTGGCGACGTTCGATGCGGCTGGCGTTCTCGATTACATCACATCGACGTTCCCTGAATACGGTGACACCGATGTGATCACCACGGGCAATGGCGATGACGTTGTTCTGGGCGGCAGTGGCGATGACGTTATTCTGGCCGCCACATCTGGCGCACAGGCTGATGTTGATGCGGCGCTGGCAGCGATTGCAGCGGGTGATTACGCTGCGATTGATCCGGGCGATGCGGCAGCCGACATTATCCTTGGTGACAATGGCTTCGCGCACTTCCTGAACGGCACACTGACCCATATTGAAACCAGTGACCCGACGCTTGGCGGCACGGACACCATTGTTGCGGGCAACGGCCCCGATGTGGTCATGGGCGGCAGCGGGGCTGACATTATACTGGCGAGCGGCGACGACGTGCTGCGCGACATCGTGCTTGGCGATAATGGTCTGGCATCGTTCACCAACGCTGGTGTGCTGACGCTGATCCGGACCACTGATCCGAGCCACGGCGGTGCTGACGTGATCACCACGGGCAACGGCCCTGATGTCATCATGGGTGGCGCTGCGGGTGACTTTATAGAGAGCGGCTCAGGCGACGATATTATCCTCGGCGATAATGGTGAAGCACTGTTCACTGGTGCGAGTGTGCTGCTGAGCATTGAAAGTACCGACCCGACGATTGGTGGCGACGACACCATCCATGCCGGTGATGGCCGCGATATCGTATTTGGCGGCACTGGTTCGGATATGATCTCCGGCGGTGGCGATAGCGATGTACTGCTCGGTGATCACGGACACCTTGATGCTGAGCTGAACTATACGTCTATATTTACCGGCGCGGCTGACGGCGGCGGCAGCGATACGATCTATGGCGATGGCGGCGATGACTTCATTCTTGGCCAGCAGGGCGGAGACAATCTGTTCGGCGGTGCTGGCGAAGATGACATCACCGGTGGGCATAATGTAATCGGTGGCAGCGACGGTGACGATATCGTTGACGGCGGCACCGAGGCCGACGTCATCATTGGCGACAATGGTGTGATCGTGCGCAGCCAAAATCCGGATGGGTCATACGTCAGGCACCCTGATCCGTTTGCCGATGTGGTTCGGAGCGTCACACGCTTTGATGACATTGATTATGTCGCAGGAAATGACACGCTATCTGGTGGCGATGGCGAAGATATTATTCATGGTCAGCGCGGCAACGATACGATTGATGGCGGTGCCGGTGATGATGAACTGTTTGGCGAGCTTGGCAGCGACACCATCCAGGGCGGTACGGGCAATGACGTTGTGCTTGGCGATGTCGGCATGGTGTCACGTGCACTGAACGCTGATGGCACAGCCCGCATTAATTCCAGCGGCTCGTTCCACCGCGATGTGCTGCTTGAAGACGTCGGATATATCAGCGAAGTGATCGGCATGGATACGCCCGATGGAATGGCTGCCGATCCGGCATTTGCACAGAAAATCGCCAATAGCGATATGGTTCTTCTGACCGGTAGTTATGAAGCGGGCGGTATGGCCTCCAATGGGTATGGCGGTGTTGGCGGCAAGTCTATCAATCCCGTGAGCGGTGCCTGGGGCACCGATATGATCCTTATTGATCTGGTTGATGCGCAGGATGATATTCTCGACGGCGGCGAAGGTGATGACGTTCTGTTCGGCCAGCGTGGCGATGATACGATCGCTGGCGGTGCCGGTAATGATCTGATCTTTGGCGACGCCGCATCGAACCTGAGCGCGCTTGAAACCGATATCCCGAATATCGTCAATGGTGTGCGGCTTATCGGAACGACCGGTGATACGGCTGTGCCAATTGCTCTTGAGCAGGGCGGCTCGCTCGTCATGCCGTGGATGACGATGAACCCGATGAGTTCAAGTGTTGTTACGCCGGGCATTAATCTGGTTCCCGAGCACATTGGCATGTTCCATGATCTGTCAGTCGATGATGCATTGATGCGCACCGACGGCACGGTCTCTGTTCCTCTTGCGTCATTCACCCCCGATATTGCGCATAATGCTGACGCGCTCTATGGCAATGACACGATTGATGGCGGCGATGGTGATGATCTTATCTTTGGCGACAATGGCCGGGTCATGGCACCGCTTGAAACCGGACTGAAGGTAATAGACGACACATTGGGTAGCATTGCGCACACATTCGAACGTATTCAGAGCCAACTTCTCGATCTTTCATACGGTGTTGATCTCGTCGAGCACACCGTTCTCGGTGAAGTGCACGACCACGATATCGGCATTGGTAACGACACCATTTCTGGCGGCAATGGAATGGATACGATCATCGGCGATGAGGGCGTGATCGTTATTCCGGGTACGGCCAGCAGCCCGATCGACGTGAACAGGCATCAGGATTCAGCCGTTGAATTCCTTGGCCTGCTTGGTGATCTTGAACATATTGCCATGGATTTCGACTTTGCTATTCATACAGCTGGGCATCAGACATTTGAGAGTTTGGTTAACGATGCTGTGAACGACAATGCGAGCGGCAAGCATGATAAGCATGAGGAGCTGGTTGACCCTGAACTGCACACGTTCTCTATCGGTAATGATACGATTGATGGCGGTGCAGATGATGATTTGATCATCGGTGATGACGGGCTCATGTATGTTCCGACCATCAGTGCGCAGCACACCAAACATCATGATCATAATGCCGATGATATTGATAAACGGACACTGCGCGATACAGAGCGCGCCCTGAAGGATCTTCGTGAAGAGCAGACGGATGCCCTTAAGGATCATGAGCATGACGACCATGATGACGACAAACACCATTCGTCGAACCACAAAGACAGTGATCATCTGCCCTATAGCTATGGATACGATTATCAGGTCGGTAACGATGTGCTGTCAGGCGGCGCGGGCAATGACGTCATCATCGGCGATGATGCCACTGTCGTAACCCCGAATGTTGTCGACGCACCTGTGACAAAGAAAGATGCCAAGCGCCTCAATCAGGCAGTTGATCATGCATTGACCGACCTTGAAGGCCTGCTGGCGCACGACAAACATGCGCATGACCACCACGATCATAAACACGATCATAAACATGGTCATGATGATCATGATGAGAACTGGGTCGGTGGCAACGATACGATTGACGGCGGTGCCGGCGATGACCGACTGTTTGGTGATAATGCGCTTGTCCGCGAAACCTTTAGCGCAGACGGCACCGGCATTGTCAGTGGTTTTGAAATTGAGCCGATAGACGACCATCATGGAAACCTCGGTCTTCACGCTGGCCACGGCCATGATGGGCATCATGGCGAGCACAAGGGCCACGACCATGACCATGGCGGTAACGACGTTATTTCAGGCGGTGATGGCGACGATGTTCTGTTCGGACAGAATGGCGATGATCGGCTTGAAGGCGGCAACGGCAATGACTTGCTGTTTGGTGGTAGCGGCAAGGATACACTGCGCGGCGATGCAGGCGATGACGCATTGTATGGCGGTAGCGGCAAGGATGATCTGGATGGCGGCACCGGTGATGATCGCGTCAAAAAAGGCGGCTCTGATCACGATCATGGTTGGGAATGGCATGATCACCACGACCGCCATCACGATCATGGATTTAGTATTTCATGGCAAAACCCATGGATTGGTCAGGCCGTGAATGATACGAGCGCATATCCGGGTTTGGGCGATAGCGTGGTAGATAATGACGGGATGACCTGGCTGACAAGTGGTGTCGATGACGATGCATTGGACGGTACAGATGATGACGATGATCTCATGCCTGATTTCGGATTGGTCAGCAATGGCAACTCTGGCAATGGGCACGGTAAGAAAAAATAAGATAGTAAAGTAAGCGTCACTCGGCTGTGCGCAAAGTCAGTGCTGTAACGCACTGATTTTTCAACAAAAAATTTGTAAAAATCCATAATCGCGCTATCATTGCCGCGAGGATGCGAACATAAACTGCAACTATAAAATATAGGGATGGACATGGCAGACAAAACGGAAAAAGCCACAACGCAAAAAGCACCAGCAGCCCCAGCGACGGGCGCAGCAGCAACAGGTCGCAGCGGCGGTGAGGCCAAGGTAATCTGGGATGACTCGCAGATGCGCACGACGTTTGCAAACGTCGTTAATGGTGCTAGCACGCGCGAGGAAGTGACCCTGTTTTTCGGCACCAATCAGTCATGGAACATGGGTCAGGGCAGCGATGTAAAGGTCCAACTGAGTGACCGTATCGTGTTGACACCATACGCTTCCAAGCGGTTACTTGTGTTACTCGATGCCATTGTCAAATCTTATGAAAATGCTCACGGCACACTGAACATCGAGCCCGGCGGCAACTAGACTTTTGTCGCACTGTAAATCGGTGCGCGCGGCGGGGCTTAATCGCCGCGCCGCGCGACAGGCGTAACAGCGATGGAGACGGAGCAGTTCGGCTATGGCCGAGGGTAACGATCCCAAATTATCACTTGTTCCCGTCGAGGCATCTGCCGAGGCAGACGGGGCTGCACCTGCGAAGGTTAGTGGTGGAGACGTCACGGTCATTGATCAGGCGTTATGGAAGCAGATCGGTGATGCGAAAAGTCCCGTCGACATAGCGCCTGCGTGGCTGGCCCTGCAATGCAAGATGATCCCCGGCACACTGCATGGAGTCATTGTGCTGGGAGAGCCTGATGATGGGCCATTTGCCGCTGTTGCATACTGGCCCAATGGCATTGAGGAACGCGGCGGTACGCCCGGCTTGCTTGCCACGGCAGAAAAAGCACTGGCCAAGCGTTCGGGCATTGTTCACGGCAAGACACAGGACGAGCACGAATTCCAGAAGCACTGCGATCTGGCCTACCCCTTTATCATCGACGACCAAATCCACGGCGTTGTCGCCATAGAGATCGAGGCCCAGCCCAAGGCCGGTCTGCGAATGATTATGCGCCAGCTACAGTGGGGCGCGGCGTGGATGGAAAATATTATCCGCCGCCGTGAGTCTGCCTATGAACGTAACACACGCAAACAGACCACACTTGCGCTTGATCTGGTTGCGGCGGTGCTTGATCAGGACTCGTTCGACAGCGCCTGCACCATGGTGGCAAGCGATCTGGCAACCCGCATGCATTGCAGCCGGGTTAGCATTGGTTTTCGCGACAGCGGCCATGCCAATGTTAAGACACTGTCGCACACGTCGCAGTTTGCCAAGCGAATGAACCTGATTCGCGCCATCGGCGCAGCCATGGACGAGGCTCTGGATCAAGCTGCGGTTATCTTGTATCCCATTGAAAACAATAAAAAAACAATTGTAACCCATGCGCATGGGGAACTCGCACGCGAGCTCGGCGCGGGCGCGGTGCTAAGTGTACCGTTTGTGGTTGGCGAGGACCTGGCCGGGGCTGTGACGTTTGAGCGCCCACAGGACGAGGCCTTCAGCCAAGTCGATGTTGATCTGTGTGACTGCGTGGTTGCCGCACTCGGGCCTATGCTTGTTGAATTGCGTCGGCGCGAACAGCCACTGATCAGAACCATTATGGACGCCGCGCGCGCTGAACTGTCGCGTCATATCGGCGCGGGATATTATGGCCGCAAGGTCATGGTGGGCCTGCTTGTTACACTGGCAATATTTTTTGCCACGGCCAAGGGTGATTACCGGGTTGCCGCGGACGCACGGCTGGAAGGTCTGGTCCAACGCGTCATTGTCGGCCCGTTCAATGGCTACGTGCTGAACCAGTTCGTGCGCGCTGGCGATGTGGTGCACGATGGGCAACTGCTCGCTGCGCTCGACGACAAGGAATTGACGCTGGAGCGTTTGGGTTGGGATGCGACACGTCAACAGCATTTGGCGGAATATGACCGCGCACTTGCCGAACACGATCGCGCCGAAGCAAACATCATCAAGGCACAGATCGAACAATCCGATGCCCAGATTGAATTGATCGACGAACAGCTTGCGCGTGCCGAGTTACATGCGCCGTTTGACGGTTTGGTGGTATCGGGTGACCTGAGCCAGTCTATCGGCACCTCGGTCCAGCGCGGTGACGTGCTGTTCGAAATTGCACCGCTCGACGCTTACCGTGTGATCCTTGATGTGGACGAAACCGATATTTCGGAAATTTCTGTGGGCCAGTCCGGCGTGTTGCTCGTCTCGTCCATTCCTGATGAACCACAAATGCTGGTGGTGGAAAAAATAACGCCCATATCGGACGCGCGCGAAGGCAGCAATTTCTTTCAGGTCGAAGCACGACTGCTTGAAAGTACGAAACGTCTGCGACCTGGCATGGAAGGTATCGGCAAAATTGATATAGAGAGCCGTCACCTGATCTGGATCTGGAGTCATAAGATCATTGACTGGTTGCGTCTCTGGACATGGGGGCTAATGCCCTGATGGGCAGGACATGCCATGGCATCCTCACCCTATAGCGCATCATGGTATCGCGTCGCTGGATTGAACCCCCGGTTGCGTAGCCACGTGCAAATCCATCGCCAGCAATTTCGTGGCGAGGTCTGGTACGTCCTGCAGGATCATGCGTCTGGCCGGTTTAACCAGTTCACGCCCGCCGCCTATCTGATGATCGGACTGATGGACGGTAAAAACACAGTACAGGAAATATGGGAAATGGCCGCCGAACGTCTCGGCGATGATCTGCCCTCGCAAGACGAAGTGATCCAGCTTCTGGCCCAGATGCACAGCGCTGACGTGCTGCATTCCGATACCCAGTCCGATGTGGATGAATTATCAGAACGCTCGATCACGGCGCGTCGCAAGGCCTTTTGGCAGCGTTTCAAAAACCCACTGGCAATTCGTGTGCCGTTAATTGATCCCAACAGTTTCCTCGATGCGACATTGCCGTTTGTGCGACCCCTATTTTCAAGACCCGGCGTTGCACTGTGGATATCTGTGGTTTTGCTGGCGGTGTTTCTGGCAGGCGAGCACTGGGACGCGCTGAGCGAGAATGTCGTCGACCAGGTGCTGTCGAGTGACAATATACTGATGATGATCGTGGTCTATCCCCTGATTAAGGGACTGCACGAGCTGGGCCATGGATACGCGGTCAAGGTCTGGGGCGGCGAGGTGCACGAAATGGGCGTGCTGTTCCTGCTGTTCATGCCGGTACCGTATGTTGATGCCTCGGCCTCTGCCGCGTTTCGCGAAAAGCAGCGCCGCGCAATCGTGGGTGCCGCCGGTATCGTGGTTGAGGTCTTTGTGGCGTCGCTCGCACTGTTTGTATGGATCGCGGCAGAGCCCGGCATCGTGCGCGCCATGGCATTTAACGCCATGTTTACGGCGGGGGTTTCAACCCTGCTGTTTAATGGCAACCCGCTGCTGCGGTTTGACGGCTACTATGTGTTTGTCGACCTGATTGAAATCCCCAATCTGGGATCGCGCGCCAATAAATATTTCTTTTATCTGTTGCAACGCTACGTCTATGGCTCAAAAGACGAAGCACCACGAACCGCGCGTGGCGAGGCCCCGTGGTTTGTATTCTATTCAATCGCCGCATTCTGTTATCGCATGACGGTGATGACGGGCATCATCATGCTGGTGGCGTCAAAGTTTTTCACCGTTGGTATCGCGATGGCGATTTGGGCCGGGCTAACAATGTTTGTCATGCCCGTATTCAAGGGCTTCAATTTTGTGCTGCGCTCACCACGCCTGCGTGCACAACGTAGCCGCGCGGTTGGTGCGACGGCGGGCGTGCTGGCGTCAGGTGCGGCGGTGCTGCTGTTGATCCCGTTGCCCTACGCAACCATGGCAGAGGGTGTGGTGTGGAGCCCCGAGGACTCGCGCGTTCACGCCAAAAGTGACGGCGCCATCGTGCGCGCCTTGGCCGCAAACAACGACATCGTGAGCCGCGGGCAGCCCATTATCGAGATGGAAGATCCCCTGGCTAAATCACAAGTCCGCGTGATTCACGCCGAAGTGCGCGAACTGGAATTGCGCCTGAAAGCAGCCCAGGTCGAGGATCTGGTGCAGTCGGGCGTGATCGAGGAAAAGCTGCGGCATTCTCGTGCGAAACTGGAACGCGAATATAAAAAGGTTGAGAACCTGATTTTGCGTAGCCCCGCTGACGGCACCTTTATTCTGCCCAAGAGCGGCGATAACGAAGGTCGGTTTGTCAAAAAAGGTGAGCTGCTGGGTTTTGTGGTGGATTACGCAGAGCCCATTGTCCGTGTGATTGTTTCACAGGCCGATATCGATCTGGTGCGCCGCCGCACACAGGACGTTGCCGTGCGCTTTGCGGGGCAAATTTCAGCCGTCAACGTGGCCCGCATGATTCGCGAGGTGCCCGCCGCTGCCAATGAACTGCCCAGCATGGTGCTAAGCACGCAGGGCGGCGGCAATATCAACATAGATCCGAGCGAAACGGAAAAACGAAAGACCTTTGAGCGGTATTTTCAATTCGACATCGGGTTTAACGCAGGTGCACCGACTGTGCGCGTTGGCGAGCGTGCCTATGTACGGTTCAGTCACGGATATGAACCATTGGCATGGCGATTTTATCGCGATCTGCGTCAACTGTTCCTGAGGCAGTTCGATGTCTGAGTCTGCCCCCATCACCGTGCCTGACGTATTCGTTTACGCAGAGCGTGCCGATCACGACCCCGCATCGCTGGAGCGCGCGGTTCGCAGTGCGCGTGCGCCGTTTGCGCACGTGTTGTCACGGCTGTGGTCAGGTCGCGTGCGTGGCCTGATTGCCGACGTTGCGGCGGAGGACTACGCCGCCACACCAGAGCAACATGATCAGGCACGGCGCGGCTTGCGACGTGAAGGTTTTACTACGGCGGCATTGGGCAAGGTGCTGCCGCTGGTCTGTGCCGCCGTACGGCAGACGGTATCACGTGATACCAGTGACGGCGTATTGCGTGGCGCCGTTGCCATGTTGCATGGCCGTATTGCCGAAATTGAAGATACATCAGAGCGCCAGCTTGCCATCACGATCGCTGCGGCGTGTGCCGCGCTGGCGGGCAAGCCGGTTCATGTTCTGGCCCCCGATGATGCACGCGCGGCGCAACTCGCAGATATTGCCCGACCGATCTACGATGCACTGGGCTTGAGCGTCGGTGTAATCGAGGCGCTGAGCGCGGCGGAAGAGCGTCATGATGCCTATGAATGTGACATCGTGCATGTGGCAGCCCAGCAGGTTGCCTTTGATCATCTGCGCGACCGCATATTGCTGGGCACGCGGCGGAGCAATCTGGAGTTGAAAATATCACGGGCGTTTGCTGTGAACCGCCGCCTTGCGCTCGGCAATCTGGCCGGCCGTGAACAGCCATCGGGCGAAGGGCTTCGTTTGCGCGGCTTGAGCTTCGCCATCATTGACGAGGCCGATACGGTGCTGCTTGAAAATGCGCTGATGCCGTTGGTCATCACGCGTGAAGTTGGCCGTGATACGGCAGCATTGATGACGCGGCAGGCGTTTGAAATCGCGCACGCATTATCCATTGAAACGGATTACACCGTTGACACGGACGAGTATCGTATTGATCTGAGCGAGCAGGGCTGCGCGCGCGTGCACGCGCTGAGCGGTCCGTTTGGGGGATCGTGGCGTGTTGCCGTGCAACGTGAGGAAATGGTGCGCCAGGCGTTGATCGCACAGACGCTGCTGGAACGTGGTGTGCATTACGACGTTGATGATAATGCGTTGCAGATTAAGGATGCGGTGTTGAACCACCTGATTGCACAACCCCATATCGGTGACGGTTTACGCCAGATGATCGAGGCCAAGGAGGGCATTGCGTTGAGTGGACGCAAGGTGCCGGCGGCGCGCTCGGCGTATGCGCGTGTCTTCATGCGGTATGCCCACCTGTGTGGCGCAACGCAAACGACGTACGGCGCAGCGCGTGAGCTATGGCGGACCTATTGTCTGGCGGTGGTGCGCACGACCCCTGATAGCTATGTTTCCCCGCCGCGCCGGATCGTGCCCGACGCGGATACGCACATGGCAGGAATCGTTGAGCGCACCCGGACGCTGGGCGACGCGGGCAGCGCCATCGTCATCGCCGCGCGCAGTACCGATGGTGCCGAACATATTGCCGAGGCTTTATCGAACGCGCAGATCGCCCACGAAGTTCTGGGCGCCGCAGCTGATAACGATGCCGCACCAGGCGATCTTGGCCGTGCCAATGTTGTCGTGCTGAGCGACCTTGCGACCTGGCTGTCGCGTGGCAGTGAGCAGGGGTCGGCTGGCGTGGGGCGTGTTCATATCATTATGGCTGAGTGCCAGCCTCTGCGCCGTACCGAACGCCGTATTGTCGCCGCTGCACGCGCGGTGCAGGGCGATGCTCCATCAAGCGATGCGTCGGGGCTGGAATACCTGTTATCTCGCGAAGACCCATTGCTTACGCCATTGCGCACGCATGTCTTGGGTTCTGTGTTGGACGGGTTGGCTCGGTTGCGTGAAGATTGGTGGGATGCGCTGGTCTTTCCGCTGGCGCAGATCATGACCGAGCGCAAGGCCGCGCAGCAGCGCGCCGAGTTATTGAGCATGGATACACGCATGAAACGAACATTGGCGATTTCGGGGCAAATGGAATGAATACAAAAGTCATACAGCTTTTCCGCAGGTGTCTGCTTAGCGTTGCGCTGGCGTGCTTCGCAACCCCGGCACTGGCCCAGACCTTGCCCCCGCTTGGCGGCGAGCTTGATTGCATTATCGAACCGCGCACGGTGGCCAAGATCGGCAGCTCCGGTGAAGGCGTGATTGAAACCATGACCGTGGATCGTGGCGATACGGTGATGCGCGGTGATGTGCTGGCGACCCTTGAAGCAACCATGGAAGAAGCCGAGGTCGAACTGGCTCGTGTGCGCGCCACCAACGATGTCGAGGTCGCCGCCAGCAAGGCGCGGCTGGGCTTTGAGCAGGACCGGTTGAAACGGACCGAGGAATTGAATGCCAAGGGGGTGATCCCCGCCTCAACCCTTGATGAGGTTAAGACGGCGCGTCTTTTGGCAAAGATTGAGGTCCGCTCGGCCGAGCTCGATATGAAGCTGGCGCGGCTTGGCCTGCGCCAGTCACAGGTTGCGCTGGATCGTCGTACCATCTACAGCCCGGTCAATGGCGTGGTGACTGAACGCACCATGGCACCTGGCGAGTACGCCTATGACCAGTCGCCATTGATGATCATTGCCGAGATGGACCCGCTGAATGTCGAGGTTTATGTCCCCATTGAGCTCTATAGCGTCATTACGCGGGGTATGGCCGCGCGCGTCATGCCCGAACAGCCAATCGGCGGTACCTATGACGCAACGGTCGCGGTCGTGGACAAGGTTTTCGATGCCGCAAGTGGCACCTTTGGCGTGCGGCTGGAATTAGCCAACCCGGACTACGCCCTGCCCGCTGGCTTGAAATGCCGCGTGGCGTTTGGCGGGTTATTATGATGGATCGATGTTTTTAGCACCCTTTGACGTGATGGATGCTTCATGCCGCTGGAGCTTGGTGTCTCTGGAGCTCAGTAGATTAAACCGGTAAGCCAGAAGACAAATTGCCAGAATACTGGAGATTAGCATACTTTCGACCAAACCCATGGCTCCATGTTCAGCCAGAAATGCGAGGTAGTAGGCTACTGGAACCATAACACCGAAATAACTGATGAGCTGTATAGCGCATGGCGTCCAGATATCCTGCCGCCCTCTGAGGGCATTGGCGATAACAGACTGTCCGCCGTCTATAAGCAGGACATAGGCGATAAAACCAACCATTGGGATAGCCGTCAGGATTAATGCAGCGTCATCGGTAAATATCGCCGCAATCGTATCTGCCTCAATGATAAATAGACCGCCGAAAGCCAACATAATGATGGAATTGGCCGCCAGCCCTGTCCATCCTGCAACCATGACTCCAGAGCTGTCATTGCGACCATGTGCAATGCCGACCCGGACGGCCGTTGCAGATCCGATACCGAGCGTTACCATAAACACCATTGTGATCAGATTGAAGGTTAACGCGAATGCTGCAACGGGTAATGGGCCAAGCCAGCCAGCAAAAATCCCCAGTACTGCGAATGCGCATGAGTCTGCACCTACACCGATGCCTGTGGCGTAACCAATTCGGCGCTGCTGGCGCCATATACTTGTAACGCGAAATAACGGTCCGCGTGTCGCAAAGCGCCAGTGATCTTCCATCTTTACGACATAAACGACCAAGGCAATCGCGATGAACCAGCGTGCAATGGTTGTGGCCCATGCAGCGCCCAGTGCACCTAATGTCGGGAATCCGGCCTCCCCGTAAATTAATGCCCAATTCAGCAAAATGTTTAATACATTTGCTCCCAGAACGATGATTGCCCAAGGACCGGGTCGCTTTATACCTTCCAGAAAGAACGCCGTTGTTAACAGGATCATGAACGCCGGTAATCCGTAGCCGCTGACGCGCATGACCTCGCCACCATGTAGCGATAAGGATGGGGATTGCCCCGTTAAGGTCAGGATGGCCTCACCGAATATAGCGACTCCCATTCCGGCAATACCGAGGCAGAGTGCGTAGGGCAGTGAGTTTCTCCAGACCGCACCACACGCTGTCAGATCATGCGCACCAAAGCGGTTGGCGCTCATAATCAACGTGCCGCTTAGTAAGCCCAGGCCAATCACAACCATCGGCATGATCAGCGATAATCCTATGCTTTGGTAGGCGAGCTCTTGTGAGTTCAAATGCCCGACCATCACGATATCGGCCGTGGTCATCAACATGATGCCAGAGCGAGCAAGCACAATCGGTAATGCAAGCCTGGCAAGCTCAGTTGTGTGGCGCCGAAAATTGAGCGACATAAGAAACCTAGTAAGTCAGGGGGACTATAAGGGGTAATTTATTCCTGATAAGCAATTTATGCGAGCATTATAAATTTAGTATAGTGAGATTTTCAACTAAGAGGCATTTTGTCACACAATCCGTTGATTCGGATTGCGAATCAACGGCATTATCTCCTTGATTGATACTCGTGTCGAGAGAATTGAAAGGAGAAGAACTATGAATGCGATTATTCAAGCCCTCAATATTGAGGATGCGACTTTTAGCGAAACGGCCATTAGTGAAATCATCTCCCTGTTACGTGACGTGCAAAATCAATCACAAGGGATGCGTATTGGCTTCGAGCAGGACTTCCGGCAACTCCTCGAAGTGATAGAGACGAATCCGGATCGTAAGGAACTTTCACCGATGTTCGACCCTCGATATTGCGATATCGATGCGACAAACGGATTTTGGATTAAGGGGACCAACAGCGATGGTGAAATAGTGCATCTACAAGCCGTACGATTTAACGATCTCAGCGGAACAACACTTTCGCAGCATTGGCAGGCCAATCAGACATTATACCGCCCACCTGGTGTCAATGCGGATTTTGAAAACTCCGCATTTGATAATGCGCCCGCATCTCATGAAATAACGGGCCGGGTTTGCTATCATGGAGAGCTCTGGATTCATAAGGAGTTTAGGGGGCGCCACTTGGCATCGCGTCTTGCTAACCTTGCCATGTTATTGGCAAACGTTAGATTTAATCCAGATTTTATCTATTGCTTGATCGCTCCTGAAGTTATCAGGACGGGGCTTTCAGTGCGTCATGGCTATCTGCATATGCACCCGCACGGATTACGCTGGAACGTGTCATCCGATGAGGAAACACATAATGAATATCTCGTTTGGATGACAGGTCAGGAGCTCGAGCAGCTTATGATGCGCCCGCAAGAGGTATGTTGATCTTGTTGTTTTTCATTGACAGGCAAAACAAGGCGGGGCGTCCGTCATGAAGGTTGAAGCGGGTTAATAGCCGCTGGTAGGAAAGCCAACTCGGCTCACGGTCCTGCGGTGTCAGGAGAGTTCTGATATGAGAATAATGGGGCTCTCCTGTATGCCATACGTTTTGATATGCAGAGCTGACTTGTGTGACGTAGTCCGGCCTTTCCGAACCAAGCGGATCAACAGAATCGTGCCTGATTGCCGTCGCAGCCCACGATCTGCCATGGACAACGGCAGACAAGGATTGAGTGCCGACCCATGAAAACACCAAGTTTCCCGTCTGGGCATCAGGACGGTACATCACGATGTTTGGAAGATGACTGGAGCATTCTTCTTGTGAAGCTTTACCAAGGTTTCCCTCAGTATCCTGCCATAAGCGATAATTCTGCTGGATTACGGAGGAGGCAGTCTGAATATCGTCAAGATTATGTACTTTTATGTGGGTAGAGCATGCGAGTTCAACGGACTTGAAGCGTTGTATCGTTGCTATGCGTTGCGCAGCGATATTTAGTGCCTCGGGGCCTGTGCATAGTTCCTCGGCCCAACCGTGGTAATAATACCGTAACAAAACAGGGACCTGCGCACTGAGTTCGTTCAGGCGTGCGATGACACATGCAATTGTAACGCTTGATACTTTCCCTATATCCCAGGTTATGCGGAGTTTGTCCCACTCGACTTGGAGCTTTAGTTGCCCAAGATGGCGCAGGAAAAGGGAGTCAAATGAGACGTCCACATCTTCGGCGCAATGAAATCCACCGATTTCATCAACCCACCACTTACTATTTTGCGTTAACAGCGTGTCTTGAGGTCGATTGACCATCTTTCTCTGCCCAAGGGAATATGGTGCCAGATATTATTTTACAGCTTTTAGAGAGTGAAAGGATTTAATAAGTTTGTACACCTGCTTTTTGACATCGCCATCAGGTAACTCATGAAACATCTTTGCCGTTATGATCGCGTTATCGGAAATGCTTGGTTCTTTCTTTTTTTCAGCAACGTCTTCGAAGAAGAAATTTATAGGGCGGTTTAGAGCTTCGGCGATCTGCCAAAGCCGTGAGCCGCTGATGCGGTTGGTGCCGTTTTCATATTTTTGGATTTGCTGAAAGCTAACCCCCACGACCTCTCCCAGTTCAGTCTGTGTCATCAAATCGCTTTGTGGGCTTTTCGTTAATAGGCGCGCTTCGCGTATCTTCCTGCCTATGTATACATCAACATGAGTCGGCATGTAATTCTCTTTGCAAATGGGGTCCGAAAATATCGGACAAGTAGTATCAGAGAATAGTATCCAAGCCCTAATAATGCAAAAGGATAATAAAACCGGGCCATAATGATAGGATTACACTCGCCCTGGTTGTATTACGTTGTCTGTGCGTAGGCCGCAATTGGATCGAACCTCTGGCTGGCCAAGTGCGTAAGCGCTGCCAGTATCGATGATGATTGATTGTGATGCGGATGGAATGCTCTTTACAATAAAAATAGCCAACCACGCTTTGAAAAACTTGCCGCTATTGTTTTAGAGGTTGCTATAAGTTTTCTATGGGGATTTTTAAAGTGCACGCATCTATTATAGCAATTATAGTATTATAATCTATGATTATCGTCACGCGAGTATATAAAAGTTGTCGATAAACATAAAAAGGCGCACGTCTGTTGGTCTTGGAAAATCGACGAGATGAGTAGCAAGGAGGTGGTTTGAGCGTGGCAATGCTAACTACAGCAAAGCAGGCCCCTGTTTATGTGAGGGGCTGTTTGGGCAATAGGCGGTTCCCCATGCTTGATCATTTCCATCGTATTTGGGATTTGGCACGTGGCGAGCATTTTGCACCCAGGTGGCGCGATCTGAACTTTGATGCATTTCCAGCGAAAATGCTTCCCTATATGTATCTTGTCGATGTCTTGAGAGAGCCATTTAGATTTCAGTACCGCTTCATTGGCACAAGAGTCTGTGAGCTTGAGGGCTGGGATTATACCAATAAATTCGTTCATGATCTCAAGCCGGAGAAACTAGGGATTGCTGTCGCAGAGGAATTTAAAAAATTTGCGGAAGACCCCAAGCCTGTGTTTTTCATGATGATGGCGGATGAGGAAGCAAATACAGAAGGCTTGTACAGAGTGTATGGCGGCGTCCGGTTGCCGCTTTCAAATGACGGAGTTAACCTCACCCATATCATTTCACTCGCTCAATTTGAACGTGACAATAAAGATTTGAGAGACTGTTTCTACGAGCGTCTTAAAGATTCTGCATAACGAGTATATTCTATCGCGATAAAATCCTTGCGGTTGTTGTCTCAAGCGCGCGCAGCCCATAGTTAGATCAAGAGCGTTGTGTTTGGTGGGTGATGTGGGGCGAGTTACTCGTCGAAAATCCATTTTGCCGAGGCGAAGTTAGCGCTTTTCTTCATCTTGTGGCTTGAGGTGTAGGACTTCCCGTCAATTTCCAGGGTGAGGTACAGTGTGCCTGTCGTGGAGTTCTGGTTTTGCGCATAAAATTGTGCCCTTGCGCGGAAACCATCCCCCATGGCATCTGTGGCCGGGACTTTCCACCACTTGCTCATGGATAGCTTGTCGATGGCTTTCTTAACGCCCTTACAGGCGTCTTCGGAATAGGCATCGCATGCGACAACCCGCACATCGTCAACCTCAAGCCGCTCAAAACCATATGATGCAACAGGGGCGGCGAGAATGATTAAAAGGGCTAAAAATGGCGATGGCAGGCGAAGACACCGCGCCACCTTGTGAATCAGCCTCAGGTTTTTCATGATTAGATACAGCCTTCGGTAAAACGGAACAGGTAAACAACATCATAGTCGTAACACGTCATGCGTGTGGATTCTGTGCGCACGGTCACAGCAGTGGATAAAGGGGGGGCATTTTCCTTGAAACGATCCTTAATCGTTTCATCCGGCTTTGCCGGACCGAAAAATGATGGTGGAGCCGAGGAGAATCGAACTCCCGACCTCCACGTTGCGAACGTGGCGCTCTCCCAACTGAGCTACGGCCCCACTGTCTATAATGATAGGGGAACGCAGGCCCCGGCGTATATGGCATAATGCGCATGTGGGTATGCCTGCGTCGCGTGCCTCTTGCGCGTGATTCATTGGCCCGGTAGGTTACGGGCAGTGTGATTTAAATGGAGAAGACCTGATGGACGTTATTGGCGGCCCCCTGTTGCGCCTGATCGTTACCGTGATCGATATCTATATGTGGGTTATCATCGCGGGTGTGGTGCTGTCCTGGCTTGTGGCCTTTAACGTGATCAACACGTCGAACCGCTTTGTCTATATGATCGGCGATTTTGTGACGCGCGCCACCGAACCGGTGCTAAAGCCAATTCGTAATGCTCTGCCCAATTTGGGCGGTATTGATCTGTCGGCGGTTGTGCTGATCCTGGGCCTGATCTTCCTGCGCGATATTATCATCCAGTTGTTCGTTAATATGAGTTAAGCGCGCCGTGTCTGTTCCGTTTCGTGAAACAGACGCCGGGCTTGAGCTGTTTCTGCGCGTCACGCCAAAGGCCGCCGCAAACCGGTTTGGCGGCGTGATCGAGGGCACCGACGGCCGGACACGGCTTAAGGTACAGGTCACCACCGTGCCTGAAGACGGCAAGGCCAATGTCGCCGTCATCAAGCTGCTTTCGAAGCACTGCAAGCTGGCGAAATCCCTGTTCAGGGTTACAGCGGGCGCGACGGACCGTGACAAAACCCTGAGCATTTCCGGCAAGCCCGGCGATCTTGCCGCCGCGATGGGGGCGATACTTGACAGTTAGGGCGTCGCGGTGTCGTTTGCGGCATATCGCAGGGCGTCTGGACCCAAGTTTTTACGTATTTTTGCGTTAAGTCTGGTTAGCCAAAAAAGTTCGACCGCCTACGGCGGTAAAATGAAAAGTGAACGAAGGATATTGAAATGGCAGATGCTACAATCATTGACGGCAAGGCGTTTTCCGCCAAGTTGCGTGAAAAGGTCGGCGCAGAAGTTGCCCGCATTAAAAGCGAGAGCGGTGTTACACCCGGGCTGGCCGTTGTGCTGGTTGGCGAAGACCCCGCCAGCAAGGTCTATGTCGCTTCCAAAGCCAAACAGACCGCCGAAGCCGGCATGGAAAGCTACGAGCACCGTTTTGATGAAAGCACGGATGAAGCCACACTGTTGGACCTGATTGACCAGTTAAACAATGACCCCAAGGTCAATGGTATTCTGGTGCAGTTGCCGCTGCCAAAGCAGATTGATGAGCAGAAAGTGCTCTCGGCCATCAACCCGGACAAAGACGTAGATGGTTTTCACACCACAAACGTCGGGCGTCTCTGGACCGGTGGCGACGCATTGGTGCCGTGCACGCCGTTCGGCTGTATCCTGATGTTGAAAGATCACCTCGGCAGCCTGTCGGGCAAAAACGCCATCGTGGTTGGCCGCTCCAATATCGTCGGCAAGCCAATGGCCGCGTTGCTGCTGGCTGAAAGCTGTACCGTGACCATCGCGCATTCACGCACCGATGACCTGCCCGGAAAATGCCGCGAGGCTGATATCGTGGTCGCCGCCGTTGGCCGCCCGGAAATGGTTCACGGCGACTGGATCAAGCCCGGTGCGACCGTCATTGATGTGGGCATCAACCGCGTGGATGCCCCGGAAAAAGGCCTCAAGGACGACGGCACGCCCAAGACCAAACTGGTCGGCGATGTGCATTACGAGTCCGCATCAAAGGTTGCCGGTGCGATCACGCCTGTACCGGGCGGCGTTGGCCCCATGACCATCGCATGCCTGCTACGCAACGCCGTAGTGGCATGCTGCCGCCAGAACGGTTTGGCCGATCCGGACCTCTAGGCCCGCGCAATCGCACAAAATTCAAACGCCCCGCATCAGAGATGGTGCGGGGCTTTTTGTGTTCTGTGATCAGGCGTCAGAATTATTTGCGTGATGAATATACCTGCCTGCGTCGATAAGGCGGGAAAATTGCTCTTTGCGGCAAAATATTGTTCATGATATGTTCCTGCTCAATTCAGTTCATTGTAGAAATGCCCAGCCTATGAACCAAAGCTTGAAAATAAATGGCGATAACATCGGGCTCGCTATTTTTGCCATTATTTGTGGCGTACTGGCGCTTTCCCTCGGGGATGCGATGATCAAGCAGTTCAGTGCGGAATTCACCCTCTGGCAGATATTTGTGCTGCGCTCCCTGATCTCGGTTCCGGTTCTTGTCGCTTTTATTAAAACGCGGCGCCGCTTCATTTCTTTGTTGCCGTTTCATATGGGTTGGGTTGGGTTGCGGAGCCTGATGCTTACCTTCCAGTGGGTAGCCTATTATATTGCATTGCCGCATGTTGATCTTTCCATTGCTGCGGCGGGTTTTTATACCTTGCCGTTATTCATTGTGCTCTTTGCTGCCCTCTTTGTTGGTGAGGAGGTCGGCGTACGGGGCTGGATTGCCGTTTTCTTGGGTTTTTTTGGCGTGCTTCTGGTGCTCAGGCCGCAGGCAGATGATTTTAACGCCTATGCGTTGCTGCCGCTTGTCGCTGCCATTCTTTATGCGAGCGCCATGATTCTGACCCGGACAAAATGCAGAGATGAAACACCACTGATCCTGTCGTTCAATTTGAACGTTACCATGTTTGTTGTGGGCCTTATGGCGACGGCGGTGATCTGGGTATGGAGCCCATCAGATAGTGTTAGCGAAACCTATCGTTATCTTCTGGGCAGCTGGAATTTAATGGGTTTTGAGGAATGGGCGATGATGGGGGGACTGGCGGCAGCCATTATCATTGGCAGCGTCGCAGCCGCAATCGCCTATCAGGCCGGGCCCTCTTCCGTCGTCGCGCCCTATGACTTCTTCTACGTCGGTTTTGCAACGCTCTGGGGCATTTTGTTTTTTAAAGAAGTTCCCGATGCCATAACGGCGATGGGCATGGGCTTGATTATTGCGGCCGGGGTGTTGTCCGTGCGGCGGAAACCATAAACAGGGCCGTCAACACCCCGTCAGGCATCAAAGCCATCTGCGCGGTAGACCTCTGCGCCGTCGATCATGGTCAGCAGGACCTGCGTGTCGCCCAACTCGTACGGGCTGATATTGAAGATGTCGCGGTCGAGCACAATAACATCGGCGCACTTGCCGATGGCGAGCGACCCGGTGGTCTCGGCGCGCCACGCCCCGGCTGCCGCGTTGAGCGTATAGCCACGCACCACGGTTTCCACGGTGATGCGCTCGTCGGGCAGGAAGGTCTCCTCATCGGGGCCTTTGGCGTCGGGGAACTGACGGGTCACCGCACCCTGCATGATTTCGAACGGGTTTAGGGTGCTGACGAACCAGTCGCTGGAAATGGCGTAGGGTGCGCCGGTCTCGATCACTGCGTTCACGGCGTACATGCGTTTTCCACGCTCTTCGCCGACCATATCGAGCGCGATTTTTAGCGCGGCGTCGGGCTGCGTCCAATAGGGTTGCCAGTTCGCCACCACGCGCAGCTCGCGAAAGCGTGGTATTTCGGCAGCAGCGATGCACTGAATATGGGCCAACTGGTGTAGCGCGGGCCATGGCTCGTTGACGGCCTGCGCGCCTTCGATGGCGTCGAGCGCGACGCGGATGGCATGGTCGCCGATGGTGTGCACGTGGAGCTGAAAGCGCTCGGCGTCAAATGCCTTGAACATGGCGTTCAGCTTGTCGATATCGAACATGATGGGCGCGTTGCCGCCACTCTCGTAATCTTCGAGCATGGCCGCTGTGCCATTTTCCATCACCCCGTCGAGGAAAAACTTGGCGGAATGCATTTTGACACGTGGACTGCGAAAGCGCTCGCGCAGAGACTTCAGCCGCGCCACGGCGTCTTCCAGGCTTTCTTCGGGCATGACCTTAGAGGTCGATGCCACGCGCATGTTCAATTCACCAGCATTGTCCAGAGCGGTATAGATCCGCAGGTGCCGCTCGCCGACCATGGCGTCGAGCACGCCGGTGATGCCGTGCTTGTTGGCGTGGGCACAGGCATAGCGCACACCGTTGGCATAGTCTTCGTCGCTCGGCTTGGGCAACATGCCCAGCGCCCACCAGATGGCGTCTTCATACAGCATGCCCGTGGGCTCGCCGTCGTCACCGTGCACGATCTCGCCGTTGGGCGGGTGGGGTGTCTCGGCGGTGATGTTGAGCTCGCGCAGGGCCATGGAATTGACCGTGGCATTGTGCCCGTCGGCGGCCATGATATAGACCGGGCGGTCGGGCACGGCCTCGTCCAGTGCGTGACGGTCAAGGCCTGCGGTGATGAACGTCGCGCTGTCCCAGGCGATGCCCTGCACCCAGACGCGATCGGTCGTATCGGCGGCCTGCTTGCGCAGGCAATCCTGTAGCTGGGCGATGTCCGCACAGCCTGCCAGATCAGCGCCGGTGGTAAAGGCAATGCCGCTGTCTTGCAGATGAATATGGGTATCCTGAAACCCCGGCAGCACCACACGCCCGCCCGCATCCATGGTGCGGGTCTCAGGCCCGCTCAGGTCACGCACGGCATCTTCGCCACCAACGGCCAGCACGCGACCATCCTTGATCGCCAACGCTGTGGCGCGCGGGTTGGCCCCGTCCATGGTGTGAATATCGGCATTGACGATAATCAGATCGGCGCTAGGCATGACAGTGGCTCCCCGGTGTGTGCGTTTATTCTATGCCCAAATGGATAGCGCGAACCACGCGCACCCGTCCATGGCTAAAACGGGGCAGGGTATCGTCCTTAAGGGTGCTTAAGTTAGCGTTTGGAATAAAATCAACATTTCCAAACTACATCTTACGCGCCAACAAATGGACCGATTATATCTATGACATCACCAAGGTGTGTCCAAAGTTCCCAGAGGCTATCGATTAACTGGAGAACCTCGTTTATGTGGATTATCTGCTTCATCATGTTGAATAATATTATACGTGGATGTATTTGCGCATTCCCGGCTTAAAGGCGTGTTTCCGCAAGTACAGTGGGGATAAAAGGTACGGTTATGACGCAAGCTGTGGATATGGGGATGGTTTGTGGATAACCCACCACATATTGGTGCTATGACCCTTGTTACATACTCCTGCTAGCGCGGCGCCTGAGTTGCTGTAAATCTCATATCCTGTGATGCGGCGGGGAGCGATTCTTGAAATTGAACGCCGTTGAGCTTGGGCTAGCGCTTATATTTCGGTGATATCGTCGGCTACGAAGCCATCGCTTTGCGGGTATTTGCGGTTGATTTTGGCGCGTGCCGCGTCTGCGTCGACGGCCTCGACCTCAATGAAGTGCAGGTCTGCCCATTCGTCGGCATAGCGCGGATGCCTTTTCTCGTCTGCGACGGCTTCTCGCACGGCTGCATTATAAACGGCGACTTCGTATGTTGGCATTATTCCCTCCGGGGCTATGGGGCGTTATGCAATGTTCGCGGCGTACGCTACGACGTGGGCGGAAACCGGTTCTTGAAATTAAACGCTGATGGACTGGGGCCGTTGGCGCGTAAGTTTTCGAGCCGCGCCATACCTTCCTCCGGGCTCGGGGTGTGGCCCGCTGGCACCCACCACAGGGCCTGATGGGCGAGCGTGGATTTTTCAAACCATTCGCGCCGTCGGCGCATCACGCCTGTGTGGGCGGTTTGATAGACATAATCGAACAGGTTTCCAATGCTGTCCCACACCGACATGTTGACGATCAGTTTGTCATCGTCACCGACTTGTACGTCGGTTGCGTCACCGCTTTCGGTTTGCAGCCGCCACACAAAGCCCGGTGCAACGTCGGCCAGCGCGTTGATTTCGTCGAGTTGATCCATGAAATCGGCAATGCGTGGATCATCGAGTGGGAACTGCGCTAACGCCACATTGATCTGTGCGATATGCCAGTCGTTCATGGTTATGCCTCCGCTGGGCGCGCACGCGCCACGCCGATCATGGAATCCCGGCTGACCAGTTCGGCGAGTTGGTCTTCGCTCCAGCCCTCGGTGCCTGCGGGGCGCATGGGTAGTACGATGTAGCGCAATTCCGCCGTGCTGTCGTGCACGCGGAGTTCTTGGGTCTCATCGATCGGCGTGCCGAATTCTTCGAGCACGGCGCGTGGTTCGCGCACCACGCGGGCGCGGTAAGACTTGCTTTTGTACCAGGCCGGTGGGCGTCCAAGCAGCGAGCGCGGGTAGCAGCTGCATAACGTGCAGACCACCACGTTGTGGATGTCGGGGGTGTTTTCAAGCACTGTAATCTCGACGTAGCCGGGCTCAAACCCGGCGCTCTTGATGGCGGCAAAGGCATTATCAAGCAGCGCCGCCTTGAAGTCCGGTTCGCGCCAGGCGCGCGCCACAACACGTGCACCGTGGGTTTGCGCGCTGATGCCTTCGATTTTTTCGAGGCGTGCGCGCATGGCGTCCATGGTGTAGACGCCCTTTTCCACGAGCAGCTCATGCAGCGCGATGCCGAGCAGCTGGTGATGGGTCGTGGGCTCGGGATGGTCTTCCTGAAACGGATGCTTGTGCGGCAGGCCCGGGGGGCTCAGGTCGTCGTGATCATGTGGCATCGTATGTATCCTAACGGCTTAACCTTATGCGGGTTCCAGCCAATGTTCATAAATTTCGATTTCCAGCGTATCGCTGGCAGGGCCATCGTAAACGGGCCACAGATCATCCATGTTCAGGCGCACGCGGTAGACCGGCAGCAGTGGCTCGCCCGGATCGTGATAGGCTGCAAGCTCGGGTTGTTTGACCGCGTGGCAGACGCGCTCAATGATCCCGGCGTGACCTTTCACATAGGCTGGCACCCGGTGGTGACGTTCCTCAAAACGGGTGTCGATGCGCACGCGTTGGCCGGGGGTAAAACGCGCGCTCATGTCCCGGTGCCCTGCTGTGCGGCCTGACGGGCGCGGATTTCAGCGATCTTTGCGTCCAGTTCGTCGCGCGTGACCAGCCCTAACTCGGTACAGAAGGTCGCCATGCTGGCGGCCCAGCGCTCATAGTAGCTGAGGTTGGCGTAGTCGTCGGGGCCCAGCGCTTCAACGGCGCGGCGCAGGACTGCGGTGTCGTCCGGATAGCCCTTGTCACCAAGCTCATAGAGCATGCCGTCGACCAGACGTTCCCACCATGCGAAATCATGCTCTTCACGGTCGATGGGTTGTTCGCCTTCGGCCAGCACCATACCGCCCAGATCGTGTGGCCCGATGGGTTCAGGTGTTTGCGTGTTCATGGCGCGGTTCCTTGTTGAAATTCATGGCACAAGATACGTGATTTTACCCAAATGAGGCAAACTTACCGTGTGCGTGACCAGGCCAGTTTCATGCGTCCACAGGTGGAGTTGAAAGGCGGGCTGGTCGTCCCTGGCTGTCGATAACTTATGATCGGTGTTAAGGTCGGTGGCGAGGTGAAATGCCGTGGATGGTGCGATACTTGCTATGGTGCCGCCAAAACGCACAAAGGCTGGTCGGTGCAAATGTCCACATAGTACGCGCTCCACATTGGGTGCATCAGCGATGATGGCTTCCAGTGCCGGTCCATCCATGCACCGCATGGTGTCCATGTATGTGAGGCCGCTGATAAACGGCGGGTGGTGCATGATAACGATGGTTGGTCGTTTGCGCTCCTCGACCAGCCGCTCTGATAGCCAGTTCAGGCGCTGTTCGCAGAGCCGTCCAAAGGGCTTGCCGGGTTCCAGCGTATCGAGCGCGATGATGCGCAGTGGGAATTGCTCAATGGTGTAGTGCAGGAAGTCTCCGTCGGGCGGCAGGTAACCATTCCCGGTTTCAGGCAGGAACGTCGCGCGCATCAGGTCACGCGCGTCATGATTGCCCGGTATAACGTAGCAGGGGATATCGAGCGGGCTCAGAATAAAGCTCAGTTGCTCATATTCGTTGGATTGCCCATCATTGGTCAGGTCACCGGTGATGATGACCAGATCAGGCCGGCTTTGCATGGCATTGATACGCGTGACAGCCTCGCTGAGTTGGCAGTTGTGGGCGTGGCCTGGGTCGTCGTGTACGTGCGGGTCGGTAAGGTGAGCAATCAGCATAAAACTTTTCGCGTCGCGGCTATGCCGCGAACCCTTTTATATCAATATCTTGTCATGATGCCGGGTCCTTTAAAATGAAGCAAGCAGGCACTGCAATTCGCACGCTTGGCAGCGGCTTGGTGCAATGCTACAAGGCGCGCGCAATGAGTGATTTAAAACACATCCGCAACTTCTCGATTGTTGCCCACATCGACCACGGCAAATCCACGCTGGCTGATCGTATGATTCAGCTGTGCGGCGGTCTGGCTGACCGTGAGATGAAGGCGCAAGTGCTCGATTCCATGGATATCGAGCGCGAGCGTGGCATCACGATCAAGGCCAATACAACGCGACTGGAATACAAGGCGCGCAACGGTGAGATATATCAGCTCAACCTGATGGACACGCCGGGCCATGTGGATTTTGCCTATGAAGTCAGCCGTTCTCTGGCGGCCTGTGAAGGCTCGTTACTGGTTGTTGACGCCTCACAAGGCGTTGAAGCGCAGACGCTGGCAAATGTCTATCTGGCGCTCGATAACAATCACGAAATCATTCCCGTGCTCAACAAGATCGACCTGCCCGCTGCCGAGCCCGAGCGCATCAAGGCGCAGATTGAGGAGGTCATTGGCCTCGATACCTCTGACGCGGTTGAGATTTCTGCCAAGACCGGCATGGGCATCGCAGACGTTCTCGAAGCCATTGTCGAGCGCCTACCTGCACCAGAGGGTGACGCAGACGCGCCGCTCAAGGCGTTGCTGGTTGATAGCTGGTATGATCCATATCTTGGCGTGATGATCCTTGTGCGCATCAAGGACGGCGTGCTGAAGCGCGGCATGAAAATCCGCATGATGGCCAACGGTGCGACGCATCAGATTGATCAGGTCGGTGTGTTTACGCCCAAACCAGAAAAGATCGGCGAACTTGGTCCCGGCGAAGTCGGTTATTTCACCGCTGCTATCAAAACCGTGGCCGATACCAATATCGGCGACACCATTACCGATGAACGCAATCTGGCAAGTGAACCGCTGGCGGGCTTCAAGCCATCGATCCCGGTGGTGTTCTGTGGCCTGTTCCCTATTGATTCCTCGGAATACGAAAACCTGCGCGATGCGCTCGATAAGCTGCATCTCAATGACGCCAGTTTCCATTTCGAGGCCGAAACCTCAGCCGCGCTGGGTATTGGTTTCCGCTGCGGTTTCCTCGGACTGCTGCATCTGGAAATTGTTCAGGAGCGTCTCGAGCGCGAGTTCGACCTAGATCTGATCACCACCGCACCATCGGTGGTTTACAAAATCAACCTGAACAACGGCGATACGCTCGAGATGCACAACCCCGCCGACATGCCCGATGTGGTCAAGATCGAGACCATTGAAGAGCCATGGATCAAGGCATCGATCATGGTGCCGGATGAGTATCTGGGTTCGGTGTTGCAACTGTGCACGGAGCGTCGCGGCGAGCAGGTCCAACTGACCTATATCGGATCGCGCGCCATGGTGGTTTACCGCCTGCCGCTCAACGAAGTGGTCTTCGATTTTTATGATCGTCTGAAATCTGTTTCACGCGGCTACGCCAGCTTTGATTATGAAATGGATGGTTACAATGAAGCTGATCTGGTTAAGGTCACGATTCTTGTGAACAACGATAACGTGGACGCGCTGGCCTTTGTTGCGCACCGCAGCCATGCGGAATCACGTGGTCGCCAGATCATCAAGCGCCTGAAAGACCTGATCCCGCGCCAGTTGTTCAAAATCGCCTTGCAGGCAGCCATCGGTGGCAGCGTGATTGCACGTGAAACCGTCTCTGCCATGCGCAAGGATGTTACGGCAAAATGTTATGGCGGTGATATTACCCGAAAGAAGAAGCTGCTGGAAAAGCAGAAGAAGGGTAAGAAGCGCATGCGCCAGATCGGCAACGTGGAAATCCCACAGTCAGCATTCCTCGCCGCGCTCAAGACCGGCGACGACTAACCCCGTCCGGACGTTTCATCAGGTTCATCATCTATGTCGGCTGCGCTGATGCGCTCGGCACTCATATCATGCTCAATATGCTCGTGCGCGCGCTCCAGTTCTTCCATGCTGGGGTACCCATGCGGCGTATCACCGCGCAGGACTGACGCGCGGATTTCCTCGTCCTCGCTTTGCTCAAGGTCAAACAGTAGGTGCACGGGCGCACGATCGTCCTCGGCCGGGTCAAAATCGGGGTCCTTGCGCGCTTCGCGGCTCAGTTCATCAATGACGAACAGGGATTCGCGTTGGCGGTGATATTCTTCCAATATGGCAGCGGGGGTTTCCTTGTGAGGGCGGCATAACCAGGCCAGCGCACCGCCAGGTACACCAAACAGTAGCCACGCGGGTACCATCAGGAGGGTGCGGAGCACCGGATCCCACAGGATGGGAAAGGCGCGCTCGATGCGGATCTGGCTCAGCACCAGACTTCGCGGTGCCAGCGCATACCACAGGTCATATGTTGACGTCATCAACCCGCCACGCCCGATCATCACCAGAAAGGGCTCAGCGGACGCCGAGGCGAACGCGATGACAAGAAACGCTACG
Organism: uncultured Rhodospirillales bacterium; assembly: GCA_965602485.1. Taxonomy (GTDB): domain Bacteria; phylum Pseudomonadota; class Alphaproteobacteria; order Rhodospirillales; family Casp-alpha2; genus JABJOR01. Next base: position 531,274 of record CBFCYM010000001.1, on the reverse strand, counting down.
CCGAGAAAGAAGAAAATACGCATGCGAGAATAATACCTTGTTATGCAAATCAACTGGAATGCTTTTCATCACAGTTGGGCGAATTTTTTACGTGGGCTCAATGCCTTGTTGTAATACCCAGTCATGAAAGACGCGTGCATCCGCGCCGGCTGCGCGGCCTGCTGGGGTCAACAGGTAATAGCCAAACCCGGTGCGCAGGGATTGCTTGCCCAGGGGCCGGATCAGGCTGCCGTCATTCAGATATGCGTCTGCCAGATGTTTCCAGCCCAGCGCGATGCCGATGCCGTCGCGTGCGGCCTGTAGCACCAGTGGGTAGTTGTTGACGATCATGCCATGGTGTTCTGCCGCCAGATCGACATTGTTTTCGGTCAACCAGACACGCCACGAAACCCAGTCCCAGTGGTCGTCCTCGAGATCGACCAGCACATGCCCGGCCAGTTCGCTGGTTGATGTAATGGGCCCGTGTCGTTCGAGATAGGCCGGACTGCACACCGGGAAGATATCCTCATCAAGCAGCAGGGTGGCGTCATAACCGGGCCATGTGCCATCGCCATGCATGATGGCGATATCAACGTTACTGGCCAGACAATCGGCGTCATTGTCCGATGCGACCAGTCGCACCAGTACATCCGGGTTGGCTGCACGAAAGCCGCTTAGCCGCGGCATCAACCATAGTGCTGCTATGGACTGGTCCGTCGCCACACTGAGCCTGTGTGCGCCACTGACGTTGCGCAATTGTTCAGCGGCATTGGCAAGGTGGCCGAGAATAGGGGCCACCGTGTGCTGCAGATCGCGACCCTCGGACGTCAGGCGCACTGCACGATTGGCACGGGTGAACAACGCCACGCCCAGATCGTCTTCCAGCAACCTGATCTGGCGGCTGATGGCGGCCTGTGTCAAATGCAGTTCGCCCGCCGCGCGGGTAAAGCTGAGATGGCGCGCAGCGGCCTCAAAGGCAACCAGTGTGCCCAAGGGTGGGAGACGTTTACCTAAAAATCGCATAACCAACCGTTATGTATTTGCCTGAGAATTTATCGCTTTTTCCGAATTATACATGACTATACCTTATTTATAAGAATTCCAAAACTGGATCGGCCAAGGTCCTTATAATTTCGGAGTGCATGTCATGAGCAAACCTATAACTGCCGACGCGCTGGCGTTTCGCGAAGATGATGCCACGTTTGATGCGGACGGGCAGCGATCCCATACCATTCCGGCGCGCTATTACACCGATCCGGCGATCTATGAGCAGGAAAAGGAAGCGGTATTTTACCGCAACTGGTGGCTGGCCGGGCATATTAGCCGGTTGCCTGAACCGGGTTCATACCTGCGCATCGATATTCATGAACAGGGCATCATCGTGGTGCGCGGACGCGATGGCCAGGTCAGGGCGTTCTACAACGTTTGCCAGCATCGCGGTCATGAATTGGTCAAGGAAAACGCGGGCAAGGTCACCAATCTGATGGTCTGTCCCTATCATGCATGGGCGTTTGATCTGGAAGGTGGGCTGGTGCGAGCGCGCAATACCGAGGAACTGCCCGATTTTGATAAATGCGATTACAACCTGAAGACCGTGCGCGTTGAAGAGCACTGCGGGTTTATCTATGTCAATTTAGATCCTGATGCGAAGTCGCTGTGCGAGCAGAGCGGCGCGCTTGAAAGCGAAATCCGTCATTACGCACCGCGTCTGGACGAACTGGAATACGCCGGTCGCTACGAATACAGCTTTGATGCGAACTGGAAGGTGGTCATCGACAACTTTCTGGAATGCTACCACTGCCACCCGGCTCACCCGGCGCTGGTCGATCTGATGGACATGGACAGCTATGCCACCAGGACCCATGAGATATATTCCAGCCACATCGCCGGTGCGCCGCGCTCAGTTAACAACAAGGCCTATACGTTTGTGCCCGGCGACGTGGACTTTGGTTATGCCGCGTGGTTCGTGTGGCCCAACCTGACGATCTGGGTTTATCCCGGCGAGCCGTTGGTTATGACCCTGCAAATGATCCCCGATGGGCCAGAGCGCACACGTGAAATTCTGGACTGTTACACCCTGAAGGGTGAATTGACGCCGCAGCTTAAGGACGCGCTTAAATACATGGACGAGGTCCTACAACCCGAGGACATTGGTTTGTGTGAAAGCGTGCAGAAAGGCCTGCGCTCGAAGGGCTACAATCAGGGCCGCTTTGTCATTGATAATGCGCGCAGCGAGCTGAGCGAGCACGGCGTGCATCATTTTCAAAATCTGTTGATGCAGGCACTACGGCGCGGTTAATACTCTTGTTTAAAACCACTGCCCGGTGACGCGGTATCGAACGGCGGTCGTCGGCCGACGAGGGCTTCGAGCATGCGCAGTTCAACGTCGCTATGGTCGATGACGGGTGCGGACTCGATAGCGCGTGGCGCGCCCGGCGGATAGATAAATCGCGGCTGATCGTGATGGGTCGTGTTCACGGTTTCCAGATGCGTGCCGTCATGTGCAGTACGTAATTCACCCGTTCCATAACATACGCAGGCGTACGTGCGCGTGGGTGCGCTATCGATGTAACAGGCCGTGCCACGAATGCCGATGCTTGCCAGCGGCGTTGTGATCAGGGTGTTGGTTTGTGCAAATACAGCCAACATGGCCCCGTTGAGCAGATCGATTTGACCAGACACAACGCTGCCTTGGGCATCGGTAATGTCTGACAGAGAAAATTCAATCTCACTGTTTTCACGCAGTAGATACGCATGTTGCCCGATGATGATGGTGACATGACTGTCATTGCCGCCGGTGCGCACCACGTCACCCGGTTTGATCAGTTGCCCCACACTGGCGGGCTGTCCGTTGATATCAACGTCACCTGATAGCGCCTGTACGCCCTCGATAATCGGCACCTCGGACATGGCAGATGCATGTCTGAGAGTCGCAAGCATGAGCGATGGTGCACCCGAGGCGAGGATCAGGGCGTGGATAAATTTGCGGCGGCTTGGGTGATATGATCTGCGGGTTTGCAAAGCATCCACGATCCGTTAGCCGCCTTCGCGCTCGCCTGTTGCTGTGCTCATGGCTTCGAGTTGCGCCAGGAAGCTCGCAATTTCGGTTTCACGGTTGACGGCAGCCTTTTGTTCGGCGTCTTCACGCGCGATTTCAGCGTCGCTCATGACAACGTCTCGATCAGAGATATTGTGCAACGGCTCGCCTATAACCCGGTCAATAGCGGCTGCAAGCATACCGGCCTTGATAGGCTTTTCGACGCAGTCGTCCATACCGGCTTCGCTATAGGCGGTGCGGTGGTGCTCGTCGGCATCGCTGGAAATGGCGATAATGCGGTGTGTGTCAACGGCACCGGGATGGGCGCGCAATTCACGGGTGGCTTCCATGCCATCCATGCCGGGCAACTGGATATCCATCAGCACCAGATCGTAATGGCCCGTGCGCGCCAGATCGATCCCGGCTTCGGCATCGTCAGCGATTGCAACTTCGTGCCCCATACCGTCCACCATGGAGCCGATAGCCTGCTGGTTCATGGGGTTGTCCTCAATCATCAGGACATGCAACTCGCGCGTAGCGCGGCACACGGTTTCGCGCCTTGTTCGCGCTATGGTTTGTTGTTTGTTCATGCTGCTACTCTTAATGCATATAACTTACCATAACATGACTATTCGGCGGCCGCCAAACCGGCCTGAAAAATTGTTGAATCGAACGTTTCTTGGCCTTGCCCGCCTGCTCTGTCTGCTATAGGTTGCGCCTGCTTCTGATCGTGCTCTTGGGCCGATAGGGAAGGCCCCTGCGGAGGGGTGGCCGAGTGGCTGAAGGCGCACGCTTGGAAAGCGTGTATACGGGCAACTGTATCGCGGGTTCGAATCCCGCTCCCTCCGCCATTTTTCTTGGATATTTGCTATATTTGAGGCTGACCATCTGCAAGCATGGCGGATGGTCGTTACGTGGTTGGTTGAGACGTATGAGTTATTCAGTCAAAGAAATCTTCTTCACCCTGCAAGGTGAAGGCGCCAACGCTGGACGCGCCGCCGTGTTCTGTCGGTTTAGTGGCTGTAATCTGTGGTCGGGGCGCGAAGTTGACCGCGATAGCGCGGCATGCCGTTTCTGTGATACCGATTTTGTCGGAACGGATGGCACAGGCGGCGGCCGGTTCGCCGACGCCAACGCACTGGCCGATGCGGTGCGCGCACAGTGGCCCCACGCAGACACGCGCGCGGCACTGGTGGTGTGCACCGGTGGCGAGCCGTTGCTGCAGATCGACGCCGAATTGATTGATGCCCTGCACGAACGTGGCTTCGAAATGGCTGTCGAGACCAATGGCACGATCGCCGCGCCTGTGGGGCTCGACTGGGTTTGCGTCAGCCCCAAGGCGGATGCCGCGCTAGCGGGCCATGATCTGGTTATTCAAAGTGGCGATGAACTGAAACTGGTCTATCCGCAGGACGGGTGTGATCCGGCCAGCTATGAAGGGCTGGCATTCAGCCATTTCTTCCTGCAACCCATGGATAATGCCGAGCGTGAGCATAATACGCGCGCTACCGTTGCTTATTGCCAAGACCATCCGACGTGGCGTTTTGGCCTGCAAACCCACAAATTGCTTGGGATAAGGTGACATCTTGAGCGATTATGACGTCATTATTATTGGCGCGGGCGGCGCCGGGTTGATGTGCGCCAGTGTTGCCGCTGCGCGTGGCCGTCGTGTGCTGGTGCTCGATCACGCCGCCAAACCCGGTGAGAAAATCCGTATTTCCGGTGGTGGGCGGTGCAATTTTACGAACCGCCATGTCAGCGTAGATAATTTTGTCTCAGACAACCCGCGTTTCTGCCATTCTGCACTTGCCGGCTTTGGGCCGGGTGATTTTATCGAGATGGTGGAAAATCGCCAGATCACCTATCACGAGCGCGATCATGGACAGCTGTTTTGTGACGGGTCAGCCCAGCAGATTACCAACATGCTACTTGATGACTGTCGCGCGGAGGACGTGCGCCTTGAGATGGACTGCACCGTTGATGCCATTGAGCGCGATGGCGCAGGTTTTACCCTGCAAACTGGCGCGCGCGTTTTGCACTGTGCCGCGCTGGTTATTGCCACAGGCGGGAAATCAATCCCCAAGATGGGTGCCAGCGGGTTCGGCTATGACATCGCGCGGCAGTTTAACTTGAACATCGTACCAACCAGTCCTGCGTTGGTGCCTTTTACCTTCAATGATGCGTTGCGCGAACAATTTGCAGCACTTGCCGGTGCGTCGCTCAATGCGCGCGTGCACTGTGGCAATACCTGTTTTGAAGAGGCGCTGCTGTTTACACACCGTGGCTTAAGTGGTCCGGCCATTTTACAAATTTCGTCCTACTGGGATGAAGGCGATGAAATTATTATCGATCTGGCACCCGGTACCGATATATTCGAAGAGCTCAGGGCAGCACGCGCGGCATACGCAAAACAGCGGTTGCCCGGCGTGCTGTCGCACTGGTTGCCCAAACGCCTGGCTCAGTGGATCGTCGAGGTTACCGATTTCGACGCAATGAGCGCACATATGGCCGACCTTTCCGATATGCGGTTGCGCGCCGTGGCACGCGCCGTCAATGAATGGCGCGTGATGCCGGGTGGTACAGAAGGTTACCGCACGGCGGAGGCTACGCGTGGTGGCGTCGATACGGCAGAATTGTCATCCAAGACCATGGAATGCAAGGCCGTGCCGGGGCTTTATTTCATTGGCGAAGTGGTTGATGTGACCGGCCATCTTGGGGGTTTTAATTTTCAGTGGGCGTGGTCATCGGGATATGCGGCGGGCCAAAACGTTTAAGCCGCTACCTTGCCCCATTACTTTGTTGAATTTTTTGTGATTCTACGTGTCGAGAGGTCAAAACCGCTATCGCGGCGCGCAAGTTGTGCTAGAGTTTCTTGTAACCCTCAGAGATCGAGGGGGGATAAGCAATAAATTCTAGGGAGACTTAAGCGATGGATAAGGTTAAGCACGATGCTGAAACGGCGGCATTGTCCGCCGATGTCGCGGACCGCGCGACGGCATTGAAAGTCGACACTCTTCAATCACAATTCGAAACCGGCAAGATCGGGCGTCGCGGGTTTATGACCGGCGCGCTGGCTCTCGGCCTCTCGCTGAGCGCTGCTACAGGCTTTGTTAAAGCCGCCGAAGCTGCAACGCCGAAAAAGGGCGGTCGTATGCGTCAGGCCCTGACCGGCGGCGGAACCAGTGACTCGCTCGATCCCGGCCAGATTCTTGACACCTATATGATTAACGTCAGCTTTGGTCAGGTCCGTAACAATCTGACGGAAATTGCACCAAACGGTGATCTCGTTGGCGAACTGGCGGAAGGCTGGGAAGCTTCACCCGATGCCAAGACGTGGGCCTTCAAGCTTCGCAAGGGTGTTGAATTCCATAACGGCAAGACACTTGATTCTGCTGATGTCGTAGCCTCATTGCAACATCATCTGGGCGAGGGCTCCAAGTCTGCTGCTGCAGGTATCCTTGAGGGCATTGAAACCGTCAAGGCCGATGGCAAGGATACGGTCGTTGTTCAGCTTTCAGGCGGCAATGCTGATTTCTCCTTCTTGATGAGCGATTATCATCTCGGTATCTGCCCGGCGAACGCTGACGGCTCGCTGGATTGGCAGTCCGGTCAGGGCACGGGCGGCTATTCGTTGGCTGAGCATGAACCCGGGATTCGCACGCTAACCAAACGCAACCCGAACTACTGGAAAGAAGGCCGCGCGCACTTCGATGAAATCGAAAATGCGCAGGTCGCAGATTCCAATGCTCGGACCAATGGTTTGCAAACGGGTGAATTCGACATCATCACCAGCGCGGACGCAAAAACCGTACACCTGCTTGGTAAGACACCGGGCCTTAAGGTCTTGCAGACTTCGGGCAATAAGCACTTCGTGCTACCCATGCACACTAATACGGCACCGTTTGACAACAACCACGTGCGTCTTGCACTGAAATATGCGGTTGATCGTGAACAGTGGTTGAAACTGATCCTGCGTGGTTACGGCAGTCTTGGTAACGACAGCCCGATCGGTCCGGCAAACACCTATCATGCCACCGAAGAGGAAATGCCACAGCGCCAGTACGATCTGGACAAAGCTAAGTATCACCTGAAACAGGCTGGCTTGAGCAGTCTCAAGGTTCAGTTCCACGCTGCTGAAACCGGCTTCCCCGGTTCTATCGACGCGGGTCAGCTGTTCCGTGAATCCGCAGGGCCTGCTGGCATCGACATTGAAGTCGTGCGTGAGCCCGATGATGGTTATTGGTCCAATGTCTGGCTGGTTAAGCCATGGAGCGCTGGTTACTGGGGTGGTCGTCCGACGGAGGATTATATGTTCTCGCAAGTTTATTCCTCAGGTGCGCCTTGGAATGAAACGAAATGGGAGCATGCGCGCTTCAATGAATTGCTGATTGCTGCGCGTTCTGAACTCGACACCAAGAAGCGTCGTGAACAGTATGTCGAAATGCAACGCATCACGAGCAACGAGGGCGGCGCGCTTATTCCGTTGTACTCAAGCTATATCCACGCACACACTGATAAGGTGCAGATGGAGTCTGATGTTGCTGCGAACTGGGAGCTCGATGGCCATAAGGACGGCGAGCGCTGGTGGTTTGCATAATCGCTTTGCGATTATGCATTAGCAAAAAACGACCGGGTCGGCTTCGCCGACCCGGTTTTTTTGTGCCCTGATGAAATTAAGGTTTATCGCAGTTCAGCGGGGATCATGCAGACGGGTATAGGATCTATTTTGTGCCTGTTTGCAGCATTGAGCCGTCGATAGATTGCCAACACGTCACGTTGGCGGTCACTCAGTTCGGTTTCATCTGTGTTATCACCAATGCAAAATTCCATAGCCCATTCCAGTTCTGGATAGCTCGCGCCCAACTGATCCTCATCGGTACGGTCATCACCCCATAATCCATCAGTGGGCGGTGCTTTCATAATGGACTCTATGACACCGAGCTCTTGGCCCAGTTTATAGACTTCGCTCTTGAGCAGGTCGGCAATGGGCGAAACATCCACGCCGCCATCGCCGTATTTGGTATAAAAACCGACGCCAAAGTCCTCAACCTTGTTGCCGGTGCCAAGCACCAGCCGGTTATTCGCGGCGGCGTGATAATAAAGCGTCGTCATACGCAGGCGCGCCCGGGTGTTAACCAATGCCATGTGGTGGCCTAGCGCTTGTTCGGTGTGCAGGTCTTCTTCCTTTACGCCGCCGGAAGCAGACAGCGCGTGCACCAATTCGTCGAAGACGCCACTGAGTGGCACTTCCAGAGCGCTCACGTTGGGGTGGCTTTTTTGTAATGACGCAACGTGTTCCTGCGCACGCGTCACCTGATTTTCAGCCTGATGGATGGGCATTTCGATGCACAGTATGGGCAGGCCAGTACGTGCGCCAAGCGTTGAGGTGACGGCGGAATCAATGCCGCCCGATACGCCGATAACGAAGCCATGGGTGCGTGACGTGACGGCGTAATCCTTGAGCCAGTCTGTGATGTGATCGGCAACTCTGGCGGCTTGCATGGGGCTGACCTTTACGTGCGTGTCATGATGGAAAGACAGGTTTGTTATACCATAGCGTATCCGCACCACAGGCCAAGCTTACGCATAGCTAAAAACGCCGCTCAGATGGCAAATATGACATTTCCGTTCTTGCCGGATGCGGCCTAGAATGGCGGATATCAAACACATCCAATGGACTGACAGGACGCATAAATGACCAAACATGAAACCTACGATTATGTGATTGTTGGCGCGGGATCAGCCGGGTGTGTGCTTGCCAATCGCCTTAGCGAAGACCCTGATGTACGTGTTCTGGTACTTGAGGCAGGCCCCATGGATCATAATCTGTTTATTCATATGCCAGCCGGAGTCTACCGGGTGTGGAAAGACCGCAAGATTAACTGGAACTATCAATCTACCCGTCAGTTGGCCATGGCTGATCGTAATGTGCCAATTCCGCGTGGCAAGGTGGTTGGTGGTTCGTCCTCGATCAATGCCATGGTCTACATGCGCGGCCATCCACGCGATTATGACCGCTGGGCCAGTGAATTTGACTTGCCAGAATGGGACTACGCCCATTGCCTGCCATATTTCAAGGCAGGTGAGACCAGCGACCGTGGCGGCGATGACTGGCGCGGTGATGACGGTCCACTCAGTGTGACCAAGGGCACACTGGAAAACCCGCTTTTTGACGCTTATCTGGCAGCAGGTGCGCAATCGGGTGTTGGTGTGTCGGATGACCTGAATGGCTATAAGCCTGAGGGGTTATCGCGCATGGATAGCACCAAGCGCAATGGCCGCCGTTGCAGCGCAGCGGTGGCGCACCTCAAGCCTGCGCTTGCGCGCTCAAATCTGCATCTCAAGACCCGCGCCTTTGCCAGCGGCATTACCTCGCAGGGCAACCGTGCCTCGGGTATCACATACGAGCACGGCGGTGAAAAATTCCACGCCCATGTGGAGCGCGAGGTCATTCTGTCGGGTGGCGCGATCAATTCGCCACATCTGTTGATGCTTTCCGGTATTGGTCCGGCTGATCATCTGCGCGCTATGGGTATTGATCCTGTGCTTGATCTACCCGGTGTGGGGCAGAATTTGCAGGACCACCTCGATGTCGGTGTTCAGGTAAAATGTACCAAACCCGTTACCCTGGATAAGGCGGACAGGCCGTTAAATATGGCTATGGCCGGTGCACAATGGCTGTTTGCACGACGCGGTCTGGCAACGTCAAATATCTGGGAATGCGGCGGTCTGTTCCGTGGTAACAATCAGGTCGAATATCCTAACCTGCAATATCATTTCTGCCCTGTCGGCGTGGATTATGAGGGGGATAAAATAAAATTGAAGCAGGCATTTCAGTTTCATCTCAGCCAATTGCGACAGGAAAGTCGTGGCGCCATCACGCTGCGTTCTGCCAACCCACACGAGCATCCCTCGCTTGAGTTTAACTTTCTGTCCACCGAGCGTGATCGGCGCGAACTTGTTGAAGGTGTGAAGGTCACCCGCGATATCATCTCGCAATCGGCATTTGATGGTTTGCGTGGAGCTGAAATCTGGCCAGGGCCTGACGTTAAGACGGACGCCGAGATCGATACATGGGTGCGTGCGACAGCAGAAACCGAGTTTCATCCGTCATGTACGTGCCGCATGGGGAATGATGCCATGGCCGTAGTTGATGGAGAATTACGTGTCCATGGCATGGAAGGCCTGCGCGTGGCTGATGCTTCAGTTATGCCCAATATCACCAGCGCCAACCTCAATGCGCCAACCCAGATGATTGCTGCGCGTGCGGCGGACTTTATTCGTGGCCGTGAACAGCGCGCCCCGGTTCAGGCAAAGTTTCATTTTAATGCGTAAATATTGCGTCATACTGGTGTAGGCTCATACAAGGCGATGCAGGGGCGTCGAGAAACAGGAGAGTGTCATGGGGGAAATGGTTTCCTTTGAAAAACATGGCGGCGGCACGGCAGAAGGCTATCTGGCGCGCGCCGAAGACCCGCGCGGTGCCATCGTGGTATTGCAAGAATGGTGGGGCTTGAACGATCAAATCAAGGTGGTTGTCGAGCGCTTTGCCACTGCAGGCTACACCGCATTGGCTCCTGACCTGTTTGCCGGTCGCGTCACCCAGGAACCCGATGAAGCCGAACACATGATGACGGGCCTCGATTGGGTCGGGGCGACGGAGAGCGATGTACGTGGTGCGTTGGATTACCTGAAGCGTGATCATGCCCGAACCGGCGTTATGGGCTTCTGTATGGGCGGTGCACTAACGGTCATTGCCGGGGTAAAGCTGGACGAATGCGATGCCTGCGTCTGCTATTACGGTATCCCGCCCAACGAACAGGCCGATCCGGAAAATATGCGCGTGCCGTTTATGGGGCACTTTGCCAGTCTCGACGCGTGGTGCACGCCGGAAGCCGCCGATGGTCTGGAAACCGGTTTGGTTAAATCGGGCGTGACGTACGAAATGCACCGCTATGCGGGCGATCACGCTTTTTTTAATGATACCGTACCGGCGTATAACGCTGAAAACGCTGCCCTGTCATGGGGCCGCACACTGGATTTCCTGCACCGGCACCTGTAACCGGATGCCGTGAGAGGCGGCGCTTAGTCTACCAGTTCGGCGCTCAAGTCAAAGTCGTCGGCCTCGGTGATCTTCGCGCGCACGATATCGCCTGGCTCAACGTCGAATACACCGTCGAGAAACACCGAGCCATCCACGTCAGGCGCATCGCCCTTGGTGCGACCGATCGCGCCCTCTTTGTCGAGCTCATCAATGATGATGTCCATGGTTTGGCCGACCTTGGTGGCAAGGCGTTGCTCACTGATACCGCGTTGCAGCTCCATTAGGCGCTCCCAGCGGTCAGTCTTTTCATCTTCGTCGAGATGGCCGGGCAGTTCATTGGCGGGCGCACCCTCGACGGCTTCATATTTGAAACACCCAACGCGGTCGAGTTGGGCTTCGTCCAGCCAGTCGAGCAGCATTTCAAAGTCTTCCTCGGTTTCACCGGGGAAGCCGACGATGAAGGTCGAGCGCAATGTTAAATCAGGGCATTCCGCGCGCCACTTGGTAATGCGTTCCAGCGTCTTTTCACCGTGCGCGGGGCGTTTCATGGCTTTGAGGACATCCGGACTGGCGTGCTGGAAGGGGATGTCCAGATAAGGCAGGATTTTGCCTTCGTTCATCAGTCCAATGACGTTGTCGACGTGCGGATAGGGATAGACATAGTGCAGTCGCACCCAGGCGTCGAGCGAGCCAAGGGCTTCGCACAAGTCGAGCATGCGTGCAGCAACGCTCTCGTCGCGCCATTTGCTCTGCTCGTATTTCAGGTCCAGCCCGTAGGCACTGGTGTCCTGGCTGATAACCAGTAGCTCCCGGACGCCTGCGTTGACCAGACGTTCGGCTTCGTACATCACCTCGTTGGCTGGTCGGCTGACCAGATCACCACGGATTTGTGGGATGATGCAGAATGAGCAGCGGTTATGGCAGCCTTCCGATATTTTCAGATAGGCATAGTGGCGTGGCGTCAGGTGAAGGCCTTCTTCTGGCACCAGATCAACATATGGATCATGCGGCGGTGGCGCCGCTTCGTGCACAGCATTGACCACGGCCTCGTACTGGTGCGGGCCACTGATGGCGAGCACGTCAGGGTACTTGCTGCGGATCAGTTCCTCGTTACCGCCGAGACAGCCGGTAACCACCACGCGGCCATTTTCCTTCATGGCCTCACCAATGGCATCGAGGCTTTCGGCCTTGGCTGAATCCAGGAAGCCGCAGGTGTTGACCACGACCACATCTGCGTCGTCATAGGTGCCGACCAGATCATAGCCGTTAGAGCGCAGCTTCGTGATGATGCGTTCGGAATCAACCAGAGCCTTGGGGCAGCCGAGGCTTATAATGCCGACGCGCGGTGATTTTTGCTTCTGAAGATCGTTTGACATGGGCACTACATAGGCATGGCGGCAGGGTATGACAAACGTCTTTTCTGCTCAGGCTATATCAACGGCTGTAGAGACGAAATGCGTGGCGGCATGCTTTGTGATTAACAGAAACCACAGTCGCTGAGGAAGACCATCATGTCGCGGCCATAGGTAGGACCCTTGCGGATTATGCGCGCCATGGGCTGAATCATAGCATCGGTCACCGCGGCAGTATCATTTGTGGTCAGCACGGCGATGCGTGTCTTCTCCGTAGCATGGAAATGGGCCAGTGCATTGGCCAATTCCAGGCCGTTCATATGATCCAGTTCCATGGTTGTAACGATCAGGCGGGGCCTCATGCCAAGTGCAAGATCAATGGCTTGCAGGCCTGTTTCCACGTTGATAACACGAAGCCCGAAACCGGCCAGTTCCCGGCCGATGATTTTACGCTGCACGCTTTTCGGCATAACCATAATGGCCGACCCAATGATATTGACGTGTTGCGTCGCTTTTGTTCCAGTTTTTGACCCAGCGCTATCGGAGTAACCGGGAACAGGCAGGTTTTCCAGAATTTGGCCGGCCTCCTGCGGGCCCGGGTTCTGATCGTTCAGCAGAATGTTATCCATTGCCTGGATGAACCGCCGCGCCGGATTGACCGGGATGCGCGCCTGATCGCCAGCAAATTCCAGATAATCTTCAAAGGCGTGCGCGATGTGGCTGATCGTCGGGAAATCAAAACTTCCGGCGCTACCCTTGATGGAATGCACGATACGCTTAATGTCGAGAATGTGATGATCATAGGCTCCTCGCTGCCGATCAATTGCAGTCAGAAGACTATTAATTTGTGCAAATTGATCATGCCCACGCTCGATAAATTCAACGCGCAGATCTGCGAAGATCATCTGCATATTGGCATCTGCCATTACATTCATAGTGTATATCGTACTCTTTGGGGTTAATGGGGCACTGCTATCTTAGGAATACAATAGCAGGCGTCAAAGCAATTTGAATGATTCCAGCAATATTAAATGCTGTCTGCGACAAAGGGATTAGTTCGGCGTTCTTCGCCGAATGTTGATAGCGGCCCGTGTCCAGGCACGAATGTTACGTCATCACCAAGTGGCCACAGGCGTTCGCGGATGGCATTGATCAGATCATCGTGATTGCCGCGCGGGAAATCCGTACGTCCGATGGACCCTTTGAAAAGGACATCACCAACGAAAGCAACGTTGGCGTTGGGCTCAAAGAAAACCACATGGCCCGGCGTGTGACCGGGGCAATGGCGCACCTCAAGTACAAGATTACCAACAGTGACTTGATCGCCATTGACCAGCCAGCGGTCGGACTCAAAGGCTTTTGCCGGTGGAAAACCATATTCTGCCGCGTCCTCGGGCAGTTTTTCGATCCAGAAGCGGTCATCTTCGTGTGGACCCTCGATGGGCACACCCAGCTTGTCTTTCAGGTCCTGTGTGCCTGCCGCATGGTCCACGTGACCATGGGTGATGAGGATTTTCTCAATGGTGACGTTATTGTTGGCAGCTTCGGCCATGATGGTATTGATTTCCCCGCCGGGGTCGACCACTGCACCCTTCATGGTGTCTTCGCACCACAGAAGCGAACAGTTTTGCTGAAACGGCGTGACGGGGATGATGGTGGCTTTCATGGTGCTGCTTTCGTGCATTTCACAAGTATGTGGCTGGCCTCGGCACCGTTTTACCACCGTGAACTGGAAGAGGCCATGGCCTCCCGTGGCAATTGTATATCGAACTGCGTGCGCAGCTTGTCATCAAGCGCACGTGATATATGTTCAGGGTAATGGCTCGATAATGTCTTCGTGACGTATTCCCGTGCGCGGTCTTCCATATCCTGCGCGCCGCCCTCTTCCCATACGGCGGGCGTAGCGCGGTCTGATAGCGAGGGATAGCGATATTCACTTTCCATCAGCTCAATGGTTTGTCCATGGCCCAGATAATGCCCTACACCGCCCACATTGACGTCTGCGATGACGTCGAGCGACAGGGTTTCGTCGGTTACTTCGATGCCACGCACGGTGCGCAGGATATTGCCGAGCATGTCGTCATCAATCACGAAGCTTTCCAGCGCACAGCCGAGCAGACTGGCGTGCATGCCTGCGGCCTCGTGCACCATGCTGGCACCGGCCAGTCCGGCAAGGCTGTTTGTATAGGCTTTCTCAAAACCAGCCTGAATGTCGGGTGTTTTTGAATCGGCCATGCCAGCCGGCACGCTCGTCGGTAAATCATAGAACGTGCCCATCTGCGCCACGGCGGCCGATAGCATGGCTTGCTCGGCGCTGCCACCGCTCATGGAGCCCGTGCGCAAGTCCGCAACGAACGGCCATGGCGCAAAGCACACCGGATGACCCGGTGCGATGGCGTGGACGTAAACCAGCCCGGCCAATGCTTCGGCTATGACCTGTACCAGCGTGCCAGCCAGTGCAGCGGGGGCGGTGGCTCCGGCCTGTGGGGCCGAGGCGATCATCAGCGGCATGCCCGCGCGGATCGAGGCTTCCTTGATTTTGCAGCGTTCATCGGCAAAGCGTAATGGTGGCACCCCGTCGCCTTGTACGGAATGGCAGCACGGCGCGTTTTTAAAACGACCCTCGCCGCCCAGCACCATGTCGAACATAGAGACCACGGTCTCGACGTTTTGCGCGCTGCCGAGCGTAATGCCCCACGGCTTCGAGGTGCCGCTGATCAGTGCGTAGGCAGTGTTGATGTCGAGCGCGTCGACGCCGTCCATGTCGCGCGCGATCAAAGGCCGGTAGCACCAGTGGATATTGGGCAGGGTATCGATGAGCCGTGCTGCGTCGTATAGGTCAAGCAACGTGGGCTCGCGGTATTGCCGGGTGTGGAAATCACGGATGCCGACCGCACCGCCCGCCGTGCCAAAATGCACCCGGTTGGGTGCGATCTCGAGGCTGCGTTCGCCGTCAAGCGCATGCAGCGTCCATGATCGACAGGTGCTCGCCAGTGCGTCCTCGACCAGCGCGCGCGGCATCAAAATGCGTCCGGCGTCGCTCAGGCTTGCACCGCAATCAAGGATGGCTTTTGCGCCATCGGTAAACTCGCCAATCATGCCCATGCCAACGGTGGCGAGCGTATGCAGCGCGCCGTCGTGAATGCGCGCAACATCATGATCGCTCAGCGCACGGTACTGCCCACCAGAAAATCCGCGCGCCAGAGTTTCATCAACACCGCCCGTTTGTTTTCGTTGCGCCATGCGGGCTGCGCGACCACCGCTGCGTTTTGATGACTTGTCGTGTTCGGTGTTCACCGTGGCACCTCATTAAATATCGCGTGCGGCTATCAGGCCTTCATAGATGGCTTCTTCCGATGAGCGTGGGCTCAAGCAATCACCGATAAGGTGCGTTTCGATGCCGGCGTCTTGCAGGGCGTGCTCCAGTGTTGTTTCAGGTTGGTGTCCCTGCGCCATGACCAGCGTGTCAGCGCCCTCACAGATGATCGGTTCGCCACTGCCGGTGTGCTGGAAATAAACCGTATCACCATCTGCGCCGAATAGTCGGGCATAGGGAATAACCTCGACGCCGAGCTTGTGCAGTTCCCCGGCCCAGTGCCAGCGTAGGTATTTTTGCAGATTTTGTGCAGCGTTTTCACCATCAACACAGAGCCGCACGTGGCAGCCTTCGCGTGCCAGTTTTTCGGCCAGCCCGACACCGACCCAGTCACAGCGCCAATCTGCCACCACCACCGAACCGCCGGGATTAACCTCGCCGCGCAGGACCTGCCAGGCATCGACGGCGTGGACATCTTCGGCGATCTCAACATCGGGTCGATAGGGCGTCGCGCCCGTGGCGATAATCGCCGCGTCAGCGTCAACGGATTTAACGAGTGCAGCATCAACGGTGGTGTTCAATCGAACCTCGACGCCAGCCATATCCATTTCGCGCTTTAGATTGTCGACCAGAACACCAAATTCACTACGCCCCGGCAGCAGTTGGGCGAGCAGAACCTGACCACCCAGACGCGGGGATGCCTCGCACAGAATAACCCGGTGGCCACGTTCGGCGGCAACAGCGGCGGCCTTCATGCCACCCGGCCCGCCGCCCGCAACGACAACGGTCTTGGCGCTGGCGGCCTTTGGGTGTGCACCAAGCAACAGCTCGCGCCCGCTTATGGGGTTTTGGATGCACGAAATGCGTACGCCCTGATGGTAATGCCCGATGCATGCCTGATTGCAGCCAATGCAGGCGCGGATATCATCAAGTCTGCCCTGACGGGCTTTGCTGGGCATTTCAGGATCGGAGATCATGGCCCGCGTCATGCCGCACATGTGGGCTTGGCCTTGGCTCAGAACCTGTTCGGCCAGTTGCGGCTGGTTGATGCGACCTGCAACAAAAATGGATTTCTGCGACACGGCCTTGATGGCGCCAGCGCTGGGCGCGACATAGGCGTGTTCAACTGCCATGGGCGGCACGACATGGACTGAACCGGCCAGTCCCATCATGGACCCCATGGTGACGTTGAGGTAATCCAGTTCAGTTTCGGCGTTCAGGCGCTCACAAATATCGAGCCACGCTGTGGCATCTAGCCCGTCGGGTTCTAGTTCATCAGCGGATATCCGCATACCAAGCACGGCATTACCGCCAATGGCGGTACGGGTTGCGGCGATGAGTTCTGATACAAAGCGGAAGCGGTTCTCAGTTGATCCGCCGTAGCGGTCTTCGCGTAAGTTTGTCAGCGGGTTGAGAAACTGTGCGATCAGCATGCCGTGGCTAGCGGTCAGTTCCACGCCGTCGAGTCCAGCTTCCAGCATGCGCTGCGCTGCGCGCGCAAATGCGGCGACAATATTGCCGATGTAGTCCTCTGACATGACCCGTGGCATGCAATGAAAGCGGTGGTCTGGCACGGCAGAGGGTGCATGGGGCACCAGATGCATGCCGTCGTGGGTATAGGAAATCCGACCGCCGTGATTAAGCTGGCCGAACACGGCACAACCATGTTTGTGGGTCGCCGCCGCAATCTTGGCGTAACCGGGGATGCAGGCATCGGTGCTCGCGTCAATGTAATACCCGTGCGACACATCATCGCTATAGGGCCGTGCGGACTCAACAATAATCAAACCAGCGCCGCCCGCTGCGCGGGCTTCATGATAGGCCGCCATGTCGTCGCTTGGGGCACCGTCACGCGCGAGAATGGTTTGATGCGCGGTGGAAAATATCCGGTTACGGATTTCCAACCCACGAATTTTATGCGGCGTGAACAGGTGTTGAAATGGCGATGTGTCTGTCATGGCGTATCCGCATCCTTATGCTTTCTCGGCTGGTTGAATTTGACCGCGTCTGTGGTCATGGGCGCAACGTCTGAAATGGGATGTTAGCGTGTGTGGTGTTATTTGCCGAAGGGTACGTTGATATGCATCAATGCGTGGGTATGCGTGGCGTTATAGAAGTGTGCATCCATTAAATCTTTACATGGAACAGGAACCGCACGATGTCTGATAAGGATTATGTTGAAGTTGCAAAAGAAGTCTCCAAGGGGGCAGCCAATCTACGCAAGGCAAACCCGGACCTGATGGCCGGATTTGCGGGCTTGGGTAAAGCGGTCTACCCCGATGGTGCATTAAGCAACAAAACAAAGGAACTGATCGCCCTGGCCATCGGCGTGTCGGTGCGCTGTGACGGCTGCGTAGGGCATCATGCCATGGCGTGCCTGAAGAACGGCGCGACACGCGATGAAGTTGTTGAAGCGATTGGCGTCGCCATTCATATGGGCGGTGGGCCGTCTATGGTTTATGGGGCTGAAGCGCTGCAAGCCTATGATCAGCACGTGGCGGCGCAGGACTAGCCACTAGCCCCCAGCGGGTTCGTCCATTGCTGCCAACTGGGCCAGCGTAACCGGTTTCACTGGTGGACGAATGTTCAGGTAGCCAATGTCTTCAGGGATCATGCCACGCTCACGCGCCATGATCTCTGATATCGTCAGGCCGCACATGCGGCCTTGGCAGGGCCCCATGCCTGCGCGGGTAAAAGCTTTAAGCTGGTTCGGGCCGGGGCAGCCGAGACGTGCTGCCTCGCGGATATCAGCGACGGTGACCTCTTCACATCGGCAGGCTAGGGTGGCCTCGCCTTGCGGCGCGAGCAGTTCGTGGCATGGTCGGAACAGGCGCTCAAGAAATGGTCGAACAGACTGATGGTGGGCAAGCGTGCGCCGCCATGGCCGCGCACGCTGTGTGCCATCATCCGCACTGATAACGTCAAGATCACACGCTGCGCCCAATGCGGCGATAGCACCGCTACACCGCGCGGCGATGGCCCCTGCAATGCCGCCACCATCACCGACTACCAAAATATTGGTTAACGATGTGCGGCCCCATGCGTCACGCTCAGGTACCCAGCAGCGTTGCGATGAATGCCATTTCTGGCGACAGCCGACCTGCCGTGATAGCTGGGGGTCGGGCACCACGCCGTTGTGAAGCAAGACTGTTTCAGCCTGAATCTCACAAAGCGCCGCGTTGCGACGGTACTGCAGCCCCGTGGCACGGGCTTCGCCAAGTACAGCCAGATCACGTGCGCCACCGATCAGTGCCACACCTGATGCCCGTAGACGTTTGCGTAGCGCCATTCCCTTTACCAGGTATTCCGGGGCGCGCAATGCGCCGGGTAGCATGGGCGCGGCGGCGAGATAATCAGCGATGCCGGTTGTCTCAATCACAGCACGCACATCGCCGCCCGCGTCTACCAACTGGCTTGCCGCGAGCAGCAGTAATGGCCCGGCACCAGCCAGCACCACAGGGCCTGACGGAATTATATCGTCACCCTTGAGCAGCAGTTGCGCCGCCCCGGCGGTCATAACGCCGGGTAGTGTCCAGCCCGGCATGGGTACAGGGCGTTCCAGGGCCCCCGTTGCGATGAGGACTTTGCGCGCACGGATGGCATGTGCGCGATCATCATGGGTGAACCACACGCTGCCGTCCGGGTCGAGGCGGAATGCAGCGGCATCGCAGAGCAGCGTTGCGGAACTGTCGCGCAACTCGCGCACCAGATTATGTCCCGCCGCATAGTCGTCGCCGAGCAAAGTAAGGCCAGCGGCCCGGTTTGCGGCAACGTCCTCGATAGCGTGATAGATGCGTCCCCCCGGTGCGGGGCCTTCGCTCAAAACTGTAACGCTCAGGCCCAGAGCAGAGGCCTCAATGGCGGCTGCCATACCAGCGGGGCCTGCGCCGATGATAAGTAGATCGATATAGGATGTGCGGGTCATGTATCAACCTCGCGTCGACCATCCTGAATACGAACCACCATACCCTCACAGGCGATTATCTGGCAGGCCCTTTGATTGGCTTGTCCGTCAATGTCCATCAGGCATTCGAAACACACCCCCATGAAACAATAGGGCGCACGCGGTGCACCGTTTACCGGTGTGTTGCGGGTCGAGCTCAATCCGGCGAGCAAGGCGGCAGCGGCAACGCTGGTGCCCTTTGCCACTGTGACGGTTATGCCTTCTATATCCAGTGTCACCGAGTGGTTCGGCGTCAGTACATTACGTTGCTTCAGCATGGAACCGGTCCGTTGCGAAAGATTTAAAGTGTGCGGGCGCGCGGTCTTCCAGTAACCAGTCGGCTGCGCAATCGACATTTGCGGCCGCCAGTGTCACGCCGCTGTGCGAGGTTGCCACGAATGCGCCGGGACAGGATATGGACTGATCATAAATCGGCGCGTGATCCGGCGTCAGGATGCGCAGTGCGCCCCATGTGCGCACCAGATTGAGTTTACCGAGCATGGGCAACGTGGCGATAGCACGCGCTGCAATATTGGCGCCGATGGCGGCGCTGGTGCCGGGATCAAGACCGACATCTTCGCTGGAATCACCGAGCATGATGGAGCCCTCTGCTGTCTGGCGGATGGTTACGAAGGGCACGCGCAAAACGTCGCGTGCGCGTTCGGTGACCAGAATTTGCCCGCGTCGAGGAAATACCGGTACATTAAGGCCGACAGCAGGGGCAAGTGCGGGAATGCCCAGCCCGGCAGCAATGAGCACGCGTGCACAGGTGTAGCTTTGAGTATCTGTCTTGACCGTAAAACCTGCGTCCTTGCCAGTGGCAGGCTCTATGGTTCGCACGGCGGCGCTGGGGCGATATTGCCCGCCAGAATTTTGCAAACCAGCATGCAATGCGCGCAATAATTTCAGCGGGTTAACATGACCGTCGAGTGGGCTGTACGTTGCGCCGAGTACGGTTGGGCCCAGCTCCAGCCCGCCCAAAACCTCGCTGGCGTCTGCACGGCTGAGAAATTGCCCCTCATACCGATCATCGGGGGATTGCTGTGCAAGCGTTTTCAGTTCGGCTATGCGTGTCTTCGCCTCTTGCTCGTTTAAGCAGACATCCAGCCCGCCGTTTTGTCGTAAATCCACGTCAATGCCGGTATTTTCACTGAGTTGAGCGGCAAAGTGGGGCCATGTCGTTACCGATTGACGGGTCCAGTCTGCGTAGGGCTGCATGCCGACGCCTTTGCCCTGAAACCAGACCAGACCAAAATTTCCCCGTGCTGCGCGTAAGGCTCCATCGCCTTCATCAAGCACCAATACCCGTGCGCCTGCCTGTGCCGTGCCATAGGCGAGCGCCGGGCCAATCATGCCCCCACCGCAAACAATGAGATCAAATGTGCTCAACCGAATGCCTCTTATGTAAGGACTGAGGTCGCCGTTAGTCGTGACTTTATGCCGTACATAGCCTGTAAATACTGTAATAATGTTCAGGTTTATGAAAGGTCCATGGTGTATCGAAAGATACTCGTTTTTGGCGGGTATTTCTTGAGCAGGAGTTATTGTGGCGAAAAACGAGACTCAAGACGGTTTGCGACAACGCACATGGGGCATCTTTGCCATTGGTGCGGCGTTGATTATTGCTGTGCTGATTTATGGCGTGAGCGTACGCGACCGGATTCTCGCTGTTCAGGAATACTGGCAGGATTATAACATTGTAACCGTTGCGCGCGATGAGCAGATTCACGATATTCAACGTGAACTCGGCTACGGCGGCTTTATCCATAATCTCAAGAATTTCGTGTTGCGTGGCGATCCCCGCTATATGGAACGTGCACAAGCCAACCTCGCTCAGGTTGACGACTCTATCGAAGCTTTGGAAGGTCTTGGCCTTGATGCGTTAGAGATACGCGCCGTTGAAAAATTAAGGACGATCACCCAGGCCTATGCCGTCAGGGTTATAATGGCGGATGATGCCTTTGCAGAGGGCCTGTCCTCGAACGAGATCGATGCCTTGATTTTGGTCGACGACAGACCCGGCTTTGAGGCTTTACAGCAACTCAATGACGCGAGCCGCCTCAGGGCAGATATAGCGCAAGAAGCGACCGAAAATGAATTGCGATCAGCTTTGCTGTTCGCGGCATACGGCCTGCTGGTTGTTCCATTGATTATGCTTGCCACATTTCTGATTTACCGCTTCATGCGCGGGCTGGTTCAGGCCCGTGAAGAAGCTTTGGCTGCAAATGAAGCGAAGAGCCGGTTTTTGGCAAATATGAGCCATGAAATCCGCACGCCGATCAATGCCGTAATTGGCCTGAGCGGCTTGGCGCGAAAGAATGAGGTTGAGCCAAAACAACGTGACTATCTGGATAAAATCTATGAGTCCGGACGCCATTTGTTGGGCGTCGTAAATGACATTCTCGATTTTTCGCAGATTGAGGCTATGGGCGTTGATGCAAAATCGGAAACCTTTTCTCTGTTTTCCGTCGTAGATAAAGTTCGGACCCTGACGGAATTGCGGGCCAGTGAAAAGGGCCTGAAGTTGTCATTTGATCTGGCCTCGGATATTCCCCCATACATGCGGGGTGACGAGCAACGTTTGTCGCAGGTGCTGGTAAACCTGATTAATAATTCCGTTAAATTCACGGATACAGGCGAAATTGTTGTTTCGGTCGTTCTTTGCGAACAGAAAGAGGATGCCCTGACGCTGCAATTCGTTGTTGCCGATACTGGATGCGGGATTCCCCAAGCGCGCATCGGGGATATTTTCAAGGCGTTTACCCAGGTTGATACATCATCCAAGCGTCAAGCTGGCGGCTCTGGCTTGGGCTTGTCGATTGTCGGGCAGCTGGTCGAAGCGATGGGCGGTAAAATCAACGTAGCCAGTACCCTCGGTGAGGGGGCAACCTTTACTTTTTCTATTACGGCCAGCCCATGTCATGAGAGTGAGATGGCTTTTGCCGAGTCAGGTAACATCGACCCACGGCAATGCCGGGTTCTGGTGGTCGATGATAATGAGTCATCGTGTAAAATTTTGAGCGAAGAACTGGGTGGCCTGGGGTTCCCCGTTGAAGTTGCTTCGTCCGGTGCCGAGGCTGTTCAACTGGTCGAACGTGCCGCGCGCAAGCAAGCCCCCTATCAGGTTCTCTTGCTTGACTGGCAAATGCCCGGCATGGATGGCCTTCAGGTGGTGCAACGGATTGTTGATAATACGTCTATCGAAACAAAGCCGGTTATGTTTGTTCTTACAGTGTTTGATGCTGATGAAGCCCGTCGCCGTGCAGGCGATACGCCTGTCGACGGATTTTTCGATAAACCGATGAATACATCTCTGCTGGTCGATGCCTTGAACAGCGCTGTGGCGCGTCGTGCCCGCAATATCATGAGTGGAAAACAGGAACCTGTTGATGCGGTCACGCTTGTCGAGGACGCCAAAGGCGCAAGGATTTTATTGGTAGAAGACAACGACTTGAACCAGCAGGTCGCGCGCGAGATTCTAGAAGGCGAAGGCCTTGTCGTGGATGTTGCCGGGAATGGTCAGGTTGCCCTTGATCGTTTGCATGGCGTGGCGCCGGATTATTTTTCGGTGGTTCTCATGGATATTCAGATGCCTGTAATGGACGGAATTGAAGCAACCAGGAACATTCGGGCTGAGGCGGCATTTAATGATTTACCGATCATTGCCCTGACAGCCCATGCCTTGAGCGAAGAACGGCAGCTTTGTTTTGATGTGGGCATGAACGATCACCTGACCAAGCCGATTATTGCCGACAATCTGATTGCAGCGCTTAACACGTGGATCGCTGGTATTGATGTACCTGATCGCGAGAATATTGCCGACATTGAGGACGTAGTGACGCAGGCAAGCAGTGGTGTGGACGACTTGCCGGTACTTGATCTCGAGAAGGTGATTGCAACAAGCCGCCTGTCTGAGGACTTCCTTTTGGAATTGCTCAATGATTTTAACGAACACTACGCTGATGCAGGGTCACGGTTGCGTGCGCACCTTGATGCGGGTGAACGTGATGAGGCTAAATCCCTGGCTCACACCATTAAGGGGATTTCCGGGTCTTTGGGTGCTGAGCAGGTTTATGCCAGTGCAATTGCTCTGGATGCAGCATTGAAAGACGACAAGCCCGATCAGGACCTTGATCAATTGAGCGCAAATTTTGATCAGGCGATTACGGTTCTTGTGGCGCATGTCACGGCAGGTAACCTGATGCCGAAGGTTGCCAAAGAGGCCTGAGCAGGCTTCGATAGTTTTCCAATCCAGAGAGAGTATGCAGGCACTACCCTTACGGTGGTATAGACTCAGGCACTTGCCTGGGTAGATGCTGGTCGCCGTTTCAAGGTTCGTTCGACCTGTCCGCCTGCGCATATGGTTTCGTGCTGCGTGGATGAAGGGCGTTGACGGAATTGGGGGCATTCTTTCACAGGAGGGTTTAACGTGAGCGCTCGTAATTTTAACTACAACACCGAAGAAATTCGCAAAAAGGACAATGATCACCACATTCATCCGTGGACGGATTTTGCGACCTTTAAGGAGAACGGCCCCTTGGTGGTCGTAGAATCTGAAGGGAGCTACGTCTACGATTCCGAGGGCGACAAGTACCTCGACGGCATCGGTGGATTGTGGTGCGTGAACGTCGGCTACGGGCGTGATGAAATTGCTCAGGCCATGGCCGATCAGGCCCGCCGTATGACCTATTATTCCTCGTTTGGACCTCATACTTCGATCCCGGCGGCCGAGTTGTCTGCGAAGCTGGCAGAGCTAGCCCCAGGCAACCTGAATCATGTGTTCTTTGGCACCGGCGGTTCAATGGGAAATGATAGCGCCGTGCGGATCATTCATTTCTATTTCAATCAGCTTGGTAAGCCGACCAAGAAAAAGATCATTACCCGGACCGACGGCTATCACGGCAGTACCTATATGGCGATGACGCTGACCGGCGTGGAGTTTGATCATCAGGGCTGGGACCTGGCACCCGATCTGGTTTATCGCGTATCCAATCCCAATCCTTATCGTCGGCCCGACGAAATGAGCGTGGCAGAGTTTCTCGACCATCTGGTACAGGAACTTGAAGATAAGATTCTTGAACTGGGGCCTGAGAATGTTGCTGCATTCTTTGCTGAGCCGGTTATGGGCGCGGGTGGCGTTATTGTCCCACCCGAGGGCTATCACAAGCGTACGCTCGAAGTTTGCCGTAAATACGACGTGCTGTACGTTGCCGATGAAGTCGTTACGGCGTTTGGCCGACTGGGTCATTTCTTTGCGTCTGAAGATGTCTTTGGCATGGTGCCCGATATCATTGTTTCGGCAAAGGGGCTGACGTCTGCCTATGCGCCGCTATCGGCGACCATTCTGTCGGACGACATCTATGAGGTCATCAGCAAGCCCCAGTGTGAGGGTGGCATGTTCACCCATGGCTTTACCTATTCCGGTCATCCGGTGTGTTGTGCCGCCGGTTTAGCCAATATCGAAATCATCGAGCGCGAGGACCTCTGCGGTCATGTGCGCGAGGTTGGGCCATATCTTGAAGAGCGGCTGGCGACCCTGATGGACTTGCCTATTGTCGGCGATGTGCGGGGTAAGAGCTTCATGATGTGCGTCGAGAATGTCGCCAACAAGGAAACCAAGGAGCTGTTGCCGCCCGAAGCACACGTTGGGGACCGCATAGCCGCAGCATGTGAAAAACGTGGCGTGCTGGTACGCCCCATTGCGCACCTCAACGTCATGTCGCCGCCACTTGTGCTCGATCGCGATCAAATTGATTTCATGGTCGATACCCTGCGTGCGGGCATTGTTGAAACACAGGACTCGCTGATCCGCGACGGATACTGGAAAGGCTGAGTTCTCTGGCCTAGAGTAAGAAAGCCCGGAGGATGATACTCCGGGCTTTCTTACATGCGGAGCAGAAATCATGTGGGACGCTATCCAGGCCCATGAGCCCATTGTTCGCCTGAGTGCATTTTTTGGCATATTCGCCATTATGGCGCTTTGGGAACTTGCGGCGCCGCGCCGCGTGCAACGCTATAAACGGCGTGTACGCTGGCCCGCAAATATTGGCATTGTGGTGCTCAATACAGTGGTGTTGCGCCTGATCTTCCCCGCCGCTGCCATGGGTGTTGCGCTAAGTGCACAGGCACAGGGTTGGGGCCTGCTGAGCATCCTAGCATTACCCGATTGGCTGGCGTTGATTGCCGCCTTTGTCATACTCGATTTTGCCATCTATCTGCAGCATGTTCTGGTCCACGCCGTACCCGCACTTTGGCGGCTGCACCGCATGCATCACGCTGATCAGGATTTTGACGTGACTACCGGTGCGCGCTTTCATCCGTTGGAAATTATTATTTCCATGGGTCTGAAGCTAATGGTGGTTGGTGCGATTGGTGCGCCACCATTTGCCGTGTTAATTTTCGAAGTGGTACTAAATGCCAGCGCCATGTTCAATCACGCCAATGTCCGCCTGCCACTCGCAATCGACCGTATATTACGTCGGATACTGGTTACGCCTGATATGCACAGGGTGCATCATTCGGTGATCGCGGCAGAAACCCACAGCAATTTTGGATTTTGCCTGTCGTGGTGGGATTACCTGTTTGGCACCTATCGCGCGCAGCCGAAAGAGGGCCACGAGGCGATGACAATTGGCTTGCCCCAGTTCCGCGATGCGTGCGACCTGCGGTTGGATCAGTTGTTAATCCAGCCGTTGCGTGGGCGCGCGCCTGAGGCTGGCCTGAAAGACTGACAAGAATAGAGTTATCGGGTCAGCATGATATCAATGGAATGCATCATGCAGCGCCATTGCAAGTTTGGTAATTTCGAAGGGCTTGCTCAACAAAACGCTGTTGGGTCCCAAAATACCGTTTTGCGCTGCGGCATCAGCCGAATAGCCAGACATGAAAATAATTTTTAGATCGGGCCTCTGCTGGGCGGCTTCGGCTGCAAATTCCGGGCCGCTCACGCCGCCGGGTAGGACAATATCGGCGAGCAGCAGCTCTACGGCTTCATCATTATTGAGGGCTTCACGCGCTTTTTCCGCTGTGGGCACGCAAGTGACGCGGTAGCCGAGACTTTCTATCATGACGACAACAATTTTGCCGACGTCCTTATCGTCTTCCAGAGCGAGGATCAGCTCGCCATTCCCCATGGGCAATGCATCCATTGTTGCCGGGGTGGCTTTCTTTGCGGTGTCTTGCGCGCGCGGCAGGTAAATCTTAACGGTCGTGCCATGTCCGGGCTCGCTGTAGATGGTGGCGTGGCCGCCAGATTGGCGCGCAAATCCGTATACCATTGAGAGCCCCAGCCCACTGCCCTCGCCAACACCCTTCGTCGTAAAAAAGGGCTCAAAGGCGCGGTCCTGTATCTCCTCCGACATGCCAACACCATTATCGGTAATCGTTAGCAGGGCATAATCGCCAATCAGAACCTCGGGGTGTTCTTCGACGGCACTCTCATCCAGATGGGCCTTGGAACACTCGATCAGAAGATTGCCGCCACTGGGCATGGCATGACGGGCGTTGATCGCCAGATTCAGCAGCGCGGTTTCGACTTGTCCGGGGTCGGCTTGTGCATGCCATAGGCCCGTTTCCGCAGAAATTTTGACAGAGATGGTTTCGCCAAGTGTACGGGTCAGCATATCGGAGATACCCGAGACCAATTCGACAAGGTCTATGGCCTGTGGGCGCAGAGGCTGTTGTCGTGAAAAGGCCAACAGACGTTGCGTCAATTCGGCACCACGTCTGGTTGCGTTGAGAATATCAGCGGTTACGTCTTGCAGGCCCTCGATATTCTTACGCTCAAGGTACTCTGCGTTCCCCATAATGATGGCAAGAAGGTTATTGAAATCATGCGCGACGCCACCCGTTAGTTGGCCAACAGCTTCCATTTTTTGCGCCTGGCGCAATTGGTCTGCCGCCTTGCGTATGTCGGTAATATCTTCGGCCAGAGCAAAGAATCCTGCGATCTCACCCGGCGAGCTCCAATGTGGGACATAGCTGACCCTGACCAGTCGTGTGATACCGTCCGAATAGTTGATATTCTCATCAAACGTCAAGGGCGTGCCGCTGAGCACCTTTACAATATGAGGCGTGAATTTGTTGTATTCACTGCCATGTAGTTCTTGCATGGATTGCCCGAGAATATCATTGACGGTGCAGCCATACCATTGAGCGCATGTTCTGTTGGCGAACCTGTAAACCTGGTCACTATCGACATAGCAAACCAGCATGGGCAGATTATCGCTGACCAGACGTAATTGATCGCGGCTCGCTATGATGTCTTCTTCACGCTCATGAATGGTTTGCGCCATATCATTGAAGGCGCCCGCCAATGTCCCCAACTCGTCTCGGGAATTCAGTTTAATGGCCGTGTCGCCGCCATCCCCCGACAGCGCATGGATGCCGGACATGAGTTGTTTGATCGGCTCTGTCAGGTTCCGCCGGATATAGTATATGCCAAGGGGCAGCATCACGATGGCGATCAGGGCAAGCACAGACAGGATGGATTTTTGAAGCGCGTCGATACCAGTGAAAAATGCTTGCTTATCCACACCAACCAAAAGGGCGATGCGCTCATCAGAAGAAATGCGAATTTCTGTTGCGCCGATAAAACTGGTCGCGTTTGATATCGCTAGAAAAGCGCCGGGGTCCTCGAAAATACCAGGAAAGGTCTCATCGGGGATGTATGGGAAGACATCGCTTGAACTGATTGCGGGCGCGCCCGTTCTTTGAATCAAAAATTCGTGATTAATCAGGTTAGACGTCTCGGCGACAAATTGCTTATTCAACGGATCTGCAACGATGACGGTGCCAATATTTTTGTAATCGCCATTGCTGGTTTCAAGCATAATGGGAACGCTCGCCACATAAATCAGTGCGTCTGTGCTGAGATGGTAATCATGCTCCATAAAATCTGGTATTTTGCTCAATGCTATTTGCGAATAAATAGCGGGCAGTTTGGAAACTTGTTCGAAGCCGGCATCTTTTTGCCAACTCAGGTAAGTGGGCGCGCCTTTCTGATAGCTGACAATCCCTGCCAAATCGGGCGATGTTTCGTTGTGTTGGGTGTATGCGACAATTTCATTATCTTCGGTATAAATGGCGACAAAGGTGTTTCCCTTGCTGTCGCTATGGTTCAGTAACTGGTTCATTAATTTTTCTTTTTCCGGATCAAAAATTTCCGGCAGATAATTGGTCTTGTCCTGATATTTATTCAGCAGGTTAACGATGCTGATGATGTCCTGATGTCCGGCGATATCCAGCGCAAGCGCATCGGTGCGATCATCGCGCAGTATCAGTTGTGCTTCGATACGTTGGAACGAGGTTTCCAAAGCCTGTTCAGCAGCATTCTGGTGGTAGCGGTTGAGCAGAAAAGAGAAAACGGCGCCAACGAGCACAAGGGCAATTGCTACAGACAGGCCCCAAACGAGCAGGAATTTTTGGGATAGCGAGGCGCTAGGTTTCACCCGGTTTGTCCTTGTTGCAGGGGTTGAGGGGCTTAGCCGTCGCTAGAAAACTGTTGGAACGCTCTCGACATTGTCCTGGGTAACGATTTGAGCTGGCACTTCTATGTACTTTGGAACTGTATTGCCCTTGAGAATTTCCATTGCTGCCCATGCGCCTTCTTTGCCGCAGGTGGGGTATGTGAAGCTGGCAAGTTGTTCGCCACTGCGGATGGCATCGCGCGCTGCGCGTATATAGTCGATGCCGACCGAGGGCCGATCAGCAGGATTTATGCCCGCAGCGCGTAGCGCCAGTCGAGCGCCAATGAGCATGGCGTCATTGTGTGAAAAAATAGCGTCGAATTCGACGCTATCTTTCAGGGCATTTTCTATTGCAGCGATGCCGCCCACGCGTGAATAGCTGCCACTTATGGTCGAGACGAGCTCCATGTCCGGGAATTGGGCCAGTCCATCCTTGAATCCGGCGGATCGCTGGATTGCCGTGGTTGCCGTGGGTACGCCTTCGAGCATCAAGACGCGCCCTTTGCCACCGAGATACTTTGCAAGATGAACGGCCGCAGCGCGGGCAATATTTGCATCACTGGGGCTGATATAGGTATCGAAATCTTCGCTTTCGATGCGGCGGGTCAGCAGCACGATATGGATACCTTGGCGTCGCAGGTCTTCAACAACGGGGGTCATCAACTTGGCGTTACGCGGCCCCAGAAACAGGAGCTTCGCTCCGGCACCCACCATGGCTTCAATGTCCTGAAGGTTGCGTGCAACCTGTCCGCCGGCATCGGCCTGAAGAAATTTAACCTCGGGATATTTTGCCAGTTCGTCAGCGAGTTGGCGCATCTGGGCTGCGCGCCAGTCATTCGCCATGTTGTCTTCGGGAAAACCAACAATAATGGGAGTTTCGTCAGCATGCGTTTTCTGGGCCATTGGTAAGGCAAAGACACCGACCAATGACGCATAGAGTAAAAGCGCACCAAACGTGCTCAGTCCTTTACGGTAGCGGCTCAATTGTTGTCCCCATTCATCACTTTGTGTGCACAGCGATAACGCCGCCCCTCTCCTAACATCGTATGCTTGGAGCGGATCGAAGGTCAACAAGTGTCTGGGCGGAAAACCTTCACAGGTTTTCCGCCCGGTAGAGCCTCTGAGCTTAGGCGCGCAGCTTTTCGTTGGCAGGATCGTAGGCCGGCTCTGCGAGAACGACGCCATAGTGCGGCACACCGAGAATTTCCACACTGAGCGAGGTGCCGGGTGCGGCGTGGGCAGCGTCGACATAGGCAAATGCCAGACATTTATCGACGGCGTGGCCATACATACCGGACGTGACTACACCAATGGCCTTGCCATCGACCATAACCGGTTCGTTGCCCCGGCAGTCCGCATCCGTGACGTCTACGCTCATGTAAACGCATTGGGTGGTGATGCCCTGCTGTTTGCGTGCTTCGAGGCCAGCACGACCGATGAAGTCGCCCTTGTCCATGCGTGCAAAGCGTTCCATGTCGGCTTCGATCATGGTGATTTCGGTGGTTAATTCCGAGCCCCAGCCCTTGTAGGCCTTTTCCATGCGCAGAGAATTGAACGCATATGCGCCGAAATCAGCGATGCCATGGGCTTCGCCAGCCTGCCAGACGGCATCATAGAGCGTCTCGATGTCACCGAGCGGGTGGTGCAGTTCCCAGCCCAGTTCACCGGCGTAGGACACGCGTAATGCGCGGCAATCGACACCGCCCACCGTGATCTGTTGTCCACTGAGCCATGGGAAGGCGGCGTTCGACAGGTCTGCATCGGTAATTTGTGACAGCACATCGCGCGACGCCGGACCGGTCAGCAACAGCATGCCCGTGATGTCGGTAACGTCGGTGACGGTGACGTCTTCACCTTCGAGCTTATGCTGCACCATCCAGTCATAGTCGTGGATCTGGGCGACCACCGAAGACAGGATGTAGTAGTGATTGTCCGCGAGCTTGGTAATGGTGACTTCGCTTTCGATGCAACCGGCTTCGGTCAGCATGTGGGCGAGTGCGATGCGGCCATCCTTTTTCGGGATGCGGTTGGCGCACAGGCGATCAAGGAAGGCTGCAGAATCGTTGCCGCTGACTTCGAACTTGGCAAAGCTGGTCAGGTCCATGACGCCAACGCGCTCGCGCACAGCCTTGCATTCCGCAGCGACAGCTTCGAAGCTGTTGTTGCGGCGGAAACTCTGGACCTCTTCTTCGCCACCCGGCGAGAACCACTTGGGGCGTTCCCAGCCAAAGACTGCGGTGTGGATCGCGCCTTTTGCTTTCAGCTTGTCGTACAGGCCCGTGGATTTGATCATGCGCCCAGCGTCACGTTCTTCACCGGGAACGCCCGGCGCGTACATCATTTCATAGTCTTCAATGGATTTGGACAGTGCGTAGTCACCAAACGCCCAGTCGCCATATCGCCGGGGATCAAATTCGCGCGGGTTCAGGTCGGACTGGCCGTGCACCATCCACTGGGCGAGGAATTTACCAGCGCCGCCACCCTGACTGATGCCAATGGATGTACCGCAGAACTGCCAGAAGTTCTGCAGCCCCGGGGCTGGTCCGCCAAGGAACGAACTGTCCGGCGTATGGGTGATCGCACCACAGATGATACGTTTGATGCCGACTTCGGCAAATTGCGGGAAGCGCTCGGCGGCGCGTTCCAGATTCTGTGTAATACGATCGAAATCAGGCTCAAGCAGCGGATTTTCGAGATCCCAGTCAGCGCCATCAAGCCATACAGCTTCAGCGCCAGCGGTTTCATAGGCACCGATCAGGATGCCCTGACCTTCCTGCCGCAGATAGTTAGACGACCATGGGTCGCGGATCACGGGCAGTTCGAAATCAAGCGCCTCGATCTCTGGCACATTCTCGGTCACCACGTAACAATGTACCATGTTTACGTAAGGCACCTTGAGTCCAACCATGGCGCCGATCTGTGGGCCGTAGCAACCCGCAGCGTTGACCACGTGTTCGCAGGTGATCGTGCCCTTCTCGGTGGTGACTTCCCATTCACCGCTCGGCAACTGGTTGATGTCGGTCACGCGGCACTTACGGTAAATTTCGGCACCGCCATTGCGTGCTGCGCGAGCCATGGCCTGCACGGTACCCGATGGATCAAGATGCCCGTCATTTGGCGTGTAAGCACCGGCCAGTACATTGTCTGTGTTGAGGAACGGATGGTACTGGGCGATTTCGTCACGCCCGATGACCTCCATATCAAACCCGATATTTTTGGAGATACCTTTGACGTAATGGAACCAGTCCACTTCTTCGGGCGTTATGGCCAGACGAATGCCGCCGCAGTCGTGGAAGCCCGCCGACAGGCCGGTTTCCTCTTCCAGGCTTTTGTAAACCTGGATGCTTTCTTCATGAATTTTAGCGTAATTATAACTGCCGATGAAGTTGGGGCATTGCGCGGCAGCGTGCCATGTGGAGCCCGACGTTAATTCGGCCTTCTCGCACAGGACAACGTCGCTCCAACCTTCTTTAACCAACGAATAGAGCGCACTGGCACCAAAAATGCCGCCACCAATAACAACAACACGCGCATGGGATTTCATGACCACGCTCTCTCCCTGATAAGACAATAAAGAATCCTGATTTCCCTGCCTTGCAGCAGGCCTTTGCTGGACCTGAGACTATCGGGGAATGAAATTCTCAACAAGAATTTTCATTATGATTTGTCCGGATATTATCGCCCGGTCGAGGCCAAGTATTTTTAGGGGTAACGTGTGTCCGCAGAGCGCTAGATAATGGCGAGTTCCCTGGGGTAGGGCGTCAGGTGTTCGAAACCATCTTCGCTGAGCACAATGCTGTCACCGATCCGTGTGCCGTACTGGCCCTGTACGGTGATACCGCCATCAACGGCAAATGACATCCCCGCTTTCAACACCGTTTTGTCACCGACCTTTAATTCGGGGCTTTCCAGAAACGAGTAGCCGATGGCGCGGCCCGTGCGGTAACCCGGTGCGTGTCCGGCGTCACGGTATACGGCGTCGGCGCAGGCGTGCACGTCTTCGGCCACCGCGCCGGGGCGTATGGCATCAAGGGCCGCTTGTTGTGCAGCCAGGGTGATTTCATGGTTGCGTGCCTGTTCGTCGGTGGCCGCACCGATAAAGAAGTTGCGATCAAAGCCAAGCTTGTAGTGCTTGAAGTTCACCATGCCGCAGAAGCAGAAATAGACCGGGTCGCCGTGTTCGAGGCAGCGCACCGATGAGCGGCGATGCACCATGCAGGTATCGTGGCCCGATTGCAGGACCTGCAGATTGTGAATGGTGGGTGAGACGAAGCGGTCTTTTACCGGGTCGAGGAATTCGGCGGCCTTGCGCGTGCCCGCGGCAATGACGGCCAGTGCCAGTTCATATTCCGGCACGCCGATGCCAAGTGCGGTGCGACCGCCCTCGACCATGGCAACCGCGACCTGACCAGCCTGCCGCATGATGGCGATTTCGTCGGCATCCTTGAGCACCCGCATCTCGCCAATCAGGCGCGATACGTCGGTCAGACGTGCGCTGGGCATGTGTGCGCCCATGTACCCGGCGATGACGGGCGGTGTTTTGGCGGCTTCGATGCCCAATGTCATCTTGCCGTGCCCCACTGCACTGCGCATGGCATCGCCCCATGGCGAGCCATCACCGTCTTCCCATGGCAGGATATTGTCGACCCAACTCATGGCCCGGCACATATCGGATTCCATCAGCGGCGTAACAATGCTCGGTGTGTCGTTTGCAGGCACCACCATCATCGTCGGGCGGCCAAACTCGATACCCAGATAGTTCCAGTAACCACCGAAATATGCGATGGAATCGCTATCACACAGTACAACAGCATTGATCGCCGCATCGCGCAGGCGTTGCTGTAAATGCGCGGTGCGTTGCTCGCATGGCGTGGTCATGACGCTCTCCTCGATGAAATCATTTTACTGCTGACGATATGAGGCCAGCCTGATGCACGTCAAACGGAAAGCTGTGGGTTTTATGGGCCGGGGATAGATTTTATGCGCATGGCTTTTCAGACGATCATTTTGGCGGCATTCTTGGCAACGAACATATATCAAGGAGAGCCACTGTGTCTGATGTTGCCGCCACACCTGAAATTTCATTTGGTGAAGATGATGTTGGCGCCGTTGCCCTGCTGCCGCTGAACGCTGTGGCGTTCAAATCCTGGCGTGACGGGTTGGATGATGTTGCAAAGTCATGGGTCGCGGCGACCGGGTTCTCGGCCAAAGCGGGCACGGCGTGCGCGTTGCCTGATGGCGCGGGCGCGGTCGCGCGCATGGTTATCGGCTTTCCTGATGATGACGGAGCGCGGATCTGGGATTGGGCCGCCGCCGCGCGTGCTGTACCGCCGGGCCGCTACATCATTGAAGCGGCTCCCGATGGTGGCGCGCTGGATGCTGCTGCAGCCACACATGCCGCATTGGGTTGGGGGCTGGCAGCCTATAGTTTCAATCGATATCGCAAACAAAATGATGCGCAGGGCGCTAATACCGACAAGAACGGTGTGCGTATGCTGGTTTGGCCGCAAGGCGTTGATCAGGCGGTGGTTCTCTCGGCGCTCGGTGCCACGCGGCTGGTGCGTGATTTGATCAATACCCCGGCAGGCGACATGGGCCCCGCAGCGCTTGCCGCCGCCGCTGGCGCGTTGGCGGCTGAGCACGATGCGACCTTTACGGTGATCGAAGGCGACGATCTGCTCGACGCCGGGTATCCTGCAATCCATGCCGTCGGGCGGGCCAGTCCCGATGCGCCGCGCCTGATTGATCTGACGTGGGGCCACGCGAACGACCCAAAGATTACTTTGGTGGGCAAGGGCGTGTGCTTTGATACTGGCGGCCTTGATATCAAGCCCGCCAGCGGTATGAAGCTGATGAAAAAGGATATGGGTGGTGCGGCCCACGTGTTGGGTCTGGCAGCCATGATTATGGATGCTGAACTGCCTGTGCGTTTACGTGTCTTGATACCGGCGGTGGAAAACAGTGTGGCGGGTAACGCCATGCGGCCGCTCGACGTGGTGCCGACGCGCAAGGGCTTGAGCATCGAGATCGGACACACCGACGCCGAAGGGCGCGTTGTACTGGCCGACGCACTGGCCGAAGCTGTACGTGAGAACCCGGCACTGATTATTGACTGTGCAACATTAACTGGCGCGGCGCGCGTTGCGCTCGGCACCGAACTACCCGCGCTATTTAGCAATGACGATGATGTGGCCGCAGGTATTCTGGAACATGGTATGGCGCAGGTCGATCCCATGTGGCGTATGCCCCTGTGGCAAGGTTATGCGCGACAGGTTGACGGCAAAGTCGCTGACGTAACGAATTCGCCAGAAGGCGGTTACGGGGGCGCAATTACCGCGGCGCTGTTCCTCGAGCGGTTCGTTGCGCCCGATGATGGCACGCCACCACCCTGGGTGCATGTGGATATGATGGCGTGGAATCTCTCGAGCCGCCCTGGAAAGCCGGAAGGCGGCGAGGCCATGGGCATGCGCGCTCTGTTTGCCTATCTGGCAAACCGTTTCGAAGCTTAAATAAAACAGCCTCTTGCATTGCAGAGTCGGTTCGGTTTACAAGGGTTGTTGTCTTATCGAAATAAAAGAGGCCTGCGTCGCTATGGGATTCGAACTCACTGAAATTCAGGCACTCGATCTGTGGCGTCGCGCCAGTGTCAGCAGCGTGCGCATTGACGCGCCTGATCTGAGCGCCCGCCAGATGGCGCTTCTGTTGACGGTCTATCTGACGCCGCCGCCCCATACGGTACGTGGTCTGGCAAGCACCCTGAACGTTTCGAAACCCGCAATAACGCGCGCTATCGATCGCCTTAGCGAATTGGGTATGCTGCGTCGCAAGCCAGACGAGCACGATCGGCGTAGTGTGCTTATGCAACGCACGGTCAAAGGTTCAGTATTTCTACGTGAATTTGGCGAGCTTGTCGTCAGCGCGGCGCACGCGCAGGAAACCAGCGATCCCCAAGGTGTGCCAGGACGCTATTAAGCGTCCGCATTCAACCACAATAGTTTCGGCGTTATCAGTCCTGCACAGCGTGCTGTTGTGCAGGCGTGCGGAAACGGTTCAGGTAGGTCGGTGCGATGGCCTCTACCGCAGAGGGCTGCACACCCAGTTCCGCCAGACCGGGCAAGGTGCCTGATACAACGTTGTCATGGCGCAACAGCTTCACCTGGTCGGTTGTGAGTAGCGGCTTGGGCAACAGGCCCAGAAGCGTGCCCATGATCTCGGCGGCAAAAAAGCAGACCGGCAGCAGCCAGTTTGTTTGCGCGGTGATGGTATTGATCGTCTCCATGACCTGCTTGAAGGTATAGGTCGCCGGGCCGCCCAATTCGTAGGTCTTGCCTTGCGCGCTTGCATCAACGAGCGCAGCCATGATGGCGTCAGCCACGTCACCGACATAGACCGGCTGGAATTTCGTGCCACCTGCGCCATATAAGTTGATCGAAATACCGTCATCGCCACCGAACTTGATCTCGGGAATGATCGGTACGCCGATAACGGGCAGGACGGACGAGATGCGTCCGATGGCGGCGAACTTGTTAAAGAATCTATCCTCGGGGCCAAACGCCACACTTGGGCGCATAATCGTTGCGTTGGGGAATGCCGCAAGAACGGCCTGCTCACCAAGGGCCTTGGTGCGTGCGTAATTCGATTCTGAGCTGGCATCGGCACCGAGTGCTGAAACGTGCACCAGACGCTTGATGCCCAATGCGCTCGCCAGACGCGCCACGTTGGCCGCGCCGCCCACATGCACGCGTTCAAAGGTCTGCTGCCCCCATTCAGACAGGATGCCCACCATATTGACTGCCATGGCCGCACCATCCAGCGCGCTCTTTACGCTATCGGGATCGCAGACGTTACCGGGCCAGGGGATAACCTGCCCCGCGTCGCCCATGGGCTTGAGATGAGCTGCCGCTTCAACGTCGCGCACCACGGCGCGAACGTTATATCCGTTCGTGGCCAGTCGTTGAATAAGATGACGTCCCAGAAAGCCGGAGCCCCCGAACACGGTAACGATCTGTCGGGCCATGAAAAAATCCTCCGTTTATTTCTGTGTGCCGCGTCAATCTGAAACAAATCGGTTCGGACGCGTGAAAATCTGTATTCGTTGTTCTGTGGCCTTGCTCTGCGTCAGGAATTCCTGATGTCGAAAGCCACTGAAATAATGACAGAACGACACCGGATTACAACTCTGTGCGAATTGCGTCAACCTTGGCAGTTGACAATGTCGGGTGCGCGAAGTATTTGCTACCCAACCGCTCAATAGCGGTCGATTCCTTACGATGCCCAGGTGGCGGAATTGGTAGACGCGCAGGCTTCAGGTGCCTGTGGCCGCAAGGTCGTGGAAGTTCGAGTCTTCTCCTGGGCACCATTTTCATCTTGTATGAATTC
The DNA here is from genome assembly GCA_965602485.1 of uncultured Rhodospirillales bacterium. Lineage (GTDB taxonomy): Bacteria > Pseudomonadota > Alphaproteobacteria > Rhodospirillales > Casp-alpha2 > JABJOR01. The sequence continues at coordinate 493,757 of CBFCYM010000001.1, read as the reverse complement.
AGATACCATCCCCGTCGGCGGAAATACCCGCCACGGGGGCGGTCTCTTGCTGCGTACGGGGCGATGTGCTCAGTTAGCAGCGTGAGACACACGCAGACGAATAACGAAAGGTGAATGGCACGATGCAGGCGAAGCAAGACATGGAAAAAATCCATTATCATGTGGGCGACCTGCCCGATGGCGTCGAATTCGGCGATTCCGTCGCCATTGATACTGAAACCCAGGGCCTCAACCATCAACGTGATCGTTTGTGCGTGGTGCAGCTTTCTGCCGGTGACGGATCGGCCCATCTGGTTCATTTCCCGACGCCTGAGTATGACGCGCCTAATCTCAGACGCGCCTTGTCTGACCCAAATGTGACAAAAATTTTCCATTACGCCCGGTTCGACGTCGCGGTCATCCGCCGCACCTTTGGCATCATGTCCACGCCGGTTTACTGCACCAAGATCGCCTCAAAGCTGGTCCGCACCTATACGGATCGGCATGGCCTGAAAGACCTTTGCCGTGAAATGCTTGGTGTTGAAATTTCAAAAGAACAACAGTCTTCTGACTGGGCGACGGCTGAATTAAGTCCGGCTCAGCAGTTGTACGCGGCCCATGACGTGCTGCATCTACATGCCCTGCGCGAGAAGATGGATGAGCGTCTGACGCGTGAAAATCGTCGCGAAATTGCCGCGGCTTGCTTTGCGTTTCTACCGGTGCGGGCCGAACTCGACCTCAATGGCTGGGTCGAGGAAGATATTTTCCACCACTAAGGCTGCCCGCTTCCCATATCGCCGCTGTTTTTGTGGTCCTCGTGAATGATTCGTGCCACGCTTGGGGTTCGAACAACATGGGGAGGGTACAATGGGACTCTTTGACAAGAGTGATCTGCAGCTCGACAAGCCGGGTCGTGGGCGTATTTATAACAATATTATCGAAACCTTTGGTAACACACCGCTGGTTCGGCTCAATCGGCTGAGCGCTGGCTTGCCTGAGGGCACCGAAGTTCTGGCCAAGCTAGAATTCTTCAATCCGATGTCGAGTATCAAGGACCGTATCGCGGTTGCCATGATCGAGTCGCTGGAAGCCGATGGCACCATCGGCCCCGGTTCGGTGATCGTCGAGCCAACGTCTGGCAACACGGGGATCGGACTGGCCTTTGTCTGCGCAGCCAAGGGCTACCGCTGCATTTTGACCATGCCGGACAGTTTCTCTGTTGAGCGCCGCCGCATGCTGATCATGCTCGGTGCGGAACTGGTGCTGACGCCCAAGGAAAAGGGTATCAAGGCATCAATCGACAAGGCGCAGGAAATCGTTGACGAGACGCCCAATGCCGTCATGCCATGGCAGTTCGGCAATGAAGCCAATCCAGAGGTCCATCGCATCACAACGGGTGAGGAAATCTGGAGCGACACGGGCGGCAAGATCGATGCCTTTGTCTACGCAGTGGGCACCGGCGGTACCATAACGGGTGTGGGCGGTTTGCTGAAAGAGCGCAATCCGGACATGAAACTGATATGTCTTGAGCCAGAACTGAGCCAGGTTGTATCGGGCAAGGGCGAGCATAGCCCACACATGATCCAAGGCATCGGCGCAGGCTTTATTCCGCCTGTGCTCGATACCAGCCAGATTGATGATTACATCGCTGTAAGCAATGAAAATGCCATGGAGACAGCGAAACAGATGTCGCTGCAAGAGGGCATTCCGTGCGGTATTTCGTCGGGTGCCATGGTGTGGGGCGCGCTGGAGTATGCCAAGCGCCCGGAAATGGCCGGCAAGCGTATCGTCACCGTGGTGTGCGATTTCGCCGAGCGCTATATTTCCACCGCACTGTTTGATGGCATCGACGCCTGATTTCGGTGGATAAGGCACGCACTGTATCGTGTCGAAGGCACGCCCTTGCATCGTGCTGAAGGCATCTCCTGTATGGTGCCAAATATGTATCTGATCCCCGCCGTTTGGTTGACCAAAAGGCGGCGGGGACGCATACTCCGGCGAAACCATGGCTTCGCCGGGTTTTCCTTTTGAATCCAAGAGTTGCAACGCACTACGGCCAAGCGCCGAGGGCGCAATATGCAGGGCGTAATGACAGTATCAAGCCAGAAGCCAGACGACGCGACGCGTGACAGCAATCAGGATATTGATTCTGCCCGGCGCGTTCTGGGTAACGAGGCATCCGCCCTGTTGGCATTGGCCAATAGTCTTGGCGATGAGTTTATCGAAGCGCTGGATATTTTTTCAGCCGTTAGCGGGCGTGTGGTTGTTACCGGCATGGGCAAAAGCGGCCACGTTGGCACAAAGATCGCTGCGACGCTGGCATCGACCGGCACGCCTGCCATGTTTGTGCACCCGGCCGAAGCCAGCCATGGCGATCTTGGCATGATTACCAGCGGCGATGCGATCTTCGCATTATCGAATTCTGGCGAGACCACAGAACTGACCGATATGGTGAGTTATGCCGCGCGGTTTTCCATCCCCGTCGTTTCACTGACCGGTCGCCCCGAGAGTGCATTGTCCTCCGCCGCTACGGTGTCGTTGATTTATCCGGCCATGGATGAGGCCTGCCCACTGGGGCTCGCGCCGACCACATCGACAACCATGATGATGGGCTTGGGCGATGCTATTGCGGTGGCATTGTTGGAACGCAAGGGGTTCTCTCCGGATGATTTTCAGGTTTTTCATCCAGGCGGAAAGCTTGGGCGGCAATTGTTGAAAGTTGGCGAGCTTATGCATACCGGTGATGCGCTGCCGCTTGTCACGCCGTCTGTTTCGCTGGGTGATATGATTGTTACCATCACGGAGAAGAGTTTCGGTTGCGCTGGTATTATCGACGATGATGGCAAGCTTCTGGGCATTTTTACGGATGGCGATTTACGGCGTGCTTTTGCTAAACCTGACTTGGCGACGCCAGCGGGGGACCTGATGACGCCTGCGCCATTGACCATTCAACCTGCGACTCTGGCGAGTGAAGCCATCCTCATCATGAACGAGCATTCGATTACCACGCTTTTCGTGGTTGTAGATGAACGCCCGGTCGGCATCCTGCATTTACATGACTGCCTGCGTGCAGGCGTGGCCTGACGTACGCGGGTAAGCATGACGCGTTACGACGTCCGGTGAAGGCAACAGGCATGGAAAACAGCATGACAAACGGCGCTGCCAGCGATGCAAAGCATGAGCGCAAAGGGCTTTTGCCATCGATTGGTCCAGTACGACGGTTGCACCCGCTCTATAGCCGGATTGTCACCTTCCTGAAGTTCATGTTTCCTGTCATCGCACTATTATTGGTCGGGGTTGTCATTGCGTGGCCCTATATGAACAGGGAAAACATCCAGCGTTCTATCGGGTTTTCCACAGGTGGCGTGATCGAGGAAGAAGAACCAAATATGGTCAACCCGCGCTATACCGGGACCGATAAGGCTCGTCAGCCTTTCTCTGTTACAGCTGATCTGGCGCGCAATATGGTGCTGGATACAACACGCGTGGAACTTGAAATGCCGAAGGCAGACATCACGCTTGATGACGGCACCTGGCTGGTGGTCACGTCGCAGTCAGGTGTGTACGAGCGAGATGGTGAGGTGCTTGATCTTGTGGGCACAGTTAATCTCTTTCACGATCAGGGATACGAAATCAACACTGATGTTGTTCGTATCAATCTGCAATCGCGAACGGCGGAAAGTGCCATGCCAGTTCAGGGGCATGGACCGATTGGCACCCTGCAATCGCAGGGATTTCGTTTGAACAACAATACGGGGGTGATCGTGTTCACCGGACAGGCCAAGCTAACGCTTTATCCCGACGTCATGGGTGGTGCGCAATGAGTATTCAGATCGTCCGGCGCACGGCACAACTGATGCTGCTGTTGCTGGTATGTGGTGCAGGTGCAGTGCTGTTGCCGGGTACGCCCAAGGCGCAAAGCCTGAATATCACCAGTGGTGGAGAGGGCGGGGGGCCGGTCGACATTCTTGCAGATGACGGCATTGAATGGCGTCAGGATGAAAGCGTATTCGTGGCACGCGGGAATGCGCGCGCAATCCGTGGCGAGGTCGTGATCAACTCGGATCTGTTGCGGGCATATTACCGTGAGAATGCGGGCAGTACGGAAATCTGGCGCCTTGATGCGGAAGGTTCTGTCGAGATCAAGTCTCCAAGTGAGACTGTGTATGGCGATCTGGCGATCTACGATGTCATCAATGGCGTGCTGATTGTGCGTGGCGATGATGTGCGTTTCATTGCCGGACTCGACACCATCACAGCAAAAAAACAGTTGGAATACTGGGAACAGAAACAAATGGCGGTCGCACGCGGCGACGCGGTTGCCGTGCGCGGCGACAAAACATTGTATGCCGATGTTCTGGTCTCACATTTTCGGCGTGATGAAAAAGATGAAACATCCGTTTACCGCGTTGATGCCTATGATAACGTACGCATTGTGACCGCGCTTGATACGGTGACCGCGCAACGTGGCGTATATGACGTCCCAACAGGTGTCGCCACTTTGACGGGATCGGTTAAAATCATACGCGGGCAAAACATTCTGACAGGCTGCCGCGCTAAGGTTAATCTTAACACTGGTGTCAGTAAGCTATCGGCATGCGAAGATGGTTCTGGCACACGTGTACAAGGGGTGCTGCAACCCCAGAGCGATACGGCAAATTAAGGCATATATTTGTGTCGGCAGATACGGCAGACTTGCAATACCGCACTTTGGCGTAGAATAAAGATAGATATGAACGATAATCGCCACGATACACATTCCGGCCCAGGCCTCGAATCTTCCGGTGACTCCGGCCCACGGTTAGTGAGCGCCAGTAGCCAGACCGGGCTGCATGCGCATAATCTCGGCAAACGGTTCAAGAAGCGTCCCGTGGTGCGTGGTGTTAGCCTGAGCGTCCAGCGCGGCGAAGTTGTTGGCTTGCTTGGTCCCAACGGCGCGGGCAAAACCACCTGTTTTTATATGATTACTGGTCTGATCCAACCTGATCACGGCACCATCTCAATGGATGATCAGGACATCAGCGAGTTGCCGATGTACCGCCGCGCACGGTTGGGTATCGGATATTTGCCACAAGAGGCCTCGATCTTTCGCGGGCTATCGGTGGAAAACAATATCCGCGCTGTATTGGAGGTGGTTGAGCCGCAACGCGAACGCCGCGAAGCCATGCTTGATTCACTGTTGGCCGAATTCTCCATTACTCATTTGCGCCGGACACCGGCTCTGGCGTTATCCGGTGGTGAGCGTCGCCGCGTGGAAATCGCGCGCGCTCTGGCCTCTAATCCGCATTTTATCCTGCTCGACGAGCCGTTTGCCGGTATCGATCCTATCGCCGTGGGCGATATCCGTGATCTGGTTGCGCAACTTAAGGGCAGGGGAATCGGTGTTCTGATCACAGATCACAATGTCCGTGAAACGCTCGATGTGATTGATCGTGCCTATATCATTCATGATGGCATGACGTTGATGGAGGGCGCTCCCAGGGATATCGTTGGCAACGAGGATGTCCGGCGCGTGTATCTCGGTGATCGCTTCAATCTTTAATCCAGACTCTCGGGGCATGAAAATTCCCTGCACGACCGTTGAGCTTGTTCGCGGGGGCTGCCCATGGTGCTGACGCCTCGTCTGGACCAGCGCCAGAGCCAGTCTCTGGTCATGACGCCCCAGCTGCAACAGGCCATCAAGCTGTTGCAGATGTCTAATCTCGAACTGGCTGAATTTGTTGAGCAGGAACTCGAAACCAATCCTCTGCTTGAGCATGACGAGCGCGACAGCCGCCCCGAAGATGGTGCGGGTGACAGCCCCGATGCTGTCGAGCTTGCAGTAAGCGATGGCGGTCTGGATGAAATGGTCGCGCCCGAAGTGGATAATCTTGAGCCCGTTGATTTTGAGTCCCGCCCGCAAGACGTCGAAATATCCGACGAAGCGAACTACGACGTCGATTACGATAACATCTACAACAATACAGCCGATGCAGGCGGTGCAGAGAACACAGCTGAAAGATCAACTGGCGAGTATTCTTCAGGTAGCGGGGCTTCGAGTGGTGGATACGACGGAGATTTGCCGGGGCTCGAAGAGACCCTGTCAGAGCAACCAACCTTACGCGAACATATGCTCTATCAACTACAGACAGATATGGTCGACCCCGTAGATCGAGTAATTGGTGAGCATTTGATCGGCATGCTTGATGAGGCGGGATATATCAGTGGTGAACTGGATGAACTTGCGCAAACATTGGGTTGTGAGCCTGCGCGTATCGAAAGCACCCTTGCCCGTTTGCAGGAGTTCGATCCGCCCGGTATCGCGGCGCGCTCACTCAGTGAATGTCTGGCGTTGCAGTTGCGTGATCAAAATCGGCTGGACCCAGCGATGGCGGCACTCGTGGATAATCTGGAGCTCGTCGCAAAGCGGGAATTCACGGCGTTGTGCAAGGTCTGTGGCGTCGATATGGAGGATGTCGTCGACATGGTGTCGGAACTGCGCGGTCTGGACCCCAAACCGGCCTTGCAATTTGAGCATGAGATTGTTCAACCCATCACGCCTGATGTGATGATGCGTGCTCGACCTGACGGTAGCTGGCACCTGGAACTTAACAGTGAGAGTCTGCCGCGGGTTCTGGTTAATAACCACTATTTTGCACAGGTCAGCAAGGTCGTGAGCGATAAGGTTGAGCGCGACTATATCGGTGAACAGTACCAATCAGCCAACTGGCTGGTGAAGGCGATGCATCAACGCGCGACAACAATCCTTAAGGTCGCCAGCGAGATTGTGCGTCAGCAGGATGCCTTTTTCAGGCGTGGCGTGGCGCATCTGCGCCCACTGGTGCTGCGTGATATTGCCGATGTGATTGAAATGCATGAAAGCACGGTTAGCCGTGTGACTTCGAACAAGTACATTTCGACGCCGCGCGGGATCTACGAATTGAAGTACTTTTTTACCTCGGCGATTGCCAGTTCAACCGGTGGAGATGCCTATTCTGCCGAATCGGTGCGTCACCGTATCAAAGATATGATCGATGCCGAGGATCCAAAAAAGATTCTCTCTGATGACAAGATTGCCGATATACTGAAGGGACAGGGTATTGATGTTGCACGTCGAACTGTCGCCAAGTATCGGGAATCATTGAATTTTGGATCGTCTGTGCAGCGACGTCGCGAAAAGGCAGCGCCGAAATAAACGCGCGCGCCGTGTGGATAAAAACGCGTTTGGGTTTGACCTGAAGGAATCTCAAATTCATGCTATTGACTTAAGCGGGACACGAAACTAACTTCCCCGCGACTGCGCAACCTTCGGGCATTTAAAAGCCCCAGGCCGCCCAGGTCCGCAAGAGGGGGACGGAACTGTGGAACGAGGCGCAGGCTAAGCATATTTCAACTTTTCAGAACGGCACGGCATTTACCCATGGAAGTATCCGTTAAGGGACACAACGTTGATGTTGGCGATGCGCTGAGCAGCCACATTGATGAACGATTACAGGCGGCAGTATCGAAGTATTTTGATAAAGCGCTTGATGCAACAGTCACAATTTCACGCGAAACAACACATGGATTTCACGTCGAGATCATGGTTCACCCGTTACGGGCCATGGTTGTTCAGGCGGGTGCTTCGGGTGAAGACGCTTATGGTGCCTTTGATGGCTCGCTTGAGCGCATTGCCAAGCAGTTACGCCGTTACAAGCGCCGACTGAAGGATCACAGGGCACGCGCCAGTGATGATGAATTCATGTTCGCGCAGCAGTACGTTTTGCAGCCCGAGCATGCAGATGAGGAAGTCCCTGAAGTGGGGCAGCCCGCCATCATTGCGGAAATGAATACCGAAATCTCGACGTTGAGTGTGGGCGAGGCCGTCATGCGCATGGATCTTGCACACGCCCCGACCCAGATGTTCCGCAACAGTGCCAATGGGCGACTGAATGTGGTCTATCGACGTGATGACGGAAATATAGGTTGGATTGACCCGGTCGATGCAGATGCTGAAAGCGCCGCGTAAGCGATAGCGGCTTCCAATTTCAGTCGATCGCGATATCATTTGAGGAGTAGTCATGGAGATCTCTGATCTCGTTGTGCCAGAAAGCGTTATTGCCAATCTTCGCGCCACCAGTAAGAAGCAGGCGCTACAGGATATGGCGAAAAAGGCAGCCGAAGTTACCGGCCAGCACGAACGCGCTATATTTGAAGTCCTGATGGAGCGTGAGCGTCTGGGCACCACGGGTGTGGGCAATGGTATTGCTATTCCACACGGTAAACTTGCGAGCCTTGACCGACTTCACGGTCTTTTCGCGCGCGTTGAGGTGCCCGTTGATTTTCAGGCCATCGATGATCAGCCGGTTGATCTCATTTTTCTGTTGCTGGCACCGGAATCAGCTGGTGCTGATCACCTGAAAGCGCTGGCGCGCGTCTCACGTCTGCTGCGCGACAAGGCCACTTGCGAAAAGCTGCGTGGCACCAGCAATGCTGATTCACTCTATGCATTGTTGACTGAAACGTCCGAAAACCGCGCGGCGTAAACGTACCGCTCTGACACCTTGCGTTCTACAGTGTGCCCGTCGTTAACCTGTTGGTTTGACGTCGATGGTTTTTGGCTTGTCTTTGGCATCTTCGGTGTTCGTGCTGCCCTTGGTGATTTCGATTTTTCGAACCTCGGGTTCGGCGACGTATTGCTCCAGATCGATATTCAGCAAGCCATTATCGAGTGACGCGCCGATGATCTCAATTCCATCAGCCACCACGAAACTACGCTGAAACTGCCGTGCGGCGATCCCACGGTGCAGGAATGTCCGCTCGGCGTCATCGTCTTGGGTGCGGCCACGGATAACCAGTTGGTTGTCTTCCACGGTGACCTGCAGGTCGTCCATGGAGAACCCCGCTACGGCAAGCGTGATGCGTAGCTTGTATTTGCCAGTTTGTTCGATGTTGTAGGGCGGGTAGCCCTCTGCCGATGTTTTGGAAGCGCGATCAAGTATGCGTTCCAGATTATCAAATCCAAGCAAAAGAGGGCTATTGAAGCCTGTCGTACGCGCCATTGCGTGTCTCCTCAGTGGTCGAGCGAGTGCGCCTGTCGTTGCGGTCCCCTTATGGGGCACCGATACCCAGCAGTCCCGCATATGGGCACTGCCAGCGGCCATAAAATGGGTCCAGAGGGCCAAAGTGTCAATCATGCTTGGGGTTTTGCAGGGATTTTGAAATAAATCGCGTCGGAGTGACGTAGATCACAGATTTTTATTTTTGTTTAGGCGATGATGAGTACATCAAAGAGTTAGACAGCTTTATTCCTTTCTTCTCTTGATACCCTCACAAAAGCCTACGGCCCCTGATCGGGCCGTTTTTTTGTGCCTGCGGCGCAGTGTTATGGCAAAAAAAAGACCGCCGGGCATAGGCCACGGCGGTCTGGTTCGTTGTGTCAGGGCGGGTGTTAGCCGCTCCACAGGCCTTCGCTGCGGACATCTTCCATGGTGGCTTCAATGCTGTCACGAATTGTATCGACCATTTCATCGACCTGAGCGCGGGTGATAATCAACGGCGGTGAGAACACGCACATATTGATCAGCGGACGCAGCAACAGGCCCCGCTTCTGGCTGTGCGTATCAATACGGTTGCCGATTTCGTAGTCGAGCATCAGCGGGTCGCGGCTGTCCTTGCTGATAACGCACTCAACGCAGCCAAGCAGTCCGACACCGCGCACGTCACCAACGATGGGAATGTCGCGCAGTTCCTGCAGGCGTGACTGTAGATGTGGCCCGACGTCCGTACGGACGTGCTCAAGCAGGCCTTCACGCTCGATAATCTCGATATTTTTAAGCGCTGCAGCACATGCCACGGGATGGCCGGAGTACGTAAACCCGCTGGAAAATGTCGAATCGGGCGAGCCTTCACCGGAAATGCGTGCCAGTACGGCATCTGAAACAAAGAACGCACCCAGCGGCTGATAGCCGGACGTAATACCCTTTGCCGTGGCGATGATGTCAGGAACGATATCGTAAACGTCCTCAGAGGCGAACCAGTGGCCCAGACGGCCCCACGCGGTTACAACCTCGTCAGATATGTAGAGCATGTCATGCTTATGGCAGATATCGAGGATGCGCTTGTGGTAGCCCTTGGGCGGAATGGATACACCGCCTGAGGCCAAAATCGGCTCGCCGATAAAGGCAGCGCACTTAACGGCCCCGATCTCGAGAATTTTATCTTCGAACTCCTTGACCAGGAACTCCAGCCAGTCGCTCTCGCTCATGCTTTCGGGACGGCGGTAGCATTCCGGGTCCGAGACGTGGTGGAACGTATCGGTCTTGAAATCCATGAAGCTTTTGTCACGTTCCTTGCCCGAAGCCGACGCGCCGAGGTAGGTCGAACCGTGATAGGCCGAGCGACGTGAAATGATGTGCTTCTTTTCGGGCAGGCCGCGCACGTTGTTGTAGAACATGACGAAACGCAGTGCCGAATCCACGGCTGTCGAGCCGGAATTGCACAGGAACACATGGTTGAGGTCACCCGGTGCCAGTTCAGCCAGCTTTTCGGCCAGAATTGCAGCAGGCTCGTTGCTCAGTGACCATGGCGAGCAATAGGGCATTTCCATTGCCTGGTCGCGGATGGCGTCGGCCATTTCTTCGCGCCCATAACCGATATTGACGCACCACATGCCGCCGGGGCCATCCAGCAACCGGTTGCCGTCAGTATCATGAAAGTAGATACCTTCGGCACGCTTGATAATTGTGCGTTTGTTGCTGCCGAGTTTTTTCATTCCATCCCACGGATGGATGAAATGGTTGTCTTTTTCCTGCAACTGCTCAGTACCCAGATTGATGAGTGTGTCCATGGTGGCCTCGTAATTCTATGTGTTTGCGCTTGCCGAAATGACAGAAACGCTTCCCCCCGCAACGCCAATGTATCTGGCAAGCGAAGCAATACTCTAGGGCGTCGCGTGCGATGATTGAATGTCTGCTTTGGGATAACGCCACGGTTGGGCTTGTCTCAGCATTAGATGGACTGGCGGGCTTGTCATTGTCGCGTAAATCATGTTCCACTGATTTCCAACAAACATAATAAAATAATGATCCGGGCGAAAAGTTCCGGGTACCGTGAGGGAGAAGACATAATCACCCCATCAATACGCATGCTGAATACGTTTAGTACTTCTAGCGGTGGATGGTGTGGTCTGGGGGAATAGGAGCAAAGCAGTCCATGGATAGTCTGAGCACCATGATCGCCAAGCGTCTGGCGTTTGGCGTGGTGACGTTGTTTGTCATTTCCCTATTGATCTTTCTCGGCGTTGAACTGCTTCCCGGTGATTTGGCGCAGGCCATTCTGGGGCAATCGGCCACACCTGAAAACGTCGCGGCCTTCCGCCGAGAACTTGGGCTCGATCTGCCGCCACATACCCGTTATCTGACGTGGATCAATGATATTATTCAAGGCGATCTCGGCAATTCACTGGCCAATGGCCGGCCCATCGCCGATCTGTTGGGCGCGCGGCTCGCCAATACGCTGTTTCTGGCGGGCGTCGCGGCTGCGGTTTCGGTGCCCATCGCCATTGCGCTGGGCATGCTTGCTGCGCTCTACCGCGAAAGCTGGTTCGACAAGGCGATCTCCATGACAACGCTGAGCGCCATTTCCTTCCCCGAATTTTTCGTTGCTTATATCCTGATTTTGTTTCTCGCCGTTAAATTCCATATCTTCCCGAGTATCTCAAAAGTTCAGGGCGACATGGGGTTCTGGGATCAATTATACGCGGTGGCCTTGCCCGCCTTGACCCTGACCCTGGTGGTTATCGCGCACATGATGCGCATGACCCGCGCGGCCATTCTAAACGTGCTGACCAGTCCTTTTATCGAGATGGCAACACTCAAGGGCATGACGCGTCGGCGTATCATCGTAAAGCATGCGTTTCCCAATGTGCTCTCGCCGGTGATCAATGTGGTGGTGCTGAATTTGGCGTATCTGGTGGTTGGCGTCGTGGTGGTAGAGGTTGTGTTCGTTTATCCCGGCCTGGGGCAATTGCTGGTCGACTCGGTGTCCAAGCGTGATTTGCCGGTGGTGCAGGCCAGCGTTCTGATTTTTGCTTCGACCTATGTCTTGCTGAATTTGCTGGCGGATGTTTTGGCGATCGTCGCCAATCCGAAACTGCGGCATCCGAAGTGAGGGGCGCGTTATGAAGGATGTATGGAAACTGCTGAAAAGTGCGCCGTTTGCAGCCAAACTGGGCATGTTTATTGTTTTCCTGAATTTATTTGCGGCCGTGTTCGCACCGGTCATTGCGCCCTATAGCGAGACAGAAATTGTCGGCGATATATGGGAGGGCGGCTTCTGGGACGCCACGGCACCAGAACGTGAGACAATCGTCCTGCTCGGTACGGACCATCTGGGCCGCGATCTGTTTACCCGTATGCTGTATGGCGCGCGCAATACCATTGGCATCGCGTTGGCAACGACTTTGCTGGCGTTTTTTGTTGGCGTTAGTGGCGGTTTTTTTGCTGCCACGCTGCGCGGCTGGGTCGATCAGGCCCTAAGTCGCACGGTCGATGTGCTGATGGCTATCCCGACGCTGATCTTTGCGCTCATGGTGCTGTCCGTACTCGGCACATCTGTTCCAGTGCTGATCGTGGTCATTGCGTTGCTTGATGCCACGCGCGTCTACCGGATATCACGCGCTGTCGCCATGGATATCGAAGTTATGGAATATGTTGAGGTCGCCAAGCTGCGTGGCGAAGGGCTGTGGTGGGTTATGCGCCATGAAATTCTGCCCAACGCTCTGGCACCGCTTGTTGCAGAATTTGGTCTGCGGTTCTGCTTTGTGTTTTTGTTTATTGCGGCGCTTAGCTTCCTTGGCCTTGGCATTCAGCCACCAACGGCGGATTGGGGCAGCATGGTGCGGGAAAATGCACAGGGCATTACCTTTGGCATCGTCATTCCACTGATCCCGGCCGGGGCAATTGCCCTGCTGACCGTTGGCGTGAATCTGGTCGTTGACTGGTTCCTGCACAAGGCATCCGGTATCCGCGAAGTGAAATAGAGTTCTGTCAGACAGGGAAAAACCAATGTCGCGACTGTTGACCATCAAGGACCTCGTCATCGAGGGTTATCAGGAAGAACAATGGAACGGCATCGTCAATGGCGTGTCGCTGCATCTTGATCGTGGCGAGGTGCTTGGCCTGATTGGTGAATCCGGGGCTGGAAAATCGACCATTGGTATCGCCGCGATGGGCTATGCGCGGCCCGGCTGCCGCATTGTCAGCGGCTCTATAGAATTTGATGGTCAGGACCTGACCCAAGCCAGTGAGGAAGATGTCCGCAAGCTGCGCGGCGTACGTGTGGCCTATGTGGCGCAGAGCGCGGCCGCATCGTTTAACCCGGCCCATAAACTGATCCAACAATTTGCCGAGACCCCTGTGCAGCATGGCGTCATGCCCTTTTCACAAGCCGCAGATAAAGCCAAAGACCTATACCGTCGTCTCGACCTGCCAGATCCCGAAAACATCGGCGATCGTTACCCCCATCAGGTTTCGGGCGGGCAACTACAACGTGCCATGGTCGCTATGGCAATGTCGTGTAACCCCGATCTGATTGTATTCGATGAACCGACCACGGCGCTCGACGTGACAACCCAAATCGAAGTGCTGGCCGCCATCAAGGATGCCATCAAGCAATTCAATACCGCAGCCATTTACATCACACACGATCTGGCCGTTGTCGCGCAGGTCGCTGATCGCATCATGGTGCTGCGCCACGGTAATGAGGTCGAAGAAGGCCCGGCGCGCGAGATGATCGCCAACCCGAAGGAAGACTACACTCGTGCGTTGCTTTCTGTGCGCCGTGTTCGCGAGGAAAAAATCGAGCAACCCGACGCCGACAAGGTGGTGCTTGAGGTCAACAACATCACCGCTGCTTATGGTAACGGGGTGCGCGTGCTGAATAATGTGAGCACGAAGATCACCAAGGGCAAGACTGTCGCCGTGGTAGGCGAGTCAGGTTCGGGGAAATCGACCCTGGCGCGCGTCATCACGGGCCTGTTGCCACCCGAGCAAGGCGAAATCCTGTTCCATGGCGAAGTCTTGCCGTCGTCTTTCAAGGATCGCTCCAAGAAGCTGCTCGAGCGCATCCAGATGATTTACCAGATGCCGGATGTGGCGCTGAATCCGCGCCTGAAGGTCATAGACGTCATTGGCCGTCCGCTGGAATTTTATTTTGGCATGAAAGGCGAGCAAAAACATGCCCGTGTGCTTGAACTGCTCGACAAGATCGAACTGACCGAAAAATATCTCGACCGTTTCCCGTCCGAACTTTCGGGCGGCGAAAAGCAACGTGTTTGCATTGCGCGCGCGTTGGCCGCCGAACCCGAGCTGATTATTTGTGACGAGGTCACGTCCGCGCTCGACCAGTTGGTCGCCGAGGGTATCCTGAAGCTGTTGCAGGATTTACAGAACGAACTGGCGGTGTCGTACCTGTTTATCACCCATGATTTGGCCACAGTGAAGGCGATTTCCGATGAAATCGTCGTGATGTATCAGGGCGAAGTGGTCGAACAGGGGCCGCGCGATGAAATCCTGACCCCGCCGCATCATGTCTATACAGACCTGTTGCTGTCATCGGTGCCCGAGATGGACCCCGATTGGCTCGGCGGCGTGCTTGAGCACCGCAAAGACCTCGAAGCGCGCGGCGCGGTGGTTCATACCTGATCAAGCGCTCGTTGCACTTGGTTGGCGTTGACGTCACTTGGCGGCAATTTTGATCTTCTTTTCCGTACCTTCGGGTTTTTCGAGCTTGGGCAGCACGACCTTTAGGACGCCGTTTTCAAACGTCGCATCGGCGTTGGCTTCGTCAATGCCTTCGGGCAGGCGGAACGAACGTTCAAATTTGCCATAGCGACGTTCATGCACGTGCATGTCTCCAGTGTCTTTTTCGGTTTCGCTCTGTTTTTCACCTTTTAATGACAGCGCACCGTTCTTGAGCGTCAACGCCACATTTTTTTCTTCCATGCCCGGTAACTCGGCGGTGACGGTGACGCACTTGTCGCATTCTTGCACATCAACATTGGGAATCATGGTGCCGGTCTCACCAAAGCCCATAATTCCGCTGCCAAGTCCGCTCCATGGCCGCAGACCAAAAGGCGCACGTCCAAGGAAATTTTCGAACAGGTGATCCAGTTCGCGGTGGAATGAAGCAAATGGCTCAGAGCGCGAAGCAACGCTACGCCCGGCTTGGGTATCTTCGTGTTTTGCAACGTCCTTTTTATCAATTTTTGACATATCACCCTCCATTAACGGTGAGGCATGCGGGGAGATGGCCTACCCCCGCACCCTACAGGGTACACTGGCGGAGAGATAAATGCCTTGATGTGGGACAAGGTCGTAAAACGACAAAACCCCCGCCGTTAAGCGAGGGTTTTGGTGGTGGAGCCAGACGGAATCGAACCGACGACCTCTACAATGCCATTGTAGCGCTCTCCCAACTGAGCTATGGCCCCAAACCGGGAATTCTGTGGTGCCGACGCATCGGCAGCGGCGGGAACATACGAGACGCCGCTTGCTTATGGCAAGCGAAAATATCGCGTTTCAGAACTCTTTATTTTGCTATTCGTCGTCGTTGGCGTTGCCGCCAACGCTATCGCCAATTCCTGCAATGCTGACGTCTTCGTCTTCGTCCATGTTCTCGATCAGGCTTTCCTCATCGTCGTCCTCGTCATCCTCGACTTCGACGTCGATGTCTTTTGCCTCAGCGAGTTCGTCTTCGGACTCGTCTGGCACGACAGCGGGCTCGGCTGCTTTTACAGGTGCGGCTTCCTTGGCTGCAGCCCGTTTGGGCTTGAGCACTGGCTCGGTGGGGACAGCCGTTTCACAGCTGGGGCAGACCACCGGGTTCTTTTTCAAATCATAAAAGCGCGTTGCGCAACTGGGGCAAAGGCGCTTGGTTCCCAAATCTGGTTTGGCCACGTTTACATTCTCCGAAGGAAAGACAGAATATCAATGTATTGTTCTAACCCTGCCAATAGCCATTTCCCTGCGGCCTGTCAAAACCAAAAATGCGTATATGGTTAATGAATGTAATATTATATGTGTCCCGATGTGGGCCATTCGGGACACTCCGCGCTACCAACCTGGGCATGTTTGTTGTAAAAACCCCTGCCGCACGTTATCCGTGCGGCCATTCTAATACAGAAAGGAACACCGCCGTGAGTGCCGTGGTATCGCAAAATAGCCAACCCCTGAAGGGCCGTATCCATGTGCCGGGCGATAAATCAATATCGCACCGAGCATTGATGCTGGGCGCGCTCGCCGTGGGCGAGACCACCATTGATGGCCTGCTTGAGGGCGAGGACGTCTTGTGCACGGCCCAGGCCATGGTCCAGATGGGCGCGCAGGTTGAACGCCCTGCAAGCTCTGGCGGCACGTGGCGTGTACATGGCCGTGGCGTGGGCGGACTATCGGAACCCGACGGCGTGCTTGATATGGGCAATTCCGGCACGGCGGCGCGCTTGCTTATGGGTGTGGTCGCAGCGCATCCCTTCTCCACGTTCTTCAGTGGCGACGCATCGCTCAACGGACGGCCAATGGCACGTATCACAACGCCACTGGAAAAAATGGGTGTGAGCTTCGAGACCCGCTCGGCTGGACGCATGCCGCTTGCTGTTATTGGCAGTGATACGCTGGTGCCCATTGAATATGAACTGCCCGTGGCTTCGGCCCAGGTGAAATCAGCTGTGTTGCTGGCGGGGCTTAATACCGCCGGGCGCACTACGGTGATCGAGCCCCAGCCGACACGCGATCATTCCGAGCGCATGCTCAATCACTTCGGCGGCACGGTTGAAACCGAGGAACTGACGGGTGGTGGACGCCGCATCACTATCGAAGGCAGGCCAGAACTGGAAGGCCGCCACGTTATGGTACCTGGCGATATATCCTCGGCAGCCTTCCCCATAGTGGCCGGATTGCTGGTTGCGGGTTCGCATATCACCATCACCGGCGTGGGCATGAACCCGTTGCGTACCGGGTTGGTTGATACATTGCTCGAAATGGGTGCAGATCTAAGCCTTGAAAACGAGCGTATTGAGGCCGGTGAGCCGGTTGCTGATATCGTGGTGCGCGCCTCGAGCCTCACGGGCGTTGACGTACCTGCGGAACGCGCGCCATCCATGATTGATGAATACCCCGTGCTTGCCATGGCAGCCGCCTGCGCGCAGGGCACAACGCGCATGAACGGCCTTGGTGAGCTGCGGGTCAAGGAAAGCGACCGGCTGGCTGCCGTGGCGCAGGGGCTGCGCGACAATGGCGTGAAACTGG
This sequence comes from uncultured Rhodospirillales bacterium, assembly GCA_965602485.1. Lineage (GTDB taxonomy): Bacteria > Pseudomonadota > Alphaproteobacteria > Rhodospirillales > Casp-alpha2 > JABJOR01. The sequence goes on along the minus strand of CBFCYM010000001.1, from coordinate 476,514 downwards.
AAGAAGGCGAAGACTGGCTGCTCATCCACGGCACCGGCAAGCCGCCTGCTGGCGGGGCCGAAGTGGCCGTACATCTTGATCATCGTATTGCCATGTCATTTCTGGTGCTTGGTATGGCGAGCGATGGTGCCGTCAGTGTTGATGATGGCGCGCCCATCGCCACCAGCTTTCCGGGTTTTTTGGAATTGATGAATGGTCTGGGTGCGAAAATCACTTGATCTGATCAGATGCTACGTTACGCCGTAAATCCATATGCGAGGAGTGCGACATGATTATCGCTATTGATGGCCCTGCTGGCGCGGGCAAGGGAACACTTGCCAACCGGCTGGCTGATCACTTTGGCTTTGCCAAGCTTGATACCGGATTGCTCTACCGTGGGGTGGGCATGAAGGTGCTTCGTGCTGGCGGTGACCCTGATGATGTGGACGCAGCGACAGCAGTCGCCGAGGCCCTACAGGCGAGCGATATGGATGACGAGGCGTCCTTGCGTGGTGATGAGGCCGGTGATGCGGCCTCTCGCGTGGCGGTTATACCCGGTGTGCGCGCAGCCCTGCTGGACTTCCAGCGCGACTTTGCCGCCAACCCGCCCGACGGCGCTCCGGGCGCTATTCTGGACGGCCGCGATATCGGTACCGTGGTCTGCCCGGACGCTGACGTGAAGCTGTTCGTGACGGCGTCTGTAGAGGTCCGTGCCGAGCGACGTTATAAGGAGTTGCTAGAACGCGGCCGTGAGGCTATATATGCCCGCGTTCTGGAGGATATGAGTGCGCGTGACGCGCGTGATCAGGGGCGATCGACTGCTCCGCTCAAGTCTGCCGAGGACGCATATAACCTGGATACCGGTAATCTCGACGCCGAGGCTGTATTTGCCACGGTATTGGAATTCATTGCTTCCAGAACGGTTTAGAGACGTTTGAAGACCCGGACGCACCCTCAACAGGGGCGCTCGGTACCAGAAACCGCAGACCACCGGAACCAACCGGTTGGCCAGAAAATGTAAATAGAAAGGACGATACAACATGGCATCCGCCAATACTGCCGCTATGGATGCGGCTCCAGTTATTACAGAAAATTTTGCAGACTTACTCGATGAGTCCTTTGGCGACGGCCTTGAAGGCCGCGTTATCAAGGGTACAGTTATCGCTGTTGATGGCGACGCTGCGACCATCGATGTGGGCCTGAAGTCAGAAGGTCGCGTCGCACTGAAGGAATTCGGTGCCGATGTTACGCTGGCGGTTGGTGATAGCGTTGACGTTTACGTCGAGCGCTACGAAGACCGCGATGGCATCGTCAAGCTGAGCCGTGAGCGCGCGCGCCGCGAAGAAGCCTGGCTGGAACTCGAAGCCTCCTGCAAGGATGGTCAGCGCGTTACCGGCACGATCTTTGGACGCGTCAAGGGCGGCTTCATCGTCGACCTTGCTGGCGCCGTGGCATTCCTGCCAGGCAGCCAGGTCGATATCCGCCCGGTTCGCGATATCACCCCGCTTATGGGCACACCGCAACCTTTCCAGATCCTCAAGATGGATGCTCAGCGCAACAACATCGTTGTTTCGCGTCGCGCCGTTCTGGAAGAAACCCGCAGCGAAGCCCGCTCCGAGCTTATTGCCAACCTCACCGAAGGTCAGGTGCTCGAAGGTATCGTCAAGAACATCACCGATTACGGTGCGTTCGTTGATCTCGGCGGTGTTGATGGCCTGCTCCATGTTACCGACATTGCATGGCGCCGCATCAATCACCCGTCCGAAGCTCTGCAGATTGGTGAAACCCTCAAGGTTCAGGTTATTCGTTTCAACGCCGAAACCCAGCGTATTTCGCTTGGCATGAAGCAACTTGAAGCTGATCCTTGGGACGGCGTTGGCGCCAAGTACCCAGTGGGTACAAAGCTTAACGGTCGCGTGACCAACATCACCGATTACGGCGCATTCGTCGAACTGGAACCAGGCATCGAAGGCCTTGTCCACGTTTCGGAAATGAGCTGGACCAAGAAAAACGTGCATCCGGGCAAAATCGTTTCCACGAGCCAGGAAGTCGAAGTCATGGTGCTCGACGTTGATCCGGAAAAGCGCCGCATCAGCCTCGGTCTGAAACAGTGCTCCGACAACCCATGGGATTCGTTCCTTGCGACGCATCCTGCGGGCACCGAAGTCGAAGGCGAAGTCAAGAACATCACCGAATTCGGTCTGTTCGTTGGTCTCACCGGCGACATCGACGGTATGGTTCACCTTTCCGACCTGTCTTGGGACACCGCTGGCGAAGAAGCCATCACCGCCTACACCAAGGGCGATATGGTTCAGGCCAAGGTGCTCGATGTAGACGTCGAGAAAGAGCGTATCAGCCTCGGCATCAAGCAGCTCGGTGAAGACACCGTTGGTGAAGCCATGTCCGGCGTCAAGAAAGGCAGCGTTGTAACCTGTGAAATCAAGGCAATCACCGATGGTGGCCTTGAGGTTCTGGTCAATGGCGACATGCCGGGCTTCGTTCGTAAGTCCGATCTGTCACGTGAACGCTCCGAGCAGCGTCCAGAGCGTTTTGCTGTTGGCGACAAGGTTGATGCCAAGATCAGTCAGGTTGATGCCAAGAGCCGCAAGCTCACGTTGTCAATCAAGGCACTTGAAGCCGAAGAAGAAAAGAAAGCTATGGCCGAATTTGGTTCGTCCGATTCCGGTGCCAGCCTCGGCGACATTCTCGGTGCCGCGCTGAAGCAGAAACAGGGCAAGGGCGACGAGGAATAAACCTCTTCTCTCTCGTTTGTGTTAGGGTACGGCGCACCGGGTTTCCGGTGCGCCGTTTCCATATGAGATACCCCATATTGAGGACATCGCTAATTCATGAGTGCCGAAACAGACCGCATAATCGATAGACGCAGATTGAAGCGCAGCCTGACGCTGTGGCGTGTGTTGGCTATTGTTGCCATTGTTGCTACGGGACTTGTCGCCCTGGCGCGGTTTGACATGCTGCCTGACAAGCCGCATGTGGCGGTGCTCAATATCGATGGTTTGATCCTTGATGATACCCAGCGCAATGATGTGCTGCGCGGCGTCGCCGAAGATGAAAATGCAAAGGCGCTGGTTTTGCGCATCGACAGCCCCGGCGGAACCTTTGTCGGGGGTGAGACGCTCTATAACGCCATCCGCGACGTAGCGGCGGAAAAGCCAGTGGTCGCATTGATTGGCAACACGGGAACCTCAGCCGCTTACATGGCTGCAATCGCCTCAAACCGTATTTTGGTGCACGAAGGCTCCATTACCGGATCGATCGGTGTGCTCATGCAGAGCGCCGATGTCACGGGATTGATGGATATGCTTGGCATCACCCCGCAGATCGTCAAGAGTGACGAGATGAAGGCGCAACCAAACCCCATGGAGCCCTTTAGCCCGCAGGCGCGCGATATGATCGCCGGTGTAATCGGTGACCTGCACGATATCTTTGTATCCATGGTCAGTGAACGCCGTAGTATGGGGGCTGAGCGTAGCCGCGTGTTGTCAGATGGCCGGGTCTTTACCGGACGCCAGGCGCTAGCTGCGGGCCTCGTCGACGGCGTGGGTGATGAACGCGATGCACGTGACTGGCTGGCCGAGGCACATGATGTTGGGCTTGATCTGCCCCGTATCGATGTTACACCCCATGATAAGGTGGCAAGCTGGCAGGATGTTCTGACAGGATCAATTGGAAAAACGCTTGTTCCTGAACGGCTTAGTCTTGACGGTGTTCTCGCACTCTGGCACCCTCAGCTAAATCTTTGAAATGAATCCATAATTGGCAGGTGGTGCAGTTGCGCCCTATCCGGGGAACCTGTCCGATGAAGAGGGGTTGGCGATGACGAAATCCGAACTAATCGCACGTCTGGCTGCGGCAAACCCGCACCTTTATCAGCGCGATATCGAGCGTATCGTAACGACGATTTTTGATGAAATTACCGATGCTTTGGCAGGTGGTGATCGTGTCGAGCTTCGTGGTTTTGGCGCTTTCTCGGTTAAGCAGCGCAGTGCCCGTACTGGCCGTAATCCGAGAACCGGAGAGGCTGTTGAGGTTTCAGAAAAATTCATTCCCTATTTCAAGACAGGCAAGCAGCTTCGCGAGAAACTGAACGGTTGATCGTTCGCTGGCGGCTTGTTGGCGGTTAACGGCTGACGTGAAGCATTTATCCTGGATCATACTCTTTCCCATTGCGGTGGCGCTTATTGCCTTCGCCGTGGTCAACCGTGCGCCTGTCGCCGTTGATCTCTGGCCGTTGGGCATCGTTGTTGATATCCCATTATTTGTATTGCTGTTCGGCGCATTGCTGCTGGGCGTGCTGTGGGGCGGTCTTGCGGCGTGGGGTAACGCTGGCAAGGTGCGCCGTGCAAACCGCCAGAACGCGCGTGACGTACAATCCCTGCGCGCTGAAACCCATCGTCAAAAAGACCGTATTGCGACGCTTGAGGCCGATCTAAAGGCACGCGACGCCGCGCCAGCACTGTCAAATTCACCGGCATTGCCGTCACCCACAGATCAGGTTTGAGCCTGATGTCTGGTGCGACACATCACAGGAGCCTCGCGCCATGCGGATTATAGACGCGCAAACCACACGTGACGCCCTTGGCTTTCCGGAGTTGATGGACGCCATAGCGGCGCAGTTTGTCGCAGGTGCGGAGCTGCCATTACGCCATCATCACTATATGGCCAAACAAGGCGAACCCGACGCGGCGTTGCTGTTGATGCCAGCGTGGGAGAGCGATGGCTATCTGGGTGTTAAGCTGGTAACGGTGACGCCGGGCAATCAGGGTCGCGGTCTGCCCAGCGTCATGGCTTCGTACGTACTATCCAGCGCGGTAACGGGTGAGCTGCTTGCAATCATTGACGGCCCCGAATTGACCGGGCGACGTACGGCGGCAGCTTCGTCACTGGCGGCACGATTTCTGGCGCGTGAAGACGCCTCGCGCCTGCTTATGGTCGGGACCGGCGTCATGGCCCCCAATCTGGTGCGAGCGCATGCCAGCGCACGGTCCATTGATACGGTGATGATCTGGGGTCGCAACCGCGCCAACGCCGAAAAACTTGTTGAAGAACTCAGTGGTGACGGTTTTACCAGCCTCACGATCGTTGATGATCTTGAGCAAGCCGTGTCACAGGCCGATATTATTTCCTGCGCGACACTATCGAATGAACCGTTGATCCATGGCGCATGGCTGCGCGTGGGCCAGCATGTTGATCTGGTCGGTGCCTTTATGCCGAGCATGCGTGAAACCGATGACGCATGCATGACCCGTGCACGGGTTTATGTTGATACCCGCGAGGGCGCATTCAAGGAAGGCGGCGATATCGTGCAGGCCATTGCCAGCGGTGCGATCAGCGAAGCTGATATTCAGGCTGACTTGTTTGAACTGTGCCGTGGCGAGGTCGCAGGTCGTGGCAGCGCCGATGAAATCACGCTGTTCAAATCTGCTGGAACGGCCATTGAAGACCTTGCAGCGGCGAAACTGGCCTTCGAGCGAAGCTGAGGTTATAAACGGCGCACGCAATATTCAGGTTAGGCGAGGCGTCATGAAACCCACAGAACGAATTTTTGTAGCGCTCGATAGCACAGATGTAGCGCATGCCACAGATTTGGCGCGCTCACTGGTCGGCCATGTTGGCGGTGCCAAGGTCGGCAAGGAGTTCTTTACGGCTTGCGGGCCAGAGGGCGTGCGCAGCATCGCAACAACCGGCTTGCCGGTGTTTATCGATCTGAAATGGCATGACATCCCCAACACCGTGGCCGGTGCGCTACGCGCATCACTGCCGCTCAAACCTGCCATCGTAAACGTTCATGCTGGTGGTGGAGCAGCGATGTTGCGCGCCGCCGCTGATGCCGCCGCCGAGGCCGGAGACGCCCGCCCACTGGTGCTGGCCGTCACGGTGCTGACCTCGATGGACGACGATGACCTGCATGCTGTTGGCGTGGCGGGCACCGCAGGTGATCAGGTTGTGCGACTGGCGCGACTGGCGCAGGACAACGGCATTGACGGTGTGGTCTGCTCGGCGCGCGAAATCAACGCGCTGCGCGCGGCTTGCGGGCCAGACTTCAAATTGCTGGTGCCCGGTATCCGGCCCACATGGGCTGCTGCGGGTGATCAGAAACGCGTCATGACGCCGCGTGAAGCCATCGAGCGCGGCGCGGACTATCTGGTAATCGGACGGCCCATCACCGGGGCCGATGATCCACTGGCCGCGGCGCGCCTTATTGCCGAGGAACTCGAAGGGCTGACTTAAGGACACACTGGTTTAAGGAGGCGATGGCATGAAAGATACCCTGCAACCCGGCATCAGCATACGACACACGCTGGATGTAAGCGACGCACACAGCGTGCCTGCGGTGTTCCCCGAGGCAGATTTATTTCAGGTCATGCCACCGGTTTTTGCCACCGCGTATATGGTCGGCTTTATCGAGTGGGCCTGTATCGAAGCGCTTAACCCGCATCTTGATGATGGCGAACAATCCGTTGGTACGCATATCTGCGTTAGCCATGTGGCTGCCACACCGGTCGGGCACGGTGTATATGCCGATGTGACGCTGGATCGCACCGAGGGGCGCAGGCTTTTCTTTAAGGTTGCGGCCTACGATGATGACGGCCTGATTGGTGAAGGCACCCATGAGCGTGCTGTTATTAACCGCGAAAAATTTATGACGCGCCTGAGCGAGAAACAGGCTGGCGCATCGGCTTAAGGATGGAAAACAGCGTATGAGCATCGTGGCTAAAATCTGTGGTCTTTCCACGCCATCCAGTGTGGACATGGCTATCGAACACGGTGCAGATATGGTGGGCTTTGTGTTCTTTGCACGCTCACCCCGCGCGGTGAGCCCGGCGCAGGCGGAACCCTTGTGCGCGCGTGTGCCTGCCGGTGTGACGCGTGTTGGGCTGATTGTGGATGCCGAGGATGATGAGATCGCGGTAATCCTGAACGAGGCACCGCTCGATATGTTGCAACTTCACGGTACGGAAAGTCCTGAGCGCGTGGCTGCGGTGCGCGAACGGTTTGGCCTGTCGGTCATGAAGGCTTGCGGTATTTCAGATGCTGATGATGTGAAACACGCCGCACAATATGAAGATGTTGCAGACTACCTGCTGCTTGATGCCAAGCCACCCAAGGGCGCTGATCGACCCGGCGGCAATGCCGTGACCTTTGACTGGACGTTACCGGGTACACGCACATGGACGAAACCATGGTTGCTGGCTGGTGGTCTGGACGCTGGAAATGTCGCAGATGCCCTGCGTATCAGTGGCGCGCCGGGGATCGATGTGTCCTCTGGCGTTGAAGACGCCCCCGGCGTTAAAAACGTGGAAAAAATCGCAGCCTTCCTGTCGGCGGCAAAATCGTCAAATTTGGCGGAATAAGCCCTGAAATCAGGGCGTTCGCGCACGCGCGCATACTAAAAAAGACATATTTCCTGCTGTAATCGTGGCCCGATCTGGTTTATTACCGAATACTATGAATCCTGACCCTGAAACATACCGGGAACCCTCCATGGGCAAGCCTAATACCTATCGTGCAGGCGCTGACGAAGGCGGCCATTTCGGCATCTTTGGCGGACGTTACGTTGCTGAAACCCTCATGCCACTGATCCTCTCGGTCGAGCAGGCCTATGCCCGCCACAAAGACGACCCTGAGTTTAAGGAAGAGCTTGAGTATTTTCTGAAGCACTATGTCGGCCGTCCGAGCCCGCTTTATTTCGCCGAGCGCCTGACCGATCATCTTGGCGGCGCCAAGGTGTATTTCAAGCGCGACGAGCTCAATCATACCGGCGCGCACAAGATCAACTCCACCATGGGGCAGATCCTACTCGCCAAGCGTATGGGCAAACAGCGTATCATTGCTGAGACCGGTGCGGGCCAGCACGGTGTTGCGACTGCAACGGTATGCGCGCTGTTTGGTTTGCAGTGTGTGGTTTACATGGGTGCCACCGATATCGAGCGTCAGGCCCCCAACGTGTTCCGTATGAAGTTGCTGGGTGCCGAAGTGGTGCCCGTGACCAGCGGCACGGGGACGCTCAAAGATGCCATGAACGAGGCCCTGCGTGACTGGGTCAGCAACGTGGACAATACCTATTATCTGATCGGCACTGTCGCCGGGCCGCACCCCTATCCCACCATGGTACGCGATTTTCAGTGCGTCATCGGTGATGAGGTGCGCTGGCAGATGGACGAGGCCGAAGGCCGCCTGCCCGATACGCTGGTCGCGTGCATCGGCGGGGGCTCCAACGCCATGGGCCTGTTCCATCCCTTCCTTGATGACGAAAGTGTCAACATCATTGGTGTCGAGGCGGCTGGTGAAGGCCTTGATACGGACAAGCATTGCGCTTCATTGAGCGGTGGACATCCGGGCGTATTGCATGGCAACCGTACCTACCTGTTGCAGGACGATGATGGCCAGATTTACGACGGTCACTCGATTTCCGCCGGTCTGGATTATCCCGGTATCGGTCCGGAGCATTCCTGGCTGCATGAATCGGGTCGGGTCAATTATGTCTCGGTAACCGATACGGAAGCGCTTGATGCGTTTCAGGTATGTACCCGTATGGAAGGCATTATTCCTGCGCTTGAACCAGCACACGCGCTTGCGCATGTGCTTAAAATTGCGCCCGATCTTCCCAAGGACCATTTGCTGGTCATGAACCTGTGCGGTCGCGGAGATAAGGACGTCTTTGCCGTTGCCGGTCATCTCGGCGTGGAACTGTGAGGGGGATGTGGACATGAACAAAGAAAAAACCATGGAAACCCGAATCACGCGGCGCTTCGCGCAACTCAAGGAAGAAGGCCGTAGCGGCCTTGTCGTGTTCGTCACCTCGGGCGATCCGGATTATGAAACATCGTGCGACATTCTCAATGGTCTGTCCGATGCCGGTGCCGATCTGATCGAACTGGGCATGCCGTTTTCTGATCCCATGGCGGACGGACCGGCTATTCAGGTTTCCTCACAGCGTGCCCTGCGCAATGGCCAGACGCTGAAAAAGACCATTACCATGGTGCGTGATTACCGCACGCGTGACGCAGAGACACCGATTGTGCTGATGGGTTATTATAACCCGATCTATAGCTACGGTGTGGATGCCTTTTTAGCTGATGCGACAGACGCCGGGGTCGATGGCTTGATCATGGTTGATCTGCCGCCCGAGGAAGAAGACGAGCTTTGCCTGCCCGCTATTGAAGCCGGGGTGAACTTTATCTACCTGACCGCACCTACAACGACCGAAGAGCGTATGCCGCGCGTTATCGAGCATGCCTCGGGCTTTGTTTATTATGTCTCCATCACCGGTATCACTGGCACCCGTTCGGCAAGTGCTGCGGATATCGTGCCGCAGATTGAGCGCATCCGCGCCCACACCGACCTGCCCGTTGCGGTCGGTTTTGGTATTAATACGCCGGAACAAGCCGCTGATTTCGCCGGCATTGCGGACGCCGCCGTGGTTGGAACGGCTGTGGTCAAGGTCATCGCCGAAAATCTGGATGAAGACGGCAAGGCCAAACCGGGCCTCGTTGCCAAGGTGCATGATTTCGTGCGCGAACTGGCTGGCGGTGTGCGTGGTGCGGCATCAAGAGGAGCGGCACAATGAACTGGCTGAAAAGTTGGGTTCGTCCGAAGCTTCAGGAACTGGTCGGTACCAAGAAGGAAATTCCCGATAACCTGTGGCACAAGTGCCCGGCATGCGAGGAAATGATTTTCCACCGCGATCTGGAAAAGAACCTGCATGTTTGTCAGCACTGTGGTCATCACATGCGTATCGGCGTGCGCCGTCGCCTGGAACTGCTGTTCGATGATAGCGAATTCATGACTATTGAGCTGAAAACGCCGCTGGTTGACCCGCTGAAGTTCCGTGACCGCAAGAAATACGCTGACCGCCTGAAAGAAGCCCAGAACAAGACCGGCGAAGACGACGCCATTCTTGTCGCGCATGGCACCATGGGTGGCAACAAAACCGTTATTGCCGCATTTAATTTCCAGTTCATGGGCGGTTCCATGGGTACGGCTGTCGGTGATGGCCTGTTGGCTGCCGCACGTTTGGCCGTGATCCAGAAAGCACCATTGATCGTTATTCCCGCCTCGGGTGGCGCGCGCATGCAAGAGGGCATTTTGTCGCTTATGCAGATGGCGCGCAGCACCATTGCGGTTGAAGAAGTCCGTGAAGCGGGGCTGCCCTATATTGTGCTGCTGACCGATCCGACAACGGGTGGTGTTTCGGCATCCTTTGCCATGCTTGGTGATGTCGCCATTGCTGAACCCGGCTCCGTCATCGGTTTTGCCGGCGCGCGCGTGATCGAGCAGACTATCCGCGAGAAATTGCCCGAAGGCTTCCAGCGTGCGGAATACCTGCACGAACACGGCATGCTGGACATGGTGGTGCACCGCGCGGACTTGCGTGCAAAGCTTGCTCAGATCATTGACCTGCTGTGTAACCGTGGTCCGGCAGCCGATGTCGTGCCACTCGGACGCGATGGGCAGGATGTCGCAGGAAACGCCTGAACCGCGGCGTAGCGACGCCATTCTTGAACGCTTGATGACGCTGCACCCCAAGGTGATTGATCTCACTCTGGAGCGTGTTGAGCGTCTGCTGGCGAGTCTGGATCATCCCGAGAATCAGTTACCGCCGGTCATTCATGTATCGGGCACCAACGGCAAGGGCTCGGTGATCGCCTATATGCGCGCCGCACTGGAAGCTGCCGGTTACAGCGTGCACGTCTATATTTCGCCCCATCTGGTATCGTTTAACGAGCGTATCCGTCTGGCTGGCGAGATCATCAGCGAGGACGCGCTCAGCGCCATGCTGGAAGAATGCGAAGCGGTCAATGGTGGCGTACCAATTACCTATTTCGAAATCACCACCTGTGCGGCGCTGCTGGCGTTTTCGCGCACGCCTGCCGATGTGCTGATCCTTGAAACCGGGCTTGGTGGGCGGCTTGATGCGACCAACGTGCTGGCGCAACCTGCGCTCAGCGTGATCACGGAAATCTCCCTCGATCATCAACAGTTTCTTGGCGACACCATCACCGAGATCGCAGGTGAAAAAGCGGGCATCATCAAACAGGGTGTGCCCTGCGTGAGCGCGCGTCAGGTGCCTGAGGTTTCAGCCGTGCTTGCAGCCAAGGCCGCTGAACTGAACGCGCCACTGATCAGCGCAGGTATTGACTGGAACGTTTCACCGCTGGCCGGTGGGTTCACAATTCGCGCCGGGGGCGAGGAACAATATCTGCCGCGTCCGGCCTTGCCCGGCGTGCATCAGATTCACAATGCCGGCGTGGCGGTTAAGGCACTGGAACAACTCAGTGGTTTCGATGTGGCGGGCCCGGCACTGGCACGCGGCCTGCGTGCGGCGCAATGGCCTGCACGCTTCCAGCATCTTTTGCGTGGGCCATTGGTTGATATGCTGCCCGACGATTGGGAGCTATGGCTTGATGGCGGTCACAATGAAGCCGCCGCCCTGGTGATTGCAGACGAGGTTACCCTCTGGAACGAAGATGACCGCCAGCACGGCGATGAGCGGCCCCTGCATCTGGTGTTCGGCATGCTCAACAGCAAGGAGCCTGCGGCATTCCTCGCGCCCTTAAAACCACTGACGCGATCGCTACACGCACTTGATATTCCTGGTGAGGAAAACGCGCTAAGCGGCGTTGAATTGGCTGAAATTGCGCGCGGTGTCGGGCATGACGCCAGTCCTGCCCATGACGTGGAAGCAGCCCTCACGGCCATCATGGCAGCGCAGAGCGGCCCGGCCCGGGTGCTGATCTGTGGCTCGCTCTACCTGGCCGGTGAAATTCTCGTCGATAATGCCTAGTGGGCCTGAAAACGAAAAACCCCGCCGAAGCGGGGTTTTGTCTTTAGCGCATTGGCAGAACCATCAGTCGATGTAGGATTCGACCCATTCCACCAGTTGGCTCTTGGCTACAGCACCGACCTTCATGGCGGCGACTTCGCCGTTCTTGAAGAGCAGCAGCGTGGGAATGCCGCGCACGCCGTATTTCGATGGGGAACCGGGGTTTTCATCGATATTGACCTTGGCAACCGTCAGGCGGCCATCCATTTCGTTGGACATTTCTTCCAGCGCAGGCGCGATCTGTTTGCATGGGCCACACCATTCAGCCCAGAAATCGACGAGCACAGGCTCGGATGAGTTGATGACATCGGCGTCGAAAGAGGCGTCGGTGACGTTTTTAGGCATATCTTGAAAACCCTATTGTACTTAAAAATATTAAAACCGGCGTACGAATGCGTACACGTTAATGTGGGCCGCACGAGCAAGAATTCAAGAGCGAATCATGCTCAGCGACCAAGCGACTCTACCAGAGCGGCTTGCCCCGTCAAGGTGCGTGGGCATCAAGTCGCTGCTCGCTGAGCAACATGGTGCGCGGCCCGTCGGTCCAGACCAATAAACAGCGCACATCACGTCCGGGATAGATACCGCGCAGCGCTGCGCGGTAGAGTGCCATTTGGCGAAAATAGGTTTCCGGCACGTCTGATTCTTCACGCGGCGGCGGGCGATTTGTTTTGTAATCAACAATCGTTACCAATTCAGGCGTGACCAGCAGACGGTCAACCTGTGCGGCAATGGTTCTCGGGCCTTCAGCAGTTTGTACGGTCCCGGCTATGGGTACTTCGGCCAGACTACCGGGACCGAAAACGCCGGTTAATTCAGGATGTTGCAGAACGCCAATGGTTTCATCGGCAATCGCGCTGCGTTGTGCGACGTCAAGGTCGCCTGCGGCCGCGTCGAGCCAGCGCCGGGCCGTTTGCGCACGCTGCGCCGGGTCCAGATCGGGCAGGGTCTGTAACAGACGATGGATCAGGTTGCCGCGCCTGAAGCGTGCGGTGTCTTCGTCCGCAAAAGGCGGCATGACGGGCGGCTCTTCACCGTCCGGGCGGCTCGGCGACAGAGGCGAAGCTGGCTCGGGTTCTGGCGTGGGGCGGCGTTGCAGCCAGTCAGGGCGCTCTTGTGTGGCAGTAACATGGACTTCGCCGGCGATTTCATGATCGGGTTCTGCACGTTGTGGCGTAGAGACCTTGATAATCTCGTTATCGGGCTGGTTGCGGAGGTCGGCAATGCGCGCCGCCCCGTCCATATCGGCCATAGCTGGACGCACCAGTTCGTACCACGAATCCTCATCGCGACCGTGTTCGGCATCCTTGGCGCGGCGCTTGCGTTCCCAGCCTGCGACATATAGCCGGTCGCGTGCACGGGTCATGGCGACGTACAGCAGGCGGCGGTATTCCTCGAGCCCGGCAGCGCGCACATCATCGCGCAAGGCACTGCATAGTTCGGTTTCGTTCTGTTTAACCCCCGGCCACAGCGGCAGGCGCAGGCCGCCTTGTGAAGGATCGTCGGGCGGTGTCCACAATACGCGGTCGCTCTTGCGCCCATCAGGGCTGGAACAGGTATCGGGCAGGATGACGATATTGGCTTCCAGTCCTTTGGAGCCATGCACGGTCATGACGCGGACCTTGCCATGTCCGGCTTCAAGATCGCGTTTGATCTCTGTGCTGGCGGCCTCGATCCATCCCAGAAAGCCCTGTAACGAGGCGACATGCTCGCGTTCATAGGCCAAGGACTGAGCAAGGAACTCATCAATGGGATCATTGGCTTCTGCGCCAAGGCGCGCGATTAGCGCAGCACGTCCACGCTCGGCCCCTAATAATGAGGCAAAGAATTCGTAGGGTGGCGCAAAGTCGGCCCGGTTGAGCATGCGGCTCAGCACGTCATGGGCATGGGCGTAGGGGGCCTCGCCCGCGCTTGCGCGCTCAGAAAGTGCGCGCCACAGGCGATCCTTGCGATCATGCGCCAGTGCGAACAGGTGGTCCTCGCTCAGGCCCACAAAGGGGCCTTTCAGCACCGTGGCAAGTGTCAGGTCATCATCGCGCAACAGAGTGAAGCGTGCTGCCGCGATCAGGTCCATAACCGCGATCTGGTCGGTCAGTACCATGCGGTCACTGCCCGCCACGGGAATGTCACGGGCCTTGAGCAGGCGCACCATCTCGTCGGCGAATTGACCGCGCTTGGGCACCAAAATCATAATATCGCCGGGTTCAATGGGACGGTCGCGTGATTCCAGCATATCGCCGTCCTGTAGCCAGCCTGCGATGGCATTGGCGATTGTCTCAGCGGTGCGCGCCATGGGGCTGGCGTGGCGGATGCGGTCAACCGGCGCGTCCCACGGCTCGGCATCCTTGACGTCGATCTTTTCGACCGCAGGCCATAGCTCGACAACACCGGCGTGGTCGCGACGTTGGGCACGGTGGCGCGTGCCGTTCTCGTCCGATACGCCGGGCTGGGCCAGTGGCCGCGCAAACACCGCATCAACAACGTCAAGCACCGCGCTGGTGGTGCGAAAGGACTGTTCCAGCCCAATGGCGCGCCAAGCCGCATGGGCATCCTTGGCGCGCGATGCGAAGTGTTCGCGCATGCGCGCGAAACCAGCCGGATCGGCGCCCTGAAAGCTGTAGATGGATTGCTTTTCATCACCCACGGCAAAGATCGTACGCGTCACGGCGACATCGGGCACGCCCTGCCCAGCCTCGCGCGTACCTGCACCCGCAAAGAATTCATCGGCCAGATGGGCGATGACCTCCCACTGTTCAGGGCTGGTATCCTGCGCCTCGTCCACCAATATATGATCAATGCCGCCGTCGAGCTTGAAGTGGACCCAGCCTGCACCACCATCGCGTTTCAGCAATTCCAGCGCCTTGAGGATCAGATCGTCATAATCCAGCAGTGCGCGGTGACGCTTCATGCTCTCATAGGCTTCGATCAACGCCCCGGCGATGCTAACCAGATGACGCGAGCCCTCGGCGACACGAACGGCTTTTAGGCGCTCACTGAATTCATAGATGCGCTGCTGCTCAGCCAGCAGGGCATCAAGCGCGGCAGGTTGCGCCTCTGCCGGTTTCTTGGTGATCAGGTTCTTGGCAAGCTTGATCTCGCCGTCCTGTTTCAGAAACAGTGATAGATAGCCGCCATCGAGTTGCGCAATGCGCTCTTCTGCATTGGCCGCCAGCCACGCTGCGAGCATCTGGGCACGCTGCTGATCACTCGCCGTGCCCGTTTGCAGGGCTTCCATAGCCATTTGTAGCGCGCCACGATCAAAGGCCGCGTCTGCGACAACAGCGTGCATGATACTGTCCATGGTCTCGCCGGGATCAAGGCCGAGGCAACCAGCAACGGCGTCGCTGACCGCCTCGCTGCCGCCCATGGTTTCAATGCTGTGGCGCAGGCGCTCGCGCTTGGAGAGCAGTTCGCGCATGACGTCATCAAAGCTACCTTCATCGATCAGGCCCGCCATGGCGTTGAGCGCTTGCGCCAATGGCGAGGCGCTGTCGCGAAAGGCCTGACGGTAAACTCGCTCGCGCGCTTCAGTCATAATTTCGGTCGCCGCACGGTCATCCATAACCCGGGCGTGCGGGGCGATACCGGCCTCGACAGGGAAACGGCCAAGCAGGGATTCACAAAATGCGTGGATGGTGCGGATTTTCAAGCCGCCGGGTGTTTCCAGCGTTTGCGCAAACAATTGCCGCGCACGGATCAGCGCGGCAGGCTCGGGCTCGGTGCCGAGCAAGTCGAGCAGCGCACGTTTAAGCGCTACATCATCCATCATGGCCCATTGCCCAAGCCGCGTGCTCAGGCGGTTTTCCATTTCTGCTGCCGCCGCCTTGGTAAAGGTCAGGCAAAGAATTTTTTCTGCCGCCACACCGGCCAGTAGCAAACGTGAAATGCGGTCAATCAGTACGCGCGTTTTACCTGCCCCGGCATTGGCGTTCACCCAGACGGAAAATGCCGGATCGGCGGCCTGTTGTTGCAAGGCCGTGGCGTGGGCCAATGTGTCTTCAATCTGCGGCTCGTGTGTTGCGGTGACGTCGCTCATGCATCGTCCTCCGCGCTCAGCCATTCGCGCACGCGGGCCAGATGATCGTAATCACCCTGTTCACCGACCTTCATGGGCCGCAGGTGTGACAGGTAAGGTTTGTCTTTGTGGTCGTACTCGTTGATCAGGCGCTTAAAGCCATCCCATGCGTGCTCGGCAACGTCGGCGACATCGAGCTTCAGGTGTTTGACCTGACCCGGTACGCGGCCACCCGAAAGCTTGATATAGGTCAGCCGATGGACGTCGTCGCGCTCCAGATCGCTGAACGCGCCGTATTTGACGATAGCGGCTTCCAGCGGCAATTGCGGTTCCAGACCGCTTTCAGCCTGCGGCGCGGTGGGTGGTTCGCCGGTCTTGTAGTCAATGATGGAAAGTCCGCCACCGGGCAATGCATCAATACGGTCGGCGCGGGCGCGTAGCGTGAATGCACCACCCGGTGCATCAAAGGTAACGCTGCCCGTGGATTCAACGGCGCGGGGCTGTTCGCCGCTTTCACGTCTGGCGCGTTCATCTTCGACGAACCAATGTGCAATGCGCACAAATCTGGGCCACCAAAACGCTCGCACACCGGGCCATGCTATATGCTTGGCGAATTCCCGTTCACCGATTTCGAGAAGATGGCGCACCGCATCATCGGGCAGATTATCGGGGAAAGCCTTGATGAAGGCATCAAGCGCGTCGTGCACAACGATGCCGCGATCCGACGCGCCGGGGTCGGCATCAATGGGATCAAGCGGTTTTAGCTTGAGGATAAACCGCGCGTAAATCGCATAGGGGTCGCGTTGCAGGGTGCGCACGCGCGTCACCGACATCTCGCGCGGGCGTGCATTGACCGGCGGTCTAGGTTGTGGCGCGGGGGTATCGAGCGGCGCATCAGGCTCATCAAGTGCCAGCGCTAGCGCCAACCATGTGCGATCAACGCTAAACGCATCTTTTAGCGGCCCATCGCTGCACAGGTTTTCAATGCGACGTAACCAGCGCGAAGGCACCGTTGGCGTACCGTCATCGCGCTCGGCACGGCTCAGCATGACATGCGGTGCGGCAAAAGCCTGCGCGAAATCATGGGCTGACAGGCCAATGCGGCGCTCGGGCAATGGCAGACCAAAGGTGCTCATCATGGGGCGGCTCATCCATGGACTGGCATCCGGCTCGGGCGGCCATGTGCCTTCGTTCAATCCACCCAAAATCAACACATCGGCGTGTTGCAGGCGCGCTTCCAATGGCCCCCAGATATTCAGGCGCGGATGCTTACCATGACGCGCGCGTACAACGCGTCCGCTCATCAGCGTATCGAGCAGCACGGGATAGTCTGCCGCGTTGATGTTGACGCTGTCATCGAGCGCATCGTGTAGCTCGGCAACGAACGACGCCAGTGCCTCGCCCGCCTCACCACGCCACAGGCGTGACGGCCCATCCATCTCATCGCTGGCACACAGGGCCTCGGCAAAACCGACGTGGGTGCGCAATATATCGCTCAGCGGCAACGCACCTTCATTGAGTGCCAGCGAAAATGACACGGCGAGGGCGGCCAGATCATCGATAAAACTTTCCAGCTCCGGGTCGGGTTCATCGCCAAGCGCGCTCAACAAACCGCCAAATCCGCTGGCCGGGCGTGCGCCGCGCAGCGCGGCAATTTCAAGGGCACGGACCTTGCGCCGGAACGTTGCGGGGCTTTCACCGCCAGCGCTCAACGGGTGTTTCAGTGTGGCAAGAGTCTCAATCGGTGCCAAGCCACTGGTGATCATCGCGGCACTTAACCGCAGGAAAGCACCGGGCGTCGTCTGGTCAAGCGGCACACCGGCAGAATCATCAATATCTATTTCCCAGCGGTTCAGCTCTGCGGCAACGCGCCGTGCTAATGCGCGGTCCGGTGTAATCAATGCTGCCGTTTTGCCCGGGGTCTCCAGGGTATGGCGCATGACAAGCGCAATGGTCTCGGCTTCTTTGCCGGGATCGGGGCAATCAATGCGGGTTACACCACTCAATGCATCGGGCGCTATTTCGGCTGTTGCTACTGGCTCGCCGGTTACGGCAGCAGGTAATAACGCCAGACGCAGTAAATCGGCGCGCGATATGGGTGTTTGGGCAGCAGTCTCAACACCGTCTGCGCTAACGTTGGGCCAGTCGGCAACGTCCATACGTTCAACACCAAGGCGGGCCAGCAATTGTTTGAGGCCGTATTGCGGATGTGATGGGCCGAGCGCCTGCCATGCGCCGTCGCTCATGTCGCGGTCCAGTCCGGGCAGCACCACGGCACCATGCGGCAGTTCGGCCACGGCGGTCAGCAGGTCGGCTGTAGCGGGGATGCTGCCGGTCGAGCCAGCGGCAATGACCGGCGTGTTGGGCGGGTTGCGCTGCCATGCGTCGACCTGCGCCTGTAGTAACTGGTTGCGGCGATCTGCGGGATCAAGTGCGCCTTCATCGCGCAGAATGGCAGGCCAGTGCTCGGTGACAATGTTGAGGAACTCCAGCGTGTCGTTCCAGTGCTGCGAGTATTCCCCAACGTCGAGTTTTTCGAGATCGGCAAAATCCAGCCGCTCGGTCGAAACCTGATCAATCAGGCTGGCAAGCTCGCGCGCCAGCAAGGCGGCCTGATCGGGTGATGCATGGGGTGGCCGCTTGCGGATCATTTCCATGAGTAACAGTTGTCGCCGCAGGCCCGACACAGCGGGTGGCAGGGACAACGCCGCATGCGCTGTGCCATCGCCGGTTAAATCCAGTGCCGGGTCCACCGAGAGCAGCAGGTCGTCTTCGTCGACATCCCCAATGGGGGTCATGCGCGGCAGCAGGGTTGGCTGGCCGCCACCCAGACGCAGGAAGGCCTCGCGCAGGCTGCGGCACGAACGCCGCGTGGGCAACAGCACGCGGTAACCTGCCAGCGCTGCGGGGTCGTCGCCGGCTGCGCTGGCGATACCGCCAGCAAGGGCATCAACGAACGGTTGGTGGGCAGGAATGGAATAAATGCGCGGCTTTGCCATAAGGGCCATTCCTAACGATGGGTCACGCCGGCGTAACGTACCTTCATGAAAGACTGCGTTTCTTCAAGGCCCTCGGGTGTGCCGATATGGAACCACTCACCATCATGGACCATGCCGAACAGGCGATCATTTTCCATGGCGCTATCATACATGGCGTTGAGCGAAAAGAAGCCATCCGCGATGTTCTTGAACAACCGGGGGTGAAGAATCTGGATGCCGGTAAACAAATACGGGCTGACCATATTCTCGACACGACGGCTTAGTTTGCCGTCGGGCTCAACGTTAAAATCACCCATCCCGTCATAACCATAGGCATCAACAGTGGAATGCAGTAACAACAGGCCATCCATCTGATCATCGTTCCATATAGCCTGCATGCGGCGCAGGGCGTCTGTTGGCCCGTTCAGCCACAGGGCGTCGCCATTGATGACATAAAATGGCTCGTCACCGAGCAGTGGCAGAGCGTTAAATACACCGCCACCGGTCTCAAGGCGTTCTTTTTCGCGCGAGAACAGGATTTCTGGTGATGTTCGCGCCCCCAGGTGGTCTTCCAGCATTTCGGCCAGATAGAAGGTGTTGACCACCACTGAACCGACACCGGCGTCTTCCAGCCGATCAATAGCATGATCAATCAACGTGTGGCCATTGATGCTTAGCAGTGGCTTTGGCATGTTATCGGTTAAGGGCCGCATGCGCTCACCAAGTCCGGCAGCCAGCACCATCCCGCGGTGTATCGGGGTTTCCTTGAAAGCATCGGGGGCACTGGGTGCGCCGGAATGTATATCGGTGCTCATGCCTGTTCAGGTGTCCTGTTGGTTAGCGGTGTGATGGATGTCATCTGTGATCTTATCCCATGTGCCGGGCGCCGTCAGGCGTTGATGCCAGCTTTCGTCATCGCTGCTCAGGATAGCACGGCGATGCTCAGGTTGTTCAGCGTGGAGCAATTCGAGATCAAGGCGCTGCGCAGGTAACCACGCGCCAAGCCGCTCAGGCCATTCGATGAGTGATACGCCGTCGGCAAAGGCATCTTCAATGCCAAGCTCCAGTGCATCTTCGGGGCTCTCCAGTCGGTAGAGGTCAAAATGATGGATCAGGATCTGCGGTGTTTCATAAACCTGTAACAGCGTGAATGTGGGGCTGGGGACCTCTTCGGGGCGACCCATGGCGGCGCTAATGAAGGCGCGTGCAAAGGCCGTCTTGCCAGCCCCCAGATCACCGCGCAGCGCAATGATGTCACCTGAGCGCACGACGCCGCTGAGCAGACATGCCAGCGCATCTGTCGCGGCTTCGCTATCAAGGTGTATCGCGCGCTGAAACAGAGGGGTGTCCGGCGTGCTCATGGAAGACATATGCCTTGTTTAGAGAAGCGATTAATTCAGCTTATGGCGAATGACGTAGCAGCCTTGCTCGATGCCTTCGAAGTGCTCTTCGAGATCGGGGTGCTCAAATGGCTCCTCGGAACTGTCGGGTTCCAAATTCTGCTCTGAGACATAGGCCACGTAGGGTGACTTGTCGTGGTTCTCGGCCAGGAGATGATAGAACGGCTGGTCCTTGCGAGGGCGAGCTTCCTCGGGAATGCTCTGATACCATTCTTCGGAATTACCGAATTCCGGATCGACGTCGAACACCACGCCACGAAAGCCAAAAAGGCGGTGACGCACCGGCAGGCCGATAGAATATTTTGCTTGATGCTGTTTGTTCATGCTCGGCAATACCGTAATTTCGTTACAAGAATGAGGTGCCTGCGTTGGCTATGACATATGCCGCTCATCGCGGCACGTCAATGCGATTAACGCGCGCTCGGATATCCCATGATAGCCGTTGTTTATGATGACATGCCAGTGTCTCGCCGCACGGTTACGTTGCGCAGCATAACTTCCAGTAACACCTTGTCTTCAAAGCCAATTTGGACTTCGGTGGCGTACTTGTCGCGCAATTCGTGAAATAGCGTGCGCTCGTTATCGGCAAGGTCTGCTTCGATAAGGCCAACCTTGTCGATGAGATCCTTGATCTCGACCAGCGTTTTGAGGTCCGGGAATCCTTGATTACTCATATTCTGTCCATGTTCGTTCAGTGCTGGAAGGCATCGCGTGCGTCACCGCCTTCGGTGCCGGCAGCGGGTAGTTTACATACCACTGTGGTGCCGCGGTTGGATGAGGATTTCACGTCGACCGTGCCGCCGTGCAGTTCGACAAAGCTTTTGACCATGGCCAGGCCCAATCCAGCGCCGTCCGGTTCGCCGTCAGGCTGGTCGCCCTTGGCGAACTTCTGGAAGATGCGTTCAATATCAGCTTGCGGGATGCCGACACCGGTATCGGCAACGGTGATCGAAATATCATCATGGTTCCGATCTGCTGACAGCCGGATGCCGCCGCGCGCCGGGGTGAAGCGTACGGCGTTGGAAAGCAGGTTGAAGACGACCTGTTTCAGGCGGCGTTCATCAGCCGAAATCCAGCCAATATCTGTCGGCACATCAAACGAGATATGCAGGTCCTTGTGCCGCGCGCGCTCATGAACAAGCCCCATGGCCTGTGCCAGCAGGGCGTGCAGGTCAACCGCATCCTTATCAAGTGCCGCCGCGCCGCTTTCGATGGCGGCAAGCTCGAGAATATCGGCGATAACCGTCATGAGCGTGTCGGCGGTGCTCTGAATGCCGTGCACGTATTCGTTCTGACGCGCGCTAAGCTCACCGAAATATTCAGCCCCGAGGATTTCCGAAAACCCCTTGATCGTGGTCAACGGGGTACGCACTTCGTAGGATATATCGGCGATAAATTTGGATTTCAGTCGGTCGGTTTCTTCCAGTGTATCGGCGCGCGCCTGCAGGGCGTTCTGAATTGTGGCCTCGTCTGTGATGTCGCGGTAGCTGATCAGCACTGCGCCATCGGGCAATGGCACGCTGACCACATCGAACACGTCGCCATTGGCGCGTGCGAAGCGTTCATGATGGTTGCGGCGTTGTGTCAGGGTCGCCAGCACGCCTTGACGACGGGTATCCCAGGTTTCGTCATCCTCGTCGGGGTCACGCATGTGCTCGACGATTTCGCTGAGGTGGGGTTCTGCGTCCACGGCATCGTTATCAAGTCCCCAGAGCGTAATGAATGGCGCATTGTAGAGCTTCATGCGCCCGTCACTGCCGAATACGGCAACGGCTTCCTGTAAATTATCGATGGTGTGGCGCTGTACAGCGTCGAGGGTTTTATAGGAGCGCTGCGCGACAAGCTTGTCCGTAATATCTTCAAAAATGCAGATCAACCCGCCAGCTTCGTTACCCGTTCCAGCAAGCGGCGCATTGGTGGCTTTCAGGGTGCGTCCATCGGGCAGGTGCATCATCTCTTCATGCGGTGCTTGCAGAGTCTCGAACTGGCCATTTTGCGCATCGCGGAAGGCACGGAAGTCGGTAACCTCGGGCAGGCGGCGCGTGTCCCGCAGGCGCTCGAGTATGAGCGACAGGCTCGGTTGCTCGTTGAGCCATGCCGTATCCAAATCCCATAAATCCGTAAAGGCGCTATTGAAGCTCTCAATGCGCCGGTCTGCGCCATACAGCGCAACGGCGACGTTCAGGGTGTCGAGTAATTGGGAGAATGCCTCTTTCTGACGTTGCATGGTCGACGCGCCACCGCTTTGGCCGAGGTGTTCAATGCAAAACCCAATGGTGCCCGCACCGGGGCCAAGCGGTGCTTCGGTGATCTCTACGACGCGGCGCTCACCATTGGCATCAAGCATGCGCCGTTCGGTATGGGCGTGGCCGTCTTTCAGCGCGCGGTTTGCAATTTCTGATGCGCGCTGCGCCACGCCGGTGCTTTCAGAGTCTGCAGCCTGATTGGAAAATGCCAGTTCGAGATCAGGGTCGCGCAACCAGACGGGTATGGGCATGGCATCAAACAGCGTGCGTAGCTGGGTTTCTGTATCGCTCGCCGGGCCAGTGGCGTCGGCCAGCAGGGCGCTGACATCACGCACCCAGATGACATCACCCGAGCGGCGACCAGAAGCCCCGCGTGCGCGTCGCCCGACGCACTGTAACTGGCGATCATTGAACGGCAAAAGAATATCAAAGTCTGCACCGCGATGGTGCAAATCGTCGCCTGCGCGCTTTAAGATATCTGCGTGCGGGTCGTCAAATGCCGCAATGATCTGGGAAAACTTGATGACGCTACCACGTGGCATCTTCAGCAGGTCTTCGAGCTTTGGTGAGCAATATTCACGCGCTGACGGCTCGCTGATCCAGGCAAAAAGTCCATCGGGCTGTGCGCCATAGAGATCGAGTGCCGAGCGATCCATGGCACGCTCGGCATCGTGCGAGCGTTCGTTTGGTTCAGGCCGGGCTGCTTTGGCGCGGCGCACGACATACCACGCGCACGGTGCCCCCACAGCAAGGCAAGCAGCGACTCCGGTTGTGAAGGCGAGAATAGGGTCCATGGCTCCGAAATGTCCGCGAATCGATATGGAATCTTAGGGTCAGGCGTTTGGCGCGGCAAGTGGCCCGTGGAATGTATCTGCTGATAAAAAAAGGGTGGCCCCTGAGGACCACCCTGATTAGCAAACGCCGCAGGTGCGTTTTTTAGTAACGGTAGGCATCCGGCTTGAACGGGCCGTCTACGCTGACACCGATGTAATCAGCCTGTTCCTTGCTCAGCTTGGTCAGGGTCGCGCCCAGTTTGGCCAAGTGCAGCATGGCGACTTTTTCATCGAGGTGCTTGGGCAGAACGTAAACGTCGTTCTTGTATTTGCCGTCTGCGTTGTTTTTGTACAGTTCGATCTGCGCCAGAACCTGATTGGTGAACGAAGCGCTCATCACGAAGCTGGGGTGGCCGGTGGCGCAGCCCAGGTTGACCAGACGACCTTCAGCCAGCATCAGGATGCGGTTGCCATCGGGGAATTCGATTTCATCGACCTGTGGCTTGATGTTGCTCCACTTGAAGTTCTTCAGGCCAGCGATCTGGATTTCATTATCGAAGTGACCAATGTTACACACGATGGCGCGATCTTTCATGTTGCGCATGTGCTCGGTCGTGATGATGTCCTTGTTGCCCGTGGTGGTGACGTAGAGGTCGCCTTCGGGCAGGGCCTGCTCGGTGGTGACAACTTCGAAGCCTTCCATGCAAGCCTGCAGGGCGCAGATCGGATCAACTTCGGTGACCAGCACGCGGCAACCAGCAGAGCGCAGGGATTCAGCTGAGCCTTTGCCAACGTCGCCGTAACCGCAGACTACAGCGACCTTACCAGCCAGCATGACGTCCGTGGCGCGGCGGATGCCGTCAACCAGCGACTCACGGCAACCGTATTTGTTGTCGAACTTGGACTTGGTCACGCTGTCGTTGACGTTGATGGCGGGGAACAGCAGCGTTTCATCACGTGCCATTTCGACCAGACGGTGCACGCCGGTGGTGGTTTCTTCGGTCACGCCCTGAATGTCGGCAGCGGCTTTTGAATACCATGCCGGGTCTTTGGCAATGTGCGCCTTGATGGCGGCAAACATGACTTCTTCTTCTTCCGAACCCGGATTATCGAGAACGGAAATGTCTTTCTCGGCATCTTTTCCAAGGTGCAGCAGCAACGTCGCGTCGCCACCATCGTCGAGGATCATGTTCGGTGCACCACCGTCACCCCAGGTGAACAGGCGGTGGGTGAAGGCCCAGTATTCTTCCAGTGTCTCGCCTTTGTGGGCGAAAACCGGGGTGCCAGCAGCCGCGATGGCAGCAGCGGCGTGATCCTGTGTCGAGAAGATATTGCATGAAACCCAGCGCACATCGGCACCAAGCGCCTGAAGGCTTTCAATCAGCACGGCGGTCTGGATCGTCATGTGAATTGAACCGGCGATCCGCGCCCCTTTCAGGGGCTGTTCGGCGGCGAATTCTTCACGGATCGACATCAGGCCGGGCATTTCGGTTTCGGCGAGATCGATTTCCTTGCGTCCCCAGTCGGCAAGCGACATGTCGGCAACTTGATAATCTTCGGTCGTGCTCATGTGTTTCTCCTGATCGGATCAGTACACCGCTGGTTTCTGCGGCGTGTAAAAAGTATGAATAACGCGAATTTGGTGCCCGCTACGTATCATGAACATAGCAGTAGGTAAACCGCAGACAACCGGGCTGTGTTCAGGTCATGCGAGGGTATTGAAATCATCAAGCAAAGTGGCGATGCGGCCGGAATCCACCTGATCCATGATCAGCGATGCGCGGCGGCTGGCTGCCGTCATGTCGATATCGCGGATGCGCTGTTTCACGCGTGGGATATTCGTTGCCGACATGGACAGTTCACGTAATCCCAATCCCATGAGCAATGCCGTATAACGTGGATCACCGGCCATTTCGCCACAGATGCTGACCGGAATTTGCATGCGGTGAGCGGCCTCGGTGGAAAATTGGATCAATCGCAGTACGGCAGGGTGTAGCGGGTCAAACAGCTCGGCGACGTATTCGTTGCCGCGATCAATCGCCAATGTATACATGGTCAGATCGTTTGACCCGATGGCAAAGAAATCTGCGGCCTGCGCCAGCGCGTCTGCGGCCAGCGCCGCACCGGGTACTTCGATCATGCAGCCCAGTGGCGGCATTTTATCGGGCAGGGCAGCCTTGCGGCGTTTCAGCTTTGTCGTTGCCTTTTTCAGCAATTCACGTGCACGGCGCATCTCTGAAACGGTTGAAACCATCGGCAACATGATGCGCACGTCACCATGACACGCGGCGCGAAGGATCGCGCAAAATTGGGTTTCCAGCACCTTTGGCTGCGCCAGTGACAGGCGAATGCCTCGCAATCCCAGTGCGGACGTGGCCTTTTCATCCATGCCTTTGAGCAGGGATTTCACGGGTTTTTCGCCACCGATATCGAGCGTGCGGATGGTGACGGTTCCACGTGTTGCTACAATAATTTCGCGTAACTGTTCATATTGCTCGTCTTCGGTGGGGATGTCGTCGCTTGCCATGTACATGAATTCGGTGCGCAACAAACCCACCCCCGCCGCACCGGCTTCATTGACCAGCGTCATCTCGATGGGCAGTTCCACATTGGCTTGCAGAACCATTTCGATGTTATCGCGGGTGGTCGCGGGTAAATCTCGCATGCGTGCCAGACGCCCGGCCTCGCGGCGGTATTCCTCTTGCTGCGTGGCAGCGGCATCAAGTGTCGATTTGTTGGGATTGATTACCACGCGGCCCATGGTGCCGTCGATCAGGACCATGTCGCCGGGGCGGACAAATCGGGTCAGGTTCGGTACGCCGAGCACGGCTGGCAGACCAAGCGCACGTGCCATAATGGCGGTGTGGCCTTCTGCGCCGCCGAGCATGGCAGCCGCGCCGAGCACGCGTTCGGGGTTAAGTTGGGCGGTATCAGCCGGGGTCAGTTCATCTGCAATGACGATGCTGCCCGGTGGCACGGCGGCAAACGGTTTCACCGGCGTGCGGGTCAGCGTCAGGATCAGGCGGCGGCCGACCTCTCGGATGTCATCAATGCGTGAGGCAATATAGGCATCGTCCATGGCAGCGAATGCCGAAGCGATTTCGCTGATTTCGGCCTGCACGGCAGCTTCGGCATTCATCAACTGTTCTGTGATGCGGCGCTCCGCGCCACGAATAAGGCGTGAGTCCTGCAGCATCTGTTCATAGGCATCAACGAGGAATCCAAGTTCATCGGCTGCGGTTGCCGGCATGCTTTGCGCTTTTGCGCGCAAGCGGCTCATTTGACGCCGTGCGCGCTCAACCGCGCCTTCGAGACGGGCGCACTCATCGGCAACTTCACTGGGGGCAATCGTGCGGTCCGAGACATCAAGCGCGCCGTGTTCGCGGACATAGGCAAGACCAATGGCGATGCCAGGCGACACACCCAGTCCGCTGAACGTCTGTTCTTTTTGTTTTGCCGCTGACATGGGGGCGTTAATCCTCGTCGAAACCGTCTTCTACAAGCGTCTTCAGCGCGCTGAGCGCATCATCAGCCTGGGCACCATCGGTGGTGATTTTAATTTCTGTGCCGGGCGAAGCGGCGAGCATCATCAGACCCATGATAGAGCGCCCCGATACAGTCTGGCCGTTTCGCGTTACACCGACCTGGGCGTCGAATGTATCGGCGGTTTGTACGAATTTCGCAGCCGCGCGCGCGTGCAGGCCACGCTGGTTGACGATGGTCACACAGCAACTTGGCGCGTCGGGGCTAAGTGTTGGCCCGTCGTTCACGCGCCGTCCTCCTGTAAAAGATGCGAGGCAATATTGATATATTTGCGTCCGGCGTCCTGAGCCTGTTCAGCTGCGGAAGCCAGCGTGGCGTTTGTACGCACACTGGCAAGCTTGATCAGCATGGGCAGGTTGACCCCGGCAAGAACCTCGACATTGGCTTTTTCCATAACCGAGATCGCCAAATTGGACGGCGTGCCACCAAACATATCGGTTAGCAGGATGACACCGTCGCCGCTGTCAGCGCGTTCAATGCTTTCAAGTATATCGGCGCGACGACGTTCCATATCATCATCGGGACCGATGCAGACCGCATTGACATGCTCTTGCGGCCCAACCACGTGTTCCAGCGCGCCGATCAGTTCCTCGGCGAGGCGTCCGTGGGTAACAAGGACCATACCGATCATATTTGTGTCTTCCTTCTCTCAAATTCTTTTTATAGAGCGCAGCGCAGGATTTCAGACTATTTTCGCACGTTTTCCAAGTCCTTGTGTACCAAATCCCTGTGGACGATACCAAGAGTGTGCCCGTGCGCCTTGAGCCATTTGCTGAGTTCTTCGGCGACAAAGACCGAACGATGCCGCCCACCCGTGCAGCCAATGGCAATGGTCAGGTAACGTTTTCCCTCTTCGGTGTAGCGCGGCAATAGCGGTTTCAGCAGCTTTTGCAGATTATCCATAAATCCGGAAAAATCAGGGTCGCGCGCTATATGGGCTCCAACAGGCGCATCAAGACCGCTTAAATCGCGCAGATCATCATCGTAGTGCGGATTGCTCAGAAAACGAACATCGAAAACCAGATCGGCCTCGCGTGGCACACCATGGGCAAAGGAAAAGGACGTTATAAAGAGCGTTAATCCGGGCGTTTTGCCGCTGGCAAAGCTGTCGTCCATGAGGTGGCGGAATTCGGTTACCGTGCGTTCCGTGGTATCAACGACCATGTCAGCGCGTTGTTTCAATGGACGTATTAATTCGCGTTCCTGTGCGATGCCATCCACAACGCGGCGATCATGGGCAAGGGGATGACGTCGCCGTGTCGTTTTAAATCGGTTTTCCAGTTCGCTATCTTCGCATTCCAGAAAAACAACCGTGACCTCTGTGCCGGGGCTCGCGCGCAGTCGCTCAATCTCGGCAAGCAGGGCTTCTGCGCTGAAATCGCGTGTCCGCACGTCAATGCCGATGGCGACAGAATGACCGTCACTGCCGCTCATGACGAGATTTGAAAGTAACGCCTGCGGCAAGTTGTCCACGGCTTCAAAGCCAAGGTCCTCAAAGACCTTGAGCGCCGTGGATTTCCCCGCGCCAGACATGCCCGTCAGAAATACGATCCGGCGCGGCGTATCGTTCATGGTACGATCTCTAGCGAGCCGAGTGCGGCGTGCAGTGCAGCGCGCAGTTTCAGGGACGCAGAAACCTCAAATGGCGTCAGCCGGATATGGGCAACCGAAGGGCCGAAATCATCGCATGTTGCCGGCTCGGGCAGGCGCTCCATCTTCTCTGGCGTAACAAGGTCAATGACGAGCGCGATAGGCGCGGGTTCACCATAAGCCAGACGTGCAATGCCAATACCGCGAATTTCAACAAGACCGGTAATTTCTTCGGGGCAGGAAACAATAACGTCATCACCTTCGACGTTGATGTCACAACGATCATCGGCGATCAGTTCTGCGCCATCATCGAGCAGCCGTAACGCCAGATCAGATTTCCCGCTGCCCGGTGCGCCGCGTAGCAGAACGGCGTTTCCATCGATGCTGATAGCTGTGGCATGTATTTGAACCACGTGAACCTCTTGTTTGGGTGTTTATTGAAGCGCAGGGGAAACCTGAATGCGTGACCGCATGGAGTCAACCGGCGAAAATTCGCAGCGACGTCAGGTGGCGCTCGCAGGCAACGTTACGATGAAGCGCGCGCCGATGATGTCGCCGCCCGTATTGTAACGGTTTTCGGCTTCTATGACGCCGCCATGCGCATGAACAATCTGCTTTGATATGCTCAGGCCGAGACCGGAATGGGTGCCGAATTTTTCGCCTTGCGGGCGCTCTGTATAAAACCGTTCGAAAATAGCCTCTTCCTTGCCCGGTTGAATGCCGGGGCCTTCATCGCTAATGGCGATGACCAGTATGTCTTGATGGCGGCCTGCTTTTTCGTGGTTCAGGGAAATGGTGATCGCCCCGTTTGGCGGGCTAAAGGTGACGGCGTTGCCAATCAGATTCCGGAAAACCTGTCCCAGGCGGTCCCCCATGCCGGGCACAGTATAATCTTTACGACCATCGGTCTCGATCTTGATGCTTGGCGCGTCGCTCGTGGCGGTTGATACGTGCACGTCCATGAGGGTTTCCAACATGCGCCCGATATCAATGCTTGCCAGTTCAGTACGTGAAAGCTCGGCATCAATGCGCGAGGCATCGGAAATATCCGTGATCAGCCGGTCCAGACGTTCAACGTCTTCCTGAATGATGGACAGTAGTTTTTTCTGCTGTTCGGGGTCTTTGATCCGGGCGGCGGTTTCCACCGCGCTTTTCAGCGAGGTCAGGGGGTTCTTGATTTCGTGGCTGACATCGGCAGCAAATCGTTCGATAGCGTCCATACGCCCCCACAGGGCATCGGTCATGTCGCGCAGGGCGATGGCGAGATCGCCAATTTCGTCGTTGCGGCTTTTGAACGCAGGCAGCCGGTCTTGACGGTTTAGCGAATGGCGTACCCGTTCGGCTGCTGCGGCAAGTCGGGTGATAGGGCGCGCAATCGTGCCTGCCAGATAAATGGACAGCAGGGTGGTGATGCTCAACGCGACGAAGAACATCTGCACAATGTTGACTCGTACATCGTACAGGGCTTGATCAATATCATGCGATGTCTTTGATACCATAAGCGTGCCGAGTACCTGTTTATAACGCTGCACGGGAACGGCGGCTGAGAGCATCAGGTAGTCGCGCTCGTGTGAACGGACCATGGTGGTGGTCTCACCGCTAAAGGCGCGCATGACCTCTTCATAATGCCGCGCATGCTGACGTGGCCGTTCGATATAGGGCGGCGGGTGGAACTGGCCGGGAAAGCGTTTCAGCAAGCGGTCATAAACCTTGAACGCGGCACGCAATAGTCCGGGCGTTTCATCGGGTGGCGGCAGAATTTCCACTTCCACCTCGCGTCCGGCGCGTACGAGTTTCCGGCTATCGGCGACCAGTGTGCCACTGGCGCTGAACAATCGGGCGCGGGTGTTGGTGCTTTCGACCATACGCAGCACGATGCGGTTTGCCGTGTCGCGCACCATTTCCTGATCAATCGGCGTGTGACCGCCGACCGCGCCTTCGCCAAGTGCGGCGGCGAACATTTCTGCCTGGGCGCGCAGGTTGGTGATTTCCGAATCAATCAGGCTGTCGCGGTATTCCCCGAGGTACAGTACGCCCGCAACCAGAATGCCAAGCGCAAGCACGTTGATAGCGAGGATACGGCGCGTAATAGGCGATATCCCCCGGCGTACCGCACAGGCGATCTGCTGCCCATGCTGGGCATGGGCGTTAGGCTGCTGGTCAGTGCGATGATGTGCATCGTCGCGGGGGGTGTTGTTATCGGGTGCCATACGCATATGCCGTGGTTATGGGGCGATCATGCAGCCATAAGTCAGGCTGTGCGATACCGGTATCCTACGCCATAGAGTGTTTCGATTTCGGAAAAATCATCATCGACTTCCTTGAATTTCCGACGCAGACGTTTGATGTGGCTGTCGATCGTGCGGTCATCCACATAAATATGCTCGCCATAGGCCGCGTCAATGAGCTGGTCGCGGTTTTTGACGTGGCCGGGGCGACGCGCCAGAGCTTCGAGCAAAAGGAATTCCGTTACGGTCAAGTTGACGGCGTCGCCGCGCCATGTGCACAGGTGACGGACGGGGTCGAGCAGCAGATCACCGCGTTGCAGGGTGTTTTTACTGACTTCGGAATCTTCCGCCGGGATCTGGCGACGCAGCACGGCGTGAATACGCTCGATCAACAGGCGTTGGGAAAACGGTTTGGTGATGTAATCGTCCGCGCCCATGCGCAGCCCCATCATTTCATCAATTTCATCATCCTTTGAGGTCAGAAAAATGACCGGCAGCGCAGAGTTCACGCGTAGGCGCTTGAGTAGTTCCATGCCGTCCATGCGGGGCATCTTGATATCGAGCACGGCAAGATCAACGGGTGCGCGGGCAAGCCCGCTCAGGGCTTCTTCGCCATCGTTATAGGTGGTGACGTCATAGCCCTCGGCCTCTAATGCCATGGTGATGGAGGTCAGGATATTGCGATCATCATCGACAAGGGCGATTTTCTTTGGCATGGATTGCTCCGCTTGGTGAGGTTCGAGCATAAGTAACACTGAGTTTATGGCAAAAATATAGCGCATGATGCACGCCATGCATTGACCCATGACTTTTCTGATGATTATAGTCTGCCTAAGACGGTTCCCCATAAGGGCGATAGAGCCTGGGGATTAATAGGGAACACGGAGAAATTGACCCAATCGGGGATTTCCATCCGTGGCTGCCCCCGCAACTGTGAGCGGTGAGCATCGTCCAAAGAGGCCACTGATAAGTCAGACATACCGGAAAGCCGGGTGTTTTGGGAATTTGGGAAGGCCGGATGATGTTATGACCCGCGAGCCAGGAGACCTGCCGTCAGGTGTCATCGTCAGCTCTATGGACGGGGTGTCCAGGGGCCGGAATATTCCGTCGGCGGTGATATTGGATCCACAAACTGGTTTATTTGGAGCCTATCACATGACTGCCAAGATTTTAGATATCCGTAATTCCATTCTTGCTGATGCATCCCACCGTATCGCACCGGCGGCCTTTGCGCTGCTGTTTGGTGTGTTTCTGGTCTGGGGCGTGGCATTTGCCCAGTCTGCCGAACTGCACACCATGGCCCATGACGGACGGCATTCTATCGCCACGCCTTGTCACTAGGGTCTCGGCCTTAAGCTCCGCTATCGCCACGCGAACCCGTCAGTCCATGCGGCTGACGGGCGTAATTGCGTGCGCGCTTCCTTTTCAGTTAGAGGGATGAGACATGTTTAAACGTTTGGTGTTCAGTGCGCTGGCCGCCGGTGTGCTGGCGGGTGTTTTCATGTGGGGCCTGCAAATGGTCAGCACCGTGCCGCTGATCGCCCAAGCCGAGATTTTTGAAGTTACTGGCAGCCATGAACACAATCATGACGAGGCCGAGGCCGCCTTTGCGCCCGAAGATGGATTTCAGCGCCATGCCTTTACGTTGCTGGCTGCTGTCCTGCTCGGGG
Organism: uncultured Rhodospirillales bacterium; assembly: GCA_965602485.1. Lineage (GTDB taxonomy): Bacteria > Pseudomonadota > Alphaproteobacteria > Rhodospirillales > Casp-alpha2 > JABJOR01. The sequence goes on along the minus strand of CBFCYM010000001.1, from coordinate 444,244 downwards.
TCGGGTTCAGCTTTATGCTGGTGGCGATTTTTGCCCTGCGCGGGGCCGAGGTCGATGCCAGACAGGGACTGTTGTGGGGGATCGGTGGCTACGCTGCATTTTACCTGTCGCCCGCGTTTGGCCTGCCACCGGAACTGCCCGGCATGATGGCGGCTGATCTGGATGCGCGCCAGATGTGGTGGGCATTTGCCGCTGTGAGTGCTGCGTTCGGGCTGGGTATGTGCGTATTTGCTGAAAACAAACTGTGGAAGATCGCTGGCGCACTGATCGTTAGCGTGCCCCATGTGGTTGGCGCGCCGCATGTCATGATCGACGACATGGGCGGTGGCCCACCGGCGGAACTGGCGGCACAGTTTGTAACTGCTTCGCTGGTCACGATGGCCGTGTTCTGGGCTGTTCTGGGCATGTTGAGCGGGTATTTCTACGCACGATTTGATGACGATTGATTGCCCGGGGTCACGTGCAGGGTGTAGGTTAAACATCAGACGCGTTCTGGCACTGCTGCGAGGCGTATATTAGACGACGGGGTGCGATGGAAAAGTCGCTAAAAGGGTTCTTGAGTCTGCTCGTCGGTGCCATGCGGGATCTGGCACCCATCGTCGTTGTGATTGGTTTTTTCCAGATCGTTGTGTTGCAGCAGCCTTTCCCGAATTTGGGTGAGGTGCTGGTTGGCTCGGCCCTCGTGGTCCTGGGGTTGGCGCTTTTCATTCAGGGTCTCGAGATGGCGCTGTTTCCCATCGGCGAGAACATGGCCGATGCTTTGGCGCGCAAGGGCAGCCTGTTTGCCTTGCTGGCTTTTTCCTTTTTGCTGGGCTTTGGCACGACGGCTGCCGAACCGGCGCTGATCGCGGTCGCTGCGGAAGCCGCTAGCGTGGCGAGCATCGCCGGGTCCATCGTTGATAGCGATGCTTCACGTGCCAATTACGCGTTTGGTCTGCGTTTTACCGTTGCCTTGTCTGTCGGCTTTGCCTTGGTACTTGGGGTGTTTCGTATCCTCAAGGGCTGGCCCATCCATTACCTGATCATTAGCGGTTATGTGCTTGTGGTGCTGATCACCACCATTGCACCCGATGAGATCATTGGTATTGCCTATGATTCCGGCGGGGTGACGACCTCGACAATCACCGTGCCGCTGGTTACTGCGCTGGGTGTTGGGCTGGCCAGTGCCATTCGTGGGCGTAACCCCATGACCGATGGTTTCGGGCTGATCGCCTTTGCCAGTCTGATGCCGATGATTTTCGTCATGTTGTACGGGATGATCTATTGATGAGCGAAGTGCTGTCCCTGTTAGAACATATTGCGACAACCGGTTTGGCGACGGTTCTCGACGTGCTGCCGATTGCCGTGATTTTGTTGGGGTTTCAGCTTTTGGTGATCCGCCGCAAGCCACCGCACCCGAAACGGATCGGCATTGGTTTTTTCTATGTGCTGCTGGGTTTAACGCTGTTTCTGGTTGGTCTGGAAATGGCTTTGTTCCCCATTGGCAAAACCATGGCGGCGCAGCTCACCGCGCCTGATTTTATCGGTAGCGTCGGCGTCGTTGTGGACTGGCGCAATTATACGTGGGTCTATGTCTTTGCCTTTGCCATCGGGTTTGCCACCACTGTGGCCGAACCGTCCCTGATCGCCGTGGCGATGAAGGCGCAGGAGGTCTCCGGTGGGGCGCTCAGCGCCAAGGGATTGCGGTTGGCTGTAGCGTTTGGTGTCGCCATCGGCGTCTCGCTGGGGGCGTACCGCATCGTCAGTGGCACGCCGCTGCATTATTATATTATGGCAGGGTACGTGGTGGTCATTATCCAGACCTTCCGCGCATCACGCCTCATCATTCCACTGGCATACGATTCAGGCGGGGTTACAACATCGACCGTTACGGTGCCGGTTGTTGCTGCGCTGGGCCTGGGGCTGGCGAGCGCCATTCCGGGGCGCAGCCCTTTGATTGATGGCTTTGGCCTGATCGCCTTTGCCAGTGTGTTTCCCATCATGACGGTGCTTGGTTATGCCGTCATGGTCGATTATTTACAAAGCCGCAGACGCGCCGTGACACGCTCAGGCGATGTCACAACGCCCAATAAGGAAGGAAGTATCTCATGAATCTCAAACTCATCGTCGCGCTGGTCGCCGATGAAAAGACCGAGACGGTTATGGAGGCCGCCCGCGAAGCGGGTGCCACCGGGGCCACGGTCATCACCAGTGTTCGTGGTGAAGGCCTTAACCCGGAAAAAACCTTTCTCGGGCTTGAGCTTGCCGCGCAACGCGATGTCCTGCTTTTTATTGTCGCAGCACCGCGTGCGCGCGATATTCTGGAAACCATTTCCAGGGCTGGGCGATTTGACGAAGAGCCGGGTACGGGCATGGCGATACAGATAGAAATCGAGGATGCCGTGGGCATGAAAACACAAGCTGGCGTCATCCGTCAGGAAATCGAGGAGGCATTATGAACGATAAAAAGGTTATTCCCGTCGCCGAAGTCATGAGCCCGGATGTCCATACCATCAGCGGCATGGACACTGTCCAGCAGGCCATTGAAACCATGCGCGCACACAATGTCAGCTCGCTGGTGGTAGAGCGCCGTGACGAGCACGATGAATATGGCATGGTCGTGGTGTCTGATGTCGCCAAGCGCGTGGTGGCTGAAAACCGCTCACCCGACCGGGTTAACGTCTATGAGATCATGGCCAAACCTGTGTTGTGTGTGCCGAGCGAAATGAATATTCGCTATGCCGTTCGCATGCTCACCCAGTTCGGTGTGTCACGTGCTCTGGTGGTTGATCATGATCGCAATGCGCTTGGCATCGTCACCCTGCGTGACATGGTATTGCGCCACATTGATGAAGTCAGCGGCTAAGGCAAACCCCGGCATGGAGCACACGCTATGAACGAAGACCGACAGGCTATCGCTGACGCTTCACGCGGTTTGGTGCGCCGCGCCCGGTCTGCCGCGCTCGCGACCACGCTGAAAGCCAGGGATGGGTTTCCTTACGTCTCGTTTGTTACGGTGGCCTGTGACATGGATGGCTCGCCGATCATGCTGTTTTCAACACTTGCCGATCACACGCGCAACCTGATTGAGGACGCGCGCGCCTCGCTGCTGTTCGAGGCCACGTCGCGTCGCCGCAATCCGCAGATGGGACCCCGCGTCACGTTGATGGGCAAAATCACCAAGACCAATGACAAGCATCTTGCGGACCGATTTCTGGCACGTCATCCCGATGCCGCGATGTATGCCGGGTTCGCCGACTTTGAATTTTACCGTATGTCGGTTGAACGCGCCCATTGGGTCGGCGGTTTTGCGCGCGCGCGCTGGATCGACCGCAAGTGGGTGCTCTATGGCGAGCGTGAAGCCTGCAAGGTCATGTCGGATTGCGAGGTCGATGTCATGGCCCACATGAATGCCGATCATGGCGCGGCGCTTGATGCCTGCGCGCAGGGTCTGCTTGGGCGATCGGGCACAGGGTGGGCCATGAGTGGCCTTGATCCCGAAGGCATTGATCTGCGCCGTCAGGCTTATGTGGCGCGGCTCGATTTTGATCAACCCGTGTGTGACGCGCAGGGTGTGCGCAAGGCACTGGTTGCATTAGCCAAACGTGGTCGTGCCGCCCTGAGCGCATAGCGCCGGATGCATTGTGCTGTGCGTTGGCATATTATATTGCGCGCAATTGTCCCATTTCAGCTATGAGACTCCCCTTGCCGGGTTTTTTCGGCAGGACTAGAGTTAATGCTAATAATAAGCCGCGACGTTACAGAAAAAGACGGTGCTAAAACTCTTTGTTTCGGGAGGAGCACGCTGTGCAGGACGTTGGACATGCGGTGAGCTCATTCGGGCTACAAGATCAGGGCCTGAAGGGGATCAAGACCGCTTATTGGAATTTGGATGCTGCGCGCCTTTTTGAGCTTGCCATCGCGCGTGGCGAGGGCAAGTTGGCGCAAGGCGGATCGCTGGTCACTCTGACCGGGCAACATACCGGTCGTTCGCCCAATGACCGTTTCATCGTCGAAGATGATGAAACCAAGGGTGATATCTGGTGGGGCGATGTTAATCGCCCGATCTCGGCGGAAAAATTCGAACAACTTTATGAAAAAATGTTGGGTCACCTGAGCGGTCGTGACGTCTTTGTGCAGGACTGTTACGCAGGCGCCGACACCAGCTACCAGTTGGCCGTGCGCGTGGTGACGGAAAATGCGTGGCATAACCTGTTCGCACGAAACATGTTCATCCAGCCTGACGAGGCGGCGCTGGGGGATTTCAAGCCACAGTTCACGGTTTTGCAGGCCCCCAGCCTGGAAGCTGATCCCGAACGTGACGGCACGACATCGGGCACCTTTATCGTGGTCAATCTGGCGCGTAAACTGGTGCTTGTTGGCGGCTCGGCCTATGCCGGCGAAATCAAGAAATCGATCTTCTCGGTGATGAATTTCCTGCTGCCGCCCAAGGGCGTGCTGCCTATGCATTGTTCGGCCAATGTCGGGCAGGGCGATGACGCGGCTATTTTTTTTGGCTTGTCGGGGACCGGCAAGACCACCTTGTCGGCGGACTCGTCGCGCACCCTGATTGGTGATGACGAGCACGGTTGGGGCCCCGATGGTGTGTTTAACTTCGAAGGCGGTTGCTACGCCAAAACCATCAATCTGACCTACGAGGCCGAGCCGGAGATTTTTGATACCACCCGCACGTTTGGTTCGATCATTGAGAACGTCACGATGGATAAAAATACCCGAGCACTGGATTTCTTTGATACGACGCATAGTGAAAATGGCCGGGTGTCTTATGACATTAGCCAGATTCCAAATGCGTCAAAAACCGGCTGCGCAGGCCACCCCAAGAACATCGTCATGCTGACGTGCGATGCCTTTGGTGTGTTGCCGCCGATCAGTCAACTGACGCCTGATCAGGCCATGTATCATTTTCTGTCGGGTTATACGGCCAAGGTCGCAGGTACCGAGCGTGGCCTGAAAGAGCCTTCTGCGACATTCTCCACATGTTTTGGCGCGCCGTTCATGCCGCGTCATCCGACGGTCTATGCCAAGTTGCTGGGCGATCATATGGCGGCCCACAATGTCAAATGCTGGCTGGTCAATACTGGCTGGTCGGGTGGTGGCTATGGGGTAGGTGAACGCATGAAAATCGCCTACACCCGTGCCATGGTGAATGCCGCGCTTGATGGCAGGTTTGAGAACGGCGGGTTTAACCCCGATCCAAACTTTGGTGTGTTGGTGCCCGGGGCTTGCCCCGATGTTCCGGCCGAGGTGCTTAATCCACGCAACACATGGGCTGACAGTGCGGCCTATGACGCCATGGCGCGCGATTTGACCCAGCGCTTTGAGAAGAATTTCGTTCAGTTTGAAAGCCATGTGACCGATAGCGTGAAGGCCGCTGCTATTCACGCTGCCGCCTAGGGTTGCGTCTTAGCGGTTCAGTCATGATCGTGCGGGTCGTCTTCTTCCATGCGGCCTTCTTTTGAGCCCCGGATCGGTTTACCGCAATGGGGGCAATAGCCCAACCGCACGTTGGCGCGGTGATGGGTTGAGCGCATAATGGATGCGGCCTCTGTATCGCTTAGCCCCAGATCTTCCTGGGCATAGCGCAGGCTCAGACGCTCTGCGTCGTCAATGACGCCATCACTCAGGGTACTCTCCACGTGGGCTTCAAATCTTTGACGGCGGCGGTGCAGCGCTTCATTGAAACCCGATGCCAGAATACCGGCGGGCAGAGCGACCATGCCGACGCTGACAATACCGATCAGCGCGCCGCAGGTTTTGCCAACCAGCGTCATCGGCACCACGTCGCCATAGCCGATGGTGGTCATGGTAATGACCGCCCACCATAACGCGGCAGGGATTGAGCCGAATGCAACAGGTTGTACTTCGTGTTCGGCAAGATAGGTAATGCTGGCTGACAACACGATCAGCATGGCGAGCACGAATAATGCAGCGCCGATATTGCCAGCTTCTTCCTTGAGCACGCTAAGCAGTAATCCCATGGACGATGAGTAGCGCGTCAGTCGGAATATGCGGAAGAGTCGCAGTACACGCAGGATTCGCAGGTCGAGGCCGACGAAAAACACCAGAAAGAACGGTGCGATAACAATCAGGTCGAGCAGCGCCATGGGCGTTAGCATATAGCGCAATCGACCCCATAGCGGGTGGTGGAATTTAAGACCGACGTGCTCGGGCGCAGACCACACGCGCGCGATGTATTCCACGGTAAAAATGCTGACGGAAAACACTTCGAACATGTCGAAGGCATTGCCATAGCGTTGGCCAAGCGAGGCCACGGATTCCAGAATGACCGCCAGTACATTAAGCGCGATCAATGTGATCAGCATCAAATCGGCGAAACGACCCATAGGCGTTTCAACACGCCCAGCTTCTAGCGTTTCGTAGATATGCTGGCGAAAGGTCTTGTGGGCATTCATGGTAGCCCCCGTTTTCAGCGCGCGCGCAGTGCGCTCAGTGCAAGCAGTAACCAACCGGCGATCAGGCTGTAACCACCAACAGGTGCCAGTCCGCGCATGGGTAAATCACCGGTTAGGCCGAACGCGTACAGTGTGCCACAAAACAGCACTGCGCCAAATGTGATGGCGATACCGGCCAGCATAGCGATGCGCTGGTCACTGCGATCACACATCCATGCCACGCCGATCAGCGCCAGAGCGTGCCACATCTGATACTGCACACCGATGTTAAAGCTGTCGCGCAGGTATTCAGGGGCGTCATCAAATCCGTGTGCGCCATAGGCACCCATGCCGATGGCGGTTGCTCCGCCGAGGCCTGCGATAACCAGCCATAGACGTGCTGCTGTTCCCATGCTCATTGCGCCGGTCCTTTATGTGTTGTTGTTATCGGTTTGCCGCACTTTTCACCAAAGCCTCGAACAGCGCCAGATGCGGGCTGCCATGTTCGAGGAAAAACTCCGGGTGCCACTGTACGCCAAGGGCAAAGCGCTTTGATGGAATTTCGATACCTTCGATGGTGCCATCAGGTGCTGTTGCGTTCACCGTTACAGTATCGGGAACAGTGTCGATGGCTTCGCGGTGCGCGGTGTTAACGCCAATTGTATCGAGGCCGGTGATGTCATGTAGCAGCGTGCCGGGTGTAATGGCAATGTCGTGGGCGGTTTCTTCGGCGGGCTTTTCGTTCAGGTGATCAATGTCAGTATCAATCACGTCGTGCAGATCGCGGTGCATGGTCGCACCCATGACCCCGCCCATGACCTGTAACCCCGCACAGATACCGAGCAACGGCACGTCGCGATCCAGCACCGTGCGCGTGAAGCTTTCCTCAAACGCGACGCGTGGATGAATGGCTTCGTTGGGGTCGGGTGCCTCGCCGTAATAATGCTTTGGGAATGGAAAGAACCCACCGGGCAGGACCACGCCACCGGCAAGGTCAAGGAAGCTATCCATGGAGCCCGGCAGATACGGTACGGCCACCGGCGTGCCGCCAGCGCACTCAATGGCGTTAAAATAGGCAATGCGCAGGGCGTAATGCGGCCGCGCCGAAAACGAGCCTTCGGCTTCATAATCCATCAGTACGGCTATAACGGGGCGCGGCATGTGTGCGGGTTCCTGTTTGGGAGTCGGTGGCGCTTAAAACCAGTTTCTAACCAGCGAATCAAATATCAGGGATATTCTACAGGGAAGCTGGAACGAAGTCCTTACCACAGATAATCGGCTTTAAAATCTATAATAGGAAAAAATACTTGACATTCGCGTGCGGTTGATTATATCTATTCACCAGCGAACAGGATGGCTGTGTCCTCTCCGATATGTGTGGTTCGTGATCAGGGTGGGTTGCGATAGTAGACCTGAGTGTTCCACCCATTCCCCCCGTACCAAATCACGTCGGGGTTTGGGTTAATGGTGATCGCGCATTCCTCTTCGAATATCTGCATCAACTGCGTGTTGAGCCAATAGAACGCTTCGGCGGATTTTGTCGCTTCGGCTCCACACGTCCACTCACGCAGTTCAGTACCATACGGCCCTGTTTCTGTCTGGCGAATGGATTGCAGGGAAAAGACACCAAATTCTGTCCATATCCTGTCGTCATACAGTCCGAGTTGGTAGGCTATCAGCACATAGTTTTCTGCCGTATAGAGCACGCGGTAGGGGCTTATATTATGGCGCCAGGTCGATTCGTAATTTGCCAAAACCTGCGGCGTTATTGTTAACGGCCCACCTGCGCCATCGCCGTAAGGGTGCCATTCCCCGTACAAAGAGGGTATGCCTGCACCATCGGGCAGGGGCAGGTGTCTGTTCAAGGGCAGACGGAACGGCGGCTCTTTATCAATGGACCTAGCTGGGGTGCCTGTTGCCCCCAATCCAGTGGGGCACATGATACTGCCCACCAAAATGATTCCGACCAGCCCTGAGAAAATCCATTTTAAACAGTGACCCATCTTTTACCTCATTTCATCGTAGGGAGAATAACATGACCATTAAACCTCCGACAATTTCAGCAGAAATATTTGATGTTATCCGCGAGCATATCACCGCAAGCGAAAGAAGAGTTTATGAACCGTACCTCGATATTAAGGGACAGGTCACCGTCGGTGTGGGATTTCTGGCCGATAGTGCCGATAGCTTTGCCGCACTGGATTTGGAAATTCAACGTGACGGGCAATGGGTTCCTGCCACCAATACTAAAAAACGTCATGCCTTTAAACAGATGCAGGATGAGAAAAGCCGTCGCAAGGGTAACTTCAGTGGGAAATCCAAAACGTATAAAAGCATAACCGCCGTACGCATGTCGGATCCAGCCATGGATGCCAAGCTTGACGCCGAGATCACCGAACGCGTTGGGCGCATTCGCGGCAAGGTCGGTGATGCGGCATGGCGTAAACTCGACGATGCGCAGAAGGCGGCTGTGGTGGATATCGTTTATGCCAATGGCAGTTTGGACAAATTTCCAAAATTGAAAGATGCCATCATCGCTGGTGATCGCGCTGAAATGGCCGTGGAATCCACGTTCTATGCCGACAGCGAAAACGGCGTGCGGCCCATGGATCGCCTACGGCGCAATTACGCTGCTTTGTCTGGTGCATCGCAGGAAGATGCTGCGCGCGAACTGGACCAATTGATCGGTGATAATGGTGAAGACATTGACGATCAGGCCTCTGTTAGCGTGTCGGCGAAAGACGCACAGCATGCAACAAAGTCGGAAGATGGTGACGATACCATGACGCCTACGTTGCATGCATCCCTGATAAAACCGGGTGATGCTATAGATGAAAAACTGCTGGCTGCTGATTTGAGTGAAGCAGATCTTGGCGAACTCATGCGTTCAGAGCCTTATCACAACACGCGTGAAGCCCGTCATGGTGTGATCCAACGGCGCGTGGCGAAATGGTATGATGATCACTATGGCACTGCGCCGGCCACGGTTGATGGCACGGGGCGGATTATGGTGGATGAGATGCCCGCAGTGGCTATTCCCGAGAGGTCGCCCAAACCGCCGGAAGCATCCACTGGCCGTTCTCTGGATGAAGCGATCAAGACGGTGGCCGAAAATGTCACAAGCACCGCACGGCGCTCAAACGGACCGCTGGCGGTTAAGTCATTGCAGTGGGCATTGAATGAAAATGAAGACGTTGAATTACGCCCTGTGCCGCCACTGATGCATGATGGGCGTATTGGGCCGAAAACCTGACGTGCCTTGCGCTTTGCTGTGGGCAATGGCGGCACGGCACATATTATGTCGAGGATGAGCAGCTACTCGGATGGCCTTACGTAGGCGGCAAACTCAGCAAAAATGAACGTTCCTCAACAAAAGTAAACAAAATGAGGAATTTCAATATGTTGCAAGGTCGCTTCTGCGGGTTTGCGAGGGGGTTCTGTCTACTAGTTGCACGCTGGTTTACAAAACTAAACAACGCGCCCGGCGGCCTGTCATACGAACAAGCCGCCGGGGTAACAGCATTATAGCGTTAAGCGCTCAGGGTTTCTTTTTCCTGATCAACGGTGACCGGATGTTCGAGCTTGTCGAGCATTTCCTTTGGCACGACCTGCCAGAAGTGGCCTTCTTCGCGATCCCAGGCATCGAGCATGCGCTGGGCGTAACGCGACGCGGTGTGTTTGACGTGCTGGCCGACGAGGACCTTGAGCACGTCGCGCCAGTATTCCGTCTCGACGCGCTGGTAGATCACCGTCTCAGCGTTCACGCGGTATTGGAATTCATTATCGCGATCGTAGACGAAGGCCATGCCACCGGTCATACCCGCGCCGAAGTTCGCGCCGACATTGCCCAGAATGGCAACTGCGCCGCCGGTCATGTATTCACAGCCGTTCGAGCCGCAGCCCTCAACCACGGCCTGACCACCGGAATTACGTACGCAGAACCGCTCACCTGCCTGACCGGCAGCAAACAATTTGCCTGCGGTCGCACCGTACAACACGGTGTTGCCGATGATGGTGTTGTTCTGGCTCGCCAGTGGGCTGGAAACCGGTGGGCGAACGATGATGGTGCCGCCCGACAGACCCTTGCCGACATAATCGTTGGCATCGCCGAAGACTTCCAGCGTCAGGCCCTGTACGGCAAATGCGCCGAGTGACTGGCCCGCCGAACCGCGCAGGTGCACTGTCAAGTGATTGGGCTGCAGGCCCTTCATGCCGTAGCGCCGTACAATGGCCGAACTGGTGCGTGTGCCCACCGCGCGGTGTGTGTTCTGCACCGTGTAAGTGAGCTGCATTTTTTCGCCGTGTTGCAGTGTCGCGGCGGCGTCTTCGATAATCTGGGCATCCAGCGTATCGGGCACTGCATTGCGTTCTTCGATAATGCAGTGGCGCGGAAAACCACCGGCGTCAGCCTGCGCCAACAGGGCGTTGAGGTCGAGATCGTCGAGATCACGGTGGCCGCGACTGACCTGGCTGAGCAGATCGGAACGCCCGATGATTTCCGTCAGGGACGTGAAGCCCAGATCGGCCAAAATCTCAGAGACTTCCTCGGCGATGAAGGAGAACAGGTTGACCACTTTTTCCGGTGAACCGGTGAACTTCTCGCGCAGGCTTTCATCCTGCGTACAGACGCCAACGGGGCATGTATTGGAATGGCACTGACGTACCATGATGCAACCCATGGCGACCAGTGACGCCGTGCCGATGCCAAATTCTTCGCCGCCCAGCATGGCGGCAATGACCACGTCGCGGCCGGTCTTGAAGCCGCCGTCAACGCGCAGTTTCACGGTGTGGCGCAGACGGTTCAGCGTCAGCACCTGATTGGCTTCGGCTAGCCCCATTTCCCATGGCAGACCGGCGTACTTGATAGAGCTCTGCGGGCTGGCACCGGTGCCGCCGTCATGGCCGGAAATCAGGATCACGTCGGCTTTGGCTTTTGCCACGCCAGCAGCAATGGTGCCGACGCCCGAGCGTGCCACTAGTTTGACGCAGACCTTGGCCTCCGGGTTAATCTGTTTCAGGTCGTAGATCAACTGGGCCAGATCTTCGATGGAATAGATATCGTGGTGCGGTGGTGGCGAGATCAGGGTGACGCCCTTGGTGGCATGACGCAGCTTGGCGATCTCAAAGGTCACCTTGCCGCCGGGCAGCTGGCCGCCTTCGCCGGGCTTGGCACCTTGTGCCATCTTGATTTCGATTTCGCTGCAGTTGTTAAGGTACTCTGCCGTTACACCGAAGCGGCCCGATGCAACCTGCTTGATGGCGCTCGATGGGTTGTCGCCATTGAGGCGCGGTTTGTAGCGCGCCGGGTCTTCGCCGCCTTCACCGGAATCGGACTTTGCGCCGATGCGGTTCATGGCGATGGACAGGGTTTCATGGGCTTCGGGGCTGAGCGCGCCGAGCGAGATACCCGGTGCGACCAGACGCTTGCGGATTTCGGTGATGGACTGCACGTCCTCAATGGAAATCGGCTCATGCAGTTTCTTGAAACCAAGCAGGTCGCGCAGGTGAATAGGGTCGCGACCGTTCACGCCGTTGGCGTACTTCATATAGGTGCTGAAGGACTCGTTGTTGACCGCACTTTGCAGGATATGGATCAGTTGGCCATCATGACCATGGCGCTCGCCACCGCTGCGATAGCGGTAATAGCCGCCGACAGATAGCGGCACGGCGTCCTGTTCGAAAGCACGTGCGTGGTGGCGCGTGACCTTGGTGCAGATGCCCGAAAGTCCGATACCGGAAATTCGGCTCGACATACCGGGTAGGAATTCTGCAACCAGCGCGCGGCTTAGACCGACAGCTTCGAAATTGCAGCCGCCGCGATAGGAACTGATCACACTGATGCCCATCTTGGACATGATCTTGAGCAAGCCCTGATCAATGGCAGAGGTGTAGTTGTTGATGCACTGGGTCAGAGACAGATCGTCGAACAGGCCATTGGCATGGCGCTCGGCGATGGCTTCTTCAGCCAGATAGGCGTTTACCGTGGTCGCGCCGACGCCGATCAAGACGGCGAAGTAGTGCACGTCGAGACATTCGGCAGTACGCACGTTGATCGAGGTAAAGGTGCGCAGGCTCTGGCGGATCATGTGTGTATGAACGCCCGAAGTCGCCAAAATCATGGGCACCGGTGCGCGGGTTTCGTCGATGGCGATGTCGCTCAGGATCAGGTGCGTACGGCCACCGCGAACGGCGTCTTCGGCTTCCTGACGGATGCGATCAAGCGCGGCGTGCAGGCCTTCGGCACCTTGCGATGGATCAAATGTGCAATCGATTTTCGCTGCGCCGTCTCCGAGATAGCTGCGCACGGCCTCAAAAGAGGCATTCGACAGCACCGGGCTTTCCAGTTGCAGCGTCTCGCACTGGTCGCCTTCCTCGGCGAGAATATTGTTGAGATTGCCGAAGCGCGTGTTGAGCGACATGACCTGACGTTCACGCAAGGAGTCGATCGGCGGGTTGGTAACCTGAGAGAACATCTGGCGGAAAAAGTGGTGCAGGCCACGGTAGTGGTCTGACAGCACGGCGATGGGGGTGTCATCTCCCATGGAGCCGATGGCTTCTTTGCCACCTTCGGCCATGGGATGAAGGATCAACTCCATGTCTTCCATGGACATGCCGAACGCATGCTGGCGACGGCGCAGGCCCTCGGCATCGAATAGCCGCTGTGCGGTGGTGTTGGCCTGTGTTTCTGCGAGACTATCGAGATTGCGGATCCCCTTAGTCCAGTCGGCGTAAGACTTCTCACCAGACAGGAGGTCTTTGAGTTCCTGATCATGCAGCAGGCGGCCTTCCTTAAGGTCGACGCCCATAATGCCACCCGGTCCAAGGCGGCCTTTTTCCAGCACTTCGGACTCGCGCAGTTCCACCATGCCGGTTTCCGACCCAAGTACCAGCAGGCCGTCGCGGGTCACGGTATAGCGTGCGGGGCGCAGGCCGTTGCGGTCCAGACCGGCAACAACCCAGCGACCGTCGGTCGCGCAGATAGCGGCTGGACCGTCCCATGATTCCATGACGGTGTAGCAGTACGAGAAAAAGTCCCGGTGTGCTTCAGGCATGGTCTGGTTCTGGCCGATGGATTCCGGAATCAGCAGCGCCTTGACGGCGGGAGCAGATCGCCCGGCGCGGCACAACACTTCATAGACCGCGTCGAGTGCGGCAGAATCGGAACTGCCGCTCTGGATGATTGGTTTGATATCGTCGATGGCGTCACCGAATACTGCGCTTTCCATTTTCGGTTCATGCGCGCTCATCCAGCGTTCGTTACCGGTGACGGTGTTGATTTCGCCGTTATGAGCCAACATGCGGAAGGGCTGGGCAAGACGCCACGTCGGAAACGTGTTGGTGGAATAGCGTTGGTGATAAATCACGAAACTGGAAATGAAGCGCTTATCGAGCAGGTCCGGATAGAAGTCGGCAACCTGTTCGGCGAGGAACATGCCTTTATAGATGATCGAGCGGCAGCTCAGTGAGCAGATGTAGAAATCGTTGATGTGCGCGGCCAGTACGCTTTTCTCGATGCGCCGACGGATCATGTAGAGATCGATCTCAAAGGCTTCGTCATCGGCGTTGTCGTGGCCCTTGATCATGATCTGCTCAATCTCGGGTCGGGTGGCGTTGGCCTTTTCGCCGATGATGTCGGCATTGATGGGGACCTGACGCCAGCCGTAGATTTCGTAACCGGCTTTGAGGATTTCGGTTTCAACGATGGAGCGGCAGGTTTCCTGCGCGGCCAGATCGGTTTTGGGCAGGAATACCATGCCAGCGGCCAGACGCTCGTTACCCGGCTCATGGCCGGCGGCACGGATATGCTCTTTAAAGAAATCCTGCGGGATTTCGACGTGGATGCCCGCGCCGTCGCCGGTCTTGCCATCGGCGTCAACCGCACCACGGTGCCATACCTTGCCGAGCGCTTCGACGCCCTTTTCCACGACATCACGACGTGGCTTGCCATCAATGGAAACAATCATGCCAACGCCACAAGCATCGTGTTCATCGGCCGGGCTGTACATGCCGGTGTTTTCAAGATGCTCGGCGTTGTCGCACCAGTTGCTGATAAAATCGTTGCCGGTTTCGGTTTGCTTCATGACGTCGTTCTCCCTCACGATGCTGCGGCCAGAACGGCCGCTTCATCGCGTTCTTCCGCGCCACCGCGCGCAATGTAATCGTGAATAGCGTCGGCGGCTTCGCGGCCGTCGAGAATGGCCCAGACCACCAGCGATGCGCCGCGAACAATATCGCCAGCAGCAAAGACACCGGGCAGGCCGCTCATTTTGGTTTTGGCGTCAATCGTCACTGTGCCCCACTTACTGACCGGCAGCTCTGGTGCGCCGAACAGAGTGGGCAGGTCTTCGGGATCGAAGCCCAATGCCTTGATGACCATGTCCGCCTCAAGGCTGAAGCTGGAGTCTTCGACGGCTTCCGGACTCTGGCGACCAGTTTCATCGGGTGTGCCAAGGCGCATGCGGTGCGCCTGTACGGCGTTGACGCTGTCATCGCCGAGAAATGCTTCAGGCGCGGCAAGCCAGACGAACTCGACGCCTTCTTCTTCGGCATTTGCAGTTTCGCGTACCGAGCCGGGCATGTTAGCGCGGTCACGCCGGTACAGGCACTTGACCGATTTTGCACCCTGACGCACGGCTGTGCGCACACAGTCCATGGCCGTGTCGCCACCGCCAATGACCACCACGTTTTTGTCCCTGGCGTTCAGCGTGCCGTTATCATAGGCGGCAACGCTGTCACCAAGGCCAATACGGTTGGATGTTGTCAGGTAATCCATGGCGGCGTGAATGCCGTCGAGGCCAGAACCCGGAGCATGCAGACTGCGCGCCTTATAGACGCCGGTCGCGATAAGTACGGCGGAATGTTTTGTGCGCAGTTCGCCCAGCGAAGCATCGCGGCCGATCTCGAAGTTTTCGTGGAATGTCACACCGCTGTCAGCGAGAAGTTTGGTACGGCGTGTCACCACGTCTTTGTCGAGCTTGAAGTTGGGAATGCCATAGATCAGCAAACCACCTGCACGGTCATGTCGATCATAGACATGAACCTGATAACCAAGTCGTCGCAGTCGGTCGGCAGCGGCCAGGCCACCGGGGCCAGCGCCGATGATGCCGACAGAGTCTGTGCGTTCGGTTCGCGGTATGGGGCCTTCGACCCAGCCGTTCTCCCAGGCTGTGTCGGTAATGTGCTTTTCGACGGCACCGATGGTCACTGTGCCGTGACGTGACTGTTCGAGCACGCACGAGCCCTCACACAGGCGATCCTGTGGGCAAATACGACCACAGATTTCGGGGAAAGTGTTGGTTGCCTGGCTGAGTGCGTAGGCCTCTTCCAGACGTCCCTCGGCGCTCAGGCGCAGCCAGTCGGGGATGTTGTTTTGCAGCGGGCAGTGGATTTGGCAGAAGGGGATGCCGCACTGCTCGCAGCGTGAAGACTGATCCGTGGCGTTCTCGGGCGTAAAGGCCTGATAGATTTCGTCGAAATCTGTACGCCGCGTGTCCGAGACCCGCTTGTCAGGCATTTTTGCGTCGATATCAACGAACCGCTGCATTTTATCTGGCATGGCGGTGGAATCCCTTCTTCTTCTTAATCACGCGTATTTTCTATTTCGGCAGTAATTTATGTGCCGTTCCGCTTTGTGGTGGGTAGCGGAGGCTCCATATGCGCAGAATTCAAGAGAAACGCAATCCCAATTAGGTCAGTATTACTTACTAAAATACATATCTAAAGGCGAAATCAAAGGCGCGCTCGCGAAATCCACGTCTAGATAAGGTAAATATCCCTCTATTAGTACCAATTTTGTACTAAAACGCTATAAATGTTGTTAACCTTACCATGTTATAAAAATGCCACTTGAGAACATATTGGGGAGTTATAGGGTGCCGCTTCTACATTTAGTGGTTTTATCCGTGGTTCAGGGCATAACGGAATTCTTGCCTGTCAGTTCGTCCGGGCATTTGGTTTTGGTCCCCATTTTTGCCGGTTGGCAGGATCAGGGCCTTTTGATCGATGTGGCGGTTCATGTCGGTACCTTGGGTGCGGTCCTGTTGTATCTGAGTCGCGACATTGGTGGCATTCTGGCTGGGCTGATGCGTGTCTCGCGTGGTCGTCGGGATCCCCGGGCGCGTATGGCCGCCTATATTATTGTAGGCACCATCCCCGTCATTGTCGCTGGCTACATGTTTAATCATTATTATCCGCAGGGATTGCGCAGCCTGATGGTGATAGGCTGGACGACACTTGGTTTTGGTATTTTCCTGGCCCTGACGGATTGGCTCGGCATGACTGTGCGGCGCATGGAGCATGTTGGCTTCAGCGATGCCATCATCATTGGCCTGTTTCAGATTCTTGCCCTGATCCCCGGCACCAGCCGGTCCGGTATCACCATGTCGGCCGCGCGCCTACTTGGGTTTGAGCGCCAGGATGCGGCACGATTTTCCATGCTCTTATCGATTCCCGCCATTGCCGGGGCCGGGGTGCTTAAGGGGCTGGAACTCTATCAGTCAGGCGATGCCGTGCTGACATCGGCGGCCTTTATGGCCGCAGGCATGGCGTTTGCCGCCGCGCTGGTGGCGATCATGATTATGATGGCCTGGCTTCGCCGTGCCAGCTTCGCACCATTTGTGTTTTACCGGGTTGCGTTGGGCTGTGTATTGCTCGCCATAGCCTATGGCTACGTTGGCTGGTAGCTGCCGCGCGCAGCGTAATTATGCTGCGTCGCTGATCCCGGCGTAACCTTTGTAGCGTTCGATATAGTATTCTGGTGTGTTGGCGATGGCCGTGACCGATGGGCGTGCAGCCATCAGATCAATCCAGGCTTTCAGGCGTGATCCATTAGCGGGCAGTTCAATGTTGCGGTAATGGGCCCAAACCGGCAGACGCTCGAAGAACGGATAAAAAGCAAAATCAATCAGGCTCGGTGTCGCGCCAAGCCAGTAGGGACCGTCACCTTGTAGCTTGGCGAGACCCTGCGTCTCGATAAAGCGTAACCCCGCCTCGATTTTCTCTTTGAAGTCGGTATCCTTGTCACGCTCGCGGTTCATCAGGGCGTCATAATAGATATCGAGAAACTGGTTGTCGAAATAATCAATCCAGATACGCATCTGCGCGCGCAGGTATGGATCATCTGGCGTCAATGCAGGGCTGGGCGCGATGTCATCAATATACTGATTGATGATGGAGCTCTCATAGAGCGCGCGATCACCGTGGACCAGTACGGGAACCTTGCCGTAGGGCGAGACGTCGAGGAAGCGCTGCGGTTTATCGCTCAGGTCGATCTCGTTCAGCGTAAAATTCAGGCCTTTTTCTGCCAGCACCAGCCGCGTGCGGTGGGCGTAGGGGCAGACGCGTGCGCTGAACAGCTCCATGGTGTCGGACATTCGCCGTTCTCCTGATGAATTGTTGAGCGCACTCTATCGCAGCTTTTCGCAAACGAGAAGCCCCTCGGCAAACACGTTAGCGTGTTCACCGAGGGGCTCTGCATGATGAGGCCTCAATGTTAATCTGAAGATGTAAACCCGACGTCGCGCAAAATCCGTTCGGGCAGATTGCGCAGACTCCGGGCTGTAACACCATCGACCGTATGACCGTTATCAATGCGGCGAATAATGCGCGGCCGATCAAAGTGGTTGATCAGTGAATCAATGATCCCCGGGAAATGCGTATACATAACAATTCTCCTGTATCTCATAGGCTGCCCGTGGGCTGCACTCGTTGCTATGCAAATATCATATGAAATCCTGTAAAAGATGATAATATAGATAAATTAAAAGATATTATTGCAATAAACAGGATAATAAATCATGCGTCTGTACGCCGCCATGCAGGCCTTCAACCGGGTTGCTGAGCTCAAGAGCTTTGCCGCCGCTGCGCGCGATCTTGGGGTCTCAACATCAAGCGTCAGTCGTCATGTCATGGATCTGGAGGATGAACTGGGTGTGCGGTTGTTAAACCGCACGACTCGACGGCTTAACCTGACCGAAGAAGGCGCGGTTTACCGTGAGCGCAGCGCGGCTATTCTTGAAGAGCTTGAAGAACTACATGGCATAACCCGCGATCAGCATGGTAATCCGCGTGGCCGCTTGCGCATCACGTCGAGCTTTACGTTGGGTGAAAGCTGGTTGGTGCCATTATTGCCAGCATTCTACCGAGCCTATCCGGATATCGTTATTGAGCTTGATCTGACCGACCGAGTGGTTGATCTGGTAGAGGACGGTTTCGATGTCGGGGTACGGTCCGGTGATCTACGCGATTCAAGTATGATTGCGCGCCGCCTGATGGATCTGCATTACATTGCTTGCGCAGCACCACAATACTGTGCGGAAAACGGTATGCCGCTACGGCCCGATGACCTGCAACACCATAAATGCATTCAGTACCTGCACCCCAGCCATCAGCATGATGATTGGTGGTTTGATATCGATGGCAAGGAAACCTGGGTCGATATTGAGGGCATCATTGCGATCAATAATGCATGGGGCGCGCGCGATCTTGTGGTCGCCGGTGTAGGCTTGGGTTACCTGCCTGATTTTGTGGTGCAAAATGATCTGAACGAAGATCGACTGGTACGCGTCATGCCCGATTTCGACAGCTCAGCCGACCCGGTGCATGTGGTTTATCCGCATAAGCGTCATCTGTCGGCCAAGGTCCGTGTATTTGTTGACCATCTGGTCGCAAACGCAGACACGCCGCCTGAGGTCGGGCTTTAGAACGCTAGCGGCTAACCACGCCGCTTTCGTCAGCCTTCAGTTCAAAGGCTGCCGCCATGAGCGCGCGGGTATAGGGTTGCTGCGGGCTTTCAATGATTTGCTGTGCGGGGCCATGTTCGACAACGCGGCCACGACGCATAACCAGAATTTCATGGGACATGGCGCGCACGACCTTCAGGTCATGGCTTATGAACAAATAGGCGATGTTGTGACGCTGTTGCAGTTCACGCAGCAGATCGACAATCTGTGCTTGCACAGAAACATCCAGCGCGCTGGTCGGCTCATCCAGCACCATGAAGTTGGGTTTGAGCACCAAAGCACGCGCGATGCAGATACGCTGGCGCTGACCGCCGGAAAATTCATGTGGGTAGCGGTCCATCATGGATGGTTCTAGACCGACCTCACTCAGAGCCTGCGCGATCAGGCTGCGACGCTCGTCGTAGCTGCCGCCAAGCCCGTGCACCATGAGGCCCTCTTCGACGATCTGCGCGACAGACAGACGCGGACTGAGGCTGCCGAACGGATCCTGAAAAACAATCTGCATATCTCGTCGCAGGGGGCGAAGTTCACGCGAACCAAGGCCCTGAATTGCGCGGCCCTCAAATTCGATAGGTCCGTTCGAGCGTTCCAGCCGTAGCAGGGCGCGCGCCAGCGTTGACTTGCCTGAACCTGATTCCCCGACCACGCCCAATGTGTGGCCCTGCCGGACGTCCAGGGAAATGCCGTCAACGGCCTTCACATGATCGACCGTGCGTTTGAGTATGCCACGCTTGATTGGAAACCAGACCTTCAGGTCATCGCAGGACATGATCTGTTGTGCGTTTGGCTCGGCCGCTTGGGGGGCACCTTTTGGCTGGGTCGCCAGCAGGTGTTGGGTATAGCTATGCGCAGGGTTCTCGAAAATAGCTTCTGTCAGCCCTTGCTCAACAATCTGGCCTTCGCTCATGACGCAAACTTTTTTGGACATGGCACGCACGATACCCAGATCGTGGGTAATCAATAGCATAGCCATGCCGAGCTTTTCCTGAAGCTCACGCAGCAGTTTCAGAATTTGGGCCTGAATGGTGACGTCGAGCGCGGTGGTTGGTTCATCGGCAATCAGAAGATCAGGGTCATTGGCTAGCGCCATGGCGATCATCACGCGTTGCTGCTGGCCGCCGGAAAATTCATGGGGCAAGGCATCAAGGCGTGTAATGGCCTCTTCCAGACCGACAAGTTCGAGCAGTTCGAGGACCCGTGCGCGTGCGGCCTTTGCACTCATGTTCTTGTGCAGGAACAACACTTCGGAAATCTGGCGGTAGATGCTGTGTAGCGGATTAAGGCTATTGAGCGGCTCCTGAAAAATCATGGCGATGCGGTCGCCGCGCACTTCACGCAGACGGCCGCGTTTGGCACTGAGCAGTTCTTCGCCTTGAAACTTGATGCTGCCATGGGGGTCTTTTTCACCCGCGTGACGGCCAGGGTGCCACGCCACCGGATAGGGCAGCAATTGCAGGATCGACAGTGCGGTAACGGATTTCCCCGATCCGGATTCCCCGACGAGTGCCAAAGTCTCTCCACGCTCGATGGAGAACGACACCTGACGGACAGCCTTGACCTCTTTCTCCCCGCGATTGAAAGAGACGGACAGCTCATTGATGTCTAGTAGCGCACTCATCGGAATGTCTTTCGCGGATCAAAGGCATCGCGTACGGCCTCGCCGATAAAGACCAGCAGGCTGAGCATTACCGAGAGCATGATGAAGGTTGAAAGGCCAAGCCACGGTGCCTGTAGGTTGTTCTTACCCTGATTAAGCAGCTCACCGAGTGAAGCCGAGCCCGGCGGCATGCCGAAACCCAGAAAGTCCAGTGAGGTTAAGGTGGTAATGGAACCCGACAGGATGAACGGCAGGAATGTTAGCGTCGCCACCATAGCGTTGGGCAGCACATGCTTGAACATAATCACCCGGTTGCTGACGCCAAGTGCCTTGGCTGCGCGTACGTAATCGAAGTTCCGTGCGCGCAGGAATTCTGCGCGCACCACGCCAACCAACCCCATCCAGCTGAACAGCAGCATGATACCGAGCAACCACCAGAAGTTGGGTGTAACAATGCTGGCGAGAATAATCAGCAGATAGAGAATCGGCATGCTTGCCCACAGCTCGATAAAACGCTGGGCGAACAGGTCAATCAGGCCGCCGAAATAACCTTGCACTGCACCCGCGCCAATGCCGACGACGGATGACAGCACGGTTAGCAGCAGACCGAATAGTACCGAAATTCGAAAGCCATAGATTAGCCGTGCGACTACGTCGCGGCCCTGATCATCCGTGCCGATCCAGTTGGCTGCACTGGGCGGTGCGGGGGCGGGGACGTCGAGTTCATAGTTCACGGTGTCATAGGCAAAACGCACAAGTGGCCAGATCATCCAGCCTTTCTCGTTGATCAGATCAGCAACGAACGGATCGCGATAATCAGCCTCGGTCAGGAATTCACCGCCGAATTCAGTCTCGGCGTAGCTCGTCAGTACCGGCACGTAGGCGTCACCGTCATACCAGACGAAAAGCGGTTTATCGTTGGCAATGAACTCGGCGAACAGGCTGATGAAGAAGAAGCCAAGAAAAATCCATAATGACCAGAAACCACGCCGATTGCGCTGAAAATTCATCAGGCGGCGACGGGTTAACGGCGTGATACGCATGCTAAGAAAGCGATCAGAGGAATCGGGGGACACGCTTAGACCTCCATGCTTTCAAAGTCGATGCGCGGATCAATCAGGTGATACATCAGATCACCGATGATACCGAGGATCAGGCCTAGCAGCGTGAAGAAAAACAACGTGCCGAACATCACCGGATAGTCCCTGTTCAGTGCGGCCTCAAAACCCAACAGGCCGAGCCCGTCGAGTGAGAAAATAATTTCTGTCAGCAGCGATCCGGTAAACAGGATGCCGATAAACGCGCTCGGAAAACCGGCGATGACAATCAGCATGGCGTTGCGGAACACGTGCCCGTACAGCACGCGGCGCTCGCTCAGGCCCTTGGCCCGTGCGGTGATGACGTACTGTTTATTGATTTCTTCGAGGAAGGAATTTTTCGTCAGCATGGTGAGTCCGGCAAACCCGCCAATAACCATGGACAGGATGGGTAGTGCGACGTGCCAGAAGTAATCACCGATTTGTGCGAACGTGCCCAGGTCGTGCCAGTTGTCCGATACCAGCCCGCGCAGCGGGAACCAGTCGAAATACCGACCACCGGCAAACAGCACAATCAACAGGATGGCAAACAGGAAGCCCGGGATGGCATTGCCAATGATGACCACGCCCGATGTCCACATATCAAAGCGCGAGCCATCGCGCACGGCCTTGCGGATGCCGAGCGGAATGGAAATCAGATAAACCAGTAATGTGGTCCAGATGCCCAGACTGATGGATACCGGCATTTTATCGAGCACGAGATCAACCACCGCGCGGTCACGGAAGAAACTGTCACCGAAATCAAAGCGCAGGTAATTGCCGATCATGTGCAAAAAGCGCTCAATCGGCGGTTTGTCGAAACCGAACTGCTTTTCGATCTGGGCAATCATTTCCGGTGGCAAGCCTTGTGCGCCACGGTACTTACTGCTGCTCGCGCCACCATCAACCGTGCGCGTCTGACCTGCGTTGGTTTCACCGCCGCCGCCATTGCCACTGACCCGTGCGGTGGCTTCCACCGCTGTGCCGGTGATTTGCGCGATCATCTGTTCCACCGGGCCGCCGGGAGCGGCCTGAATGACGGCGAAGTTGATGATCATGATACCCAGCAGGGTCGGGATGATCAGGGCCAGACGGCGAATGATATAGGCGGACATGGTGCGCGGTCAGTTTGCGTTAGAGGAAGATTCGGTTTTCAGGGCGGCTTCTTTTTCAGCGTCGATCCACCATGCGGTAAATTGATTGCCCTGCACCGGGGTGATGTCCGGCCGTCCGAACTTGTTCCAGAAAGCAAGGCGGTCGTTACTGCTATGCCAGTGCGGGATAACCCAGGCACCCCACTGTAGAACGCGGTCGAGTGCGCGCGTTGCAGTGATCAAGCCTTTGCGATCTGATGCACTGATGATTTTTTCAATCAGCTCGTCGATCGCCGGATCCTTTATGCCGATATAATTGCGTCCGCCTTCCAGATCGGCAGCTTGCGATCCCCAAAATGAACGCTGTTCATTGCCCGGTGATAGGGACTGACCAAACCCAGAGACAATCATGTCGAAGTCGTGGGTGTCGAGCCGTCGGGTATATTGAGCCGTATCGATTGTGCGGACATTGATTTTGACGCCTAGTTTCTCAAGGTTCTTGGCGAATGGAAGGACGATGCGTTCAAATAGCGGACTGATCAGTAATACTTCGAATGTCAGTTCCTGACCGGTTTCTGTGTGAATGCGCTTACCGTCCTGCACCGTCCAGCCTGCATCACGCAGAAGTTTGCTCGCCGTGCGAAGATTTTTACGAATATTGCCTGAGCCGTCATTCGTGGGCGGTATGTATTCTGTGGTGAAAACCTCATCGGGAATGCGCCCACGGTAAGGTTCCAGCAGGGCAAGTTCCTCCGCCGATGGCAGGCCCGTGGCAGCAAGTTCGGAGTTGTCGAAGTAGCTGCGTGTCCGGCGATACTGACCATAGAACAGGTTTTTGTTGGACCACTCGAAATCAAACGCATAGGCCAGTGCCTGACGCACGTGGCGATCCTTAAAAAGGTCGCGGCGGGTGTTGAATATAAAACCTTGCATGCCGGATGAACGCTGATGGGTAATTTCAGCCTTTATCAGTCGGCCCGATGCAACGGCGGGAACATCGTATTCTGTGGCCCATGCCTTGGATGAATTTTCGTTGCGGTAATCAAATTCACCGGCCTTGAAGGCCTCAAGCACCACCGTAGAATCGCGGTAATAGTCATAGCGGATGGTATCAAAATTATACTGCCCCTTGTTTACCGCCAGATCCTTGCCCCAGTAGTCCTTGACCCGCTCAATGGTTATCGAGCGTCCGGCATCGACCGCACTAATGCGATATGGGCCACTGCCCAGCGGGGGGGCCATGGACGTTTTGTTAAAATCGCGATCCTGCCAGTAGTGCTTGGGCAGCACGCTTAGTTCGCCAATGATCAGTGGCAATTCACGGTTCTCACCCGGCGAGAAGGAGAACTTTACGGATCGCTCGCCGGTTTTTTCGACCTTTTCCACGCTGCCATAATAGAAGCGGTAGAACGGCTGGCCCTTTTCAAGCAGGGTTTCGAAGCTCCATATGACGTCATCTGCAGTGACGGGCATGCCGTCATGCCAACGCGCTTCGGGTCGCAGGGTAAACTCAACCCATGAACGGTCCTCTGGCATTTTGACGCTCTGCGCCAGCAGGCCGTATTCACTGAATGCCTCATCGGCGGCGTGCATCAGCAGGGTTTCATAGATGTAGCCAACCCCGGCGGCTGATACGCCTTTGACGATAAACGGGTTCAGGCTGTCAAAACTACCGATGGCACTAAGCCGGACCTTGCCGCCCTTTGGCGCATCAGGATTGACGTATTCAAAATGAGAAAAACCTTCGGGGTATTTCAGATCACCATGCATGGCAATGCCGTGGCTATCGGCCAAGACAGGTGCGCCTGACATGGTGGCATAAAGTCCGATTGTCAGCGTGGCGGCAAGCGAAAGATTGCGCCCCAGATGCGTGCCAGTTTTAATGGTTTGTGCGAACAAGCCCTTGGTCTCCCCTGTGTCCGGTCTCGAATCGCCGGTCCTTGATGCAATTGTCGCCGCCGACTGCGTCACGATCAAGGGGAGTCGGCGATGAATGCTGAATATGGGAACGAAAATACGGCAAATATGGGGCGCGCAGGATGGTTTTTAGCCAGCCAGCGTGGCAAGCGCGTCGTCATGCAGCGAAGGATCGCCAGTCGCCAGCACTTCACCACTGGAATTCATATTCAGGGTTTGGCCTTGCCAATCGGTCATGCGACCGCCTGCGCCTTCAATGACGGGGACCAGCGCCATGTAGTCATAGGGGCCAAGGTCGGCTTCGCACACCACGTCGAGATGGCCGCTTGAAAGCAGGCCATAGGCAACGCAATTGCCACTGAAAATCGGACGGTGGGTGGAGCGCTTACGCAGGCGATCGTAGCTGTCGCGCTGCGCGCCGTCTTCGAACATGAAGGGCGTTGAGGAAGACAGCCATGCGCTTTCCAGACCCAGACAGGGTCGGGTGCGGACCGGTACGCCGTTCAGCGTCGTTGGGCGACCACGTGCGCCGATCCAGCGATCATCGAGCGCCGGTGCATTGATCACGCCAATGATGGGCTTGCCGTCATCAAGCAGGGCGATCAGCGTGCCAAAGGTTGGAAACCCGGTTGCAAAGCAATTGGTGCCATCGATGGGATCGAGCACCCATACATATTTTGCATCAAGATTCGTGCTTCCATATTCCTCACCCAGAATGCCGTGATCGGCAAACCGCTCAGTGATCAAGGCGCGCATGATGCTCTCGGCCTCGCGGTCGGCAATGGTGACGGGGCTGTCATCGGCCTTTTGCTCGATATTGATACCCGCGCGAAAATGACGAACCGCAATGACCGATGCAGCATCAGCCAGTTCCACGGCCAGTTCCATGAACTCACCGGGTACATCGCCACGCAACAGCGCTTCAGATGGATTGGGGAACTGCGGCGTGGTAGTGTTCATCAAGACCTCGGGCGGGCTATGCGCGATCAGGGCAGGGCAAGCGGGCTGTCGCTCTGGCCGCGCAGGAAGGCAATCAGGGCTGCACGTTTGGCAGGCTTACTGATGCCCTTGAAGCTCATCTTGGTGCCCGGTGCATATTCTTTCGGACTGCTCAGGAATGCATCAAGCTCTGCGTAGCTCCAACTGCCGCCAAGACCAGAGAGCGCACCGGAATAGGAGAAACCGCTGACACCGGCTTGCGCACCGCCAACAACGTTCCACAGGTTCGGACCGACCTTGTTCTTGCCGCCGTTATCGACAGAATGACACGATGCACACTTCTTGAAGACTTTTGCGCCAGCGGTGGCGTCAGCCGTAGCCAGCAGGGTGGTGATATCTTCTGCTACGGCTTCAACTGCAGCACTTTCCATGCCGGTGTCAGCCTCGTCGCTGTTGGTCGTGATGCGCAGGGCCTCGATATCGCCTTCGTCAACATGCACGAGCATGTCGCCCACTGTCATACTGCCGAAGATCAACCAGGCAAAAATCAAGAGAGAAAAGGCAAATTTTTCAAGCAGGGAGCTGTGCATCAGGTCCGGTCCTTATGTCTATGACGTCTTTCGCATTGTAAGCGGTTACTTAATGCGCCGCATCAATACGTATGCGATCTGTCGTTATTTTTGGCGACTGTACCCTTTCGGATGGTCCCGTTCAATGTGCATTTGGCATGTGCTATGTGCGTCATGGTGGGTAATTCCAGCTTTGCCTTGGCTTGGTCGCGGGCTAAGTTTCGCACATGACTGATATTTCTCGAACCAATGTACCGGCAGGCATGAATCCCGTGGTGGTGATCCCAGCGCGCATGGACTCCACGCGCCTGCCCGGAAAGCCACTTGCCGACATACATGGCGAGCCCATGATTGTTCACGTTCTGCGCCGCGCACAGGAGGCGGATATTGGCCCCGTGCTGGTAGCCTGCGCCGAACCTGAAATCGCAGATGTCGTACATCGGGCTGGTGGTGAAGCGGTGTTGACGCGGCCTGACCATCCCTCGGGTTCCGATCGTATATGGGAGGCGCTGACGCAATACGACCCGGACGGACTCCATGACGTGGTGGTCAATGTGCAGGGTGATTTGCCGACCATTGAACCAGATACTGTTCGTGTGGCTCTTGGACCGTTGGATGACAGCGATGTTCAAATTTCGACTTTGGTCTTGGAAATCACCGAGCCGAGCGAACGTGACAATCCCAACGTGGTCAAGGCCGCGGTGGCGTTTGCAGATGGCGCGCGTATTGGTCGCGCGCTTTATTTCAGCCGCGCCACCATCCCTTCGGGTAACGGGCCGCTTTATCACCATATCGGGCTCTATGCCTATCGCCGTGCCGCGTTGGCGCGTTTCGTTGCCCTGCCGCCGGGCCTGCTTGAGCAGCGTGAGCGCCTTGAGCAACTGCGTGCGCTTGAAAACGGTATGCGTATCGATGCAGCGCTCGTTGACACTGTTCCGTTCGGTGTCGATACTCCGGCGGACTTGGTGCGTGCAGCCGAAATGCTTTCGCGTTCAGCGACTTAAGGAAGTTCAGGTCCGTAATTATGCCCAATAAAACTGATGATTTAATGTCCAGCAATAGCAGCCCGGAAAATACAGTCGCTTTCCAGGGGCTGCTCGGTGCTTACTCTCATCTGGCCTGCCGTCGTGCGCTGCCCGATATGACTCCGCTTGCCTGCCGGGTTTTTCAGGACGCCTTTGCTGCGGTAAGTGATGGCACCGCGCAGCTTGCAATGATCCCCATTGAGAACTCCGTGGCCGGGCGTGTCGCCGATATTCATCATTTGTTGCCGGACTCAGGTTTGCAGATCATCGGCGAACACTACGAGCGTGTGAATCATCACCTGCTCGCCGTGCGTGGCGCGGACATTAATGAGATTACGCACGTCCATAGCCATGTTCATGCGCTCAACCAATGCCGCAATCTGATTCGTGATTTTGGTATTACGCCGGTGGTGCATGTCGATACCGCAGGTGCTGCTGCGGAGATTGCCGAAAAAGGCGACAAGACACAGGCCGCCATTGCATCAAGTCTGGCCAGTGAAATTTATGGCCTTGATTCCCTGCATGCAGGGATTGAAGACGCCGAGCACAACACCACGCGTTTTGTCATCATGTCGCGCGAAGCCGATGTGCCAGCCCCCGAGACCCCGGCGGCAGAGGTCATTACCAGTTTTGTCTTCCGCGTGCGCAATGTGCCGGCCGCGCTTTACAAGGCGATGGGCGGGTTTGCCACAAACGGTATTAATATGACGAAGCTGGAAAGCTATGTGGACGGTGATTTCGTCGCCGCGCAGTTCTACGCCGATGTGGAAGGTCACCCCGAGCAGCGTGCGCTGAAACTGGCGTTAGAAGAACTGAGCTTCTACACCCATGAAATCCGCATTCTCGGTGTCTATGCAGCCCATCCGTTTCGTAAGCACGTGAACGGCAGGAACGGCAGCGCCGATTAAGACTACTCAGGCTTTCAGTCGATCTCGCCCTCATCATCAGCCGACAGACTGGCGGTCTCTAATGCGATGTTGCTGCCGTTGAGCAAGGTAATGTTGTGTGCGTTAAGCGCGTCCATGACAGCGCGGTTGACCGCGTAGCGGACCTGAAAATACCGTGAGCTTGGCACCCAGAAGCGCACACCGATTACCACGCCGCCATAAGTGAAGTCGTGTATGCCGACCTGAGGCTTGGCCCCGGCGGTGACGTCTTCGATGCCGTCAATGGCTGTGCGGATTGCATCAATGGCGCGCTCGGCGCTTTCTACACCATCAACGGCCAGTTTGGTCTGCACCACACGCCGGTCATGGGAATTGACGATGACCCGTCCGACGATTTCCTTGTTGGGGATGGTGATTTTTTCGCCGTCTTCTCCGACCAGCACGGTCATGCCGAGTGCGATTTTTTCGACCACGCCGCTGGCGTTGCCCACGGTGATGGTGTTGCCGATGATGAACGGGCGACTGAGAATAATACCCAGTCCCGCGCCGTAATTTGATAGTGGCCCTTGCAGGGCCATGGTTGCGCCGAAGGCGGATGCGCCTGCCAGTGCGATCAGCGGTCCGATGGAAATACCGAAGTTGCCCAGCGTGATAATGATCAACATGACAACAATGATCATCTTGACCACCATGCCGATGAATTCAGCCAGGGTTTGGTCGATATCCTTGTTGCGCGCGAGCTTCGTGACGTAACGCGCGATCCAGCCAGCAACTTTCAGGCCAATGAACAGGAAAACCAGTGCGCCAAGGATCTGGAAGCCGTAATTTACGGCGATCTCGAGCAGCGCATCAATGAGCGTCTGCAAGGTATCGAGTCCGGCTTGAACTTCGGCTTGTACGGGGTCCATAGCGTCGTGTCCTGTTCGTATTTGTTGTTGCGACGGTACGTTATGGGTTACGCAACCAGTCTTCAATAAGCCAGCGCGCGATGGAATCCGAGCGTGACAGGCGCAGATCATCGCGGTTTTGTGCGCTCATATCTTCGATCTCATCGCGTGAAAACCAGCGCGCATCTTCCAGTTCGTCTTCGCCTACGTCAATGTCAAAGCTGGTGGCGCGTGCTCGAAACCCAAGCATAAGCGAAGAAGGGAACGGCCATGGTTGCGAGGCCAGATAACGGACATCGGTAACCGCGATGCTCGATTCTTCCATGACTTCACGTGCAACAGCGCTTTCCAGACTCTCACCTGGCTCGACAAATCCAGCGAGCGAGGAGTACATGCCCTCAGCCCAACTGGCCTGACGACCGAGCAGGCAATGGCCATTGGGTTCACCACCGGGTAGTGCGGCGGTAACCAGCATGATGACGGCAGGGTCGGTGCGCGGGAAGTGATCGACCGCGCAGGTTTCGTTGTTGCATCTGCGTGTGTGGCCCCCGGTATGGGCGTGTGTTGGTGTGCCGCACACCCCACAAAACCGGTGTCTGCGGTGCCAGTAAGCCATGCCGCGCGCAAAGGCGAGCATGGAGCCTTCGGCATGGGACATAAGCGCGCCCGACGCGCGCAGGTCGGTGAAACAGGTGCCTTCGTCATTGCCGATGCCCGATGTGCTCAGGGCTACCGTTTCGTCCAGATGCGAGAGGTCCATCATGAAAAACGGGGCATCGTTCTCTGTGCCAAGGAATACCGGTGATGATGCTTCACTGGTATGGGCGAGTGCCTCTTGTGCCTGCGCCCCATGCAACGCGATAGCGGTGGGTTGTTCACCCTGTGCGGCAATCAGGTTTGCATCACGCCAAACAGGGAGCACGCGCACGTCAGGCGAAGCCAATTGCTGCGCTAGCCAGCCAGCATCGTGCCGCTGGGTCGCGGTGCGTTCAAGAGGCGTAGCGGCGTAGGTAAGGCGGTGTGGCATAGGAGAAAGGTGACACAGCGCGCGCTTACGGGCAATGGCCCCAATACAGGAATTGAGGATAGGCATGCGCTGTTTTAGTGGTGATGGCGCGCCGTCCTTGGTATCAATGACACATGCATGGATTCGGAACATACACAGCATGAACGTAAAAGGCGCACCGTTGCGCAGCGCGGTCGCTTTGGCGGCGTTGCTGGTTCTCTCGGCTTGCGATGTGATCGGAGCCTTTGACGGCACTATGAATTTGGGCGAATCCAATGATGCGTGTGAGAATCGTGCGCTGCGCGATCTTGCCAGCGCAGATTTCAGCACGGCGGCATCGGTGGAAATGGTTATTCGCCGTGGTGAATTCGAGCCCATGATTTTACGGTTGGCCAAGGGTCGGGCCTATAACCTGCGCTTGCGTAACCGTGACCAGAGCGCACGGGCGTTCAATGCACCTGAATTTTTTGATTCGATTGCTGTTGCGGCGGCCGCACTTGATAATGACATTTTGAAGACCCTGTGCCCCGGTCCGGTGATCGTTTTGCAGCCGGGGCAATCCTTTGAAATGCAGTTTCTCGCCGTGGTTGACGGCGTTTACGAGTACGGTGATCACGGCGGTGGATTGGCCATTGGCAACCTGCTGAATACGGCCCCGCCGGGTGGTTTGATCCGTATTGAAGAAACTTACTAAAGAATTTGTCGATTCATGTCAGCTAGTGCTTGCGCTCTCCACCCCCTGATTTGCTATAGTGCCCCGGGTAGCCGGCGGTGGGCAGGTCTCTCGCCAACCCGGTCAGATCCGGAAGGAAGCAGCCGTAACGAGTTTCGGCCTGGGTCATTGTCCGGCTATCCACTTTATCCGCTTTCCCCCGGACTCTTTTCTGGAAATGCATGCGGTGCCCGATGAGCGATA
The DNA here is from genome assembly GCA_965602485.1 of uncultured Rhodospirillales bacterium. Taxonomy (GTDB): domain Bacteria; phylum Pseudomonadota; class Alphaproteobacteria; order Rhodospirillales; family Casp-alpha2; genus JABJOR01. The sequence goes on along the minus strand of CBFCYM010000001.1, from coordinate 413,199 downwards.
GTGAATCAACCGCACCGGCGTCCAACTCCGGTGACGGAACACCCCCTGAGCAGTATCGCGTGCTGGCGCGCAAGTACCGTCCATCGACCTTTTCCGAACTGATCGGCCAAGAGGCCATGGTCCGTGTGCTGACCAATGCGGTCAGTTCCGGGCGTTTGGCGCATGCCTTTATGATGACGGGCGTGCGCGGCGTGGGGAAAACCACCACGGCACGCATCATCGCACGCGGCCTGAACTGCATCGGCCCTGAAGGCGACCCTGATTTTGGCCCCACCGTTGAGCCTTGCGGCGTATGTGAGCATTGCATTGCCATCGCCGAAGATCGCCATGTAGACGTGCTGGAAATGGATGCTGCCAGCCGTACAGGTGTGGATGACATCCGTGAACTGATTGAGGGCGTGCGCTATCGCCCCACATCAGCGCGTTACAAAGTTTACATCATCGATGAAGTTCACATGCTCTCGAAGAACGCATTCAATGCGTTGCTCAAGACACTGGAAGAACCGCCTGAACATGTGAAGTTCATCTTCGCCACCACGGAAATCCGTAAGGTGCCGGTGACTGTATTGTCACGCTGCCAACGTTTTGATCTGCGCCGCGTAGAAGTTGAGGAACTGGCAACGCATTTCGCGGGTATTGCCGAAAAAGAAGGCGCAAATATTTCCTCCAATGCGCTGACGCTGGTTGCGCGCGCCGCCGACGGCAGTGTGCGCGATGGTTTGAGCCTGCTTGATCAGGCGATTTCTCATACCGAGCGCGAAATCAGCGAGGATGACATCCGCGAAATGCTCGGCCTTGCTGATCGCGGCCAGTCTTTTGATGTTTTTGAGGCTGTACTGAAAGGTGACGCTGCAGGCGCGCTTGAGGTGTTTGCGCGGCAATACCACGCAGGTGCAGACCCGGCGCAGGTCATCGAAGACCTGCTTGAGGTCACCCACTGGATTACCCGCATCAAGATTTCGCCCACCGCAGCCGATGACGTCACGGTACCCGAAATTGAGCGCACCCGTGGACGACAGATGGCCGAAGGCCTCGGCATGGCGGCTATTTCGCGTGCATGGCAAATGCTGCTTAAGGGATTGTCCGAGGTTCGTGTTGCTCCCTCAGCCGTGCAGGCTGCCGAAATGGTGCTGATCCGTCTGGCGCATGCTGCTAATCTACCCAGCCCGGAAGAGGCGCTTAAATCGTTGAGTGCAGCAACCGAAGGCAACGCAGCGGGTGGCAGTGTCACGAGCGGTGGTGGATCATCAGGGGGCGGTGCCTCTGCTGGTGGCCCCGGTGAAGGTGTTCGGGCTGTTTCAGGTGGGCAAAGCATCAGTGCGCATGGCAGCGGCGGGGGCGCAAGTCGCGCGGCACTTAGCATTGTGGAAAGTGACCCCGATATGGAGGCGCGCGACATGCAGACCGCGCCTGAACCCGTCGTGCAGCCCGAAGCGCCAGCGTCGAGCGGTGCGGTATTTACAGATTTGATTGCCTTGGCCGCGCGCGCAGGCGAGCGCCGAGAGATGACCTTGCAGGCTTTCCTGATGAACAATGTGCGTATTGTGCATTTTGAACCCGGACGTATCGAACTGAACGGTGGCGAGCACGCCGATGGAGCCATGATTCAGCGTCTGCGTGCCTTTTTACACGAAGAAACCGATATAAAATGGGTTGTTTCTGTTTCTGCCGAACCCGGTGATGCGACCCTGAGCGAGCAGTCCGCTGCTATCGACAGTCAACGACTGGATGAAGCCCGTGAGGCACCGTTGGTTAAGTCTGCGCTTGAAATTTTCCCCGGCGCACAGGTCAAATCCGTCGAGGAGCACGCTCTGGTTCATGATGACGGACTTGAAGCGCCGCTTGATGATGGGCAGAGCGCCGAAGACGACATCTGATCGATGGCTCGAGTTTTCGAGAAACATTTTCCAGCCTTTTCCGCGGATTAGAACCCAATGACACGTTACGCGTGCATTTTACTGAAAATGCAATTCTGGGTGCGTAGTGCTATGTCGCGTGCCGGGGTTAAATCCGCTGAACGAATTTCAGCAGGAGCGCCCCCATGTCATCACCGGTTCACACCACGCGCAATGGTAAGATCATTGAGATCACCATGGATAACGCGCCGGTCAACGCTATCAATACCGCCATGTCTATGGCGATGTACGATGCTTTTGCAACCTTGCGTGATGCCCCTGAATTGGCGGTGGCGCTGATTACCGGTGCGGGCGAAAAATGTTTTTCCGCCGGTTGGGACCTGAAGGAAGCCGCAGAAACCTTTGACGACATGGACGCACCGGAAACGCTGGGCCTGTCGCCGGGTGGATTTGCTGGTTTCACCGAGATGTGGGACCTCTACAAGCCGGTGATCGCAGCCGTAAACGGCCATGCTATTGGCGGCGGGCTAGAGGTCGCGCTGGCATCCGATATCGTCATTTGCGTACCCGAAGCCAATTTCTGGTTACCCGAAATGCAGCGTGGCTTTCTGCCAGATGCCGGGGCCGTGCAGCGCTTGCCCAAGAAAATTCCACAGAATGTGGCTGTGGAGATGATGTACACCGGGCGCCGCATGAGCGCAGAGGAAGCCAAACACTGGGGCTTTGTGCATCAGATTGTGCCGCGCGATGAACTTATGGACGTGGCGCGCGACATGGCGGTGGAAATTTCAAAGGGCGCGCCGCTTGCATTGCAGGCGCTCAAGGAAACCATTTATGGTTCGTCTGAAATGCCAGTGGAAGATGCTTTCAAGCACATGAGCCGCGATATGGGTACGTTCCCCATTTATGAAGCCGTGCTAGATTCTGACGACTTCAAGGAAGGCCCCAAGGCGTTTGCTGAGAAGCGCGAGCCGGTTTGGAAGGGGCGCTAAGCCAACACAAAGGCGTTGTCTGAGGACTCGCCCCAGGCTTCGAGAAATTCGCGCAAGTGCGGGCGGGTTTCGCCCTCGACTTCAATGAGTGAAATCACATCGGCCACGGCGCGGTTGTAACCGTCCGTGCTCATTTTGCCGCGATGGTGCATCAGCCGCAGGTAAACCAGATACGTATTGAGCACGTCGGTTTCGCAATAATCGCGCACAGCATCGACCTGACCACCTTCAATCATCTCGGTGACCTTGGAGCCATCTACGCCGAACTTGCCGGGAAAGCCTAGTACCGAGCAGGCTTCGTTGAGCTTGACGCGCGCCGAGCCGCCATATTCAGACAGCACTTCTAACAAGTCACAGTGCCAGTCGTCTGAATAGCGTGAGGTATAGCTGTTCCATTTGTCACCATCGGAATACAGAAACCGCGCACTGATACCATGCACCATGGCGCGGTATTTCAGGACCGACAGGTCGAAACCCCGCCCGTTGAAGCTGACTAGTCGCGGGCGCAGGCGCTCGACATAGCTAAAAAACCCCTGTACCAGCGCCTTTTCGTTCGATCCGGACTCACCACCCGAGCGCAATTCGCGCAGCAGGTAGTTTTCCTGTACCCCGTCACGTTCGATCTCGGCTTCCAGAAAGCTGATGGCGACGACCTTGTGAAAGGGCTGGCGCGGGAATGGGTTGCGCCCGTCGGTGATATCAAGGTGATAGCGTTCCAGTTCATCGCGACAGGCCTGTGGATCGGGATCATCGAACCCCGTCAGGTTGCGCACGGCCTCGGTGTCGGGCACGGTTTCAATATCGAAGACAAACAGGTTCTGGTGTGACATGACTCTCCCTCTCGCGCCTGTTATACACGCGCATATCACGCTTGTCCCATTCAGTACGTTACACGGAGATCACTTATGAAAAACATCGGGCAAATGATGAAGCAAGCTCAGGAGATGCAATCGCGTATGCAGGATATGCAGAGCGAGCTGGCTGAACTGGAACTGACCGGCGCATCGGGTGCTGGCATGGTTCAGGTTACACTCAACGGCAAGGGCGAAGCGCGCGGTGTCAAGATCGACCCGTCGCTGTTTACCGACGCCGATGCCGAGATGCTTGAAGATCTGGTTGTTGCCGCCATCAATGATGCACGCGCCAAGGTCGATGTCGCTGCACGTGACAAGATGTCGGAAATTACCGGCGGGCTGGAATTGCCTGCGGGTATGCAATTGCCGTTCTAACCGGATTAATCGTATGCATGACGCCGCCGTTGAGCGCCTGATCCAGCATCTGGCAAAGCTTCCGGGATTGGGACCACGTTCGGCCCGTCGCGTGGTGCTGCATCTGATCAAACGCCGCGAATCTCTATTACAGCCGCTGATCCGTGCGCTTGGTGATGTGGCTGATGGCATCAAGACATGTTCGACATGCGGCAATGTGGACACGGTTGATCCGTGTAGTGTGTGCGCAGACGCGCGGCGCGACAAAAAAATAATCTGTGTGGTCGAAGACGTTGCCGATCTATGGGCGCTGGAGCGCACGGCAACGTTCAAGGGACAGTATCACGTACTCGGTGGCACGCTGTCCGCATTGGATGGCATTGGGCCTGATGATCTCAATATTCCTGCGCTGGTCAGCCGTGTTCGCGACGGCGACACCACTGAGGTCGTGTTGGCGCTCAGCGCCACAGTGGATGGCCAGACGACGGCACATTACATAGCAGAGCGTCTAATCGATGCCGGGACCAGCGTAACTGCACTGGCGCACGGCGTGCCCGTGGGTGGCGAATTGGATTATCTCGATGAAGGCACCCTGTCCATGGCCATGCGCGCACGCAGGCCGGTCTGACGATCAATTTTTTTAATTAATCGTGCGCTCAGGCAGCGGCGTAGCAGGTGGGCTCAGATCTTCGACTGGCGATGTATCGTCGCCAAGTTGGACGGCTTCGATTTTCTCACCACGGCTGATGATCTTGCGTGCGGAGGTTTCTATCTCTCCGATGTCCTTATCAGCCTGCGAGAAGTGGCTACGCAGGTTTCCTACACGTTTATCGAGGCGGGTTACGTCTTCGATCAATCGCATTACCTCGGCCTGAATGACACCGGCCTGTTCCTTCATGCGAGCATCTTTCAGAACCGCGCGTACGGTATTGAGGGTCGCCATGAGCGTGGTCGGTGAGACAATCCAGACCTTGCGCTTGAAACTATCCTCGATAACGTTGCGGAAATTGGCATGCAATTCCGCGTAGACCGCCTCGCTAGGTAGGAACATGAGCGCTGATTCAGCCGTTTCGCCGGGCAGGATGTATTTGTCGGCGATGTCATTGATGTGTTTTCGCACGTCGGCGCTAAAAGCGCGTGAGGCCTGAACCTTGGATGTTTCATCCTCGGCAGAGCGCAGGGACTGAAATGAATCCAACGGAAACTTGGCATCGATCACGATAGGGCCGGGCGGTTGCGGCAATAGCAATAGACAGTCAGCGCGCTTGCCGTTCGATAGTGTCGCCTGGGTCTTATACGCGCTGGGCGGCAGGATTGCGGTGACCAGATCGTTGAGCTGGATTTCACCGAATGCGCCACGTGCCTGCTTATTCGACAGGATATCCTGTAAACCCACCATTTGTTGCGACAGATCGGTAATGTTTTTTTGTGCAACATCGATCACGGCTAGTCGCTCGTGCAGGGTCTTCAGGGTTTCCCCGGTTTTTTCAGTCTGTTGGGTCAGGCCATCACCCAGTCGTTTATGTAGGGCCTCTAGCTGCTGTGTCATGGTGGTTTGGGTTTGTTGCAGGCGATCGGCCAGCACGCCCTGATTGGTGCCAAGGCGTTCTGAAAGCGCGGCCTGATTGGCGCCAAGCTTTTCGGTGACCTCTTGAACGCGCAGAAGCGCACTGGCGAGCGCGATTTCATCATCGCGCCGCCGTCGCATGGTGAACCACATAGCCCCTATACCGCCGACAAGGGCGAGCAGGGCAATGACAACAGCTATATAAAATTGTTCTTCAGACATGCTCCTTTGTAGCACTGTGGTCATATGCCTTGCACCCCGTGGCGTGAATTCGTGCAGTTCGGCGGGGTTATGCATGCGTAGAACAGAGCGAACAGCTAAAAACATAGCGAATCGGCTCGAATAGACCGCCTGCGAGGTTGCTTCCCCTTGACGACGTTGGGGTGAGACAATATGTGGATGCAGAGAAACCTATCCAATTGATGCGCATGGAGTAAGTACGTGGCCCGGCTTCCTATATTTGTTGCCCCTGATCCCCATTTAAAAGGCTGCGCGCAAGCCGTCGAACGCGTCGATGACGCTGTGCGTGCGCTGATGGATGACATGCTGGAAACCATGTATGACGCCAATGGCATTGGACTTGCTGCACCGCAGGTTGGGGTGAGCAAGCGCGTCATCGTGATTGATGTAGCGCGCGCTGAAGAAGACCCCGCACCCATGGCAATGGCGAATCCCGAGGTTATCTGGGAGTCCGACGAAATCGTGGTTAAGGAAGAGGGCTGCCTGTCGTTGCCCGAGCACTTTGCTGATGTCGAGCGGCCGGACGCGGTGCGTGTTCGTTATCTGGACCGTGAAAATGAGATCCGCGAACTGGAAGCCGACGAAATGCTTGCGACCTGTATCCAGCATGAGATTGATCATCTTGATGGCGTGCTGTTCGTTGATCACGTATCTTCGCTGAAGCGCAATATGATCCTGCGCAAGCTGACCAAGGCCAAACGACAAGGCAATCTGGTTACAGCGTAATTATTCCGGTCGGGAACAGTGTATTGGAAGAAAGGCTGAGCCCCTTGCGTATCATCTTTATGGGAAGCCCTGATTTTGCTGTGCCGACCATGCAAGCATTGATGGATGCTGGTCATGACATCGTTTGCGTGTATGCCCAACCACCACGTCCGGCTGGTCGCGGCCAAAAAGAACGTCTATGCCCGGTGCATGCCGCAGCCCTTGATGCCGCGATAGAGGTACGCACGCCCAAAGACCTGAAATCATCCGAAGATCAGGCGGCATTCGCTGCAATCGATGCCGATGTCGCGGTGGTCGTGGCCTATGGCCTGTTGTTGCCAATTGAAATTCTCAATGCGCCGCGACTGGGTTGCATCAACGTGCATGCCTCATTGCTGCCGCGCTGGCGTGGTGCTGCACCCATTCAACGCGCCATCCTTGCCGGTGATACGCAGGCCGGGGTGTGCATCATGGCTATGGAAGCCGGTCTTGATACCGGACCGGTCTATCTGCGTCGTGCCGTCTCGCTTGACCCGGATATGACGGGCGGATTGCTGCACGATACTCTGTGCGACATTGGTGCGCAGGCCTGTGTTGAGGCCCTTGGGGGCATTGCTGATGGTACGTTGCAGCCAGTTGCGCAATCGCAGGACGGTGTGACCTATGCGCGGAAATTAAATCCATCTGAGGCGCAGTTGGACTGGAGTCTTGATTGTGCGGAGCTGGAACGTGCCGTGCGTGCTTTTGATCCCTGGCCCGGTACGTGGTTTGAGCATAATGGTGAACGGGTCAAGGTCTTGGCCGCGCAGGCTGACATGACAGGTCATGTTAGGGCTGAACCGGGAACTGTGCTCGATGGCCGTCCGGCGATTGCCTGTGGATCAGGCGCACTCGTTCTGCAGCGCTTGCAGCGCGCCGGGCGCAAAGCCCAGAACGCGGATGAATTTATGCGTGGGTATGAATTGGCTGTCGGGACGATACTGTCAGAATAGGGCTGACACGCTTCAATTTATATCGGTAATTTTTGGCGCAGCACGCTCGATTTTGCGAATTTTTTCCAAGCCGTGTTTCAGCTCGACTTGTAGAAACTCCGCGCGTTTTGCGGGGCTGCCCACGGATTCATTTGGGAAGTGCTGATCCCAAGCCGTCATTTTAACCCACAGCGAACACAACACGCCACCATTGGTAATGTGAAAGCCACGCACCAGTTTTTCGACTTTGCGAAAACGCTCGGCGGACAGGTTTTCCCACAGATTGCTCGATGCCCGGTCAAAGGCTTCAAACCGCCCGGTCAAACCGGCCATGGCTTCGTTCAACACAGATTCCATTTCGCGGGTTAATTCCTGCAACCCTCTATCTTCGCGAAATTGATAGCTGCTGCGAAGTTCACGCAGGGCATCAAGAAAGCTTGTAATGGTGGGCTCGATCGTATCGAGGCACTGGCGGTAGTAGCTGATGGCGAGAAAAATATCGCCGCAATCTTCAAGGAAGGCAGGAACCTGCTCTGGTCGGACTTCCAGCCGGTCAGCCATTTGCTTAAGGCGCTCCATGGCTTTCTTAACGTCCGGTGCGCGGAACAGGGCGAGGACATCTTCGAAGCTGCTGATGTCGGTGGTCGTGTCGCCACCATAAATTTGTTCAATAAGGGGGCGGGTGAAGGCCCCCATATAAGCTGCAAGCTCGTTACTTTTCGCCGCTGATAGGCGTAGGGCGCTGATGTCGTTTACATCAACATCCATTTCGCGCAACGACAGTCGCAGGCTATAGACATCATAACTGTTCAGTGCACCAAGTTTTTTCAGGACCTTCATGTCCGGGTGCTGATCGCCACTTGACCAGCCGAATTGTTGCGGCAGGTCACGGATATCAAGTTGACCGCTGCCGGTCTCCTCACCCGTGAACATCTCAATTTTGGTTTCAAGGCGCGCGTTTTTTATCAGGCGCGCAGCGGCAAGCCCCGGCGTTGCGAGCGGCAAGACCGATAATGGGATGGAAAATAGTGAATCGCGTTCAGCGTCACTAATGGGGTGAACTTCACTGTCCATGCTTACTTAAATGCCGAGTCTGTTGATACGTCTGGTAAAAATTTCCTATGCATACAATAGAACGTCGCCATTATGGCTTAAAAATATAACCAATAGGGAGATTGTTTTCATATTCCTGCATGGCTTTCTACAACCATAAAAGAGCATGCTTAAAAAACCGTCATGTAAACATGACCTATATCAGATTGTGTGCGTCAATCTGCGCGCGATGTTGAAACAAATACTCGCGCCTGAGCCCGCAGGGCGTTACATAGGGGCCATGACACGCTATCGCATGACCATTGAATACGACGGGCGGGCCTTTGTCGGCTGGCAGCGCCAAGATAACGGCCTTGGCGTCCAGCAGGTTCTGGAAAAGGCGGTTACCGCACTGAGTGGGGAAACACAGACCGTGTATGGCGCTGGCCGTACGGATGCGGGTGTTCATGCGTTGGGACAGGTTGCCCACGTTGATATCGAGCGTGAATTCCAGCCCTATAAGGTGCGTGACGCGCTGAACGCTCACGTGCGCCCCCACCCGGTTGCTGTGCTTGCAGTCGAAAAAGTTTCAGAAGATTTTCATGCCCGGTTTTCTGCCACTGGGCGCTCCTATGAATACCGTATCGTGAACCGTCGAGCGCCTGTAGCAATCAAGCGTGGATTGGCTTGGGGCGTGCCGGTGCAGCTCGACAGCGATGCAATGCATGATGCTGCACAAGCGTTGATTGGTAATCATGATTTTTCAACGTTTCGCACGACTTTGTGTCAGGCGAAATCACCCGTTAAGACGCTGGATCATATTTCTGTTAAGCGTCACGGTGAAGACATTCGTGTACGGGTTTCTGCGCGATCTTTCTTACACAATCAGGTTCGCATTATTGTGGGCACCCTGCGTCTGGTCGGCGAGGGGAAGTGGACCCGTGCCGATGTCGCGGATGCTCTGGCTGCGCGTGACCGGCGGGTCGGCGGTCAAACTGCGCCGCCTGATGGCCTGTATTTGACGGAAGTTCGCTATTAGCCTCTATCTGGCGATGTGTTTTGCCGGGAATAGAAGCCGAACCGTTGTGCCGACACTCAATTCACTTTCGATTGTCAGGGTGCCGTCGAGCGCCTCAACCAGTTTTTGACTAAGTGGCAATCCTAGTCCCGTGCCTTGCTGCTGATTATAGGCATTGTTTTTCACACGCCCAAACGGCCTTAAAACAGATTCAATATCTTTTGGTGCAATGCCGATACCTTGATCGGTAATGTCGATCCACATGGATCCAGTATCAAGGATGCCTGCGTTTACTATGACGGTACTACCTGCGGGACTGGCCTTGACGGCGTTGGATAGAAGATTAATCACGACTTGCCTGATACGTTTCTCATCAGCGTGAAGTCTGGGTAAGTCATCAGGCAATGTACTCAACAACGCGACACCTCTGGCCTCAGCCATGGGCAAGACGAGGGTACGGCAGGATGACCAGCACGCTGATAAATCAAATGTGTTGCGCTGCAACTCCAGTTCGCCTGCCTCAATTACAGATAAATCGAGCAGGTCATTAATGAGTTCCAGTAAATGAGCACCCGAAGTGTGAATGGACTCAATGTAGTCGCCTTGTTTTGCATTGGCCAAGTCGCCAAAAATACCGCTTTTTAATGCGTCAGAAAATCCAATGATGGCATTCAGCGGTGTGCGGAGTTCATGACTCATATGGGCGAGAAAATTAGACTTTGCGTTGTTGGCAGCTTCAGCTTCGGCCCAGGCGCGCTTTAACTCTTTCTCCGTCCATTTGCGTTCCTCTATTTCCTGTAACAGAGACGCCGTGCTTTTACTGATCCGAACACTGAGTTCAGCATTGAAATTTTCCAACTCGCTATTCGCACGGTTCAGGTCTGTTACGTTGTTGGCGACTAGCATAAGTCGATCTTTATCGTCCAATTGAACTCGCTCGCCAGAGATCGCAAGATCGTAAATGGTGCCATCTTTGGCACGTAGCTGTGTCGGGTAATCCCTGATGCGATCTTCTTTATTGATGCACGCGATGATTTTCTTACGGTCCTCAAGGTTAACCCACAGGTTAAGCTCAAAGGCTGTCTTGCCAATGGCTTCTTCGCGGCTATAGCCGAGCGTTGCGATCCAGCGTTCGCTGACTGCGTAGTGTTTTCCATCATCGAATCCTGAAATGGCGAAAAGCCCCGGGCTGGCGTTGAAGGTCTTGAGAAATAGATCTTCGTTTACGTACGTCGTTGTCATTGTTTTCCGCCTTGGGAACTACTTATGCGTATATTCGGGCGCACTGAATCGGATTTAAAAAGGGCACAACTAAATAACCTATATGCGTTAAGGAAACGTATTACGAAGATACAGGGCTGGACCTTTGCCTCGAACGCGCCATATTTTGCATGGTATGCAGTATGTCATGCTGAGGTCACTTTTGTTTCCTAGGAAAGTATCATGAGCACGGAACCACCCAAGAAGATCAAGCTGCACCTGGATTCTACGACATCTCAGGGTGAGGGCCAATGGAGCTCGCAGCCTCAGGCTGAGGTGCGCCCGGTCATGGGCTGGATCGCTGTTGGATGTGGTGTGTTGGGAATTCTGACCTGGGCTATCATATTCGTGCCGCTAGCTGTGGTGTGCTCCATCATTGCGCTGTTTATGGGGCAGGGTATGTGGGCTTTTATCGGGCTCGCGCTGGCTGTTATTGGCTTTCTGACATCGCCTATTTTATTGGGTATTGTCGGGCTTGGTGCTTTAGCAGCCTACTTTGGCTTTCCGGTCTAAATTTAACTCAGACCTGCAGTAGCGTATCAGCCCAGAAGCTCAAGACCATGCTGATCAGTAAATCCAGCGCAACAATTCCCCATGCCGCCGCGCTTGAAATTTCAAGTGCGGTTTTGGTAACGAACCAGCTGTAGAGCATCACGGCAAACAGCGCCACCATGGCCAGTGGACCTGCGCCCTGTGCACCCATCATGCCGAGGACCGCGACCGGGGTGTAAATCAGGTTCTGCAACACCGCTGCCCAGTTATAGGTGACGATGGCACGGGTGTAGTGCTGTTCGCGCTCAAGCGCCCGTGTGATCAGAGGCATAATGACCGGATAGGCCGTCCAGGCGATGACATAGGCGATCAGCTCAACGCTGAGAAACCGCCAACCGGGCAGCGCCTCAGGTGCGGTCGTCCAGCGTGCTGCCATGGTTGCGGCGTAAAACGGAAATACGATGATTGCGGCACGGAAGGAATGCCAGAAGCCCAGCGCTGTTATATCGAAATATTGAAGGCCTGCGGTATCAAATCGGGCCAACCGATAAGCGCCATAGAGTGCGCGTGCGGCAAGGCCCAGCGGGCTCATGGCGTGTCTGCAGCAAAGTAGTCATCAATGATGCGCTCATAGATATCGCAAAGCGCATGGATGTCTTCGACGGTGACATATTCGTCGGTCTTATGGGCTGTGTCGCTGATCAAGCCGAATTCGGCAACAGGGCAGTAATCCTTGATAAATCTGGCATCAGAGGTGCCGCCGGTGGTGCTGAGCTCTGGTACGCGATCGCAAACCTGTTCAATTGCACGGCGCAGAACGCCACTGAGCTTGCCGGGAGCAGACAGGAAAGATTCTCCAGAAACGTTTACGTTCAGATCAAAGTCGTCACGCTCTCCTGCAATGTTATCAATGCGAGCGCGTACCAGAGCTTCCATGCTTTCGCTCGAGTGCAGATCGTTGAAGCGGATGTTGAACTTTGCACGGGCTTCAGCAGGAATAACGTTGGTGGTTTCATTGCCTACATCAACGCTGGTGAGCGTTAGTGTGGATGGCTGGAAATGTTCACTACCGCCATCGAGGGGCTCATGGATCAGTGCGTCGAGTATATGGACCAGCTTCGGGATCGGGTTATCAGCCATATGTGGATAGGCAGCGTGTCCCTGAAGGCCACGCACAATCAAATCCATATTCATGCTGCCACGACGCCCGATCTTTGCCATTTCGCCAAGCTCATGCGGATTTGTCGGCTCTCCAACCAGACAGGCATCAAGCGTCTCACCCATTTGTGTAATCCATGGCAGGGCCTTCTTCGTGCCATTGATGCTTGGGCCTTCTTCGTCGCCTGTGATGAGAAAGCTGATAGAGCTATTAAACGTACCATCTGTTCGCTCTACGACGCGTGCAGCGGCAACCGCGAAGGCGGCGATGGCGCACTTCATGTCGGTGGTGCCACGGCCATAAAGCTTGCCGTTAGCGATCTCTGCGGCGAACGGCGGGTATGTCCAGAGCGTCTCATCGCCGGGCGGGACCACATCGGTATGACCGGCGAAGCACAGATTGGGCGCGTTTGTACCGATACGTGCATACAGATTATCGACTGGCGCAGTGCCGGATTCCTCAAACACCTTGCGATGGCATGAGAAGCCAACGTCCTTTAGGAAATTCTGGAGCACATCAAGTGCGCCAGCGTCGAGCGGTGTAATACTCGGGCAGCGAATTAACTGCTGGCTGAGGTCTACGGGGTCGAGTTTACTCATGGTATTGGCACTTAGTCGCGCAGCAGTTCGTTGATCGAAGTCTTGGAACGCGTGCGCTCGTCGACGCGTTTAACGATCACGGCGCAGTACAGACCCGGACCATCGCTGCCATCGGGCAGGGGCTTGCCGGGCATGGTTCCGGAAACGACAACGGAATAGGCTGGCACACGACCGTAATGGACTTCGCCCGTGGCGCGGTCAACGATCTTGGTGGATGCGCCAAGATAGACGCCCATGGACAGCACGGAACCTTCTTCGACGACCACACCTTCGGCGACTTCGGCGCGTGCGCCAATGAAGCAGTTATCTTCAATGATCACGGGGCCAGCCTGTAGGGGTTCGAGTACGCCACCGATGCCTGCGCCGCCTGAAATATGGCAGTCTTTACCGATTTGCGCGCAACTGCCGACCGTCGCCCAGGTATCAACCATGGTGCCGCTATCAACGTAGGCACCCAGATTGACAAAGCTTGGCATAAGCACCACGCCGGGTGCGATATGGGCGGAATGACGCACAATGCAGTTCGGCACAGCGCGGAAACCAGCTGAGCGGAAGGTGTTTTCGGACCAGCCCTCAAACTTGCTGGGGACTTTATCCCACCATGTGCTGTTGCCGGGACCGCCCCCGATGGGTGTCATGTCATTCAGGCGGAACGACAGCAGCACAGCTTTTTTCAGCCACTGATTGACCTGCCACTCACCATCGGCTTTTTCAGCAACCCTGACTTGACCGGAATCAAGCATTTGCAGGACGTTTGTGACGGCGTCACGGACATCACCTGTGGTGTTAATGTCGATTGAGTCACGGTTGTCCCAAGCGGTGTCGATGGCAGATTGAAGCTGTGCAGTATTGGTCATGGCTATCCCGGAGCGTGTCTGAATGTTACAGGTTTATGGAGCGCGGCGAAGATGGGCCAGCGGCCCCTGCGAGTCAATTGAAACCCGGATGGTTCCAAGCTTATTTGTCGTGATGAGGTGTGGCAACAGTCGCAAGCCAGTGCGTCAGGTTATCAACCACATGATGGATGAAGCTATCGTCAAATCCGTCCTGTCCCCATGTAGTATCGGTTCGCACCCATACGGTTGTCATGCCTATGTCGGCAGCGGGACGCAGGTTTTTTGCCATGTCTTCAACCATAACCGTGGATTTTGGGTCAATGCTGAAACGCTCCACCAGGGTCTGATAGACGGATGGCGCGGGTTTAGGAACGAAGTCGGACGCCACAATGTCAAATACGTCCTCGAAATGATGATCAATGCCCAGATGGCGAGTTACATTGGCTGCATGGCCTGTTGAGCCGTTGGTAAAGATGAGTTTGCGGCCGGGCAGTTGAGTGAGCAAAGAATCCAGCGTCGGATCTTTCGGTACATCTGTCAGGTCGATGTCATGCACGTAGTCTAGAAAGTCATGTGGATTGACATTGTGGTGCTTCATAAGGCCCGACATGGTTGTTCCGTGCTCGCGAAAATATGTTTTTTGAATGCCGTAAGCTTCATCATGCTCAATCTCGAGTAATTCAGTAATAAAGCGGGTCATATTCCGCTCTACTTGTGAAAAAAGTTGGCAGGCTGCGGGGTATAGTGTGTTGTCCAGATCAAAAACCCAGGATTCAGCATGGAACAACTGCTCTATCGACATGGGAGCAAGATCTTTGGAATGCACGGACTCGGAGGATGTATGGGATGTGTTCATGTTTAAATGGTGGTGATGCGGCAACGTATTGGCAAGCCCCTTAGTGTAAAAATTGTACAATGCCCATACGGTTTGCGGGCTTTTAAGTAGCTGGCGCGGCCACATGCCTTTACTATGGCAAAAATATGGTGCCAGCGTTGACTCTCAATGGCGTAAAAATATCCCCGTGTGGCGGCGTCCAACTCGCATAATCATACGGTGTACTTGATGGTGTTACGAATATGAATGCAGATGCCAGACGATACAGTGATGCAATGCTGAAGGGCTACCCAGGTGCCGCATTGGTGCTTGATGGCGATAACGCTGTTCTGGCCAGCAATGCAAAGGGTGAAGCCTTTGACCTGCTAATGAAGCGCAACGCAATTCCCGCGCTTGGTGAAGGGCTGCAAGAGGCGCGTGCCAGTGGTGAATTGGCTTTGCGCGAAATGATGCTCGATAGTGGCAAGGGTCAGATTATTCTGGAAGCAACCATCATGCCGCTTGATGGCATAATGGATGGTGAGTCATCCGGTGAATGTCTGCTGATGTTACGTGATCTGACCATGGAGCGTAACTTGCGCACGGCTTTGGTTGAATCGCGGCAGCGTTACAAGGACCTGGTTGAAGTTAACAGTGACTTCACCTGGGAGGTCGGCCACGGCGGCGCATTTGAATTTGTTTCGCCCAAAGGAGCGCTTGGTTACAAGGCTGATGAACTGGTTGAACGTCAAGCTGCCGATTTGGTGGTGTCGCCTGATCTGTATGATCCGATACCATTTGTGAGCGATACCCCGCTTGAAAATGTTGAAATGTGGCTGACGCAACGTAACGGCGCGACGGCATGTGTTCTGACCTCGTGTGTTCCGTTATTTGATGAAAATCACAAGTGGCGAGCAACCCGCGGAATTTGTCGCGATGTGACCGATGATCGCGCGAACGAGGCGGCGCTGGCGCGCGCACGCCACCGCGAGTATTTGCTTAGCCACATCGTGTTCGCTATTCGTGACGAGATTGATCCGCTTAATATGCTTTCTGCCGCAGCTGCGGCGACAGCCGAAGCCGTGATGGCTGCGGGTGCACGCATTTACCGGATTTCTGACGAAATCCATTTCAGTGTGGCGGCGCAATATGGTGAAGGCGATGGTATTGAAGGCCTCGAACCACGATTTGCATCATTGGAAGAACGTGCGTGGGCTGAGCAGGCCGATGTCGGGGACTGGAAGGTGCTGTTCGCACCAACACTTTATCGCCATGTCATCAACGGCGTTTTCGCCATATGGCGGCATAAAGATGAGCCTGATTGGGAAGATGATTATCGTCTATTGCTTTGCGATGTTGCCAATCAACTGGGAATTGCCAACGAGCAAATTTCCAACCATGAGCGCATTCTTGCGTTATCACGTACGGACAGTCTGACTGGATTACATAATCGGCGCGCATTCTTTGAGGAAGACCTGCCGCGCCGGATGAATCGTCTTTCACGTGAAAACCAGACGGCCGCACTGTTTTACGTCGATCTTGATAACTTTAAATTGGTCAATGATGTGCATGGACATCAGGCCGGTGACGAGGTGCTGGTTCATCTCCGACAATTGCTGGTGGAAAATTCTCGTCCGCGAGATGTTGTTGCACGTCTTGGCGGCGACGAATTCGCGCTATGGCTCGATAATATGGATGAAGCGACGGCTAAACTGAGAGCCGAACGCTTGTTGCAAGCCAGCGAGGTTCTGCGGAAGTACTCCGGGTCAAGTGACAAGCCACTTGGGCTATCTCTGGGTGTGGCGCTTTATGATCCTGCAAACGATGAAGCGCTCGAAGGACTGATGGCACGTGCCGATGCGGCCATGTATGCCGTAAAGCATGCTGGGAAAGGCGGTATAAGCTTTGCGCCTTCGCCGAGCGCTGAAACGGGACCCGACGCGTGATAAGCAACGGAGAGGATGTTGCATATGGCGTCTGATGTTACTGCGCCTGAAATTAGCTATGAGGATGCGAGGGCGCTTGCACGCGATGCAGATCCCAAGGTGCGCAATGCACTTGCCGAGCGCACGGATATCGAGCCCGAAATCCTGTATTTTCTGGCAGGCGATGACTCTGCGGAAGTCCGTAATTCTGTTGCCCGGAACTTAGCGGCGCCGCGTCAGACGTTTCATTTATTAGCGCAGGATGATAGCGAGCACGTGCGCGAAGGGTTGGCCGATAAGATCGCCCACCTTGCACCAGACCTTGATGAAGGACAGCGTGACCAGCTGTGGAAGAGCACACATGAAGCGCTTTCTATACTGGCGCAGGATCAGATGGTGCGTGTTCGTCAGGCCATGGCCGAGGCGCTGAAGGATGTTACGGGCGCGCCTTCCGATGTTATTCGCAAGCTTGCAAACGACGTCGAGGTTGTTGTGTCCTCGCCGGTCCTTGAATTTTCACCGGTTCTGAGCGATGCGGATATGCTGGAAATTATCCAGCAGGGCACGGCCAGCGATAATCTTGTTGCGATTTCTCGCCGTGATGGCGTTAGTGAGCCGTTATCAGAAGCCATCGTTGATGCTGATGACACGCTGGCGATTGCCGCATTGCTGGCAAATGACTCGGCTCAAATTCGTGAGGAAACACTCGATAACCTGATTGACCGTGCTGCCGGTGTTAAGGCCTGGCACGAGCCATTGGTTCACCGCCCCAACCTACCCGCCTCAGCGCCTCAACGCTTGGCGCAATTTATCGCAGACCATTTGATTGAAGCGCTGGAGAACCGCGCAGATATGGACGAGGCGACGCTTGCCGAGGTTCGCGAACTGGTTAAAGGGCGTCTTGAAGATGAAGTCGTTCAGGACGGCACTTCTGATGTGGGCAAGCGCACGACTGGGGGCACGTTTGAGTTTCTTGAAGGGCCGTTACCAATGGTTCTGGTGCAGCGGCTGGCCGCATCAAATGGATTGCACGATTCGGTGGTGCGTAGTGCTCTACAGGCAGAAGATCACCGCTTTGTACTGGCGGCACTCGTGAGCTTGTCAGGGATAGATGAAACGGTTGCAAAGAGAATTTTTGCTGAACGCAATGCAAAGGGTATTGTCGCTTTGTCATGGAAAGCCAAGATGCCCGCCAACCTTATCCGTGGTTTGCAGCATCGCATGGCCCGTATTGCGCCGGGTGATATGCTAGCCCCTGCTATGGAGAATGCGTCTGGCGGGGGTGAATATCCGATTGCGCAGAAGGAAATGGAATGGACGCTTCAGTTTTATCAAGGGTTGGTGGAACGTGAAGCGCGTGCGTAGTAACCTCTTGGACAGCTATCGGGGCGTTTTATGGCCCCCAAGCGTAGGTGGGCATAGTGACGAAAATTGATTTAGACGGCATCGGCAAGAGCGATATATCTTATGAAGAAGCTCGCGCCTTGGCGCGCAGCGCAGATGCTGCTGAACGCGCAAAGCTTGCTGCCCGACCTGATATGAAGCCGGAAATCCTTTATTTTCTAACAGACGATCCATCTGCGGATGTGCGCCGTAATCTGGCGTTGAATGAGGCGACGCCCCGCCAAGCCGATATTGTTCTGGCGCGAGATAAACAAGACAGCATCCGGCAGGACCTGGCTGCCAAGATTGCTCGTCTGGTTCCTGAACTTGATCCCTCTCAGCAGGACCGGGTCTATCAGGCAACCATTGAGACGCTGGAAATTCTGGCGCGGGACGAAGTTACACGAGTTCGCCAAATTCTTGCTGAGGCATTGAAGGACGTGGCGCATGCGCCAGCAGCGGTCATTCGTCAACTTGCGCGTGATGCAGAGATCGCCGTTGCCGAGCCGGTATTGGCATTTTCACCCGTTTTAACGGATGAGGATCTGCTCGATATCATTGCCAGCAACCCCGTTGATGGTGCCATGGGGGCGATCGCAAAACGAGATGGCGTTTCGGAAGCTGTTGCCGACGCTATTGTGGATACTGATGAGGAAGGTGCCATTGCCATCTTGTTGGGCAACCATAGCGTACAGATTCGTGAAGAAACCCTCGATGCAATCATCGACACGGCGGCTGAAGTCGGTAGTTGGCATTTACCCCTTGTGGAGCGGCCAAAACTTCCACTGCGTGCGGCCCTGCGATTGGCTCGGTATGTGGCGGAAAGTCTGGTGCAGACTTTGCAGAAACGCGGTGAACTGGATGATGATGAAATTTCAGAAATCAAGCTGGTGGTAGAACAGCGCATTCAGGAAGATACTTTTGACCCTGATTGGGAAAGCAGCAGCCGTGCGCCGGGTGTTGGCGTCGTTGATGTTGATGATATGCGCGATGATCAAGATGGCGCGCGCAAGAACAAGCCGACAACTCCATTGGAGGTTGCCCAGGACCGCAAGGAAAAGGGTGAACTGGACGAAGAAGCAATTATTCTGGCCATGAGCCGTGGTGATGTTGATCTGGTTATTGCCGGCATCGCCGTAATGTCTGATACGCCGCTAACCATTATTGAGAGTGCAATGGATATGGGCTCGCCTACGGCAGTCCTGGCGGTTTGCTGGAATGCGGGCTTGTCAGCCAAAACGGCGGAAGTGGTGCAAAGCAAAATTGCCGGGTTCGACGAAGACGTCGTGATGGCGGCAAAGGGAAACCGCTATCCGTTGTCCGAAGATGATCTCAGGCATGAGATCGCGGCGTTACTGGAAATGGTTTCAATCAACGTTAACGATCGTGAGCCTATGGATCAGGTGTGATCAGCGTGCCTGCGCCATGTTCGGTGTAAAGCTCAACAAGCACGGCATGGGGTACGCGCCCGTCCAGAATAACTGCGCCACCAACGCCATCTTCAACCGCATTGATGCAGGTCTCAATTTTTGGGATCATGCCGCCTGAAATGGTGCCGTCCTTGATGCGCGCGCGCGCTTCAGAAATGCTGAGTTCCGCAATCAGTTTGCCATCGGCACCCAACACGCCTTCTACATCGGTCAGGACCAGCAGGCGTCGCGCGCGGGTGGCACCGGCAATAGCCCCGGCCACCGTATCGGCATTAATATTCAGGGTCTCACCATCTGGCCCGAAGCCGATGGGGGCGACAACAGGCGTGATGTCAGATTCTTCAAAAAAGTCGAGAATATGAGGGCGGATTTCACGCGGTTCACCGACGAGGCCTAAATCAAGGATGCGCTCGATATTGGATTCGGGATCGCGTTTTGTACGACGCAGTTTATCCGCCAGAATCAGATTGCCATCTTTACCTGACAAGCCAACGGCAAAACCGCCTGCTTCGTTGATATCGGACACGATTTTTTTATTAATGGAGCCAGATAGCACCATCTCCACCACTTCCACGGTTTCGCGGTCGGTGATGCGTAGCCCGTCGACGAAATCGCTCTTGATGTTCAGACGCTCAAGCATGGCGCCGATTTGTGGACCACCACCGTGCACCACAAGCGGGTTGCTGCCAACCTGACGCAGCAGCACGATATCGCGTGCAAACAGCTTGGCCATGGCCGGATCACCCATGGCGTGACCACCATATTTAATGACAATGGTTTGGCCGCTGTTGCGTTTCATGAAAGGCAATGCTTCGGATAGAAGCTTGGCTTGCTCAAGCCAACGCTCTTCTGATTCCGGTAGATCGCTTTGCTGGTTATCGTCGCTCATGTCATTGAATCCGCATGTTACGGGCCGGTGTTATGTACTTTCTCTGACCCTAAACGGAATAGCATGAACGGGCAATCACTCTGAGAAAAGCTCCGGGGCTTGTGGTGTAGCCAATGCCATTTGTGCAAGCTCAGCGCGCAGGTTGGCAATGCCGCTATCTTTTCGTGAGCTCGTGGCGACGATCTCGGGGTAAAGAGCTGTATGGCGTTTCGATTGCTGAGCAATATCCTCAGCAAGCTTCTCAAGTGCTCTGGCTGAAGATTTGTCTGCTTTTGTCAGGACGATTTGATAATTAACAGCAGCTACGTCGAGCATGGTCATGACTTCGTGATCGCTTGGCTTGAGGCCATGGCGTGAGTCAATCAATAAGCAGACCCGGCGCAGTTGGACACGGCCTTTCAGGTAGCTGTTAACCAGATGTGTCCATTGCTTGATACGTTCTTTCGGTGCTTTGGCGTAACCGTAACCGGGTAGATCAGCAATCATCATGCGGTTTTCGAGGTTAAAGAAATTAACCTCCTGGGTGCGCCCTGGCGTGTTTGAGGTGCGTGCCAACCCATTGTGGCGGGTCAAGGCGTTGATCAGGCTGGACTTGCCAACATTGGAGCGTCCGGCAAAGGCGATTTCAGGCAGTGTCGTGGATGGAACCTGCTCAGGCTTCGCCGCGCCCATGACAAAGGTGCAGGACTTGGCAAACAAGAGCCGTCCCTTTTCCAGCATTTCTGCATCTGGCGCTTCAGCCAGCACTGGGCCCTTCAGCTTGCCACCCGCCGGCATAACCGGCGGGGTGGCGGGGGCTGTATCATCGGGCGTGTCAGCGTTCTCGCTCATGGCTTGTAGCTCCGTTCGTCTGACAGATAGGTCAGATCTTCACGCCCATACGCCGCATGATGACCCACTGTTGCAGGATCGACAGCGTATTGTTCCATGCCCAGTAGATCACCAGACCAGCGGGGAAGCTTGCCAGTAGGAAAGTGAACATTATCGGCATGAACAGGAAGATCTTGGCCTGAATGGCGTCAGCGGGCTGCGGGTTCAACTTCTGTTGCAGGAACATGGAGATACCCATGAGCAGAGGCCATACGCCGATCATCAGGAAGCTCGGTGGGTCCCATGGTATCAAACCGAATAGATTGAATAGCGTGGTCGGATCAGGTGCCGACAGATCTTGAATCCAGCCAAAGAACGGCGCGTGACGCATTTCGATGGTGACAAACAGCACCTTGTAAAGGGCGAAGAACACCGGGATCTGGACCAGAATGGGCAGGCAGCCGGACGCTGGATTGGCTTTTTCAGCCTTATAGAGCGCCATCATTTCCTGATTCAGCTTCATCTTGTCGTCGCCGTACTGCTCGCGCAGCTTGACCATCTTCGGCTGTAGTTTCTTCATTTTGCTCATAGCCACATAGGACTTGTTGGCGAGCGGGAAAAAGAGAGCCTTGATGGCGACGGTCAGCAACAGAATGGAAACGCCCAGATTGCCGACGTGGTTGTTGATCCATAGCAAGGCGTGGAAGATCGGCTTGGTCAGGAAATAGAACCAGCCGAAATCGATGGCCAGATCGAAGCGCGCAACGCCTAGGTCTTCTTCATAAAAATCGAGCAACCGGACTTCCTTTGCACCAGCAAAGAAGTGGCTCTTGGATTCAATGCTGCCGCCAGCAGCTACGCTCTGGGCGGCATCGAGGAAGTCGACCTGGTATTTGTCATCGTTACCGTCTTTACGGTGCACGAAGCGTGAGTTCACGGCATGCGTCTGGTCTGGGACAAGGGCGGTCAGCCAGTATTTGTCGGTGATACCGATCCAGCCACCAGTAGAGGACTGTTCAACGCTGCCGGTTTCCTGCAGGTCGTCGTAATCGACCTCGCTCAGGGTATCGTTAAACACGCCAAGCAAACCTTCGTGCAGGATGTAGAAGCCGGTGGTTTCGGGGGTCGTGCGGCGCGAAACCAGACTATAGCCATGCATGGATACGGCTGTAGTGCCGGTGTTTTCCACGCGTTGGGTGATCGAGAACATAAACTCCTCGTCAATAGCGATGGTTTTGCTGAACAGCAGACCTTCGCCATTATCCCAATTCAACGTAACTGGATTTTCAGGACTCAAGGTGTCGTGATCAGCGCTCCATACGGTGTTGGCATCGGGCAGTTTCAGAGCCGTGCCATTCGCGCCCGGCACCCAGCCGAATTCTGCGTAATATGCATTCTTCAGTCCCTTGGGCAGCAGCAGCACGATATTCTTGCTCTCTGCATCAAGGGTTTCGCGGTAGTTGATCAAGGACAGGTCGTCGATACGTCCACCGGTCAAGGAAATTGATCCGCTAATGCGATCAGATTTGATTGCGATACGTCCGGGCGAAGCCAGCAATTCATTGCGTGATGCTGCTGCGATTGCGGCGTCGGTGGTGATTGATACGCCGGGTGCAGGTGCGTCGCTGCCCTGTGGCACGTCGCTGGCGCTTGGCAGTCCAGACGACGAGGGCTCTGGCGCGCTTCCGCTCGAGGTTTGTTGCGCGGCTTGCTGCTGCACGGGCAGTGGTTCTATAGGCGTTTTGAAGAATTCAAAAGCGACCAGAATCACGACCGATATAGCGATCGCCAAAATCATATTACGGTTATCGAACATGGCGGGGTTTCCTGAACCTCTTAATTTCTATTGACCTGTCGCGTGCTCAGCGGGTCGGTGGGACGGGGTCATGACCCCATGAGCCCCAAGGATTACAACGAATAAGGCGGCGTAGAGTCAGCCAGCTGCCCCGGATTGGGCCATGGCTACGCAGCGCATCAGTGGCATAGCACGAACACGTTGGCGAAAACCGGCAATTGCCCGGTGTGATGGAGGAAAATACGGCGCGGTACAGTTGAACGAAAGCAATAAGAACGAGACTCAGCAACCGTGCCGTTATGCCCAGCACCTTGTTCATTTGCCCCGGTTCCTTTCGCTCCAACTTCATGCGGTCCAGCGGACTTTCTCGATGGCGAAATCCGGTGGCGCTGCGCATTAATTCAAGTGTCTCGACAGACCTTTGACCGCTTCAGGGCAGTCTGCAGGTCCTTTACCAGCGAGTCGTATGGCAGATCGACGGTTACTGCACGTCCGATTATGACAAAGTCGTAACCCGGACACGCAAAACGAGCCAGCACCTCTTCGGCAGCGGCTCGTAAACGGCGTCTGGCTCGATTCCGTTTTACGGCATTGCCCACCTTCTTGCTGACGGTGAACCCTAGCCGGACGGCATCGTGCGGCACGCTCTCCGATTCATCCTCAGGGCGTTGCCGGATTTGAAGAATCAATCCCGGCGCGACCCATTTCCGCCGCGTACCTGCCACTTTTAGAAACTGTGGGCGACGCTGCAGGCGGAGGATGTTAGGAGACACGTGAGCAGTTAGGCAGAAAGACGCTTACGGCCTTTAGCCCGGCGATTTGCAATCACCTTGCGGCCACCGACAGTCGCCATGCGGCTGCGGAAGCCATGACGGCGTTTGCGAACAAGTTTACTTGGTTGATACGTACGTTTCACGGAAGCTCTCCGATGTTGACAAGCCACGGTGTATAAGGGCTTGCCTCTGTGAAGTCAACGGCACGCAAGGGCATTATTTTCTGCCCGTGCTATGGTGATTTAGCACAAACCACATCACGGTTTGTTTATTTCAGTTCATTGGATAGGGATTGCATAGTTCGTTTATAACACTTGCTCAATCACAAATGACCCAATCATTTGTGAAACAAGGAAATTTTTGAGCGTGAGTCATCATTCGCAGGATATTGGACAGCCATATGACATCTGACGGTAAAATTTCGCGTGGTTCTTTATCATTGAAGCACCTTGCACCAATGATTGTGATCGTAACCGGGCTTATCGTATTTTTCGTCTCAGGCGGTCATCAATACCTGTCTTTCCAGACTCTTAGTGAACATCGTGAACTTATCTTGCAGTGGTCTGATGAGCACGCCACTTTGGCTGTGGTGGGGTTCTGGCTAGCCTACGTTATCATGGTGGCTTTTTCGCTACCCGGCGCTGTGTGGCTGACATTGGTCGGTGGTTTTGTCTTTGGTACATGGGCCACGCTGTTTTATGTGGTCAGTTCCGCAACTGTGGGATCGGTGTTGGTTTTTCTGGCTGCGCGTTATGCCTTTGCGGATTATCTGCATGCCAAGGCCGGTCATATGGTCCACCGGATGGAAGATGGCTTTCGCGAGAACGCCATGTCCTATCTGTTGTTTCTGCGTCTGGTGCCGGTCTTTCCGTTCTGGTTGGTCAATCTGGTGCCTGCGTTGTTGGGCGTATCGTTAAAAACATATGTGATCGGTACCTTTCTGGGCATTATTCCAGGTAGCTTCGTATTTTGTAGCGTGGGCGACGGGCTTGGCGCACTGTTCGAAAGTGGAGAAACCCCAGATATGGGCATCATCTTCGAGCCGCCCGTTCTTGTCCCGATGATTGGTCTGGCCGTTTTGTCGCTCATTCCGGTGATTTATAAGAAGATAAAGAGCCGCAAGGCGGGTGTTTGATCGCGCAGCGGACGGAAAGGCAGGGCAATGACCGAAATCCTCGAAGTTGATATCTGTGTCATAGGTGCTGGCTCTGGCGGTTTGTCTGTTGCCGCGGGGGCGTCGCAGATGGGCGCAAGCACAGTCCTGATCGAAAAAGGTAAAATGGGTGGTGACTGCCTGAATTATGGCTGCGTACCATCCAAAGCCATGCTGGCAGCGGGCAAGGCAGCGGCGGCCATGCGCGCTGGTGCAACTTTCGGGATTTCCCCTGTTGAGCCTGAAATTAATCACGATAAGGTCTATGAGCATATTCGCAGTGTTATTGGTGTCATTGAACCCAATGATTCGGTTGAGCGCTTTGAGGCCCTTGGCGTTAACGTTATTGCAGGTGAAGCGCGCTTCGTTACGCCGCGCGAAGTTCAAGTGGCAGACCAGCGCGTGCGTGCACGTCGATTTGTTATCGCCACCGGGTCCAGGGCTGCTGTACCGCCGATTCCCGGTCTTGATGGCGTACCATTTCACACCAATGAAACCATTTTTCAGGCAAGCCGTTTCCCCGAGCACCTGATCGTCATTGGCGGTGGACCTATTGGCTGCGAGATGGCCCAGGCCCACCGGCGTCTGGGGGCCAAAGTGACGGTGCTGGAGATGTTTTCGATCCTGCCCAAGGACGATCCGGAACTGGTTGATGTCGTGCGCAATGCATTGCGCACAGATGGCGTTGACATTCTTGAAGGGATTAAAATTTCACGTGTGGAACGCTCTGGCGATGGCGTTTCTATCACCATTATGAATGGTGGCGTCGAGCAGCATATTGAAGGCTCGGACCTGTTGATTGCCGCAGGTCGTCGCGCCAATGTTGCGGACCTCAATCTTGATGCTGCGGAAATTGTATGGACGGACAAGGGAATCGAGGTCGATGCGCGCTTGCGCACAACCAACAAGCATGTCTTTGCCATCGGTGACTGCGCTGGTGGATTACAGTTCACCCATGTAGCGGGGTATCATGCAGGAATTGTCATCCGTAATGCGTTGTTCCGTTTGCCAGCCAAGGCAGATCACAGCACCGTACCGTGGGTGACCTATTGCGCCCCGGAGCTTGCTCAGGTGGGCTTGAGCGAGGCCGATGCACGTAAACGCCACGGTGATAATCTGCGTATATTGCGTTGGCCTTTCCATGAAAATGACAGGGCACAGGCCGAGCGTCACACGGCTGGCCTGATCAAGGTGGTGGCCACGCCCAAGGGCCAAATTCTGGGTGCAGGGATCGTTGGGCTATCCGCTGGTGAGTTGATCCAGACGTGGGTGCTGGCTATGTCGAGCAAGATGAAAATCGGTGCTATGGCAGGCATGATCGCGCCCTATCCAACATTGGGCGAGGTCTCAAAACGCGCTGCAGGCAGTTTTTATACACCAACGTTGTTTGGTGATCGCACGCGATGGATTGTAAAGTTTCTGAGCCGCTTCGGTTAAGCTGTTGTGAGTATGAAGAGGTATTGGGAAGCCGATGGACAATTCTGAGAATTCGCATGCACAGACATCAGGCGTTGAGGCGGCGGCCTTCGGCGGCTTACTGACGGGGCTGTCTGCGCGGTTGGTTGCCCTGACCATGGCATTTGTCATGTTGGCGGAAATCATGATCTGGACACCGTCAATTGCGCGGTTCCGGAAATCCTATCTGGACGAACATATTGCCAAGGCTCATCTCGCCATGATTGCCGTTGGCGCACTGAAATCCGGTGTCGTGGACGAAAATCTGGAACGTGAGTTATTGTTTTCAACAGGCACACACGGGATCGTGCTTAATCTGGCTGATCAGCGCATGCTGATGGTTGGCGACACCATGCCACCCAGTATTGATCTTGATGTAGACCTGTCACAGGGCACCTTTATGGGCTGGATCGGTGATGCTTTTAGTACCTTGGCACAGCATGAGAATCGCGTGCTCAGGGTCATGGGGCCACCGCCTAAAAATCCTGATATCAGTGTTGAAATCGTGATCGATGAAACGCCTATGCGTGAAGCCATGATTGATTTTTCATGGCGTATTCTGGGGCTGTCCATCGTGATCTCGCTGGTCACGGCTGCACTGGTGTTTTTTAGCCTGCAATGGCTAATGGTGCGCCCGGTTCGTCGTATCACCCGAAACCTCAGTGCCTTTCGCGAACAACCCGAAGACGAAACGCGCGTTATTTCACCGACCGGGCGTACGGACGAATTGGGGCAGGCCCAGCGTGAGTTGCGCATCATGCAGGAAGAGGTCCGCCGTGCTTTGCGTCAAAAAGGCCGTTTGGCGGCCCTGGGCGCTGCCGTGGCGCGGGTTAATCATGATTTGCGCAATACGCTAGCCACTGCCGTATTGGCCTCTGATCGCCTAGCCGTCATCGATGATCCTGAAGTTCAGCGCGTCATGCCCCGCTTGTACGCAGCGACCAACCGTGCCGTGCGGTTATGTACGCAGACGCTTGATTTTGTAAGTGCCAGCGACTTAAAACTGCGCCCCGAACCGTTTCATTTACGCGAGCTTATGACCGAGGTGGACGTGTCTTTACGCGAGGACATGCTTATCACCGAGGATGCTTCTGGCCGTTGCGCTATGCAATGGCAAAACGATGTGCCGTTCGAGGTCACCGTCGTTGGTGATCGTAACCAGTTGTTTCGGGTATTTCACAATATTGCACTGAACGCCCGCCAGGCAGGCGCGCCTGTTTTTGAGGTGCGTGCATATGCACAAGGCGATACGGCATATATCGAACTCATGGATAACGGACCGGGATTGCCGGAGAAAACCCGTGAACACCTGTTTGAACCTTTCACCGGGACCACCCGTAAAGACGGCACCGGTCTGGGCCTTGTCATTGCGCATGACATTGTCGTTGCCCACGGCGGGCGAATCGAATTGGCGAGTACTGGTCCTGAAGGGACGGCCTTCAAACTTGAACTACCCGCCATGGAAATGGAATCCTAGTTGCACTCAGGCGGCTTTTTTCAATGTCAGGCCGAGGGTTTGTTCGAACATCTCGCTACCCAGCGGCGTTAATATCAATGCGCGGGGAACCTCACCCATTTTGAGCCATGCGTGATCTAGAAAATATTCCAACATGGCAGCACTTAAGGCACCCGACAGATGAGGCCTGCGCTCGGTGCAATCAATACAGGGTGACAGAAAGTTACGCCGTCGGCGTTTTAACGCGTCCGTATTAATTCCCAGACCTGCAAAAAACAATGTACCTTTTTCGGTTAGGTGACACTCAAGTCCGGATGACCGGATGAGCTCGCGTGTTTCAATCTGCTGCGCCACGGCGACGCCCAGCCATCCAGCCAGGTGATCATAGCAATGACGCGCGAACAGAAACTGTTCTTCATAGCGCTTTGCGTGCGGGGGCATGCCCGGTGTAGGGGCTATACGCATGAGGGCTTCAATGGCAGCGGCGACATCCGGGCCATGCAAACGGTAATAGGAATGTCGACCCTGTATGTCGCGCACAAGTATGCCGCTTTCGAGTAATTTCTTCAGGTGAAAACTGGCCGTTTGCGGCGTAATGCCCGCGGAATGGGCGAGCTCCTTTGCCGTATATGCCCGGTTATCCATCAGGGCCATAACGATGCTTTCTCGTGTCTGATCTGCCAGTACGGCTGCGGGAAATGATATTCGGGCATCCAGGTTTACCATTGGAATTCGTGCCTCCTGATGGATTTTCATCACCATAGCACTCAATCCAACGCAATTGCTTCGATACGTATCGAACTGATTTGTGTGGATGCAACACCTGTCCGGCACCGATACTCATCAGAACCAGACCCTAATGTGATGATGGAGGCAGGCTTGATTGATCATGCAACAGTTTTGTGCGGTGTTCGTAAGAAAACGACACTGGGAATCTGTTCGTTTTGGCACGTGTTGGTGCATTGGCAGCATCGATACAAGGAGCGTAAACAACTAGCCTTGATAGACGTGCGACTACTCAATGATATGGGGATCACGCGCCACGAAGCTGAAATTGAAGCATCGAAACCGTTCTGGCAGCCCTGACAGCACTAGGCGGACTCGGTGATGAAGGCCGGCATTTGTGCCGGCCTTCATAATATTACCAGCTTCCACCACCGATGATTTGCAGCAGGATAAGGATGTTGCCGAGTGTGCCGACAAAGAAGCTTAGTGTCCGCACCCATGGGATACCGAAGGTATGGCTGAGAATTTGTACGATTCTGGCCCAGAAAAATAGCCGCGCACCGAGCGCAGTTATTTCATTGGCTGCGCCAATCATGTGAGCGACGAGAACCAGGGTCGCAAACGGGGCGAGGTTCTCTATCAAATTCATGTGCGCGCGGTGCAGACGTTGCGCCCATTGCGGCAGTTCTCGGAAATCGCAGGCCGGATAGCTGACCATGCGTGTCAGGCCGAAGTGCCCAATACCAGCCAGAATATATGGTAGCCAGACCACGAGGCATAGTAGGGCGCTATAAACCAGTAGCCTGATATCAATGCTGAGTGCTGTTAACGTTTCCATGACAATAACTCCCCATATTGCGTGAAATGGTTATTCAGTCTCCGGCGGCATATCCTTCCCGGCGCGGGTCTGCACCGCCATACAGACCGTTGTCATCAACGGCGACACCCTGCAAGCCACTGGTCATGGCGCGGATATCAACTTCGTGACCCATTTGTTCAAGTGCGGGCTTCAGCTTTTCAAGCGCGGTGCCAGCCTCGAGCCGCGTTGCGCCGTTTTTGTTGAGGTAATGTGGCAGGTCGATAGCCTGTTGAACATTGAGCTTCCAGTCCAGCGTGCCAACCAGTGTTTGAGCAACATAGCCGATAATGGATGAGCCGCCCGGTGATCCGATGGCCAGAACCACACGACCATTGGCGTCAAACACCAGTGTGGGTGCCATGGAACTGCGCGGGCGTTTACCCGGTTCAACCCGGTTGGCGACGTCAGCGCCATTTTTTTCAGGTCGGAACGAGAAGTCCGTCAGCTGATTGTTGAGCAGGAAACCTCCGCTCATAAGGCGTGAACCAAATTGGGTTTCGATACTCGATGTGATGGAAACTGCATTGCCATCAGCATCGATGATGCTGAAATGCGTGGTGGAAAGGCCCTTTTCAATGTTATCGGGCGCAAGATGGTTTTCCGCACCAACCCCGGGCATGCCGGGCAGAACGTTGCCGCCTGCACGGGTCAGGGAAATTTCTGATGCACGTAAATTCAAATAGGCTGGGTCCAGCATCCCCGGTGGGGGTGGAACAAAATCAGGGTCGGCGAGATAGACGTTGCGATCAGCAAAGGCCAGACGGCTGGCTTCTGCCATCAGGTGAATGGACGCCACCGAACCGGGCTTGTTTTTCGCCATGTCAAAATTTTGCAGGATGCCGAGAATCTGTAGCGTGGTGATACCACCAGAAGATGGCGGCGGCATGCCGCAGACCAGATAGTCCCGGTACGGTGCGCACGCGGGTGCGCGCTTAACGGCCCGGTAGCGCGCCATGTCATCAAGTGTCATGCCCGAGGGGTTCAGGGGTGCGCCGCGCAAGCTTTGCACAATGCCGTGTGCGATGGGGCCTTCATAGAAGGCCTGTGCTCCACCGTCTGCGATCATCTGGAGCGTGTCGGCAAATGCAGGATTACGCAGGACGCTGCCTGCCGGATGGGGGGCGCCATCACGATCAAACAAATATCCAGCCGTATCGGTAAAAGATTTTAGATATTCATCGTTGTCTGAGAGCATATGCAGGCGTTGGGATATCGGGAAACCGTCGCGGGCGAGGAGAATCGCAGGTTCGAACAATCGTGCCCACGGTAATCTGCCGTGCTCGGCATGGACCATTTCCAGCATGCGAACCACACCGGGAACGCCGACAGACAGGCCACCAACAGCAGCGTCATGGAAACCTCGCGGCTCACCCTGTGCATTCAGAAACATATCGGGGGTGGCTGAGCGCGGTGCGGTTTCTCGACCGTCATAGGCAGCGATATCGCCGCTATCGGCATCAAAATACATCATGAACGCACCGCCGCCGATACCGGATGATTGCGGTTCAACGAGGCCTAACACCATTTGCGCGGCAATAGCTGCATCGGCGGCACTGCCGCCTTCGCTCAGGATTTCAAGGGCTGATTCGGTGGCAAACGGGTTGGCCGTAGCGACCATATGGTGGTCGGCACGTACCGGTTGCGACGTCGTTACGATCGGCACCTGCCTGGGCACGCAGGCCGACACGAAAGCCGCACACGAAATTGCCAATATGATGGCGCGTGCGCTTCTGAATGTTTCTCCCCTGAACATATGCTCATGCTACCCTGTGTTTGTTATGCTGCAAACAGTCAGAATGGAAGAACATGGTTTTATCTGACATGCTTGGCGAAATGGATGGTAACTGGCTGGTTATTCTGGCGGTTCTGTTCGTCGGTGTATTGTACTGGTCATTCCGTGCCAAACGCCCGCGTGCCCGTGATGACGATGATCGCCAAACGCCGCTTGATGGCCTATAAGAACACGGAATTTGACATGATTGTGCACTGCACAATATGCTGATTGTCTAGTGCCGCCCTGTTGTTCAGGACCGCCATATGAATATGGAGTATGCGCTATGAGCGCCGTTATTGAGAGCAAGAAGCGCACAACGATTCCCGAAATTCGCAATCGTAAGGGCAAAGAGCCAATTGTCTGCCTGACAGCCTATACGGTGCTGACGGCGCGCTGGCTCGATACCTATACGGACCTGCTGTTGGTCGGCGATTCGCTGGGCATGGTGATCTACGGCATGGAAAACACATTGAGCGTGACGCTGGATATGATGATTGCTCATACGCAGGCGGTTATGCGTGGATCAAAGCGCAGTTGCGTGATTGTTGATATGCCGTTTGGCTCCTACGAGGAAAGCCCGGCGGTTGCCTTTCGTAATGCTGCGCGGTTGATGAGTGAGTCGGGTGCCTCGGGCGTCAAGATCGAAGGTGGCGTCGAGATGGCTGAAACCATTAGCTACCTGACCAAGCGGGGTGTCCCGGTTATGGGGCATGTTGGTCTGATGCCGCAGTCTGTTCACGCCACGGGCGGGTTCAGGGCACGTGGTAAGGAAGATGACGAGGCCCGGCGTATCGTCGCCGATGCCAAGGCGGTTGAAGAGGCTGGTGCGTTCTCCATGGTTATCGAAGGTACGATGGAGCCAATTGCGCGAGAAATTACAGAGACGGTCGATGTGCCGACCATTGGAATTGGTGCATCAGCGGCATGCGATGGACAAATTCTGGTTACCGAAGATTTGGTTGGTTTGTTCACTGATTTTACGCCCAAGTTCGTTAAGCGTTACGCATTGCTCGGTGAGCAGATTGAGGCGTCGGCAAAGGCATACGCCGAAGATGTCCGTGCAGGTAAATTCCCAGGTCCGGAGCACCTGTTCGGTATGAAGAAGTCCGTGCAGCAGGATGACGTCTGAGGCACCATTGGAAACCGTGCGCACAATCGCTGATCTGCGTGCGCATGTAGCGCACTGGCGTGCTGCAGGGCAAAGCATTGCACTGGTCCCCACCATGGGCGCCTTGCATGCTGGACATATGTCGCTGGTTGAACGCGCACATGCCATGGCTGATCGAGTTTGTGTAACCTTGTTCGTTAATCCCACCCAGTTTGGAGAGAACGAAGACCTTGGTAGCTATCCGCGCAATGAAGCGCGTGATTGCGAGATGCTGGTTGCTGCTGATGTTGATTTGCTCTATGCGCCGGGCGTGGGCGAAATGTACGGCCATGGCGATGTTACACGGGTCATGGTCGGTGATTTAGCTGAGTGTCTGGAAGGTGCGCACAGGTCCGGATTTTTTACCGGCGTTGCCACAATTGTTACAAAATTACTGTTGCAGGCATTGCCGGATGTTGCGCTATTCGGGGAAAAGGATTTCCAGCAGTTACAGGTCATTAAGCGCATGGGCGCCGATCTTTGCATTCCGGTTTCTATAGAAGGCGTGCCGACTGTGCGCGAGGCCGACGGCTTGGCTCTGTCTTCGCGCAATGCTTATCTGAATGCGACGGAGCGTGCTGCTGCGCCTATACTTTATGAAGCACTCAATGATATTGCCGACGCTGTACGAGGTGGCGGCAAGGCCGATGAGGCTGTATCGCGTGCGAAAGTTAAGCTGACCGACGCCGGGTTTTCATCCGTGGACTATATAAGCTTGCGCGAAACCGAGACATTTGGTGCCGTTTCGAACCTCGATGAACTCGGACAGCGTTCGGGCAGGGTATTGGGTGCGGCGCAACTAGGTCGGACCCGGCTGATCGATAATATCGCGCTGTAATTCAGCATCTTGTAAGGCGCGCTCTGTGTCCTCATATGAGTACACAGGCGATATGTTCGTCTGTACGTATGATTTTTCTTATTCCCTATGTATCCAGAGTTAGAGAAGCCCCCCCGGTATGTCGACAATACTTGTCATAGATGATGATGAACTGTTCCGCGGATTGCTGAGAGCCGCATTTCGTAAAAGTGGACACGACGTCGCTGTGGCGGAAGATGGAATTGTCGGTGTGGAACGTGCAAGGGAAGTACACCCGGACCTGATCGTGACAGATATGAGCATGCCGGGCATGACGGGATGGGATGTGCTGCGTGCCTTGAAATCAGAAGCTTCGACGCAGGGCATACCTGTTGTCGCTTTAAGCGCGCATCGCACCACTGAAGATTATGATGAAGCGTACCGTGAAGGCTGCGCTGCCTATCTGGTCAAGCCCGTGGCAATTAATGAACTCATGAGCCGGGTTGAGGAGCTGCTCGCCGCATAAATAGTGTTTAGCGGTGGAACCAGCTCTTCAGATCAGAAATAATTTCACGCGCTGCATTGTGCCCGGGAACACCCGTAACGCCACCGCCGGGGTGCGCACCTGAGCCACAGAGATACAATCCTTTTACGGGCATCCTGTAATCCGCGTGCCCCATGGTCGGGCGCATGGTGTAAAGCTGATTAAGGTCCAGCGCGCCGTGGAAGATGTCGCCGCCGATCAGGCCAAATTCACGCTCCAGATCAAGCGGACTGAATGCCTGATAGCCCAGGACAGAAGCGCGGAAGTTCGGCGCATATTCGCAGACCGTATCAAAAATATCGTTGATGACTTGATCCTTCACATCATCCCATTGCAGGCCGTCCGGCAGGTCAGGGTTGAAGTGCTGGCAGAACAAGCTTGCGACATGCTGGCCTTCGGGGGCAAGGGTGGAATCAAGCGTTGATGGCACAACCATTTCAACACAGGCACGTCTTGACCAGCCACGGGTGCGGGCCTCGCGGTACGCTTCGTCCATATAGTCCATGGTCGGCGCCATATAGACGCCACCGGACATATGGAATTCATGCTCACCATCGGGTACGCAGGTGAACTTGGGAATCTCCGATAACGCCACGTTCATGCGGAAGGTGCCTGAGCCGCACTTGAAGTTATCCATGCGGCGGCGGAAGTCTGCGTCCAGCGCTTCGGGTGCTACAAGCTGGCCGAACAACAGTTTGGGGTTAACGTTGGCAGCCACCAGACGTGACCGCACTGTACGCCCGTCTTGCAGGACCACGCCACATGCCTTGTCATTTTCAATCAATACACGGCTGATCGCGGCATCGGTTTCGATCTCTGCACCGGCTTCGCGTGCAGCTGCGGCCATGGCGTTGGATATCGCACCCATACCACCAACTGCATGGCCCCATGCGCCTTTGACACCGTTAACCTCGCCAAAGGCATGGTGCAGAAGGACATAAGCTGTGCCGGGGTGATAGGGGCTGGCCATGGTGCCGACAATGCCGTCGTAGGCAAACATGGCTTTCACTGTCTCATTCTCGAACCAGCGGCCAAGAAAGTCTGCGGCGCTCATGATCATGATGTCAGCGAGATCACGCAGTTCGGGTAGGTCGAGTTTGTTGAATTTTTTAACGGCTTTAACAGCACGGCCCAGATCGCTTAGGCCGCCACCGACATTGGGTGGGGTCTCAAGCACCAGCTCGCGCAGGACGTTTGCGAGATGTTCGATCGTCGCATCGTAATCGTCGAGCGCGTCGGCATCATGTTGCGAAAAACGTGCGATCTCAGCTTTTTTTGCAGCCAGGTCGCAGTGAACGGGAAACATTTCTGTATCAGATATTGGCAGAAAATTAGGTAGGTCGCGGGCAACGATTTCCAGCCCGTGGCGATGGAGTTCAAGCTCGTTCAAGACCTTTGGGTTCAGCAAGCTGACGGTATAAGCGCACACTGAGTTACGGAATCCTGGGTGGAATTCTTCAGTAATGGCTGCGCCACCAACAATAGATCGCCGTTCGAAAACTTTGACGGAATAACCGGCCTTGGCGAGATACGCGGCACATGTCAGTCCATTATGCCCGGCACCGATAATGGCGATGTCGCAATCAAAGTCAGTCTTGACCATATTCATTTTCTTTTTATTTGAGTTTGAGTGTGCACGTGCCTTAGTTCCAACGCATGCCCCGCTGCCAATTTTATAATTTGGTGGACATGGGCTCGACGTATTGGGGTTCAGCATCCCAAGGGAACACCACCCAGACCTCCTGCGCTATTTCATGGACGAACAGGTCAGTGGATTCGATGCCTTGTGGCTTGGCATAGACGGTTGCAAAAAATGCGTTGGGCAACAGCTGCCGTGCTTCTTTAGCAGTTGATCCCGTATCCACAAGATCGTCTATCAGCAGCCAGCCCTCTCCGCCGCCTTGCATGGCGACCTCAGGGGTCTTGAGGACTTCAATATGGCCCTGTTGCTGATGCGCGTAGCTGGTGATGCAAAGCGTATCGACCACATGGATACCCATCTCGCGCGCGACGATGGCGGCCGGGACAAGACCGCCCCGGGTCAGCGCAATGATGCCATGCCATGGGCCGTGGGACATCAGCCTGCGCACCAAAAGTCTGGCGTCGCGGTGGACCTCAGTCCAAGTCACGATGTGATGAGGAGCGGTGCTCTCGTCATAATCCATGGATGCCGTTCCCCCTGTTTAACTGGCTATAGCCTACGTGATTTGAAGTAACAGGTTTAACCCAAAACTCAAGTGATGGGCAATCATTGCTGCAAGTGAAGTTTAGCCCGGAAACAAAAACGGCACCCCGTTTATCAGGGTGCCGTTTCCAATGTCATTGATCGTTTGCGATTTAACGCAGGTAGAGATGGACCTCATTCACGCCTGCGCTAACGGCGGTCTTGCCCGACACGGCAATGCGTGAGGGTGGCAAGCCCATGTCGACCAGTGAACGCAGCACGTTCTCTGCATGGCGGCGTGATTTTGATGAATTGAGCGCGATTGTTGCCTCGTCACCAGTCGCAGGTGCTACGGCAACCAAATCAAAGACGGCATCGGGGCGACGTTCCAGCACTTTGCTGACGGCATTATAAAGTGCCTGTTGGTAAGGCACATCCGTGCGGTCAAAGCGGATGACAACCAGCGGACGTCGTCCGGAAGTATCGGCAGGCAGTCCAGCCATGTTGCTATTGCTGTTACCAGCAGCAGCCATGGCCTGGTTAATCAGGCTGACGCCGTAAATTTCACCAGAGCGAATACCAGCGGAAAGCAGGTTCAGGTTTGAACGCTCTGTCGCGACATAAGCCGTCTGGCGGCGGACATCGCTTGAAACTTCCTTGAGCAGGCGTTCAATCAGGACAACCGTGCGGTTGACTTCATCCTGTAAGATCGCAAGTTGTCGATGGTCTTCGTCAACTGCGCCTGACACGCCGAATGCGGCGCTAGCGGATTCAGCGAGAAATGCTGACATGGTTGAATCGGTCGATACGCCGTGGGAAAGCTGGTTCATGGCAATTATGTCGCCATCAACCTGATCCAGATCACCCTGCGCATTGTTAAATTGCTGCACCAGAATTGGATTGCCCGGCGTCGTGCCGACTTGCAACCGCGCGTTCATGGCCGCGACAGTATTATGGTAGCGTTGCGAATCGCCGACGATCTTGCCGCGCAGATCCTGCAAAATACGGTTATGCTGAGAAATTGCGCCTTGCAGGCTTTGCAGCTCTCCGCGCAGTTCCACAACCTTCTGACCGACGAATGTGCCGGTTGCTTGTCCCGGTGTAACGCCAGTGGGCTCAAAGCTCGTCGAGCCGAGCGTTGGTTGTGGCGTTGCTGGAATGGACGATGGTGCTGGCTGTGCAGCTTCTTGCGTGCCTGTGCTCCCAGCGGGATCTTCGCCTGTCAGTGATGGCCAAAGAGATTCCTCCGCGAACGAGCAGGCGGAAACCAGCAGCGCAGCCCCTGTGATTACAGTCCGAACCTTGGTTGACGTCATATTATTAACTGTCCCTCATTCCCGCGGCTGTTGAGTTTGTGCCGCGTTGGCAACCCCTCTGAAGAAGTCTCTTGTTTATTTAGCGTAGAGTTACTTAAGAACTCATTATGATAAAAAGTAAATTTCCCGGCACCACATGGTCCCGCAAGGATATTACTCAATGGGGTTTATTGGTACAAGTTCCCATTTTATAAACAATTTTCGGCCTTTTTATGCATTTTAACGTATGCAGGCGAGGCTTGTGTGAAGTTTCAAATCTAGCATGAAAAAACCTGTGTTATGCGTCTTGCGTTTGCTGAAACCGTAGAGTAGGTTCCGCTTCCACGACGCGAAGCACTTCTTTACGAAGTTCGCTGATGAGCGTTTTGGCGGTATGCACCGGTAGCTCAGTTGGATAGAGCACCAGACTACGAATCTGGGGGTCGGGGGTTCGAATCCTCCCCGGTGCACCATCTTTCTCCACTCAGAAAATTTAAAATTACTGATTGTGACGCACGTCACAATCATGCTGTGTCGTATGTGGCACCATCGCAATATAGTGGGTCAGGCTTTGATATCTTGACCATATGTAAAAATAACTATCGCACCGCGCGAAAATTCGCTAATTATGTATACACATTCGTGAGTTATATAATGTGTGCCTGTATGAAGAACACGCTTTCCCGGGGGGGATGTAATGGAAGATCCTGAGCAAGAAGATCTGCGTGACAACGTGTGCGAGGCCTCGAGCTTTCTGAAGGGCCTTGCCAATGAGAATCGTCTTATGATTCTTTGTACGCTAGCACAGGGTGAATCGAACGTTAGTGATCTGGAAAAGTTGCTTGGGGTTCGTCAACCGACCCTGTCGCAGCAACTGGCGCGACTTCGTGCCGAGGGGCTGGTCGCGACGCGACGTGAATCGAAATCTATTTATTATTCGCTGGCCAGTGAAGACGCCCGCCAGTTGATTGAGTTGTTGTATAAACAATTCTGTGGCCCGGATGCGAAGGGCATCACTTCATGCACGGCAGATGATCAGGTGTAGATCACCAGATCATCTGCATTTTTCTTTCAATCAGGCTTGAGACCTACTGCTCCGTTTCATCTTCGGGTGTTACGCCGACTTTCTTGGCATAGGACTCGATTGTGACGGTTTCGACACAGTCACTCATGCACGCCGGATTTTTGACG
Organism: uncultured Rhodospirillales bacterium; assembly: GCA_965602485.1. Taxonomy (GTDB): domain Bacteria; phylum Pseudomonadota; class Alphaproteobacteria; order Rhodospirillales; family Casp-alpha2; genus JABJOR01. The sequence goes on along the minus strand of CBFCYM010000001.1, from coordinate 374,885 downwards.
TCCGGGCGATTGTCATCAATGAAGCCGTCTGCATTGGGCATGACAACAGCGGGCAGTGTTTGCGCATTCATCACCGCATCATCTTCGATGATTCCATTGATATTAAACAGGAAAGCACTGAGTGCGTAGACTTCGTCGTTGCTCAGGGTCTGGGCCTCACCAAACGGCATGGCGCGCTTGATATAATCAAACAACGTTGATGCATAGGGCCAGTAGCTACCGATGGTCTTGCGTGGGTCTTCCGTGGTGAGTGTGTCCTCGCCGCCTACAAGTTGTGGATAGCGTGAACCGCCGCCATAGCCAAATTCACCGTGGCAGTGCGCACAGCGCTCCATGTAAACTTCTTCGCCCGTTTCGACACTACCCTGACCTGCGGGCAGGCCTTTGCCATCAGGGCGAACATCAATATCCCAACCGGTGATTTCCTCCGCCGTGACGGCGCGACCGATGTCGGTGAAGTCTTCGGCGTGGCTGGTTGCTGTTGTGAAAAGGGCAACGCCCAATACGCACGCGGCGCATGCTAATTTACGAAAGTTGGACATTTTCAACCTCTCCGCTGGAGCGAATGAGCCATGAGTGAATGGCGTGGCGATGATAGATAGACCAAGTGCCGCGTGCTTCGCGAAGTTGCGAGAACGTCGGCTGGACGTAACCGGTCTCATCCATGGCACGGCTCTGTATAAGACGTTCGTCGCCGTTCCAGTTCCACGGCATGCGAAAGCGCACCAGAGCCTTGTCGAGGACCGGGCCGTCAATTGCTGCTGTGGTCCAGTTCCGACCACCATCGACCGAGACATCGACCCTTTTGATTTTACCGCTGCCGCTCCAGGCGATACCTGAGATTTCGTAGAAACCCTTGCCATTAAGCGGGCGTTCGGGCGCGATCGAGGTGATCACCGAGTTTGTTTCCTGAGCCCAGGTAAAGCGGCGTGCCTTACCGGATTCCAGCAGGTCCGTGTACTTGGATGTTTCCTCACGCGTGTGCCAGGGCTGATCGCCAATTTCTAGGCGGCGCAACCATTTGATGCTCATATTGCCTTCCCAACCGGGGATCAGCAGGCGTAGCGGATAACCCTGTTCGGGACGCAGCATTTCACCGTTCTGGGCATAAACCAGAATGGCGTCATCAAGTGCTTTCTCCATGGGAATGGAACGCGTCATGCCAGCAGCATCAGCACCTTCGGCAAGGATCCACTTGGCGTTGGATTTAACCCCGGCGTGCTCGAGAACGGTCGATAGTTTTACACCGGTCCACTCGCAACAGTTGATCATGCCGTGGGTGAACTGTACGGCTTCCATCTGTGCGCCGCGCCATTCCATGCCACCATTGGCAGCGCATTCGAGAAAGTGAATGCGGCTAACCGAAGGCAGTCGCAAAAGGTCTTCCATGGTCAAAATTATTTCGCGCTCAACCATGCCATGAATAATCAGGCGGTGATCGGCGGGGTCGACCTCGGCGGCGCCAGCATGATGGCGGCAAAATGCCAAACCGTTCGGCGTGATAATGCCATGTAGGTTCGCCAGCGGGGTGAAATTGATCGAGGCCTCGGTGGTAGAGGTCAACCATTCCACATTGCGGCGCACAACGTGACTTTCAAACGGTGATGGCTGGCCGTATGGCGTTGTATCAACGGCTTCACCAAGCATAGAGGACCATTCCGGAACGTTCGGCGGCAGGTTTTCCGGATTGGCTGCGTTAGTGACACCGGGAACACTGGCCGCGACGACTGCGCCACCAGCGGCTGCACCAGTCATCAGAAAATTGCGTCGTGTTACGTCTGGCGTGATCGGCGTCATATCGGCAGTACCAGATGAAGATTTATCCGGCCCCTTCAATATGGTCTGCTTGAGCTTGGCAAGCTTGCTGAGTGGCTGAGGTGCCATGAAATTTACCCCCATTTCTTTTTGGTATACCAAGCGGTCAGGTGACCGCATCCACATATTCGATTTATATATAATGTATACATGGAATGGCGTTGAAACTCAATCGTTGAATCGAAAAAAAGAATAGCAATGCTGTGATTTAATTCAGTATTTTCAATGCGTTATGGGGCTCTGTCGCCGCGCATCATTTTAATGGACTAAGGCGGGAAAATCAGAGCTTATATGCCATGTTATAACAAGCAGCATAATATCGTATCCAGGTAGAGGTCCTTCTCGTCGTTGCTATACCGCTACCCACATACCTCCTATTCGTCTAAAATAAATCGTCGCGATTTTGAAGCATCGAAAGGCCTGACCATGACATTCAAGCTCCTGCGTATAGCCTTCCTTGCCATTCTTCTTTTGGGACTGTCCGGGCACATCGCCATGGCTGCTGCGGAAACCCAACTTGCTGAACCACTTCCCAGCTTTGATGAGCCGCGTAAAATTATTCTTCAGATGTCGAGTGATGATCCAAAGGCCATGAACAACATCCTTTATAACGCGATAAATTTGCAGAAATTCTATGGCATGGACAATGTACGCATCGTCATCGTTGCGTTTGGTGACGGGATGAAGGGGTTCTACAAGGAGTCTTCGCCTGTGACCGACAGAATTGAGAGCCTGTTGAAATACGATGTGGAATTTGTCGGCTGTGGTAACACCATGGATGCGACCCAGCACGATGCAGATGATCTGATCGACGGCGTCGATTTTGTGCAAGCGGGCATTGCCGAGATTGTCGAGCGTACGTTACAGGGCTGGATTTATATTCGCCCGTAGATACGTCTTTTAAACGACAAACAGGAACACGGTTGCCCATATTCCTGTTTGTCGTAATTCATATCCTGGTCTGTTGGCTAGATGCCGGAAACCTTAATTGAGCTGTTTTCTTCAATATGAACGGTGCCTTGTTTTTCGATGTAATTGGTCAGCACATCGAAAATTGGCGGGCCCTCTGTGCCTTCGTTAACCGAGGCCCAGCCGGAAACCGTATAGGTCTTGGACGCGTCGATTTTCTCACCGCTGCCGAGCAAGGTTAGATCTGAAATACGCTCGCCCATGGGCTTGCCGACATCAATGGCATAGCCCAGACCGCCGACACGAACCATGTCACCGCCCTGCTGATAGTAGGGGTCGGGGTTAAACAGGTTATCGCCAACGTCCTCGAGAATTTCCTTGATGAACGCGCCCGTCATTTCCGAGCGGTAGGCATTGGGATAGGTAATGGCCGTCTGGTTATAAATATCATCTACGGTGATGTCCTGACCGGGCAGCAGTGTTGCACCCCACCGGAAGCCCGGTGACATGGAAATCTGCGTATCGCGCTCGCTCATCAATGCCTGACAGATCAGATCATCGAACGTGCCGTTAAAGTTACCACGGCGATATAGCAGGCTGTCGGTTTGGCCAAGAACCCGGTTAAGCTCGGCTTCATGCGGATCGCGGATGCGTTTGATAATGGCGGCCATTTCGGGGTCGGGGGTAATAGCATCCGAGAACACCGGGATCAGGCGGAACGAATAATCTGCGATCTTGCCGTCCTGCACGTTGAGGTCGAGTCGTGCGAGGAACTTGCCATGCGAGCCTGATGCGACCAGCAACGTCTCATTGACTGTGACGATCTCGGGAATGGCATCGTGGGTGTGGCCGGTCAGAATGACGTCGATACCATTAACACGTGACGCCAGCTTGCGGTCCACATCGAAACCGTCGTGGCTTAGCAACACGACGAGTTCCGCACCGTCGGCGCGCGCGGCATCGACACGTTTTTGCACCAGTTTTTCCTGAATGCCAAAGGACCATGTCGGAATCATGTAACGTGGGTTTGCCACCGGCGTATAGGGGAAGGCCTGACCGATGACGGCAATCTTCACGCCACCGCGCTCGTAGGTCGCGGTCGCATCAAAGACTTCTTCTTCCCAATCGGTATCGCGCACGTTTCCAGCCAGGAATTTACCTTCCAGCTTATCGACGAGTTCCAGCACGCGATCTGTACCGTAGGTGAACTCCCAATGTGCCGTCATGGCATCAACGCCTAGCGCATTCATGGCATCGACCATGTCTTCGCCATCGGTCATGAGCGAAGTATATGAGCCCTGCCAGGTATCGCCGCCGTCGAGCAGCAACGTATTGTCGGGACGTTCAGCACGAATGGCCTTGACCAGCGTTGCCATGCGGTCGAGGCCGCCAACGCGGCCATAGGAGCCAGCCAGCGCGGTGAAATCGTTGCTCGAGAGCGCATAGGCCTGTGATGAGCCGGGCTCGATGCCAAAGCTTTCAAGGAACGCCTTGCCGGTGATATGCGGTGGCAACCCGTTAACGTCGCCAACACCAAGATTAACCGAGGGCTCACGGAAATGGATAGGCATTAGCTGAGCATGAATGTCGGTGAAGTTCAGCAATGTGACTTGTCCGACCGGGGCAAATTCCAGCAATGAATCCTGGGTGATTTTTTGGGCGGCAGCTGCGCGGGCAATACCGCCACTCGCCATGGGAAGGGCTCCGGCTGCAAGGGCAACCTGTAAAAAATCGCGTCTATTCAACATGTCGTGCGTTTAACTCTTGGTTATTGAAACAAAGGAAAAATTTAAAAATAAAAAAAATTAAGACATGAAAACGGGGAGCGCCTGTCGGCATTCCCCGCTTCCAGATAGTCATAGATTAGTTACGGATAGCCGGTGCTTCGACCGGTAGGCCGCGACCGCGATCCATGAGGAAGACCTCAAGGTTCACGTACTCATCAGAACCGTACCTGTAGGGCTGCGAGCGGACTTGCTTGTTGCAACCACGGAAGCGACGGTGCGTGGAGCCCGGCTTTTGCCATTTCAGGCGGTAAGTCGGGAAGCCGTTGATCTGGCCCTGACTCAGAAGGTTAGCACGCAGCATTCCGCCGGCGTTGTCCTCATGGCAGTTGGCGCAAGATAGGTCGAGTTGGCCGCGGCGCTTGTAGAAGAACGCCTTGCCCTTTTCAAAGAACGGTGCCATGGCACCCGAAACATCAGTATTCAACGGCATGCCGCTCGACTGATTGCGTATAAATGCTGTCATGGAGAGAAGTTCCTTGGATTCATACTTCCAGGGATCAGCCTGCATGTTTTCTTTACGGCATTTGTTAATACGCTGTTCGACGTTTATGGGTTTCTGAGTATCGGCATTGTAGACCGGATACGTGGTGCCCACATTGGCCATGCTTTCTGAAGCATCGCTGTGACAATCGGCGCAGGATTTGTTTGCGGCACCGTCGGCAGTCGACCACAGTTCATCACCGTAATCGACCCAGATAAAACCAGGGTTTTCAAAATCATCGTCCTGAATTGCCTGCGTTTCCGGCGCGGCGTACGTGTATCCGCTACGGGTTTCACCGACCTGGTATTTGCCCCAGTTGCCGTCGGCAAAGGCATTTGACGAAACGGCCATTAGACCGGTCGCCATCGCTACAGTAAGTAACTTTCGCAACATGGCAAAAGCCTCCCTTATTTGTTGCGTGACGTGGCCTAGGCCACCTTGACTTTAACCGACTTGGCGAACTCCTCACCGGCATCATCAACCCAGACAAATTCCATTTTGCCGCTATCCTGAGCGACAACGTGGAATGCTATATAGGGGTTGGCAGATACAGAAGGATGCCAAGCGGCACTGAATACTTCCTCGCCGTTGTAATTGGCGGTGAACTTATTCAGGATGTGACGGGGGATGAACTCACCCGTTTTCTTGTCTTTACGGCGACCAGATTCCATCTTATGCGAAATCAGTGCCTTGACCTCAAAGGCTTCGCCCTTGGCGACGCTTTTGGGGAGCTTGATACGTGCTTTAGCTTTCTTAGCCATTGTTTGTACTCCTTATCGGGGGCGTTAGCCGCCGCAACCGCCAATGGTGACTTTAACCTGAACGCGGTCCACGTGAATGGTACCGTCACTCATTTCAGCGACCGCGATGATGTCCTGGGTCCCGGCCATACGCATGCGCGCAGAGACTTCGGCAACACCGTTACGCGGTGACAGGTAAAAGCTGGCAACCTCTGGGGTTGGATTACCTTCGGCTAAGATATGGATAGCCTTAACGTGATCGCCATCGGTCATCGGGCTGTCGACGCTGACGCCGAGCGGTACCGTATTACCGTTTTCTGCAATTTGCGGCATATCCAGATGGACGCGGCCAGTTTCGATGCTTTTCCCGCCAGCGATCTTGTCGATCATGGCTTGCGTGGCTGCGGCGTCGGCTTTTGCCAAACCGCTGAAGCCAGCGACACCGGTGACGGCCAGCAGACCGGCAATGCCGCCTGCAAGAACGTCACGTCGCGTTACTTCAATGTGAACAAACTCTTTTGTCATAAAAGTCTCCTTGGCCTGAAAGGGGCGTTTAATTCCGCCATGCTTCAGGTGTTAGTCCTTAAGGGTCATGAGGTACGCCACAATGTCCTCAACTTCCTGTGCGGTTAGCATGGATTTCTTGCGGAAACCCTTGTTGACGCGGAATAGACCGGTGTCGCGGTAATAAGCTGGCATCATGGTGTCTTCCACGATGCGCTTCGGATCGGCAATGCGTAAGCGCAATACGGCTTCGCTAAACCGGCTACCAACACCTTCGAGATCGGGGGCGATCTCACCGTGGAACGGCTGTTCCGCAACGGGCATGGTATGGCAGGCAAGGCAATTGCCCTTCTTGCGGTGGATGGCGAGCTTCCGGCCATTCGCCGGATCGCCCGGCGCGCCGCTTAGCGAAACCGGAATGCCTCCATCAACCACGTCAAAGGTAATATCATGCGCATCGGCAGCGGTAACAACCGCAGCACCGAGGAGCAGTCCCATAAAGAGGGAAAGACCTGAACGTGTCCCCTTCATTCGTATCTCCTAGTTTCCAGATTGGTGACTTGGCGTCACTTCCATCTTTTCGATTTACGATCAAACGTTGTTTGGCTCGTGAGCGTATGATTCACCCACACGCCTGCAAATATCATATTCGGAAAATATAAATTATCAAGTTGGAATATGATTGCGTCTAAGTAGCTTCGCTTAACCGAAAAGTTCACAGCCTATAAATAGAGGCTTAGTCGTAACCGATCAATCCGGCTTTGCGGTCAATGCGTCGAATGGCCGTGACGCAGCCAACGGCAATGGACAGCATGGCGAGTAGTGAGCCAAGCGACAGGGTCGATACGCCGCCGATCCCTTGCGCAATCGTGCAGCCCAGTGCCATGACACCACCAATGCCCATCAGCGCACCACCAAGCATATGGTTGGCTAGTTCCTCGGTGCCATCAAAGCCGCGTACGCTGAATGTGCCGCGCCCCCAGGCCACGAGAAATGCACCGAGTAATACTCCGCCCACCGTTGCGACTCCGAACGTGATGGTCGCACCAGAAAACGTCATCAGGTATTGCAGAGAGTCCCCCACAGGGCGAACAAAAGATAACGATGCCAGCGGCGTTGGGTCGAAATCATCAGCCCCGAGGATACCAGTCGTTGCCCAGCCCGCTGTCATCAGCAGACCAACGGAAATGCCGCCAACGAGATCAGTCGGGGAACGGCGAAACGCTGCGTCCTTAAAGCAATACCCAAACAGGGCCAGTGCGATGATGCCTGTCAGGCTCATCCGTGTGGATTCGCCATCGGCCCCAGTGAGCATGGCAATGAATGCGGGAATGCCCTGGTTTGTCATGTCGAATGCAGTGAGGTCAGTATCGAGCACCCCTTCAATCCCGACACGTGCGATACCGGTCAGGCCACGCATGGTCATGTAGGCGAAGATGCCGAGGAACAACACAGTAATGATCGAAGGCAGGTAGCCTGCGCCGACGCGTACCAGGCTGCGTGCACCACACCCGCCGCCGAGCACCGTGCCATAACCAAACATAAAGCCGCCGACAATGGCACCGAACCATCCCAGTCTTGGGGTCAGGTAAATGGCGTTTGATATATCAATCATGCCTTGCCAGTGCAGGAGGTTGACGCCAACAAGTGCGACAGCAATGGCGAGTAACCACGCGCGCATGCGGTTTTTGTTGTTTTTATAGTGAAGATCAATGAACGCACCGAGCACGCAAAAATCTGTCCATCGGGTCACAGCACCGAAAGCGATACCAATGGCCAATCCGCCTAATCCCACAACGGTACTGATGGGCATATCTTCAAGCATAACGTCATAACTCCTGTAGCCGGGCAGGGGGCATATGCCTATTGCACAGAATCAAGCCTGACCTTGCGATCAGGGGAAAATTATCTATCATATTCGTAATTGGTAATATGAATGGTGTCGAGTCATGCGTTTTAATTTGATCCTGGCGGCGCTGGTTATTTTAGCGGCCTCTGCACTACCCGCTCGCGCGGCCGAGCTGGTAATGTATTCCACGGAGAACTGTGCATATTGCATGGCGTGGGATCGTGATGTGGGCGTTGTTTATGACAAAACGCCCGAAGGCGTGCATGCGCCCTTGCGCCGGCTTGATATCGACGATGACACGCCCGATGATTTTGCGCTGCTTGAACCCGTTAAATACGCACCGACATTTGTCCTGATTGAGAGCGGTCAGGAGCTTGGGCGGATTACCGGTTATCCCGGTGAAGAGTTTTTCTGGTGGAAGTTGGGAGAATTGATCAAGGGTGATCAAGCGGGTAAAATCTAATTTAAGATCGGCCAGGACAGAGAAGGAGATTGAGATGCACACAAAAGCAATGCAGTCCTTTATTCTCGCTGCCATGTTCTGCGTGGGCACCTTCGCGGGTGCACAGGCAGATGGCTTGGTTACCTTTAAACAGATGTCCCTTGAAACCGCGCTTAAGCTTGCACAGGGCGCCATGGGTCATTGCCGTGACGGCGGCTATCAGGTAGCTGTGGCCGTGGTTAATCGTTCAGGTGATATGCAGGTCATGCTGCGCGAACAATTCGCCGGACCTCACACACCTGATACCGCGCGTCGTAAGGGCTGGACAGCGGTTAGTTTCCGTACCGATACGTTATCTCTGGCCGAAGAAACCCAGGCAGGCTCGCTGGCTTCGGGTATACGGTTTGTTGATGGTGCATTGATGCTTGGTGGTGGCGTGCCAGTTGAAGCCGGTGGCCGGATCGTCGGTGGCGTTGGTGTATCGGGTGCGCCAAGCGGTGAAATCGACGATGCATGCGCGCGTGCGGGTATCGAAAGCGTTATCGAAGATCTGGAATTCTAGGATCGCTGATCGCTGATCGCTAGTTGATGCGGCGATCAATCCAGTCCCGCGTACGGAAATATCGTCCGACCCAGGGTACGAACCAGGGGTTGCCGGTATAGAGCGCATGATCGGGGAAGTCCGCGCTATCAAATGCGCAACTGTAGTTGGCGCTTCCGGCAATCTTACGTGCGCTTTGCGTACCAAGATACGTCATCATGGACACACCCGACCCATTACATCCCAGCGCATAATGCATGCCGTCCAGTTGGCCCATGTGTGGCAGTTCATCAAGCGTAAACGCCACATTGCCGGTCCATGCATGGGTGATCTTTGTACCTTTGAGTTGCGGGAACCGGTCGAGCATGAAGCCGTGCAGGATTGGCGCGGTCTCGTGCGGGTCGGTCTGGCCGAACTTCGCGCGGCCACCGAATAGCAATCGCGTGCGGTCCGGCGACATGCGGTAATAGGTCAGCACCCGGCGCGAATCCGATAGTGAACGATTTTTCGGGCTGAGCGAAGCCGCGACATCTGCCGGTAATGGCTCGGTCGCAATCATATAGCTGCCGACAGGGACCACACGACGTTTTAGTTTTGGCGTGACGTCACCAGTATAACCATTGGTGGCAATAACCACGTCGTCAACATCAAGTGTGCCGCGTGGTGTCTCGACTCGCCATCCCGCACCCTGCTGTGTCAACTGCGTGACGGGGGTTTCTGCGCAAATGGTGGCATTGTGGCGTTGGCAGGCATTCAGCAGGCCCTTGAAATAAAGCGCCGGGTGCAGATGGGCTGCACGCTGCGTGACCATGCCGCCGCGATAGTAGTCACTGCCGATTTCTTCGCGTTGACGATCACGTGGGACCAGATAAGCCCCGGCTTCACTAAACTGGTTGAGTGATTCGACCTTGGCGCGCATGGCTTCGAAATGCTTGTCACACCATGCACCGGTGAAGTTGCCGTGCTTCTGCCAGTGGCAGTCGATGTTTTCTTCTTCAATTAATTGTTCGATCAGGCTGAAACCATCTGCAGCATCTTTGCGCAGGTGGTTGATGTGTTCGAGTTCTGATGGTGAGGCACTGGTGTAGCGCTTGCCCACGTTGCTGCCGCCCGAAATCATGCCGCCATTGCGCGTGGAACCACCAAAGCCCGGTTGCTCGGCGTCAAACACCACGGCTTCGATGTCATGTTTGGCGAGTTCCAATGCGCAGGCCAGCCCGGCATACCCGCCGCCGATAATGGCAACACGCGCTGAGGTCGGTACGTCGACAGGCTCAAGCCCTTGGGGCTCGTAAGCTTCCCACCACCATGGCTTTAGTTTGAAATCTTGGTGAAAAATATCGGAATGCATGGGCGGCAAGCTCCCTGGACCATGTTGCCTGAGTATCCTGCCCAAAGGCAATGATCAGCGCAACGGCCTTATGACGCGCCTGCCAGTCGATCTTCAATTGTGTTCAGCACGGCCTGTTCGGGGATGACGTTAATCTCGCTGCTGCCAAAATCCTGCGCACGTATAATGCTGATGTCGGGCGTATAGGGCGCGAACTTACGTGGTGAGGTGGGACCGAACAATGAAACCATGGGCGCACCACCCGCTGCCAGCATGTGCCCGGTTCCCGAACAGTTGGCAACGGCGGCGGAGAGCTGGCTGCCAAGTGCAACAGTTAGCGTTGGTCCGCCGAGTTTTTCTCCATCCGGTGTTGCGGCTTCAAGCGGTGCGAACAGGGCGTCAGGTACGGCGGCCTCGATTTCTCCGCGCCAGTCAAGTTCCTGCGGTCCCAGAAAGAACACCGGCTTGCGTCCGCGCTCTGACTGTTGCTGTGCAACGCTGATGTACTGTTCCAGTGGCCAGCATTTTCCGGTATCCGTGCGGCCCGCACCCGGTGCAAGGCCGATATAGGTTTCTCCGTCCGGTAGGATCGTTGCGGCGGTGCGGCTGTAAGCCTGCGGCACGATAGCGCAGTGCGTGCGCGCGACCTTTGTGCCTGTCGCCACATCGAGCAACGCAAACAACTTTTCTGCCAATGACACGGCTTTTGGGCTATTCCCGCTTGGTCGGCGCGAGGAGAAAAAATATCGCCATGTGGAGGAGATAAACATGCCATAGGAAATACGGCGCAACGCCATCGTATGGCGTGGATTTTTTTGGGTATCGATAATGACGTCGAAATGGCGTCCGCGTAACAGGCGCGTAGGACACAACGCACTTGCCCAGCCATGGCCCAGGAAAGTATCGGGCAGAACCTCATGGATCAGGCTGCGGGCCAGGGGCTCCAGTATGCCCTCGAACATGGAGCCGTCATGGCCGTGAACCCATGTGATCTGTGCGCCGGGAAAGGTTTGCGCGATGGCACGCAGGAACGGCAGCTTGATCAGGTTCTCACCGATTGCATCGTCGGGGTGGGGACCGATATAGACGAGCACGTTCATTGCAGGGTTGGTGTCGCTCATGATTTCCCCGGACGTTGGCGAATAACAGAAGTCTGTTGAATTCCAGACAATATTCGCGACACGCCGGGCAAAATCAAGGGCGTGTACGGAACGGTGTGCCTGAACGTCGTTTTCAGGGCATTGTGCTATGGTTGGAAAATGTTAGCTTCACGCACCAAACACCATTTGTATTCGCCCTGAGAGCTCTGCCGCTTATGACATCTATTCTGTTTTTTGGCCTGTTGATCGGCATGCAGCATGCTTTGGAAGCCGATCACGTTGCGGCTGTTTCCAGCATTGCTTCACGCGAGCGTTCGCTCAGGCAGATCGTTCGTCATGGCGCGTTCTGGGGTGTTGGGCATGCTGTTACGCTCGCCGTGCTGTCAGGGGCCGCAATTGGTCTTGGTTTGAATATCGGCGACAGGATGTCCGTATGGCTTGAACTTGTTGTCGGTATCATGCTGGTTGGGCTGGGTATTCATGTTGTGTACCGGCTCTATAAAGAACGTGTTCACTTTCATCTTCATCGTCACGGCGATTCTATCGAGCACATGCATGCGCATAGCCATGCTGGCGATACAGCAGCCCACGATGCCAAGCGCCATGCACACAAGCATCGCGTAGGCGTCCCATTTCGCACGCTGGTGGTCGGTATGATGCACGGCACGGCCGGGTCGGCGGCATTGATCGTGTTGGCTGCCTCGACAGTGCGGAATGCATTCGAGGGCATGGTCTATGTGTTTCTGTTTGGCGTGGGCTCGGTACTCGGCATGATGCTGCTTTCAGCTATCATTGCTGTACCGCTCAGTATGTCGGCGCGTTACCTGACATGGGCGAACCGGGGACTGCAGGGCGGCATTGGTGTTTTCACGATCATCCTCGGGCTGGTGGTCATGTATCGTTCGGCGCTGGCCGCCGGGATCGCTGGTTAATTTTTCATTCCAAGGCTTGAAGCTAAATGTTTCGCGGGTAAGGTTGCCGCCGAACTGTTTTGTAATCCTTAATCCGCACTTGTGGAAATAGCGCGACATTATGAAGTCTCAGGCACAGGTCTTGATAATCGGCGGTGGCATTTACGGATGCTCATTGCTTTATCACCTTGTCCAGCTCGGCTGGGAGGATGTGGTGCTTGTGGAGCGTAATGATCTGAGCGCGGGCTCCACCTGGCATGCGGCGGGCTTGTGCACGCACTATGCCCATGACCCGACGATCATGAAAATGCGCGCCGAAAGCGTGCGGCTATATAAAGAATTCGATGATGTTGAATTCCATGCTTGCGGTGGTCTGCGCATTGCGCGCAACACGCAGCGTATGGATGAATTCCGTCATGTTCAGGATTTAGGCCGGATCGCAGGGTTCGATTTTCCACTTCTGGATGCCGCAGAGATCACCCACTTGCATCCCCTCGTGAACGCCGAAGGATTGCTTGGTGGAATTCAGGAACCGCTTGATGGGTATGTCGACCTCGCACAGGCGACGCAGGCTTTTGCCAAGCGCGCCTGCGCGGGCGGCGCGGAAATTTATCGGCAAAATCCTGTGACGGATCTTGTCCAGCGCTCTGACGGATCATGGAGCGTTGAGACCCGAAACGGCATTATCCATGCCGAGATCATCGTCAACTGCGCGGGCGCGTGGGCACGTGAAATTGGTCAAATGATGGGGGTGGACCTGCCAATTGTGCCCATGTTGCACCAGTACCTGATCACCGAAGATATCGGCGCGGTAAAGACCATGCAGGCGGAGTTACCCATTTTACGTGATCCTGATCATGGTTGGTATACCCGCCAGGCCGGTGATGGCATGATCGTTGGTCGCTACGAGCAACCTGCTACGCCATGGGCGGTCGATAACGTACCGGCAACATTTGGTATGGAATTGCTGCCACCTGATCAACAGCGTGCGCGTGATTGCATGTCATGTGTCGAGGCGCGTATGCCCGTACTTGTTGGCACGGAGATCAAGAGTACGATCAATGGTCCTATTACCTATTCACCCGATGGTAATCCGGTGATCGGTCCGGCCTATGGAATGCAAAACGCGTGGGTGCTGAGCGGTACGGGTATGGGGGTTATGGAAGGCGGCGGCGCAGGTAAACTGCTGGCGGACTGGATATCGGCAAACACCCAGCCTATGGATGTGTTGAGTGTGGACTCGCGACGTTTCGGGGCCTATGCCGCACGCGAATTCCGCATTGCCAAGGCCGCTGAATGCTATGAGCACCAGTATGCTATTCCCTTCCCGTATAAAGAACGACCTGCCGCACGTCCGTGTACCAAGCCACCGTCCTATGCGCGTCAGGCGGCACTCGGGGCACAATTTGGCTTTGCCTATGGCTGGGAGCGGGCCAACTGGTTTGCAAGTGAGCAGGTGCCCGGTGACCAACAACCAAGCTGGCAGCGTGCGGGCTGGTTCGATGCTGTGGCCGAGGAATGTGCCGCCGTGCAAAACAGCGCAGGTCTGTTTGAACTATCGGCATTTTCCAAGTTTGAAGTCTCAGGCCCCGGCGCGGAAACCATGCTTGATGGTTTGGGAGCCAACCGCCCACCCGAGCGTGATGGCGGGTTGACGCTGACTTATGGGCTGACGCGCCGTGGTGGTATTGGCTCAGAATTCACGGTGACGCGTTTGAACGAGGATTGTTTTTATCTGGTCAGCGCACCGACGGCGCGGCGGCGTGATTATGATTTGTTGGTCGCACGCTCACCACGTGATGATTCCGCTATCATCCGTGACGTTACCGAACAGCGCGGGGTGCTTGCGCTGGCCGGGCCGAAATCACGCGAAATTCTGGCAAGTCTGACGGATGCTGATTTATCCAACGATGGCTTCCCGTGGCTCAGTGCACGAGACATTATCGTGGCGGGTATTCGCGTTTATGCCTTGCGGGTCAGTTATGTAGGAGAGTTGGGCTGGGAACTGCATCACCAGATCGAAGATCAGGCTGCGCTCTATGACGCTTTGTTGAAAGCCGGTGTGCCACATGAGCTAAAGCCGTGCGGCATGTTTGCCTTGAATTCCCTGCGCCTGGAAAAAGGCTACCGTGCGTGGGGACAGGACCTGACCATCGAAAAGACACCGCTGGAAGCCGGGCTTCATCCCTTTGTTAAATCCGAGGGTCGGGGGTTCTTTGGTAAACGTGCCATGCTGGAGCGTAATGCCAAAGTGACTGGCTGGCGCATGGTGCTGCTTGCGTTGAGTGGTGACGGAGTGGACGCGTTTGGCCTTCATCCAGTGATGCTGAATGGTAAAATGGTGGGCACGACCAGTTCGGGTGGATACGGTCACCGCGTTGGTATGAGTCTGGCGTTTGCCTATATCCAGCGTAACGTGCCCATGGACGCCGAATTGAGCGTCAACCTGATGGCGCGTAACGTAAGTGCGCACGTGCTTGAGCGTGTACCCTACGATCCCACCAATGCCCGCATGCGTGCCTGAGCACCGGAATTCCGACACTAGCCTAATCAAGTTATAGTGCGCCGCGCGAAGAGCGTGCTATCCATTGGTGAAGTTGTGTTCAGATGAGGGGATATTCCATGGCTAGAATTGGTGACGATGCAGGTGCATGGGGGACAGATCATGCTTTTATGCGTGATTCCGTGCATGGCATTAAATCGGAAAACACCTATAGCGGCGCGCTTAGTTTTCTACGGCTGAAGTATGCCAAGGAACTTGATGGTATTGATTTGGCCGTGAGCGGTATTCCCTATGATCTGGCTGTGACCAACCGGCCCGGAACCCGGTTTGGCCCGCGTGCCATTCGTGCGGCGTCGACGAATCTGGCGTGGATGGGCGGCAACTATCCATGGGGCTTTGATCCGTTCAAGCGTTTGTCTGCTGTCGATTTCGGCGATTGCGATATCGACCATGGCAACCCGCACGAAATTCCCGCCCAAATCGAAGCGCATATTGATGCGATTCTGGATAAGGGTGCTAGCACCGTGACCATGGGCGGCGATCATTTTATCACGCTGCCGATCATTCGGGCCTACGCCAAACGTCACGGTCCCATGGCGCTGGTCCATTTCGATGCCCATAGCGATACATGGAGCGAGGAGACCAGCCGTATTGATCATGGCACCATGTTCTATCACGGCATCAAGGAAGGTGTGATTGATCCGACCTGTTCTGTACAGATCGGTATTCGCACCCACAATCCTGATCGCCAGGGCATGACATGGCTCGACGCCGACTGGGTGCACGAAAATGGACCGATCAAAGCGGCCGAAGAAATTCGGCGCATCGTCGGTAAGCGCGCAGCCTATATGACGTTTGATATCGATTGTTTAGACCCGGCCTGCGCGCCGGGGACTGGCACACCGGTCATTGGCGGGTTGAACACCTATCAGGCGCGCAAGACTATCCGTGAACTTGGCGGCATTGATTTCAAGGGTATGGATCTGGTCGAGGTCTCGCCGCAATACGATGTGGGCGAAGTCACAGCCCTTGCCGGTGCGACGCTGATGTTCGATTACATTTCGCTTATCAGTAAAGACCTGCCGAAAAAGGCCTGAGCAGTCTATGACCTACGATTACGTTATTGTCGGCGGCGGTATCGTCGGCATCTCCACCGCATGGCAATTGAAACAGCGACTGCCGTCGCGTTCCGTTGTTGTGGTTGAAAAAGAAGATCAATTGGCCGTGCATCAAAGCGGCCATAATTCGGGCGTCATTCACGCCGGAGTTTATTACCAACCCGGCAGCATGAAGGCATTGTTTTGCCGTCGTGGTGTAGACGCCACCATTGCATTCTCGCGTGAAAACAACATTCCTTATGAGCAATGCGGCAAGCTGTTGGTGGCGACCGACGGTGCGGAAAATATGCGCATGGAAGCGCTCTACAAGCGTTGCGCAGAAAACGACATTGATTGCTCACGTCTGTCAGAGGATGAGCTAAAGGAATGCGAGCCACACATCAGCGGTACGGGCGCCATTTTGGTGCCGAGCACGGGCATTGCAGATTATCCGGCTATTTGTCGCGCGATGGCTGAAAAGTTTGTCGATCTGGGCGGTGAAATCAGGCTTGGTGCAAAGGTCACGTCCGCGCGCGAAATGCCCGATGAAATTGTTCTGCAGGCCGGTGAGCACGAAATTCATGCGCGCCGCCTGATTGCGTGTGCGGGCGTCATGGCCGACCGCATGGCGCAGATGTTGGGCGTTGAGGCCGGGTTTCGCATGGTGCCGTTTCGCGGCGAGTACTATCAGTTGCCGCCCGAGAAAAATAATATCGTGCGCCACCTGATCTATCCCATTCCCGATCCCGAATTACCGTTTCTTGGTGTTCACCTGACACGCATGATTGATGGCAGTGTGACGGTTGGCCCCAATGCGGTTTTGGCGTTTTCGCGTGAAGGCTACCCCAAGGGCAGCGTCAACTTGCGCGATATGGCCGACATGGCGCGCTATGGCGGTTTCTGGAAGCTTATGAAGGCCAATCTTGGCACTGGTTTGAGCGAGATGAAGGACTCCATATTAAAACAGGGCTACTTGCAGCGATGCCAGAAATATTGCCCTGAACTGACGCTTGAAGATCTCTTGCCCTATCCGGCAGGCATTCGCGCGCAGGCCGTTGCGTCCGATGGATCGTTGATTCATGATTTTCTGTTTTCCGATACACCACGCAGCATTTTGGTGTGTAATGCCCCATCGCCTGCGGCAACATCATGTATGCCCATCGGCGAGCATATTGTTAATAAAGCCATCGAACGATTTGAAGCAGATATGGCTGGATAAAAATAAACGGGAGGAATGCAAATGGCACAATTTCACAGGGCTGATCTAAGCGGCACACCACGCGAGCGTGGTCATCAGCATGGCGAGATTTTACGCGCGGCGGTGTGCGAACGAGACGCACGCTGGCGCGATGAAATTGAACGCTTGAACAATGAGCCGGCAGATCAATTCATTGAAGCTTTCCTGCAAGGTACGAGCTTCCTCCCCGCTATTGAACGGTGGACGCCTGATTTGCTGGAAGAAGTCCGTGGCATTGCAGAAGGCTCAGGCCTGAGTTTCGAGGCCGTACTCGCTGCCCAGTTCATGGATGAAGAATGGTGGTTCGGTGTGGCGCGCCGTCAGGAAAAAGGCGATGCGCGTGAGCATTGCAGTTCCTTGGGGCAAAGCGATCCCGGTGGTCCGGTTGGTCTGGTTGCACAAAACATGGATCTGCCGGACTGGATGGATGGTTCACAGACAATTTTGCGCATTCACGATCCCCAAAGCGGCCTGAACTCTATCGTGCTGAGTGCTGCAGGTATGGTCGGGCTGTGCGGTGTGAACAGCGCCGGGTTGGGGCTGTGTGTTAACACCTTGTCACAACTGAGCAGCACCCACGATGGCTTGCCCGTGGCGTTTGTATCGCGTGGCGTGTTGGCGTGTCGTAGCGTGGCACGCGCCACAGATTTTCTACGTGAGGTCAAACACGCTTCAGGTCAGAATTATATGATTGGTGATCGTGGCGGGCTTGAGGATTACGAATGCTCTGCTGGTGGTGCCGTTCTTTACAGCCCGGATGGCGCACCCGCCAATACGGCTTGGCATACGAACCACCCGATGGTGAGTTCAGACCTGCCATCTGATGCGGCGGCGAACACGGCGGACTCGGAGCATCGTCTGGTAGTGCTCAATGGCTGTCTGGCCGAAAATCGTGCGGCGTATGACCAGGCGTTCGTTCAATCGGTATTGAGCAATCGAGACGATGCAGCATGGCCTGTATCGCGCCATGTCGGCAATGGATCAAACTTTTTTACCTTCGCCAGCGTGATCTGGGAAGTGAGCGCCGAGCCGGTTGCGCATGTGGCGCCTGCGTCACCGTGCAAAACGCCATATGAACGTGTGGAGATGCCGCACCGCGCAGCGAGTGTGGCTGCAGAATAAAATCAATCGGTAGCAGGAGATACGAACGCTATGAGTGACAAAAAGAACCAGCCGCTGGGTGGCAACGAGATGCCGCGTTTCGGTGGTCCGGCGACCATGATGCGCCTGCCCACACAGGACAGTGCCGAGGGACTCGATGCCTGTTTTGTCGG
This sequence comes from uncultured Rhodospirillales bacterium, assembly GCA_965602485.1. GTDB lineage: Bacteria > Pseudomonadota > Alphaproteobacteria > Rhodospirillales > Casp-alpha2 > JABJOR01. The sequence continues at coordinate 356,365 of CBFCYM010000001.1, read as the reverse complement.
TGTTCCCTTTGATATCGGCACGTCAAATCGCGCCGGGGCACGTTTCGGTCCACGCGCCATCCGCGCCGAATCCTGCCTGTTGCGCCCATATAACATGGAAACAGGTGCGGCACCGTTTGATTCTCTGCAAGTTGCCGATATTGGTGATGTGGCTATTAACACCTTTAACATGCTCAAGAGCATGGACATTATTGAGGAGGCTTACGACGAAATTCTGGGCCACGACTGTGTCCCGATGACGTTGGGTGGCGACCATACGGTGGCCCTGCCGATCCTACGTGCATTGAAAAAGAAATACGGCCCCGTTGGTATGGTGCATGTGGATGCCCATGCCGACATCAATGACAACATGTTCGGTGAGCCCATCGCCCACGGCACGCCGTTCCGCCGCGCTGTAGAGGAAGAGCTGCTTGATGGCGACCGGGTCTACCAGATCGGTCTGCGCGGCACGGGGTATGCCGCCGATGATTTCGACTGGCCGCGCCGACAGGGTTTCGAAGTGATCTGCGCCAACCAGTGTTGGCACAAGTCTTTGGCCCCGCTGATGGAAGACGTGCGCGCCAAGCTTGGCGATGGACCTGTCTATCTGAGCTTTGATATCGATGGCCTTGATCCATCGTGTGCGCCGGGCACCGGCACGCCGGAATATGGCGGTCTGACCGTTATTCAGGGGTTTGAGATTATTCGTGGCTGTCGCGGGCTCAATCTGGTGGGCTGTGACTTGGTAGAGATCGCGCCACCCTATGATCCATCGGGCAATACGGCGTTGCTTGGGGCCAATCTGCTTTTCGAGATGCTGTGTGCCCTGCCCGGTGTGACCATTCGCTAGGCGCAATATCGCAAATTTTGGGTTAGTATCCATAACTGTCATGAACAGTTGTGAAAATTCAGATATGCAGGATTTGATCCGCACGGTCAGTGTCGTTGTCGATGCTATCGGTACGCCCGAATTCCCTGTGGTGCTAGCTGAAATAGCCCGGAAAACCGTGCCGCACGACTCGACCCTGATGCTTGGGGCCGAGCGTGGTGGCGCACCGGTTCTACTGCATGATGGACTGGAGGCAGGCGAGCGGGATGCTTTTCGCGGTGCTTATCTAGACGGCGCATACTTGCTCGCACCCGGCTACCGTGCGGGACAGGATACGGGGATTGTTGGCGTCCATACCATCAGCGAGGTTTTCCCCGGTGAGATCGCTTCAAGCGATTACTTTCAGGCCTATTGGAGCGAAACGGGCATGATTGACGAGTTGTTCGTTTTTATTCGGCTGGATGGCGGGCGCGTGATCTGGCTGGCTATGGGTCGATATGGCAACGCAGGGCCTTTCAGTAGGGATGATATCCAGCGCCTGGCATTGCTTGAACCTGTCTTGGGCGCGGCGGCGCGACGGCATTGGAACGCCCGTCCATTTAATGCTGAACAGTCGGTGCGCAGCGTTCCTGATCACGAGCGCTGCCGGCTGGCGCTGGAAAATTTCGGGCGTCGCGAATTATCGCCACGCGAGTTCGATGTCTGTCAATTGCTGTTGCGGGGACATTCCAGCAAATCAGCAGCGCGCGAGCTTGGTATCTCGCCAGAGACCGAGCGCATCCACCGCCGCCGTATCTTCAGCAAGCTTGAAGTTTCATCGCAGGTCGAATTGCTGGCGTTGTTCGTTCGAACACTCTCCATGGATACAGCCCACGCCCAATAAAATTTGGCAATGGCGCAAGACATAGTCAATTCAGGTTATATCCACGCTCTGCTAAACCGGGTTCAATACCGTGTGCTGTGAAAAGACGGGGAACGGGACCTCTATGACGCAACTGCTCGATAGTTTGACAACCGTCGTTGGCGAAGGCGGCATCCTCAGCGGCAATGCGCTGAGCGGCCGAAGTGCGGGTTTCTGGAAGGGCGGGGATTTTCAGGCTCTGGCGCTGGTGCGCCCGCGCAGTGTTGATGAGGTCTGCGCCGTTCTCAAACTCTGTAATGACGCACACCAGCCCGTGGTACCCATCGGTGGCCTGACAGGTCTGGCTGAAGCGCATGTGAGTGGCCCCGCAGAGATTGCACTGTCGCTTGAGCGCATGAACATGATTGGTGACGTGGATACGTTGGGGCGTACCGTCACGGTGCAAGCCGGGGCTGTATTGGAGAACGTGCAAACGCATGTAGCAGACGCCGGATTGTTGTTCCCACTCGATATGGGGGCGCGGTCCTCATGTTCCATTGGCGGCAATATCGCTACCAATGCCGGTGGAAACCGGGTGATCCGCTACGGCATGATGCGCGATCTGGTACTTGGACTTGAAGCTGTTTTAGCTGACGGTACGGTGGTGTCGTCTATGAATGGCTTTATCAAGAATAATACAGGATATGACTTGCGCCAATTATTTGTCGGTGCCGAAGGCACGCTTGGCGTGGTAACTGGCGCGGTCCTGCGGTTGTATGAAGCGCCGGTCGGGGTTGGCACTGCATTGCTTGCTGTGCCCAATTGGGAGGCGGTGCTCGCATTGATGCGGCAATGTGACCGCGCGCTCGGTGGTGGTCTGGTGGCGTTCGAGGTCATGTGGCAGAATTTTTTCGAGCTTAATACCGGGCAGTACGCTGATGCCGAGGCGCCGTTTGCGACCAAGGCACCATACTATGTATTGCTGGAAATGTTTGAATCCGATCCAGAGGCCGATACGGCAAGGCTGGAATCCCTGCTTGGTGCGTGTATCGAGGATGGCATGGTGGTTGATGGCGTGGTTGCCAAGTCCGAAGATGAACGTCGCCGCCTATGGGATATCCGTGAAAGCTTCGAAGCGGAATTCCGAGCATTCGGCGGCAGCATCGGCTATGACATTAGTCTGCCGCAGCGCGATATGAAGGATTATGTGGATACCGTTACCCGTGCCGTAACCAAACGCTGGCCGGAGGCTGGTGTATATGCCTTTGGCCATGTAGGGGACGGGAATCTGCACTTTAGCGTCGTTAACGTAGGCTACGATCCGCATCCCGATATTGATTATTGTGTGTACGAACCGTTGCGCGCCTATGGCGGGTCAGTCTCGGCAGAGCATGGCATCGGGCTTGAGAAAAAAGAGTTTCTGGAGATCTCACGCAGTCCGGCAGAAATAGCCGTAATGCGCACGATCAAGCTTGCACTTGATCCAAACGGTATTCTTAATCCCGGTAAGGTTTTTGATCTTTAGATCTGAACGAAATAAAGGAAAAGCGCGTCATGACAACCTGCGGCGAAATGTTGATGGAAATTCTGGAATCCTATGGCGTCGATACGGTATTCGGCATTCCAGGGGTTCACACGCTAGAGCTTTATCGTGGGCTGCAACGCGCCGATATGCGCCATGTCACGCCGCGCCATGAACAAGGGGCGGGCTTTATGGCCGATGGGTACGCACGGGTCAGCGGTAAACCCGGCGTGTGCCTGATCATCACCGGTCCGGGCATGACCAACATTACAACAGCCATGGGGCAGGCCTATGGCGACTCGATCCCTATGTTGGTGATTTCCAGCACCAATGCGGCTGGCGAGGCTGGGCTGGGCGAGGGACATCTTCACGAGCTGCGCCAACAACGCACGCTGGTCGAAGGCGTCAGCGCCTTTAGCCAGACGGTGCAGCGTCCCGCCGATCTGCCCGGTGTGCTGGCGCGTGCGTTTGCAGTATTCGGCGGCGCGCGTCCGCGTCCAGTGCATATTGAAATTCCCATTGATGTGTTTGCTATGCCGTCGGACGATGTAAACCGTGGTGTTCCTGTGCATGCCTCGCGGCCCGGACCTGCGCCCGATGCCATTGCGACAGCCGCTGACTGGCTGGCCGATGCCAAGCATCCGTTGATTTTTCTGGGCGGCGGAACCGTAGATGCCGCCGATCAGGCGCGCCGTGTGGTCGATCGTCTGGGCGCGCCAACGGCGCTGACCATCAATGCCAAGGGTGTGTTGCCACCGGGCCATGCGTTGTCGTGTGGCTCCTACATTCCCTATGCTCCTATGCGCGAGCGGTTGGCGAAGGCCGATGTGGTGCTCGCCGTTGGCACGGAAATGGGTGAAACCGATTATGATGTGTATCGCAAGGGTACGTTCGAGTTACCGGGCCGCTTGATCCGAATCGATATCGAGCCCGATCAGACCGCGCGCAATTACCGCGCTGATCTGGCGATTACCAGTGATGCGGCGCTCGCGCTTGATGCGCTGGATAAGGCGTTGTCAAAACGTAGCGTGCAAAACGATCAGGCCGCTGGCGCTGCATGTGCCACCGCAATTCGCACAGACAGTGAAGCCGAGATCACAGAGTGGACGGGTGTTCATAGGCCTTGGTTTGCGGCGATCACGGCGGCCTTTGCGGACGTGATCATCGTTGGCGACTCGACCCAACCGATCTATTCCGCCAATCATATCTACGAAGCACCACAGCCGCGATCATATTTCAATTCAGCCACCGGCTACGGCACGTTGGGTTATGGTCTGCCTGCAGCCATCGGTGCCAAGATTGCCGCGCCGGACCGGCCTGTGGTTTGTGTCAGCGGTGACGGCGGGTTGTTGTTCACCATTGCCGAGCTGGCCTCGGCAGTCGAGGCCGGGGTGGGTATTGCCATCGTGTTGTGGAACAACGAAGGATATAAAACCATCGCAGACTATATGGTGGCCGATCAGATCAATCCTGTTGGTGTGTTGGCTTATACGCCTGACTTTTTGACAATTGCACGCGGATTCGGCTGTGAAGTGGCAAGCGCGGTCACGCCAGAAGACCTGACGACGGCTCTGCGCGCAGCACACGGGCGTAAAATACCCACGTTGATCGAGGTTCGTGGCTAAGAATCGATAAATAGGTGTGAAAAGCCGTTAAATGCACAGTTCACAGCGTTGACAGAGTTGGTGCCAGCCCCTATGTTCCGCCACCAAGTTCGAGCGTGAACCCAAGGAATGGTACTATGAAGGTCAAAAATTCACTTAAGGCGGTAAAATCCCGCGATCGCAACTGCCGCATTGTTCGCCGTAAAGGCCGCGTCTACGTGATCAATAAGAAGAACCCGCGCTTTAAAGTGCGTCAGGGGTAATGCGCACGTCCGGTTTCGACCGGGCGGTTTGCGTATCATAGCTACAGAGCCGCGCCTATGAGCGCGGTTTTGTTGTATCCGGCAAGCGTTAAGCGTGTCTGGAATACCCTCGCTAAATGCCATATATATACGCCATACATATAACGATGTATGCGACGTCACGCACCGGCATGACTGACCGCTACAGCGGAGACCCGATGCCATGAAAATGCCTGAACCCGATGGCGCTATTATTGCCCGCCGTGACGAGATCATTGCTGGATTGCGTGAGATCGTCTCCGGTGAAGGCGTTATCGCCGAGGAAAACGAGCTTCGCGCTTTCGAATGCGATGGCCTGTCCGCCTATAAACAAATTCCCATGGTGGTTGTGTTGCCTGAGACCACGCAAGAGGTCTCGGAAATCCTGCGCTATTGCCATGACAATGGCATCAAGGTTGTGCCGCGCGGTGCTGGCACGGGGTTGTCTGGTGGCGCGCTGCCGTTGGCTGATGGTGTGATGCTGGGTCTAGGTAAATTTAATAAAATTCTCGAAACTGATTTCCGCAATCGCTGCGCCGTGGTTCAACCCGGCGTCACGAATCTGGGTATCACGGCTGCTGTTGAGCATGAGGGCTTTTACTACGCGCCCGATCCATCCAGTCAGATCGCCTGTTCTATCGGCGGTAATGTGGCTGAGAATTCCGGCGGCGTGCATAGCCTGAAATACGGCCTGACCACCAACAACGTGCTTGGCGTTGAGATGGTTCTGATGGACGGCGAAGTTGTCCGGCTAGGCGGCAAACATGTGGACGCCGATGGCTATGATCTGCTTGGTGTGATCACCGGGTCCGAAGGCCTGCTAGGTGTCATCACCGAGGTCACCGTTCGTATCCTGCAAAAGCCAGCCACTGCACGAGCCCTGTTGCTCGGTTTTGATCAGAGCGAGGATGGCGGCGATTGTGTCGCGGGTATCATTGCTGCAGGTATCATTCCCGGCGGTTTGGAGATGATGGACAAACCCGCCATCCACGCCACCGAGGACTTTGTTCATGCAGGTTATCCGCTGGATGTGGAAGCCCTGCTTATCGTTGAACTGGATGGTCCCGAGGCCGAAGTTGATTACCTGATTGATCGCGTTAGCGTCATTGCCAAGGACTGCGGCGCGACTTATTCGCGTATTTCAGAGAGCGAAGAAGAGCGCATGACCTTCTGGGCTGGCCGAAAAAATGCTTTTCCGGCCGTGGGCCGCATATCGCCAGATTATATCTGCATGGATGGTACGATCCCGCGCTCTAAGCTACCGCTGGTGCTCAAGCGTATGAACGAAATGTCCGAGCATTATGATCTGCGCTGCGCCAATGTGTTCCATGCCGGTGACGGTAATCTTCATCCTCTGATTCTGTTTGATGCTAACAAGCCGGGCGAACTGGATAAGGCGGAAGCCTTTGGCGGCGATATCCTCAAGCTTTGTGTTGAAGTCGGTGGTGTCCTGACTGGAGAGCACGGCGTGGGCGTTGAGAAACGCGACCTCATGGGTGAGATGTTCAATGAGGATGACCTGAAACAACAACAGCGTCTGAAGTGCGCGTTTGATCCGCTGCAATTGCTCAATCCCGGCAAGGTCTATCCCAAGCTTCACCGTTGCGCCGAACTTGGCAAAATGCACGTTCACAACGGCGAGTTGCCGTTCCCCGACATTCCACGTTTCTGAGATATACATATGACTGAGACCCTTCGCCCCGAAACGGAAGAGCAACTGGTAGAGGCCATTAACTGGTCAGCTACCGCGCCTGTGCCTGCGCCGCTCGAGATTATCGGCTTGGGCAGTAAACGCGCGCTGGGCCGTCCGGTATCGCCCGATGTGCGTCCCGCGCCGTCCAATGAGCCGTTGCGCGTGCTGGACCTGTCAGCCATGTGGGGCATCACGCACTACGAGCCCAGCGAACTGGTTCTGAGCGCACGCGTGGGAACACCGCTTGCCGAAATTCAGCATGCCATTGCGCAAAACAACCAGACGCTGGCATTCGAGCCCATGGACACCGCCGCCCTGTTGGGTCAGGAAGCCAATGCCGATGGCTATAACCTTGGCTCAATTGGTGGTTTGGTGGCCGCTGGATACGCCGGGTCGCGCCGTATCCGCCAAGGCAGTATACGTGATCATGTGCTGGGTTTTCGCGCTGTTAGCGGGCGTGGCGAATTGTTCAAGTCTGGCGGCAGGGTCATGAAGAATGTCACGGGCTTTGATCTCTCGAAATTGATGACCGCGTCGCACGGCACTCTGGCTGTGATGAGTGAGGTCACGCTTAAGGTCCTTCCCGCAGCTGAGAAGACCCGCACGGTTCTTGTGTTTGGCTTGTCCGATGACGTTGCCGGGCAGGCCATGTCCGATGCAATGAATAGCCCGTACGAAGTCTCGTCTGCTGCACATTTGCAAATGAGTGTTGCACGGCGTTGTGCCGTACCCATGGTGTCTGATGCCAACGCACCAGTGACCGCGATCCGCGTTGAGGGTCCCGATCCTTCCGTTATCGCGCGCTGCGCAGCATTGCGTGAGATGCTTGGCAAATATGGTGAGATTGAGGAACTTCATACATCGCGCTCAAATGCCCTGTGGCGTGAGGCGCGCGACGCGGCCTTTTTTAAGGCACCTTTTGCACAGGCCGATAGCGCGGATCAGGTCTGGCGTATTTCTGTTGCGCCGTCTGCTGGTGCCAGTGTCACAAAACAAATTATCGAGGCCTGTGGCGGCGAAGCGTTTTACGATCTGGGCGGCGGGCTGATCTGGCTTGCACTGTCGCCGCGTAATGATGCTTCGGTTGATATTGTGCGCGGCGCAGTTGCTGCCTTTGGCGGTCATGCGACATTGATGCGTGCTAGCGAGGCTGTGCGACGTTCGGTTGCTGTATTTCAGCCTCAGCCTGCGTCACTCGCGGCTCTGTCGGCTCGGGTCAAGGATGCGTTTGATCCACATCGCATTCTCAACCCCGGTCGTATGTACGCAGAGCTGTAGGAGACGTCGCCATGCAAACCATGTTCACCCCGGCGCAGCTCGAAAATCCGGTTATTGCCGAAGCTGATTCCATTTTACGACGTTGCGTGCATTGCGGGTTCTGTACAGCCACGTGTCCGACCTATGTGCTGCTGGGCGATGAACTCGACAGTCCACGTGGTCGTATCTATCTGATCAAGGACATGCTGGAAAACGACCGCACGCCATCGCCCGATGTGGTTAAGCATGTTGACCGTTGCCTGTCATGCCTGTCGTGCACCACGACCTGTCCGTCCGGCGTGGATTACATGCATCTGGTCGATCATGCCCGTGCCATCATCGAGGAAAAAGCGCCGCGACCGTTTATGGATCGGGCATTTCGTGCGCTGCTGGCATTGCTTATCCCGCGCCCCGGTTTGTTTCGTCTGGCCCTGGCGGGCGCATGGTTCGCGCGCCCCTTGCGTAAGATATTACCCGGTAAACTTGGCGTCATGTTGTCGCTGGCTCCGGCCACAGTGAGCGGCCCTTCACCGGTCGATACGCCGCGTGTTCACGCCGCACAGGGCGAACGCCGTATGCGCGTGGCGCTTATGAACGGCTGTGCACAACAGGTTCTGCGTCCTTCCATCAATGAGGCTACGGTGCGTCTGTTGACGCGGCATGGCTGCGAGGTTGTCATTGCTGAACGTGCTGGCTGTTGCGGCGCGCTGGAGCACCATATGGGCAAGCTCGAAGGCTCGCACGCCAAGGCTAAGGCCAATATCGCAGCATGGGAGGCTGCCGGCCACCTTGATGCCATCGTCATCAATGCCTCGGGTTGCGGCACGACGGTGAAAGATTACGGCCACATGCTGAAAGACGATCCGGTATGGGCGCCACGCGCCAAACAGGTTGCGGACCTGACCAGAGATATTACCGAGGTCATGGCAGAACTGGGCCTACAAGATGTTGCCGAGACACCAAATATGAACGTGGCGTACCATTCAGCCTGTTCCATGCAGCACGGTCAGAAGATTACCGAGGCCCCTAAGACTCTGCTGAAGCAGGCAGGTTTCGCGGTCAGTAGCCCGGCCGAAGGCCACCTGTGCTGTGGTTCTGCTGGTACCTATAATATGACCCAGCCAGAACTTGCGACAAAATTGGGTAAGCGTAAGGCCGCCAATCTGGGCGCAACAGGCGCAGATGTGATTGCCTCGGGCAATATCGGGTGTCTGATGCAGATCGGTAGTTACGGTAGTTTGCCGATTGTTCATACGGTCGAGTTGCTGGACTGGGCCACAGGCGGGCCAAAGCCACAGGATCTGGTTTAACCCACAGCTGAACTAAGTCTCGCCCTGGGCTCGCGCAATTGTGTTCCCTGCGTACCGATGTTCACCCTTGGCGACTGCCTTGGGACTTCCTATGTTTACGGTATGGCACGATTTCCGGGTGTACTGGCGTTGCTCGCCGCCGCTCTGGTCTCGGTTGTGGGAGGTAACGCCCGCGCCGATCAGGCAGATGCGCGCCTTGACCTTCTATTCGGCAGCTTACAGAACGCGCACAGCATGGCTGAGGCTAGCCCCATTACCAATACCATCTGGGGTATCTGGATTGAGACTGGCAACAAGGCTGCAGATGCACATATGGCGACAGGTTTGGCCGCGATGGAGGCCCGTGACCTTACCTCTGCGTTGACGTCCTTTAGTGCTGTTATCACGGCGGCACCCGATGTGGCGGAAGGTTGGAATAAACGTGCGACAGTTTATTACCTGATGGGACGGCATGAAGATTCTATCCATGATGTACAAGAAACCCTGTTGCGTGAGCCACGTCATTTTGGGGCGCTGTCGGGACTGGGGTTGATCTATCTTGCCACTGGTGATCATCGGTTGGCGCTCAATGCGTTTGAACAGGCCTTGGCGGTTAATCCTTATATGCCCATGATTTATATGCATACCGAGGCCCTGAAGCAGAAGATCAGAGACGATTCCATTTAGACATGCGCGATTATCAGGGGAAGATGGCATGAACGAAACAGAGAGTGTGCCGCACGTTGCGGTGATTGTCGGCGTTGGTCCGGGGCTTGGCACATCGTTGGCGCGTACGTTCGCTGATGCCGGGTTCAGCGTGGCTGCTGTGGCACGGCGACCGGAAAAGTTGAGCAGCTTGAGCGAGGATATGGATCGCGAAGGTCAAACTGTCGGGGTTTATGGATGTGACGCCGGGGATGAAGCCAGCGTTGAGACGCTGTTTGATCAGATTGAAGCCGATCTGGGTTCACCCACCGTGGCGATCTATAATGCCGGTGCCTTCGTGCCCAATAGCATCCTGACCACCTCATCGGAAGAATTTCAGAATTGCTGGCGGGTTGGGTGTCTTGGCGGGTTTCACGTTGGCCGCGCAGCGGCACGGCGCATGATGGAGCATAACGGCGGCAGTATCCTGTTCACCGGTGCCACGGCCGCCCATCGCGGTGGTGCACGGTTTCACAATCTGGCCGTGCCAAAGTTCGGCCTGCGCGCCTTGAGCCAAAGTATGGCGCGCGAACTTGGCCCCAGCGGCATCCATGTAGCGCATGTGATCATTGATGGCCTGATCGCCTCTGAAAAACATGCTGATACCGCAGCCACGCGTGGTGAAGACGCCCTGCTGGAACCTGACGCCATTGCGCAAAACTACCTGATGTTGCACCAGCAGCCGCGTAATGCATGGACGCTGGAGCTTGATTTGCGGCCATGGAGCGAAAAATTCTGAGTTCAGGCAGCATTTCCCCGATGCTGCCTTGGCGCTGGCGCGGCTATTTGGCATAGTGCAGCCGCAATCACTGGAGACATCGAAGCATAATGCCCGCTACACCAGACAACGCTGTTAATGCTACTGTTGCATCGGTGCATCCCGGCGTCACCGATGCGTTTCTTGCTGCGTTACGCGACATTGCGGGTGATCGGGTTTCGGTGTCACAAGGCGTGCGCGAGCAGCATGGCCGCGATGAAAGCTATCACGCCCCTTCGCCGCCTGATGCGGTGGTATTTGCAATTTCAACCGAAGACGTCAGTGCGATTGTCTCGTTGTGCGCAGCCCATGGTGTGCCCGTGGTGCCGTTTGGCACCGGGACTTCTCTGGAAGGCCACGTTGCAGCCCTGCGCGGAGGGGTCTGTATTGACCTGAGCCGCATGGACGAAGTGCTTGAGGTTAATGCCGCCGATATGGACGCCCGGGTGCAACCCGGCGTGACACGTAAGCAACTCAATACCTATTTGCGCGATACAGGCTTGTTCTTTCCTGTTGATCCGGGAGCAGACGCCAGTATTGGGGGGATGACGGCGACACGTGCGTCGGGCACCAACGCCGTGCGCTACGGTACCATGCGCGAAAATGTACTGTCGTTGAGCGTGGTGCTGGCCGACGGGCGTGTTATTCGTACCGCGCGCCGTGCCCGTAAATCAGCCGCCGGATACGACCTGACGCGGTTGTTCGTCGGTTCAGAAGGCACGCTGGGTGTGATCACCGAAATTACCCTGCGTCTGCATGGCGTACCCGAGGCCATGTCGGCTGCGGTATGTTCGTTTGAAACCCTGCAAGGCGCGGTCGATACAGTGATAGAGACTATTCAGTGCGGTATACCCGTGGCGCGCATCGAATTGCTCGACGAGGTGCAGATGGACGCGGTGAACCGCTATTCCAATCTCGACTATCCGCTCGCACCGACGTTGTTCTTTGAATTCCACGGCACCGAAGCCGGTGTGGTAGAGCAAACCGAAATCGTCAAGGGTCTGGCGGGTGCCAATGGTGGCAGTGATTTCGCCCACGCGACGCGCGAAGAAGATCGCCTGCGCCTGTGGCAGGCTCGTCATGATGCATATTATGCTGCAATAGCCCTGCGCCCCGGTGCAAAAGGTATGGCGACGGATGTCTGTGTGCCGATTTCACGGCTGGCGGAGTGTATTGTCGAGACCAAGAAGGATATTGAGGAGAGCGGCGTGCTGGCGCCCATCGTTGGTCATGTGGGTGATGGTAATTTTCATCTTTGTCTGGTGTTCGATCCCGATGATGCGGTTGAGACCGCACAGATCAAAGCCGTGAATGAACGTATGGTGCTGCGCGCCATCGCTATGGATGGCACGTGTACGGGCGAGCATGGCGTGGGTTATGGCAAGGTTGATTTCCTTGTTGCCGAGCACGGCGATGCCCTGACTGTCATGCGCACCCTGAAACTGGCACTTGATCCGGGTAATATTATGAATCCGGGCAAAATCGTGCCGTCTAACTGAGATAAATAAGCCTTGTAAAATAGGCGTTCAGGGACTTGAATCCTGCCGCGCTTCTATAAGAATTCCAGTCGGAGAAAATCAATGACGAAGGGCCCCAACGCCCCGAAAGAGCTCTTGCGAGAGATGTTTGAGGCTGCCGTCGATGCGGCCATGCCCGCTACGTGCGTGCCGCCTTATCTGCCAACACCGCCAGCCGGCGGTAAACTGGTGGTGGTTGGCGCAGGTAAGGCCTCGGCTGCCATGGCGCGCGCGGTTGAAGACAACTGGGACGGTCCGCTCGAAGGTCTGGTGGTGACCCGCTATGACTACGGCGTGGCGTGTGATCAAATCGAAATCGTTGAGGCTGCTCATCCGGTACCAGACGATAACGGACTGGAAGCTGCGCGGCGTATCCTTGAGATTGCCAAGGGGCTGGGCGAGGGTGACGTTATGCTGTGCCTGATTTCGGGCGGCGGCTCGGCCTTACTGACCATGCCTGCACCGGGCATGAGCTTTGAAGACAAGCAGTCTGTGAATAAGGCGCTGCTGCGGTGTGGCGCGACCATCAGCGAGATGAACTGCGTGCGCAAGCACCTATCTGCCATCAAGGGCGGTCGGTTGGCGGCAGTCGCAGCCCCTGCCAAGGTCATCAGCCTGCTGATCTCCGATGTGCCGGGCGATGATCCCTCGGTGATTGCCTCGGGCCCCACGGTATTTGATGAAACCACGTATGCCGACGCGCGCGCTATTCTGGATCGTTATGAGATCGAGCTGCCGCAGAGCGTGCAGCAGGTTCTTGAAGCCGCTGCTGACGAGACGCCAAAATCCGGCGACCCGCGTCTGGCGCAAAATGAAACCTCACTTGTCGCCTTGCCACAGGCCAGCCTTGAGGCGTCCGTTAAGGCTGCGCAGGATGCCGGTTATAATACGGTTATACTGGGCGATGCGCTTGAAGGCATTGCCAGCGATGTGGGGCGTGAGCACGCCGCACTGGCCTTGGCAGTTAAAGCCAATGGCAGCGCTGTGCATGCTGAGAGCGGCCAGACCATCACGGCACCGGCGGCTATTATCTCGGGCGGCGAGACCACGGTTATCGTGCGTGGGCCGGGGCGCGGTGGACGCAACAGTGAATACATGCTGGCTATGGCCGAGGCGCTTGATGGCGCTGAGGGCATTCATGCCATCGCGTGTGATACGGATGGTATTGATGGTACCGAGAACAATGCCGGTGCGATGATTACGCCCGATACGCTGGCGCGTGCGCGTGCGGCGGGGACCAGCCCACAGGCAGCGCTTGCCGAGAATGACTCCTATGGTTTCTTTGAGGCCATCGATGATTTGGTGGTGTGTGGGCCGACTTATACCAACGTCAATGATTTCAGGGTTATACTCGTAGACAAGTAACCTCCTCAGGATTAAGGGAACACCGCGTGCGCAAGCTACTGATCGGTTTTGTGGCGTTAATCGCCATCGTTGTCGGCGCCGTGCTGATTGTTCCCGGATTCATTGACTGGAACACCTACAAGAGCGAGATCAGTGCCCGGGTCGAGGCCCTGACGGGCCGTCGCCTGAATATTGATGGCGATATCACCATAACAATATTACCTGCACCCGCCGTGGTGGCGCATGACGTTACCTTTGCCAATGTAAGTGGCGCGGCGGACCCGTACATGGTGCGGTTGTCCTCGCTTGAGGTGCGCATCGCTTTTGGTCCATTGCTCGGCGGCAATGTGCAGGTCGAAAAGGTTCGTCTCGTCGATCCGGAAATCCTGCTCGAAGTTCAGCGCGATGGCAGCGCGAACTGGATTATTGAAGGCCCTGGCGCGTCGTCCGGCACCGCGCTTACACCATCGGGCACGCCCACGGCAAGTATTGATCTTGAACCTGCCAAGGGTGATGAGATCGCGGGTGATGCCGATGAAGATGCTCTGGGTGGCGGCATTCGGCTTGATCATTTTGAAATCGTGAACGGCTCTGTGATTTATCGCGATAGCCACGGCGGCGTGGAAGAGCATATCGAGCAGATCAATGCAACCTTGCGTGCGGCATCGTTACAGGGGCCGTTCGACAGCACAGGCAGCTTGAGCGTGCATGGTTTGCCTCTGCGTTATGATGTGCGTATAGACGGCATTTTCCAGGGCCGGACGGTTCCCATAAATGCCGTGCTGCGTTCGGATGCTGGCGCGAGTGTACTGAAAATAAACGGCAACGTGGTTGATCTGTCAGGCGACGCAAAATTCACCGGTGATCTAAAGGCTGAAGGTGAGACCTTTGCCGGGGTGTTGGCGGCACTTGCACCGGAAGATACGTTGCCGGGTGCCCTCAATCAGCCGTTCGCAGTTTCTGGTAGCGTGACGGCCTCGAGTAGCGTTGCCAGTGTGGGCAATCTGGCGATCAAACTCGGCGATGCTTCGGCGCAAGGCTCGCTCAGTGCTGATCTGGGTGACGTCCCAACGCTGGCGGCCGAACTTCGCATTAAACATGTCAATATTGACCGCTGGCTTGATTTACCTGCTTACGGCAGCATTTTAGCAACCGGGCAGCCTGAAACGGCCACAGTTGGCGGTGCGGCCAATGACAATGCGACTGAAAGCACGGTTGAGCAGGGCGCTGAGGTTGCAAGTGTATCTACGACAGTTACCGAAGATTTCACACTGCCCGGCGGCGTGGCTGGCTCACTTTCGCTGGTCGTTGATGCTGTTACCTATCGGCAGGAAAAGGTTGGTCCGCTGCGTCTGAGTGCCGAGCTTGCCAATGCAGAGCTTACGATCAGTCAGTTTTCCACCCAGCTTCCCGGCGCGACCGAGGTTGCCATGTTTGGCTTCCTTTCAAGTACTGAGGATGGTCCGGTTTTCGAAGGTGACGCCGATATAGCCGTTGGTGATAGCCGCAGGTTGGCCAATTGGTTGCAGATCGATCTGGGGGCCGTGCCCAATGGCCGACTGCGCAATGTAAAGGCAAAGAGCCATGTTCGCGCGACGCAAAAAGATGTGCGCCTGAGCGGTATTCATGTGGCGTTTGATCGCTCACAACTCGATGGCGGGGTAACGATCGCCCTGCGTAAACGTCCAGCCTTCGGGGCCAGTTTCACGCTGGACCGTATTGATCTGGATGGTTACCTGCAGGTTGGCGAAAAAGCCGAGGCCGCACCATCCACATCAACCACTCAGGCAGAAACAGATGCCGGGGCAACGACACAGTCGAGTAGCGTTGTAGCGTCGAACAATGCTGACCCGCTGGCCTTATTATCAGTGCTGGGTGATTTTGACGCCAACGTGCGACTGAAGGTCGGCGAACTGGTGCATAACAGTACCCCTGTTCGCGGCATTGCGCTCGACAGTTCACTGTATAACGGTGCGCTGAGCATTAAAAATCTTGGCGTAGCCGATCTGGCAGGCGCAAAGCTGGCCCTGTCTGGTGAAGTATCTGAGTTGCGTGGTAATCCGCGCCTCGGCAGTTTTAAAATTGATTTTACGGCCAAGTCTATTGCCGGATTAACGAACATGTTGGCACTTGATATGCCGGTTGCGCCCAAGTCATTGGGTAAGGTCACGCTGAGTGCAGTCCTCGATGGCCCTGTTTTGCAGCCAGCCCTGAAAAGCACACTGCATGCTGCCGGTGCTGACGTTGCGTTTGATGGCACGCTGTCCATGCTGCCTCTCAAACCGATGGTCGATGGCGGCGTTACGTTCAAGCATCCCGATGTGGCGCGGTTACTACGCGTTCTCGGTGTCGCATATCGCCCTGCAGGCAAGATCGGTGGCGTTTCGCTGGGCGGGGACGTGAAGGTCCATGCTACGCGCATCACACTTGATGATATCAATGGCAAGCTGGGCAAAATTGATTTTAGCGGCGCAACCAAGGTGAGCCTTGATGGGACGCGCCCCAAGATCAACGCCAACATTCAAACGGGCGAGATCAATATCGATCCATTCCTGCCTGCGGCGCAAAATGCAGCGTTGAGCCCTGCCGGGTTTGGCGTCACAGCGCGCCCGGTGCTGAGCACCAAAGCGCCATGGCCGCAGGATGCCATTGACCTTGGCGTGCTGCGCGACTTTGACGGCGAGTTCCGGGTGGCGTCGAGCGTCCTGCATTACGCAAAGCTTCGCTTTGTAGACGCAAAGCTGGTCGCCATGCTGGAAGACGGCGTGCTAAATGCCGAGCACATGAGCGCGATACTGTACGGTGGCCGGGTTAGCTTGAACGGTGTGCTCGACGCGCGTGCTGTACCGTCGGCAAAGACAACATTCAGTCTCGAAAATGCCGGGTTATCAGCCATGCTGTCGGCGCTGACCGGTGAGCAGGCGGCACTTGGCGCGCTCAGCTTTGAAACCAGTCTATCAACAGCCGGGTCGAGCGTGGCTGATATGATTGCCGCACTCGACGGTACGGGCACGTTCAATATGAAGGGCCTCGACGTGCAGGGCTCGGCCAAGGGCTCGCCGCTGGCCGGGGTGCTGGGACTGGTGCGTGGCTTCGCGCAATTGGGTGGTGGGCTATCAGGTCAGGACAAGCTTGATGGACTGGCAGATGCCGGAGCGTCCTTTACCATTGAAGATGGCCTGGCGCGAATTGGTGATTTCAAGTTGGCATCGGGTCTGGGCAATGGGACGGCCGCAGGCAGTGTTGATCTGGTGAATTGGCAAATGGACCTTTCCGGCACTATGCACATGACACAAAATATCCTGACGCAGCTATTGGCACAGAAGACCGGCACGCCACAGGATTTACCATTCAGCGTTTCTGGTGCACTTGATGCCCCCACAATAAAACTTGATACCGCATCCCTGCAGGGTGGCGGCATTCAGTTGCCGGGGATCAAGAAGCTTGATGAAAAGGCCCCCGGACTGGGCACATTGTTACAGGGCGTTCTGGGTGGCGCGCTGGGCACGCAACCTAAGCAGCAACCAGAGCCTGAGCCGCAGCAACAACCGCAGGTTCAGGGTGAACCCGTGCCACAGGGGCAGCTTGCGCCCGTACCCCAACCGCAACCGCAGCAACAAGAACCTGTGCAGCAGAAGTTGTCGCCGAAAGACGTGCTCAAGCAGCTTCTGCAATTCTAATTTTTATGGCGTGTGGTGTTTGAGGACGAATACACGAATGGCACTCGATAGATTGCCTTCGCGGCCTTCGTCTAAATCCGTGACTATTTGGTTGAGTGATATGCCGCGCTCGGTGGCAATGGCCTTCAGTGCGTCCCAGAATGCACTTTCCAGTGATACGCTGGTGCGATGACCGGCGATCAGCACAGAACGTTTTTTAATTTCTGTGTCACCTTGAATATCGTCAACCATTGTAATCCCTCACTTTGCGCAATCACGGGCGAATGCGGCCAGCGTGTCGATGGCTTCCTGCCAGTTCTGTGCCTCGGTACGGCCTGAGGCCTTGCGCGGTTTGAAGCCATGCTCGCCGTCTTCAAGCCAGTGTACGCGTGTGCATGTCGGTAGATCATAGCCTGCGACGTCTTCGCGGGTACCGAACGGGTCGCGCGTGCCCTGCAAAATCAGGGTCGGTGTCGTGAGTTCGGGAAAATGATCGAGCCGCAGGCGATCTGGCTTACCCGGCGGGTGAAACGGATAGCCAAGGCAGCCAACGCCGTTCACGGCTGCGCCCTGTTGCTGCAATTCCACAGCCAGCATGCTGGCAACGCGCCCGCCCATGGATTTGCCACCAACGATGATGGCCTGCTTGGGGAACTTTGCGCGCATGTCCGCGACCACCGTGTGCCATGCCTCCATCAGTATCGGCATGCGGTTGGGTGGCTTCTTCTTTCCGTCAACGCGGCGTTCAGCCATGTAGGGAAATTCAAAGCGCACGACCCGCATGCCCTGATCATCCAAGCCCTCGGCAAAGGCCTGCATATAGGCACTGTCCATGGGAGCACCCGCACCGTGGGCCAGGATTATGGTTGCCGTGGCATCGGCGGGCTCATCAATCAGGTATTGAGTCTGGTTCATTTAGGGCTCTTCGCTTTCGACCATTGGCACGAACGCTACGGGTAATACCCCGGTTTCGTCGCATTGCCCATCTTTGCGGCGGGTTATTCTATAGAGCCATTGCGTAGCATAAGGTTTACCAACGGGCACGATCATTCGCCCACCTGTCGCAAGTTGTTCGATCAAGGCTTTTGGCACATAGGGCGGCGCGGCGGTTACGATGATGGCATCAAACGGGCTTTCCTCGGGCCAACCTGCATAACCATCACCAACACGGATGTTTATGTTGGCGTAACCCAGTTGTTTCAGGCGCTTGTCTGCTGTAAGGGCGAGCGGCTCAACGGTTTCAACGGAATATACCTGCATCGCGATCTCGGCCAGAACGGCGCTTTGGTAGCCGCAACCCGTACCGATCTCGAGTACTTTGTCATTGGCATCCAAATCCAGCAAATCTGTCATCAGTGCGACGATATAGGGTTGGGAAATGGTTTGGCCGTGACCAATGGGTGCGGGTCGGTTGGCATAGGCAGCGTAGGGTTCATAGGACGCAATAAATGTATGACGCGGCACGCATGCCATGGCATTCATCACAGCTTTGGAAAACGCGGGTCGGCCTGTCCAGTTCGCAGTTTCTTTGGCATCGTGCTCAATAGCAACGATCATGCGGGCGCTGGCATCGGCAATTGCTTGCTGATCAGTCATGCGCAGCCTCAAAAATCAGGTATTGGCCCTTGCGCATTGCTTGAATTCGGCACATATCTGCCGCACCCATTTTACCCATACTCAAGATCAGATCAGGAAGTACGGAATCTATCATGACGCAAGAAACCTATACATTTCAGGCCGAGGTCGGAAAACTCCTCGATATCGTTGCCCGTTCGCTCTACAGCCACAAGGAAATCTTTCTGCGCGAGCTGATCTCAAACGCATCGGATGCCTGTGACAAGCTGCGCTACGGCGCGCTGACGGACAAAAAGCTGGCCGATGCATCGGGCGGCGAATACCGCATTGGCATTGTCGCGGACAAGAAAAAGAAAACCCTGACTGTATCGGATAATGGCATTGGCATGAGCCATGACGAGCTCAACGAATTGCTCGGCACCATTGCGCGTTCGGGCACGCAGGCATTTGCCGAGCAACTCTCAGGTGACAAAGATGCGGACATGTCGTTAATCGGCCAGTTCGGCGTTGGCTTCTATTCCGCCTTTATGGTTTCTGACAAGGTTGAAGTTCTGACCCGCAAGGCTGGCGAAGATAAAGCCTGGCTGTGGGAATCCGATGGCCGTGGCACCTACACCATCGAAGATGGCGAACGTGCAACCTGTGGCACCGACATCATCATGCATCTGTCCAAGGATGAAAAAGAATTCCTCGAGCCCGAACGCATTCGCAATATCGTCAAAACGTATTCCGACCATGTTGGCGTACCGGTGATGATGGCGACGGATGAGGTCGGCGGCGATGATGAAAAGGGTGAGTGGGAAGAGACACTCAATACCGCGTCCGCTCTGTGGGTCCGCGAGAAGAAAGATATCTCCGCAGATCAGTACAAGGAATTCTATCACCACGTTGCGCATGCCTTTGACGATCCGTGGCTGACCATGCACAACAAGGTAGAAGGTGTGCTGTCTTACACCAACCTGCTCTATATTCCCTCAACCCAGCCCTTCAATCTGTTCAACCCGGACCGCAAGGCTCAGGTAAAACTTTACGTCAATCGGGTGTTCATCACCGATGATTGCGAAGAATTGCTGCCGTCTTATCTGCGGTTTGTGCGTGGCATCGTCGATTCCGAGGACCTGACGCTTAATATCAGCCGTGAAATGCTGCAACAGGACCCGACACTGGCGAAAATCCGCAAGGGTGTGGTCAAGCGCGTGCTCGGAGAGTTGAATAAGAAAGCTGAGAAAAAACCGGAAGAATACGCGGCATTCTGGGAAAACTTCGGCGCCGTTCTGAAGGAAGGCCTGTACGAAGATTTTGAAAGCCGTGAGAAACTATTCGAGATCAGCCGTTTCCGCTCAACTGCGGGCGATGATCTGGTTTCGCTGGCTGATTATGTTGAGCGCATGAAGGACGGTCAGGACGCCATCTATTACATCACCGGTGAAGACCATGACGCGGTATCGCGTAGCCCACAACTTGAAGGCTTCCGCGCCAAGGGTGTCGAGGTCCTGTTGCTTACCGATCCGATTGATGACTTCTGGATTCAAGCCGTTAACCAGTTTCAGGAAAAATCCTTCAAGTCCGTAACCCGTGCGGGTGCCGATCTTGATACCCTTGGAGGCGATGCCGACAAGGATAAGGATGCCAAGGATACGGATAAGGCCAAGGATGCACCGGGCATGGACGCGCTGGTCGCGCGTATTAAGGTCGCGCTGGGTGATGCGGTCAAGGACGTGCGCGCGTCATCGCGACTGACCGACAGTGCAGTGTGTCTGGTTGCCGGTGAAGGTGACATGGATATTCACATGGAGCGTATTCTCAAGCAGCACGGCCAGTTGGGCGATGGTGGCCCATCTTTGCGTATTCTTGAGGTTAATCCGACGCACCCGTTGATCGAAAAACTTGCCGGTACGGCGCAAGAGTCGAGCGAGGGAAATCCAGCACTCGATGACGCTGCGTTCCTGTTGTTTGATCAGGCGCGTATTCTGGAAGGCGAAAACCCAAGCGACCCGCAGGCTTTTGCCCGCCGCATCAGCCAGATGATGGAAAAAGGCCTCGCCCTTTAGGGCAACGAAGTTACGAACCGAAGTTAACGGCGGCCGCACCCAGAATGCGGCCGTCGCTTCGTGATTGCACCAACACGGCACAGCCAACATCACCAGATAAAACCGGCTCTGTCGCGGTTTTTAATGTCATGGCTGCACCATTCCACCGCCCAATCAGTTCAACCGAGCGCACAACGTTACTGTGGCTTAATGTGCGCCCGGCATTTTCGCCCCGCGTAACGCTGGTCTGTTGATGGCGTATATAGGTTACCAGAACGATATCAGCATCGCGTGGATTGCCGCTGCCGATCTCAATGCTGATCTTGCCGTTTACAGGCTGTGATAACGCTACAGTCAGTTGCGGCAGGGCGCGTGCGCGTTCAATTGCCTGAGCAACCTTGCCCGGGCGCGATCCGGCGGCCTCATAGGTGCCCTGAAAGACCATTTGCGGTGTGTAAACCGTGCGGCTGCCGAACAACTTGGCATAGGTGCGCTGACGCTTTGTGTAGAGTGCGTCGGCAAATGGATCAGGCCAGCCGATGTAATCCCAGTAGTCGACATGGAACCCTAGTGCGATGACGTCATCTTGCTGGGCCAGTTCACCCAGCAGATCATCGGCGGGTGGGCATGACGAGCAGCCTTCGGACGTAAACAGTTCCACGACGATGGACTGATTGTTGCTGGCAGATTGCGCGCTTGAGCCAAATGTCAAAACTGCAAGCAGGGCGCTCAATATGATGGATGCATGTATGTGTTTCATGCACCCAGCCATAAAGGTTTTGTCAGCCTGCCCCAAATCACATCATGGTCAAAAATTCGTGAGATAAGCGTTGGCGCGTTTGATCCGATATGCGCAAACTGTTGGCTGTAACGCGGCAGGGGACAGCATGGAAATGACAAAGCACGGTAATGCGGACAATACCCGCATCGGTTTGGGTATTGCCCTGATGGTGGTGTCGATTGGATTGTTCATCACCATGGACGCATTGATCAAGCACCTGTCGTTGCAGGGCTACGGCACCATACAGATCATGTTTTTTCGCAGCGTTTTCGCGTTTATCCCCATCGCCTTGCTGGTTATGCGCATGGGTGGTCTGGCGGCATTGGCAACCAAGCGACCGATTGGTCATCTGGCGCGCGCACTTATTGGTCTGGTTGCCATGGCCAGTTTCTTTTATGCCTACAAAACCCTGCCGCTATCAGATGCCATTGCCATATCGTTCGCCGCGCCATTGTTCATGACGGCGATGAGCGTGCCCATGTTGGGCGAGAGTGTCGGCATTCGTCGCTGGCTGGCCGTTCTTATAGGGTTTGCCGGCGTGCTGGTCATGGTGCAGCCCTCAACCAATATGGAACTCGGCGCCATTGTCGTGCTGTGTGGAACTGTGTTTTACGCACTTGCCATGATTATGGTGCGCAAATTAAGTGCCACGGAGACCAGCGTTTCCATCGTATTTTACTTCACCGTTGCGGGCTCCGTCATATCGGGCGTGGCCATGTTCTGGTTATGGGAACAACCATTGCCGGGCGATTGGTGGTTACTGATTTCTGTCGGTGTGCTTGGAGGCATTGCGCAATTGGTTATGACGGCGGCTATTCGTGCCGCACCCATCGCTATTCTTGCGCCATTTGAATATACCGCCCTGTTATGGGGCGCCGGGTTTGATATTTTGATCTGGGGCCTGTTTCCCACAGCCAATACCCTTTGGGGTGCTGCCGTGGTGGTGGCAACGGGGCTTTATATCGTGCACCGCGAAACGCGGCTTGGCGTGCGCGCGCGTTTTCCAGCGCGGTTCTCGCGCATTCGCGTGTCCATGGGGGAACGTGAGCCCGACGAGACAGACGTTTAGGGTCAGAATTGATTAGTGGGAATTGACCTGCTTGGGCGCGTCATCGACCACATTTTCGCGCCACCAGTTTGCATCAAATTCAGCGACAACGTCTTTATCAAGCCACTCAGTATCGACCTCACCCGCCGCAGTCGGATGTCCGAGCAAACCATGCACGTGCTCCAGATTACGACCGATGACCTGAACCATCTTGTGCGCGCCATTGCTTTGGTAGACAGCGCGCGCAGCCTCAAAGGCATCGCTTGCCGCTTCCAGATGATCGGGGCGGTATGACATTTTACCGAGCAGAAACAACGCGGACCCCAATGTGTTCTGGGTTGCAGCCCACATGAACGGGGTGCGCTCACGTTGACGCACTTCCAGCGCGCTGCGGCAGGCATGCACAGCACGTTGCAGGGCATCGGGCGCGTGCATCTGTTCACCCAGTACCAGCGTGGCCTGCGCGCTATTATGCATGACGTCCGCCCAGCGTTCGGGCGCGTCCACGCGGGTATAGACTTGCATGGAGGCCTGAAATGCCGTGATGGCCGAACGCAATAGATCCGTATCGGGCATGGCGTCAGCAAGATCGAGCTTGTACAGCGTCTGTCCGAGCTTGTTTTGGGCAGCGGCCCATTCGCGCGGCAGGTTGCGGCGCGGAATGCTTTCTGTGGCTGTGCGCAGGGCACGCCCGGCGTCACGTAGGGCGTTGACCCCGCCACCACGCTCGGACATCAACCAAAGTGTATTGCCGAGATGTTTGTGTGCCATACCCCAGATCAGGGCGCTGTCATCCAGCGTGATAAGCTCGCTCGCCCGACCATAGGTCTCTGCCGCAATGCTGAGCAATTCAGGCTCTTCCAGTCGTTGACTGGCGGTCGAAAGGCAATGGCCGAGACACATAAGCAGGTTCGCGCGTTCGGTAGGGTTGAAGCTGCGCGGTGGAGTCTGTGCTATGGGGGCACCCAGCTCAGTGGCCGCAGCAATATGCTCGTTCAGTGTTTTAATCTTGGCCTGTGTGACAGGTACGGTGGCCGTTATTGCGACAGCATGGAGCAGCGCGGTCCAGCTTTCATCAATCTGCGTTGGCAGTGGCAACATGTCGTAACCGTTTAACGCGCCCGCAACGTCTTCATCGTTGGGTACGGCGGAAACAAAATGCAGATGAAGCGTTTCGCCAGTGGCGGCTATATTGCCCCAGATCAACAAATCACCACCGCTGCTGCGTAAAATTTTGCGACCTTCGCCGACGCAGGGACCGATCTGGGATGGCGCGAGGGAATTATGCGTAAACACCCCTTCGGGGTTGATGACGCGGACCTTGATGCCCGGACATTGCAGTAGTGCATTGCTAAGTGTACGGGTATGGGCATCGCCATTTTCACCGGCGAGCGCGACGATCCTGACGTCGATCTGTTCGTGATCCCGATTGTTTTTGCCGAGTAGGCGGGAAAACCAGCCCTTGCCAGTATCCGGTGTGCCTTCGACGCGACTTGTCAAAGTGTCGCTTTTCAATCGCTCGGCGGTTTGCTGGCGGTTTTTCTTGTAATCATCGCGACTGACTTGGGAGATTTCTGCCTTGCCGACAGCGATAGCACTTAAGGTGCGCTGGCCGCCGTTGAGCACGCCGATCTCGCCGAAATAGTCTCCGGGACCCAGCGTCTCAATCTCAACGGGACCCTGAGCTGTTTCTTTAGAAAGAGCAACCTGACCACGCGTAATGACATAGGCCGTATCGCCGGCCTCGCCTTCGCGAAAAATCAGTTCGCCATTGCCGTAGCTTTGTTTTTTTTGTGACACCAGCTGCTCCGTTCGAGCGCGATGCGGCATGATTTTATGCCGCTCTACGCGCAAGTTTGGCTATCGACCCGGAATTCTAGGCATGCAGTGGTAAACAAAAGGTATCGAAAGGCGGCATAATTTAACGTTGCAGGCGAGCTGAAGTCGCTGCAAAATCAGATTAAGCCATTGTTTTTAAGGCAATTTCTCTGCACGGAGGATTAAGAGGTCTTTTCGCGCACCAATTCATGAAGTGCTTTATGCACATCCTTAAACACGCTATCCCAGTTTCCCGGCCGTGATTGGCGGAAAACACGGGTGTTGGGATACCACTTTGCGGTCTCCCCGGTGCTGCTCCAGCGCCAGTCCGAGGCAAAGTTTGCCAACACCCATGTGGGTTTGCCCAGTGCGCCAGCAACGTGCGCGGTGGCAGAATCAACACAGATCACCAAATCCAGCTGATCAATTGCAGCGGCCAGATCGGCCAGATCGCTGAGTCGTGAGCCGACGTCTGATAGCAGGGCGTCACAGGCCACGGCTTTCAAGTCCGCTGCGCGTTCGCCGCTTTGCAGGCTAAATGCCGTGAGGCCGGGAATCGCCAGCATTTCAACCAGCGGACCCAGTGGGCATGAGCGGTCGGGCGCACCAGCTGCCAATACGCCGGGAGACCAGCATAGACCGGCGCGAACCTGTCGCGGGCTGGCGGGGGGCAACTGGATGGCGTGCATTTCGGGCGCGCGTAAATAAGGCGCTTGTTCTGACAGCGGACTATCGGTCATGCCGAGCAGATGCGGCAGGCTCATAACCGATGCATAGGCATGGACCTCAGGCAGCGGGCTGCCGATGATGATAACTTTATCAATGCCTTGGGCGGTTGCCAGAAATCGTGCGGCGCGGGGATGGCATTCCACCACCACATTGGCGCCACGCTCCTTTAAGGCAGGGAAATAACGTGCGAACATAATCAGATCGCCGAGGCCACCTTCCTGCCGGATAAGGAGTGTCTTGCCGCCAAGCGGTTTTCCGTCCCACAGGGGATAGTCCAATGCCCGTTCGGCCATACCCGGTAATTTTAAACGCCATTCGTATTCTGCCAAGCCACGTTTGAGGTCGCCTTGCTCCATCAGGCTTGCACCGAGGTCAACATGGCAGATGGCATAGTCTTCGCGCATGGAAACTGCGCTTTCGAAACAGGTAATGGCCTGAGCGGTATCGCCAGCGGCACGCAATGTCAGGCCCATATTGTAAACCGCTTCGGGTGAACGCGGCGCAAGCCGTACGGCCTTGGTCAATATCTCGACGGCAGCGGGCAGGTCGTGCATGTCTCGCAGGGTGTTACCCAGATTTGAGCAAACGCCCGCGTCGTTGGGTTTGAGCACCAACGCACGCCGGTAGCACGCGCTGGCGGCTGACAGCTTACCTTGGGCGCGTAGGCAGACACCCAGATTGTTGTAAATATCAGCGTTGGCGGGGTCGAGGTTCAGTGCGCGGGAATAGGCAAGAACAGCCTGATCAAATTCTCCACGACGATGCAAATCCGTTGCTAGGGCAAAGACTCGTGCCGCTTCACGGCCGCGCAAGCCCCCACCCTGATCGTCGTTCGCTGCCTGTTTCGGATTGTCTGTCTGGTCTGCCATGGTGCTTTTGCCTACTGCCCATTTTTACAAATACGACCGTATGTTTCTGATGCTATTATGGGAGGTGTTTGACCTGCACTGCAAGCAACAAGCCGCATTTTTCATGAAACATCCGCGTTGTGCTCAGAGAATATCAAGCACGCTTTCGGGGGGGCGACCGATAGCCGCTTTGTTACCCGCGACCACGATGGGGCGTTCGATGACAATGGGGTGTTCGACCATGGCGCGGATCAAGGCATCATCCGATAGCGCAGGATCATCCAGACCAGCTTCAGCAGCGTCCTTTTTGCGCATCAGATCACGCGCTGAAATCCCCAACATGGTTATAATAGCGCGCAGTTCATCAACGCTGGGCGGTGTTTCCAGATACTGTACGACCGAGTGCGAAACGCCGCGCTCTTCCAGCAGTGCCAGTGTTTGGCGGGATTTGGAGCATCGCGGATTGTGATAGATCGTAATGGTCATCGCCGGTCCTTGTGTAATCGGTAAAAAATAGAGGGTCGCTTCGTGACAGAGGTTATGAGCCGGGGCATGGATCGTCAATTCCATGATTAGCCCTCTAACGTACTGATCTCATCAATTAGTGATTCGACATCATCTGCATCAATAATGTTGCGAGCGAGGTCATAGGGGAATCCGGCGCGCGCTAATGCGGCCATATCTTTTTCACGCCGTTCCGCACGTTTTGTCGGGTCGGCAAATGGCCCCAGGCGGCGACGTTTGGCAAGCCGAATGGCAGCCAACCGGTCGGGGTTTTCATCACCATTACCGATCACACCCAAGGCCTCGTCAATCAGATCAGCGGGCAACCCCTTTGACATCAATTTCATACGGATCGTGCGTGTACTGTTGCCGCGCAGTTGCATGGAAAGGGCGCGTGTGCGGGCATAGGCGCGATCATCAAGCAGGCCTGTTTCGCGGTAGCGCGTGATGATTTCATCGAGCCACGCTGCACCCTCGTCGGGATCAGTTTCGTGATGTTGCGCTGAACGCACGATCTTGCGCATCATCACACGCCGTAAATTTTCAGACGAACTCGAAAACCGCCCGAGATAATAGAGCGCGGAATTTTCCAGATAGCTTTTGCTGATTTTACGCGGCGCGCGTGGTGTGCGGGCCTTGTTCGGCTGGCTTGCGTTCGTTTCGGGTGATGTATCATCATTCATGGTCGAGCAGCTTAATGCGCGCCGGAGTTCTTGCAAATGCTTGCTTTGCATGGCCGTGCGCGTCCTGTAAAAAATGGCCGTATCCGAAATCAACCTGTATCTGAGCCCATGACACCCATTGTGACGCAAAACTGGATAGGCCTGTGGTCCCTCTACACCCGTGAGGTCCGCCGTTTTATGAAGGTCTATACCCAGACGCTGGCCGCGCCGGTGATCACATCACTGCTGTTTCTGGCGGTGTTCGCACTGGCACTGGGTGGGGCGGACCGTCAGGTTGCAGGGATGCCGTTTGTCGAGTTTCTGGCACCTGGTCTGATTATGATGACCATCGCGCAAAATGCATTTGCCAACACGTCGTCTTCGATGGTGGTCTCCAAGGTTCAAGGCAATATTGTTGATTCATTGATGCCACCGTTTACGGCGAACGAATTGACCATGGGCTTTGCGTTGGGTGGCATGACGCGCGGTGTGTTGGTTGGCGCTGTGGTCTGCGCCGCCATGGCATTTTTTGTCGATCTGCATTTCTCCAACATATTCTTCATCGTATTCCATGGTGTGGCGGCATCACTGATGCTTGCGCTGCTTGGCACCATTGGCGGGATCTGGGCCGAGAAGTTCGATCATATTGCTGCGGTGACCAATTTTGTGGTCACGCCATTATCGTTTCTTTCCGGCACGTTCTATTCCATAGAACGGCTACCCGCGCTTGGTCAGGCGCTGGCCCATATCAATCCGTTTTTCTATATGATTGATGGCTTCCGCTATGGCTTTATTGGCCGTTCTGATGCTGATCCCGTGACCGGGATGATTGTTCTGGGATGCGTTAATCTGGCTCTGTGGCTGCTGTGTCACCGTATGTTTGCAACAGGTTACAAGCTAAAGGCCTGATCTCCCCCTGCATTGCCGCGTTGAACGGCGGCAGACCTGACATTGACACAGGTGTGACCAATCACGATAATCCCCGGCTTTCCCGGATGCGACCCTTGGTATCAAACCTTGGGGTTCCGGGGTTTTTTGTTTTCGGTTAACGGAGAGTGTCGTGATATCTGCCCTTATGCCCACGTATGCCCGTGTCGACGTCGCTTTTGAGCGCGGTGAAGGTGCTTACCTGTTCGATACGGACGGGCGACGATATCTCGATTTTGCCGCCGGGATTGCTGTGGATTCTCTGGGACATTGCCACCCGCATCTGGTTGAGAAGCTCAATGAGCAGGTTGGCAAGCTGTGGCATGTTTCCAACCTTTACCGTATTCCCGGACAGGAGCGCCTGGCCGAGCGGCTGGTTGCCTCGACCTTTGCTGATTCCGTGTTTTTCAACAATTCCGGAGCCGAGGCGCTGGAATGCGGTCTGAAAGCCATTCGCCGGTTCCATTCACAGAACGGTGCGCCTGAGCGTTACCGTGTGATTTGCTGCAACAATGCCTTTCATGGCCGTACGCTGGCGACCCTTGCTGCGGGTGGGCAGGAGAAACATCTGGCGGGCTTTGGCCCCGTGGTTGATGGCTTTGATCATGTGGCGTTTGGCAACCTGAACGAAATGCGTGCCGCCATCACACCGGAAACCGCCGGTATTCTGGTTGAGCCGGTACAGGGCGAAGGCGGCATTCGTCCGGCACCCGAAGGCTACCTCAAAGGGCTGCGCGATGTTGCCGATGAGTTTGGGCTGGTGCTGATGTTTGACGAGGTTCAGTGCGGTATGGGCCGAACTGGTAAACTATTCGCCCATGAATGGGATGACGTGAAACCCGATATTGTCGCCAGTGCCAAGGGACTGGGCGGCGGCTTCCCCGTCGGCGCATGTCTGGCGGTGGAAAAAATCGCTGCGGTTATGACCCCGGGCACCCATGGCACTACGTTCGGCGGAAATCCACTGGCAATGGCGGCGGCCAATGCTGTGCTTGATGTCATGCTGGAAGATGGGTTCCTCGGCGGTGTAAACACTGTCGCTCGCTATATGTACGACAAGCTAGGAGCATTGGTGGCGAAATACCCCGCCGTGCTCGAAGAGGTGCGCGGTCGCGGCCTGATGCTTGGCCTGAAGTGCGTCGAGGACGGTGCCAATGCTGTGCTCAACGCCAAACTGTTTGAACTGGGCCTGATGACGGTGCTGGCGGGTGACAATGTCATGCGTATGGTGCCGCCGCTGATTATCACGCAAGCCCACGTAGATGAGGCCGTCGCCATGATTGATCAGGCCTGTCAGACAATAAACGATAAAACGAAGAGCGCTTGAACATGAACACCAATAAAGATGACAACATTATTCGGCATTTTCTCGATATCGATAAGCTGGATACGGAAACCCTGCGTGGTATCCTGAACGCCGGACACAATCTGAAGCATGAAGCGCTGTCGGCGCGTCCGCTCGAAGGCAAGACACTTGCCATGATTTTCGAAAAACCATCGACGCGCACGCGCGTATCGTTTCAGGTTGGCATGCAGCAGCTCGGCGGTCAGGTGGTCGTGCTGTCAGGCAACGATTCCCAGCTTGGTCGCGGTGAGAGCGTTGCCGATACGGCGCGTGTCCTCTCACGCTATGTTGACGCCATCATGATCCGTACCGATAACCCGAATAAGCTTGCCGATCTGGCAGCTTACGCCACGGTGCCGGTTATCAACGGACTGACTGATGACACGCACCCGTGCCAGATTATGGCCGATATTATGACCTTTGAAGAGCATCGTGGCTCTATCGATGGCAAGACCATTACGTGGTGTGGCGATGGGAACAATGTCGCGGTCAGCTGGGTGCATGCAGCGGCGCGCTTTGGCTTTACTCTGCGGCTTGCCTGTCCGGCTGAGCGCCGCGTTGATCCAGCGGTGATTGCATGGGCCGAGGCCGAAGGTGCTGATATCGTGCAGGGCGAAGATGCCAGCGCTCTGGTTGATGGCTGCGATGCGGTGATCACCGACACATGGATTTCCATGGGTGATGAGGATACCAACGCGCACAATATGTTTATGCCTTATCAGGTCAACGAAGAGCTGATGTCCAGGGCCAAACCCGACGCGTTGTTTATGCACTGTCTGCCCGCCCACCGTGGCGAGGAAGTGACGGACGGCGTTATCGACGGCTCGCAGTCGGTAATTTGGGACGAAGCAGAAAACCGCCTGCACGCACAGAAGGGTGTCTTGGCCTGGAGCTTGGGCGGGTGAGCTCCGATGGCCCGGTTTGTGATGTAGCCGGGCTGCCTGAACCGACGCGTGAGCAAATTGCGTTGTGCGAGGCCCGCGCATCGCGCGCTTGGCCCGCAGAGCACGTTATTGAACTGTCGGGTTGGCAGATGCGTTACGCGCCGCAAGCGCAGACCCGTCGCACCAATTCCGTGCTGGCCATTCAGCATGATCATGCAATCGAAGCTGGCGATGATATTGTGGCCGCTCTTGATGCCGTCGAAGAGTTTTACGGCGAACACGGGCTGCCAGCGCGCTTCCAGATATCACCGGCGAGTTTGCCGGTTGGGCTCGACGACCTACTTGAAGACCGCAGCTATGAACGCGAAGCCCCGACCATGGTGCAGTGGGCGTGCGTCGACGATGTGGCACAACGCTGCGTTGATGACGGCGCAGGCACGCTGATGATTGCCGAGGCGGTAACGCCGGACTGGGCGCGGGTCTACGGTGAAGGCGCTGAAGATGATGCTGACTTGCAGGGGCGCCTTGGCGTGATTGAACGCATTGCCGCGCCGTGTGTATTGGTTGTGGCATATGGCGTGGATGGTAAAGCTGCCTCGGTCGGGCTCGGCGTGTTTGAAGACGACTGGTGCGCGGTGTATTGCATGCATACATTAGGCGCTGTGCGCAGACGCGGTTACGCAGATCGGGTGCTCGGCGCGTTAGCGCGCTGGACAGATGAGCGTGGCGGCACGCACATGTATTTGCAGGTCGAAGACAGCAATGCTCTGGCCTGTGCGTTTTACGCCCGACGTGGCTTCGCAAGCGTATACAGCTACCACTACCGTACGCGTTATTGATATGAACAATGTGAGAAAAAGACAGGCGATGACTGACGCTGTGGCAAAATCATATTCAGACTGTGTGCAACACTTTCAGGTTGAAGGCCCCGGCCTGCGCGGCCGCATGGTGCGTGTCGGCCCCGAGCTGGAAAAGGCGCTTTTGCCGCACGATCATCCCCTAGCCGTGGCAAAGCTGCTTGGCGAGACCGTGGCTGTGGCGTTGATTCTATCCAGCTCGTTAAAATACGAGGGCATCTTTACCCTGCAAATCAAAGGCGACGGACCCATTGCGACCCTGATGGCAGATGTCACCAGTGCAGGCGCATTTCGTTGTTATGCAAGTTATGACGTTGAGAAACTCGACGCCCTGCATGCCAGCGATAACACGCCCTCACTGCCGCGCTATCTCGGCGCAGGACATCTCGCCTTTACCGTTGATCAGGGCGAGGACATGGAGCGCTATCAGGGCATTACGGAACTGACCGGCGCATCGCTGACGGACTGTGCTCATCAATATTTCCAGCAATCCGAGCAGCTGCAGACGGCTATGATCGCGCTTGCTGATGACGATGGTCGCAGTGCCGGTGCATTGATGGTTCAGCAATTGCCCGATGCGCCGGGTGTTGATCATGATGATGACGAAGATTGGCGCCGTACGGTGGTGCTGATGAGCAGCGTAACCAGTGCGGAATTGCTTGATCATGCCCTGAATCCGGCTGATTTGTTGTACCGTCTGTTTCACGAAGATGGTGTGCGGCTTTATGATGCAGATGGCGTGCGCAATGAGTGCCGGTGTTCTGATAAAAAGGTCAGCAGCACTCTGCGTTCATTTCCGCGAGCCGAGGTCGAGGACCTGCGTGAGGACGGGGTGGTTCGTGTGACGTGCGAATTTTGTAAAACGGATTATGTTTTCGGTGATAATGAGCTTGATGCGCTGTTCAGCGCGGGTGAAACGGCGGGATAGGATATTATGTCAAAACTGCGTCATGTCGTATCGATCGGATTGTTTGTAACGATTTTGGCTGTGCTTGGCGCTTGTGCGCAAACTGCGCCTCGACCGACCATGCCGCAGATCACCTTTGCTCATCTGCCAGCCTATCAGTTGGCGGCGGGGCAGGTTCGTGTGGACTCGGCATTT
The DNA here is from genome assembly GCA_965602485.1 of uncultured Rhodospirillales bacterium. Lineage (GTDB taxonomy): Bacteria > Pseudomonadota > Alphaproteobacteria > Rhodospirillales > Casp-alpha2 > JABJOR01. The sequence goes on along the minus strand of CBFCYM010000001.1, from coordinate 323,978 downwards.
TCCTCATCGCTGGACGCGCCGCACATGGAACTTCGTCTGGCTCAGCCACCCGAAAAGGTCATGCGGCAATGGGCTGCCGACCGGCTGAATGCTACAGGCGGTGGGTCGCTGGCGCGCTTTGTCATTGTTGAAGCGAGCGTGCTCGAATACCCGCTCGATACGGATGGCAACATCACGGCGGTGTTCACCAATGAACAGGCGTTACGTTATGAAGCCGCCGTCGAAGGCGTGCTGGAGATTGCCGGTGGCGATGGCGTATCACAGGGCAGCGCCATGGCGCGTGTATCGCGTGCAATCACCATTCCTGAAAATGCGACACTTAATGAACGTGAACTGGCGTTGTTTGAGATGGTTGAAAAGCTGATGCGTGATTTTGATGCGCGCATGGATGAAAATATTCGCGCTCATCTGGGCATGTGGCTGCAATAGGGATCAGTTGCGCTTGCGTATGGCTTCGCGGCGCAGAATATACAGCCCGCTGGCGATGATCAGCATGCCCCCGGCCATGGCCCAGTCATCGGGCATGTCACCCCATACCAGATAACCGATAATGCTGCCCCACAGTACGCTGAAATAGCGAAACGGCACGATGGTCGAGACCTCACCATAGTGAAAGGCCTGAACCATCAATATCTGTGCTGCGCCAATCAACAGGCCGGTAATGGCAAACAATCCCCAGTCACTTGCAACGGGCATGGACCAGCTCCATGGCAGGCTGAACAGTCCTGCCAGCGTGACACCCAGCATGGCATAGAATGCTGTCGCGGTGCGGTGGTCATGGGCTGAAAGTTTGCGTGCGGCGATATCACGTACGGCACCAATGACAGCCGTTGATAACGGCAGCAACATGACCCAGTCGAGTGTGCCGCTGCCGGGTCGGAAGATGACGATAACGCCCAAAAAGCCAATAGAAACCGCAACCCAGCGTCGCCAGCCGATATGTTCACCGAGGAACCGTGGTGCCAGCGCGGTGAGAAACAACGGTCCGGCAAAACTGATGGTGATGGCTGTCGCAAGAGGCATGAAACGAATGGCGGTGACAAAGGTGACGGTCGTGCCAATGACACAGAGCGCGCGAAGTACCTGTAATGGAATGTGCTGAACCCGTAAAATACTGGAGCCCCCATCCCGCCAGATCAGGGCGATGCCAAACAGCAGGGCAAAGCCGCCGCGTATACTCATGATCTGGCCCACGGAATAATCGTCACTCAGCCATTTGACGATGGCGTCCTGCACGGTCAGGCATAGCCCTGCTACCAGGATACAGACGATGCCGTGCATTTGTGCTGTGGGATTACTCATGATCGCCAACCCCACTCCTCTTGTGCGGGTCTATCCCCGCCAAAACGCGCGGGTAAACAGCACTAGAACGGTGAACAGTTCAAGACGCCCAAGCAGCATACCGCCAGAGAGCAGCCACTTCGCTGCGTCGGGCAGGGACTGGAAGTTACCTGCCGGACCGACAATGGGGCCGAGCGCCGGACCAACGTTAGAGATGGATGTCGCCGCGCTCGATATGGCGCTCAGGAAATCCAGCCCCAGCATGCCCAGCCCAAGGGCTAGCAGGGCGTAGCAGACCCCAAAGACAAAAAAGAAACTGAGCACCGAGATGATGACTTCGTCCGTAATCGGGCGGCGATTATAGTGTGGCACGAAAATGCCGCTCGGCTGTAACAGGTGGCGCATCTGTGTCATGGCAGCCGCTGACAGCACCTGAAAACGGAAGACCTTGATGCCACAAGTGGTCGATCCGGCACACCCGCCGATAAACATGATGAAGAAGAACAACGGCGTGGCGAAGGCACCCCACAGGGTGTAATCCTCGGTCGCGTAGCCTGTACCGGTGATAATGGAAACGATGTTGAACGTGGCGTAGCGCAATGAATCGAACAATGCGCGTTCTTCATCGAGCCATAGCCAGCCTGCGGCAACCAAAATCGCTAATCCGACAGCTGTAAGAAACCATTGCACCTGGGTGTCGCGGTAAAGTGCGCCCCATTCGCCCTGCATGGTCTTGAGGTAGAGCACAAACGGTAGCGCGCCAAGCAGCATGCCGACAGTGGCGATCGCGTCAATGGTGGGGCTATCGAAATGCCCTATGGAGCTGTCATAAGTGGAAAATCCACCCGTAGCGATGGTGGTCATGGCGTGAGCTACGGCGTCAAAACCGCTCATGCCTGCCATCCAGTAACCCCCGGCCACAGCAAGGCTTAGCAACAGGTAGATAATACCGATGACACTGGCGATCTGGGCGGCGCGTGGCAGGGCTTTTTCACCCTGATCGGAGGATTCCATGCGAAACAGTTGCATGCCACCAACGCGCAGCAGGGGCAGGATCGCGATGGCCATGACGATGATACCAATGCCGCCGACCCATTGCAGAATTGCGCGCCACAGCAGGATACCCGGCGGCGCGGTTTCCAATCCGGATATAACCGTTGATCCGGTGGTGGTCAGGCCGGACATGGCCTCGAAAAAGGCGTCCGTATAGCTCAGCTTCAATTCACTGTAGTGCAACGGAATAGCCGCGAACACGGTCAGCAGTACCCAAGCCATCGTGGTCATGACAAAGGCCTGACGCACAGATAGTCGTGCGCCACCGGTATTTGATGCAAATACCATTGCGACGCCAACGAAGAGCGTTATGCCAGACGAGGCCATGAAGACCTGCCAGTCTGGATTTCCAGAAAACCAGTCCACGACAGCAGGCACGCACATGAAAACGGCGAGCGTGGCTAGCAGCAGGCCATTGACCAGAATAACGGGTCGGAAGTCCATGGAACGCATGCGTCGTACGCTTTTCTCAACTGTTCAAAGAGAACGAAAATCAAAGGATAACCGCAAGAACACTGGACCGGGCAGATGCCGGGGTCAAGGGGCGCGCGTTTTAAACGTTGCCGGTTTCGATGGTGCCGTGGTTGCCGATCATGGCAAAGAATTCACGCCGCGTGGACGGATCATTGCGGAATGCGCCGAGCATACGGCTGGTCACCATGGTTACACCCGGTTTATGCACGCCACGGGTGGTCATGCATTGGTGCGACGCCTCAATCACCACGGCGGTACCAGCAGGTTCGAGCACTTCATTGATGGTGTTGGCAATTTGCGCGGTCATTTTTTCCTGAATTTGCAGGCGTTTGGTGAAAACATCGACCAATCGTGCCAGTTTTGATATGCCGACAACGCGGCGGCGTGGCAGATAGCCGACATGGACTTTGCCAATGATGGGAGCCATGTGGTGCTCGCAATGTGATTCGAAACGGATATCGCGCAGCAGGACCATTTCGTCGTAACCGTCGGTTTCTTCGAATGTGCGCATCAACAGCTCGCGTGGGTCCTCGCTATATCCGGCGAAGAATTCTTCAAACGAACGGACAACGCGCGCCGGAGTATCAAGCAGTCCTTCGCGTTCGGGATTGTCACCGGCCCAGCGAATCAGGGTGCGTATAGCGGTTTCAGCGTCATCGCGGCTTGGTCGCTCGATCGTGTTGGCCGTTTCGATAACGTCTGGCTTCTCAGATTTGCTCACGTTCTTCTCCGCTGCCGAGCTTACTCGGCTGTTTGTCATCGTATCCGCGATTTTCTGTGCACCATTTGGGCCGCAAAATGCGTTCAATCAAGCAAAAATCGTGAAAAATCGACTCTGATTCTCTATCGCGTCGATTTAATGTAGCACAGTGGGGTGGTGTGGACTGTCGAGTGAGAATGCTGGCACCAAAACGTCAAACTGATTGCCGGTTTCATTTTGCATGGTGTAGGAGCCGTTCATAAACCCGCTTGGCGTGGCAAGCGGTGTGCCGCTGGTGTATTCGAACACCTCGCCGGGGCTGAGAACAGGTTGTTCACCGATAACGCCGTCGCCGCGGACTTCCTGTATATTGCCCGTCTCGTCGGTGATCTTCCAATACCGGGTGAGCAACTGGACGGTTTCGCCGCCGTTGTTTTCGATGCGCACGTGATAAGCCCATACGAAATGATTTTCGTCAGGCTCGGACTGGTCCTCAAGAAACGTGGGCGCGACCATAATGGTGATCGGGCCTGTCGTTTCGCAGTAAACATGTTTGTCGGTCATGGCGTCCTGTATATCCCATGGATGGCGCGCGGGTGTTGTCAGATTGCAAATATAAGGGCTGTAGAGCGTGGTTCAAGCCACTCGACGTGTCGTGGCATCCCACAACAGGGTATTGGGTTCGAGCGCGATGCCTTGTGCAGCGCGTTCGGGTGCCTCGAGCACATCCATGTTGGGCCATAAGCCACTTTCCAGTGCGCTGGCGTAACCCTCTGCCAGGCGTGTCTCCCGCATGGCCGATGCTGCGGCTGCTGCGTCATAGTCCAGCGCTTGGGTCTGGATCAGCAGGGCACCTTCGTGCGCCGGGTCGGGTTCGATTACGCTGAACCAGCCACGCTGTGTAGCGTCATTGGCGGGCATGCCGATGACCCCGGCGTTATGCCATAACCGACCATCTTCAAGAACGTCTGAAAACGGCAGGCCGCAATGGCCGGCGATGATGGCGTCGCTGGGGAACTCATCAGCGCGTGACAGGGCATCAAACTGCGCGACTTTTAGCGCGGGTGAGCTTGAGGCAAAGACCCAGCCGCTGATATCGTCGGTGCTGCCATGAATGAACGATAATCGGCGACCCGATACGCTTGCGGTGATGCGTCGCGGCAGGTCGCGCATCCACGCGCGCGCATTCTCATCCAGCCGTGTGCGGGCATAGGAAAACCATTGGCGTGACAGCACGTCACATGCGCTGTCGGCATCAAAGCCACAGCCGCAATCATCCTGATCAAAACCCAGGGATTCCTCGCAATTGCCCATAACCACATGGATGCCTGCATCGCGTATGGCCTGCGTTGTCTCATGCGGGTTGGCGCAATAGGCCACGACGTCTCCGGTGCAGATGATGTGGTCTGGCGCGAAGCCACGTTTGCGCGCCACATCCAGCATGGCGTGTGTGGCCTGTGCATTGGAATAAGGCCCGCCGAAAACCAGCAACGGTGCATCAATGATGCCGAGGTCCAGAACGTCCGGTGCATGTGAGGCCATGGGCATGGATGGGTGTCTCGTCAGTCTGCGCTGCACGACGCGCCACCGAGCACACAGAAGCGCGCACAGTGGGGGTGGTTAAGCTTCACGGCGCGCGCACTGTCGGCTATACGCGTGCCCAGTTCGAACTCGGTGTCATAGGGCAGCAGGGTGCAGGGCATGACGGAAGGGTGATCCGCGCCCTTGTGCTTCACCACCATGCGCGATGTGGCGCACATGATGGAGTCCGGCTGTACGCCCAGGATATCCCAGCAATGCACGGTGATTTCGGGCACATCCTGAGTCTCGTCCATTTCCGGGAATAGTACCAACGCAGCGGGATTGTACGCGTCGATAGCAATACCTTCGCGTGCAAACAGCTCGGCGTAACCCGCGCGCGCAAGGTCTTCGTCTTCATGCCATACTGTGCGTCCGGCAACGGCCAGTCCAAAGTCGTTTTCAGCCAGCCAGCGCAATCCCTCAATCATGGGGAGCCATGTGTTTTTACCGCGAATTTCCTCGTGCCCCTTGCGGGTGTAGTGGTCAATGGAGACCCGGATGGTGAGCGCATCGCCGTGGCGTTTGGTGATGTCGAGCAGCCCTGTGCGTTTGTGCAGCATGGGTTTCATGGCGTTGCTTAGAACCAGTGCGCGGTAGCCGCGTGACAGTGCATCATCGAGCATGTCCAGTAGTTCGGGGTTCATAAACGGCTCGCCCCCGGTAAAGGCTATTTCTTCAACCGGCCATCCTTCGGCGCTAATTTCGTCCAGATAGGCCCGGACCTCGGCGGCGCTGAGATAGGCGAGCCGGTCATTTTTTGGATTTGAATCCATGTAGCAGTTCTTGCAGGTGATATTGCACAGACTGCCCGTATTGAACCACAGCGTGCGCAGTTGTGTCAGCGCAACGACGGCGCGCTGTTCACCCTTGGCCGTGGTGTCAGGGTCGCGGAATTTCAGGGTGTCGAGCTGGTTCGACTGCGCCGTTGAAGTCTGTGTCATGATCCTGCCGTTTTAATTTCACGTCTGTATGTAATGGACTGCGGGCCTGACGTGAAATCACGTTTTTGTCAGTGATGTTTGTGTTCGTGCATAGGGATTGGCCCCTTGCGTGTGCAGCGCTGGTTTCTTATACCAAATATAGGCTGTATCCTGAAAATTCTCAGGTTGTGCGGGTGTAGCTCAATGGTAGAGCTTTTGCTTCCCAAGCAAGTGACGAGGGTTCGATTCCCTTCACCCGCTCCAATTTATCTGCGCGCTTCAAGCGTAATGAGCGTCCCATATGGCCTGAATGTCACGGGCCAGCGTTAGCGGATCAAATGGCTTGGGGATAACCTCAATCGCGCCCAGACTTTTGAAACGCTCGACTTCACTTGGCATAGCCTTGGCGGTGATGAAAATGATCGGTGTATCTTTGAGGCCGTCGATCCCGCGCATAATGCTCAGGGTTTCCGTGCCATCAAGGTTGGGCATCATAACATCGAGCAATATCAGATCGGGCAGCAGGGCTGGCGCAGCTTCAAGCGCTTCTATGCCGGATTCACAAAACGTGACGTCGAAGCCGCCGATGGTAACAAGGGCTACCTTTGCGATGGCCTGAATATCAAGCTCGTCCTCGGCGTACAGGATTGTTTTCAGCTCTGGCATTGCGTGTACCCGTGGTTTCTACGGCGGGAATATTATTGTGTGCGTGATGGTGCCTCAAGATCGCCTTGGCCTCAACCGTATTTGCGTAGTTTTCAGGAGATATCCTTGTTTAATATCTGCGCGTGATGTGCAACGTGATCGGCCATGAACGAGGCGATGAAGTAATACGAGTGGTCGTACCCAGCCTGTGTGCGCAGGGTCAGTGGCTGACCTGCATCGCGGCAAGCTTGTTCGAAAACATGAGGCATAAGCTGCTCGTCCAGAAAATCGTCATCACCACCTTGGTCGATAAGGATTTCACCATCAAAGCGTGCGCCTGATTCTATGAGTTTGCTCGCGTCATAAGCTTTCCAGGTCTCACGCTCTGACCCGAGATAACCCGTAAATGCTTTTTCACCCCACGGGCAGCGGGTTGGCGCAACGATTGGTGCAAAGGCTGAAAGCGAGCGGTATATGCCTGGATTTTTTAGCGCAATCGTCAGCGCGCCATGTCCGCCCATGGAGTGGCCGAAAATACCCTGGGCGTCGGCACGAGCAGGGAAGTTTTTAAAGATTAATGCCGGTAGCTCGCCCGTGATGTAATCGTACATGTGATAGTGCTCAGCCCACGGGTGCTCTGTTGCATTGAGATAGAATCCTGCGCCCTGACCAAAGTCATAGGCTTCGTCGTTGGCAACTTCATCGCCACGCGGGCTGGTGTCGGGGGCAACAATGACAAGGCCGTGTTCGGCGGCGTAACGCTGCGCCCCGGCCTTGGCTGTGAAGTTTTCTTCGGTACATGTCAGGCCCGATAACCAGAACAGCACAGGACATGGCGCGCTCTGGGCCTGAGGCGGCGTGAAGACGGAAAATCGCATGGTGCAGCCCAGTTGCTCCGACGCATGGCTGTAAATGCCCTGTGTTCCACCAAAGCATTTGTTTTGGGCAATTGTATTGAGGCTCACGTCGATCTCCTGATGCTGTTTTATATCGTGAACGGCATCTAACGCGAGACATGGTTGCTATGCAAGAGCATGCCTGAAACGGTACTGTCTGCGCCACGTATTCAGCAAGACTATCACGGAGATGAAGATGGCTACAGAAGGTTCCACAAAGGTTGTTCTGGCAGCACTGGCAGGCAACGCCCTGATTGCGGTAAGCAAGTTCGTGGCGGCGGCCTATACCGGCAGTTCGGCCATGTTGAGCGAAGCCATCCATTCTTTGGTTGATACGGGTAATCAGGGTTTGATTCTCTATGGCCTGAAACGTGCCAGTCGCCCGGCCGATGCGAACCACCCGTTCGGTTACGGTCGCGAACTTTATTTTTGGGCTTTCGTTGTTGCGATCCTGATCTTCGCCGTTGGCGCGGGCGTATCCATGTATGAGGGCGTCGAAAAGATTTTCCATCCCCAGCCGATCACTGATGCGTGGGTGAACTATCTGGTGCTCGGCGCGGCGATTGTTTTTGAAGGTGCGGCCTGGTGGCTCGCCTTTCGGGAGTTCCGGGCCCGCAAGGGCCACAGAGGCTATCTGGCAGCCATTCGTGAGAGCAAGGACCCTGCGCTGTTTACCGTGCTGATGGAAGATACGGCCGCGATCCTTGGCCTGTTCGTCGCCATGATCGGCATTGTGCTCGCCCAGATGTTGGAGATGCCCGTGCTTGATGGTGTGGCGTCGGTGGTGATTGGCATCATCCTTGCCATGGTTGCCGTTCTTTTGGCCGTGGAGTGCAAAGGCCTGCTGATCGGCGAAAGCGCTGACAACTCCACGGTCCGAGGTATTCGCGCGCTGGTCCAGGCCCATGATGGCGTGCATGCAATCAACGAATTGCTGACCATGCATATGGGCGCGCGCGATGTGTTGCTGACGTTGAGCCTTGATTTTGTTGATGCCTTCTCATCGAGTGAGGTCGAAACCCTGATCTCAACCTTGGAGCGAGATATCAAGGCGTCCTATCCAGAGATAACGCGTGTGTTTATTGAGGCCCAGAGTTTAAGCGGGCATCTCGCTGCAGTGGGGCCTGTTGATTGATTGAAAGTGCTGAATAGTACATAGAATCAATCAAGCAAAGAATACAATCGTAGTAATGGTTGATTAACGCTGTATAAATCTTTTCAGTTCAGATTCAATACACGCAACACGTTGAATATTAATGTATTCATGCAGTATTGTTCGATGAAATAATAAATTAAACTGATAAAAGTGAGGCACCTTGCCTGTAAGTCCTGGTGATAATCGTACCGCACGTACAAATATGACCAAGGCCCAGCTCATCGAAGAGTTGGAGGGTATGGAGCTCGCCCTGATCGAATTCATCAGTGAACGACCGCCATGCTTCCCCCATGAAAATGGCGGGCACGATTCTGAAAATTCCCAATCCGATGACAGTCCGCATAATCACGCTGCACCGCTGGAACAGCAACCGGACCTGATTTCATATTATGACGTCAGGGGGAAACGATTGTATGTCAATGGTGCCTTTTGCCGCTTTATTGGAAAAACCAGAGAAGCGCTGCTTGCTAAACCGGTTGGCAGCTTGATATCGGATGAGAGCACCGGCAGCATTCTGGCGGCTGCTTTACATCTGAGGCCCGATAACCCGGACACCGAACACGAATATGAAATGGTTCGCCATGATGGTGAGCGGCGTTGGATATTGTGGCGCGATCATGGCTTGTTTGATGCGCAAGGTAACATCGACAGTGTGCAGGCGGTCGGTCGTGACATCACGGCACGCAAGCACATGGAGTTGGAGCTTCTCAGTGAACTTGGCCTGGCAAAAAATGCCGATCAGGCCAAGACGGACTTCCTCGCCGGGATGAGCCACGAATTACGCACGCCGCTGAACGCTATTATCGGATTTGCCGGGGCCATGATGTCGGAATTATTTGGTCCCATGCCAAATGGCAAGTACGAGGAATACGTGCATGATATTTACCGCTCGGGGAATCACCTGCTGGCGTTGATAAACGATATTCTCGACATATCAGCTATTGAGGCTGACAAGCTGGCGTTGAACGAGGAACGCCTCGATATCGATGACATCATTGATGTAGTCGTGCGCCTTATCTTGCCGCGTGCCGAGGCGGGCAAAATTAAACTGGTCAGGCGAAAAACAGAACCGTTGCCCAGTCTGTTCGCAGACGAACGCCGTATTAAGCAAATCCTGATAAATCTGCTGGGCAATGCGGTCAAGTTCACGCGCGAGGGCGGCACGGTGAGTGTTGAGGGCTGTGCAGCTACAGACGGCAGTCTGTCACTGAGTGTCACTGACAACGGTATCGGTATGAGCCCGGACGTTATTGCGCTGGTTATGGAGCCTTTTGGCCGCGCCGATGATGAACACGTGCGTGAAGCCGAAGGCACCGGCCTTGGTCTGCCGCTAACGGCTGGGCTGGTCCGTTTACATGGCGGTGAACTGGAAATCGACAGTGAACCCAAAATGGGCACAACTGTAACGGTGGTCTTTCCGCCAGAACGTGTTCTGAAACTCAAGCCTTAAACGCAGAACAGGGCGGCAAAGCCACCCTGTCTGTTTCTGCTCAATGTCGCAATCACGATCAGTCGTACAGCACCACGCTGCGGATGGACTCGCCGGCATGCATCAGATCAAACGCTGAGTTGATATCTTCCAATGGCATGGTGTGCGTGATTAGATCATCAATGTTGATCTTGCCGTCCATGTACCAGTCGACAATTTTTGGCACGTCGGTGCGACCTTTGGCGCCGCCAAACGCGGACCCGCGCCAGACCCGGCCGGTGACCAGCTGGAACGGGCGGGTGGAGATTTCCTGTCCCGCCCCAGCCACGCCGATGATGGTGCTTTCGCCCCAGCCCTTGTGGCAGCATTCCAGCGCGTCGCGCATGACGTCTACGTTGCCAATGCATTCAAATGAATGATCAGCACCGCCACCTGTCAGGTCGACCAGATAAGGCACCAGATCGCCTTCGATCTCGCTGGGATTGACGAAGTGCGTCATGCCAAATTGTTCGGCGATGGCCTTGCGCTTCGGGTTCAGGTCAACGCCGACAATCATGTTTGCGCCAACCATGCGTGCGCCCTGAATAACGTTCAGGCCGATGCCGCCGAGCCCGAAGACAATGACGTTGTCACCGGGCTGGACCTTGGCGGTGTTGACTACGGCACCGATGCCCGTGGTGACGCCGCAACCGATGTAGCAAATTTTATCGAACGGCGCGTCCTGACGGACTTTGGCCAGTGCGATTTCCGGTAGAACCGAGAAATTGGCAAAGGTCGAGCACCCCATATAGTGATAAATGGGCTCGCCATTCATGGAAAACCGGGTGGTGCCGTCGGGCATCAGGCCTTGACCCTGCGTGACCCGGATGGCCTGACACAGGTTTGTCCGACCCGAGGTGCAGTATTCGCACTGGCGGCATTCGGGTGTGTAGAGCGGGATAACGTGATCGCCCTTTTTGAGCGATGTTACGCCGGGGCCTGTATCGACAACCACGCCCGCGCCCTCATGGCCCAGAATGGCGGGAAAGATGCCCTCAGGGTCCGCGCCTGAGCGGGTGAACTCATCTGTGTGGCAAATGCCGGTGGCTTTCATTTCAACCAGCACTTCGCCCGCTTTCGGGCCTTCAAGCTGTACGGTTTCGATGCTCAGTGGCTCGCCAGCTTTCCAGGCAACAGCAGCTTTGACATCCATAGGAAATCTCCCTTTCGTGCGGATATGAATTTGTGCCGATAGCATTTCATCGCGCCGCATGCGTCAAGTCTTTTCGGGCTTGAATATATATTCATATATCTCTATATATAAGATTATGAAGATTAAAGATATGAACAAGTCGGCGGCTTATGTCAGCGGACTGATGAAAATACTTTCCAGTGAAAAACGACTGATGATTCTCTGTCAGTTGGTGAGCGGGGAAAAATCCGTCGGCACCTTGGCCGAATTGCTGGACATGCGTGAGGCATCAACCTCGCAACAGCTATCGGTGTTACGTCGCGAAGGGCTGGTTGATACCCGGCGCGATGGGCAGGTTATCTATTACAAGCTGTCGCGTGCCGATATCCGGCAATTGATCGAATTTTTATATGGTGCGTATTGTGCACCTTAGCTGAAGGAAAGATCGAGATGAGCAAGGCGAACGTTAAAGCCTTTTTTGATGAAGCGACATTTACCGTGACCTACGTGGTGTCTGATCCACAAAGTGCACTGTGCGCTATCATTGATTCTGTGCTCGATTACGACCCTGCTTCGGGCCGCACCAGCACTGCATCGGCCGATGCCATTTTGGCGTATATACAAGCCGAAAATCTGAACACCCAGTGGGTTCTTGATACCCATGTGCATGCCGATCACCTTAGCGCTGCGCGCTATTTGCGCGAGAAAACAGGCGCGCAGACCGGGATCGGTGCTCACATCACCACCATTCAGGAAACCTTTGGCGCGGTGTTTAATGCAGAAGACACCTTCGCGCGTGATGGCAGCCAATTCGATCACTTGTTCGCGGAAGGCGATGAATTCACGATTGGCGAAATCAAGGCACATGTCATGCACACACCGGGTCATACACCGGCTTGCGTTGCTTACGTGATCGGTGATGCCGTATTCGTAGGCGATACGATTTTCATGCCTGACTATGGCACCGCGCGTTGTGATTTTCCCGGTGGCGATGCACACCAGCTTTATCATTCCGTCCGGCGTATCTTTGCCTTGCCCGATGAAACCAAATTGTACATGTGCCATGACTACAAGGCACCCGGGCGCGATGCATACTGTTGGGAAAGCACGGTTGCCGAGCAACGTGCACAGAATGTGCACATCGCAGACGCCATATCAGAAGATGCTTTTGTCGCCCTGCGCACTGAACGTGATAGTGGGCTGGACATGCCGCAACTCATCTTGCCTTCGGTGCAAATCAACATGCGCGCGGGTGACCTGCCGCCGCCCGAAGACAACGGCACCTCGTATTTGAAAATCCCACTCAATGCGCTCTGAGCAAAACGGCCGTCGTGCGCTGACGCGCTGGTTGCCATGTCTGGAATGGGGCGCACGTTACGACCGGGCGACTGCATCTGATGATCTGGTCGCCGCAGTTATCGTCACGATCATGCTGATACCCCAGTCGCTGGCCTATGCCCTGTTGGCGGGATTGCCGCCCCAGGTCGGGCTCTATGCTTCTATCGCACCACTTGTGGCGTATGGAATTTTCGGCACCAGCCGGGTGCTGGCAGTGGGGCCGGTGGCGGTGGTGTCGCTGATGACGGCTGCCGCCGTGGGCGAGCTCGCCTCACAGGGCACGCCAGAATATTATGCTGCCGCAATGGCGTTGGCATTGCTCTCGGGGCTTATGCTGCTGGCTATGGGCTGGCTGAAGCTGGGGTTTTTGGCAAATTTCCTGAGCCATCCGGTGATTTCCGGCTTTATCACGGCAACGGGTCTGATCATCGCAGCCAGTCAGCTTAAGCATATCCTCGGCGTTTCGGTGAGTGGTCATAACCTGTATGACATTGTGATTGGACTGAGTGGTCAATTGGCGCAGATCAATGTGCCGACGCTGATCATCGGCGCGTGCTCGGCGGTATTCCTGTTCTGGGCACGGCGTTATATGAAGCCGGGACTGGAGCGTATCGGCGTAAAGCCTGCACTGGCAGGCATTATGACCAAGGCCGGCCCCATTGTTGCCGTCGCGCTGTCCATAACGGTGGCGTGGTCCATGGATCTGGAACTGGCCGGGGTCAGGATCGTGGGCGTCGTACCACAAGGCTTGCCGCCATTGACCTTGGCGGGATTTAATCCGGCATTGTGGGGTGAACTGGCGCTTTCAGCTTTGCTGATCAGTATCATTGGTTTCGTGGAATCAATATCGGTCGCACAGACTCTGGCAGCCAAGAAACGCCAGCGCATTGTGCCCAATCAGGAACTCGTCGGGTTGGGCGCGTCCAACGTGGTTTCGGCGTTGAGCGGAGGCTATCCGGTTACTGGCGGCTTCGCCCGCTCGGTGGTAAATTTCGACGCTGGCGCGCGCACGCCTGCCGCTGGCGTGTTCACCGCGATCGGAATTGCATTGGCGACACTGTTTCTAACGCCGCTTTTGTATTTCTTACCCATCGCCACGTTGGCCGCGACGATTATTGTTGCCGTGCTGTCACTGGTTGATCTGGGCGCGTTAAAGCGTACCTGGGATTATTCGCGCAGTGATTTTCTGGCCATGGCGGCGACCATTGCCCTGACCCTTGTCTTTGGTGTGGAAGTCGGCGTGGTAAGCGGTGTGGCGTTGTCCATTGCCATTCATCTTTATCGGTCCAGCCGGCCCCACTTTGCCATTGTCGGGCAGGTTTACGGTACGGAGCATTTCCGCAATATAGATCGCCACCGCGTGGCGACGGCACCGGATGTGTTATCCATTCGCATCGACGAGAGCCTGTTTTTCCCCAACGCTCGTTTTCTTGAAGACACGGTTTATGACGCGCTCGCCGCGTGCCATGAAATCGACCACGTGGTGTTGATGTGCCCGGCGGTTAATCACATCGATGCCAGTGCGCTGGAAAGTCTCGAAGCCATCAACGATCGATTGAGCGAATTGGGTGTCAGCCTGCACCTGAGCGAAGTGAAGGGGCCGGTTATGGATCGTTTGCGGCGTAGTCACCTTATCCGTGATTTGGGAGGGCAGATTTTTCTGACCCAGTTCGATGCCATGTTGGCCCTGGCACCAGCCTTGAGCGCGCAAACCCTGAAGGGCGCGCGCCCTGATGCCAATGGCGACCATTCGTAGACGTGTTTCCACTTACAATTCGGAATATTTTCCGCGTCGTGATGGGCATCACTGCTCGTGTGTCCACCCCATGGTATCGTATGTCCTAGATAAGTTGTTGTGATTCCATGATTTCTAGGTGGATTCGCAGTATTTGGGGCAAATCGAATTATGCTGACGAAAAATACCATGCAAGCCGGGACGGTTTATACCGTATGTGGCGAGGCGACGGTTTTTCGTTTTGATGAAGGCCGTACGTCAATTCGCATCGGTGAGCCTGTTCGTGTTGGTGATATCTTTGAAACGGCCAGTGGATCATGGCTGACGCTGTTATTCACTGACGGCAGCGAACTGACGATTGGTGCGAACGGGCGTGTCAGTATTGATAGTTTTCGCTTCGACCCTGTTACGGCCCAAGGTCATATCGAGGCATGGGTCCTTGAAGGCCTGTTTATCTTCACCAACGGCATGATTAGCGGTCACGACGGGAACGATACTGTTGTCTACACCCGTGATGCCAAGTTGACGGTTGCAGGCGGTCAGGCCGCAGGTAAGGCCGACGCTGTGGAACAGATTGCGCTGTTTAGCCTGCTGAGCAGTGACGATGGCTCGCTTGGTACCGCGCGGGTTGAAACGCAGGCTGGCACTTGCACGTTGGAACGTGCCAATGAAACCACTGTGGTTTCAAGCAAGCAGCATCCACCATCACCTTCAACGGTGCTGCCGCGTGCTGATTTGTTCGATGTGTACGGCGTATTGCGTGACAAGGGCTGGCAGTATGCCGAACTTGATCCGTTTCAGTCGCGCGCCACCCTGAACCGCCAGGCCATTCCCTATTACCTGATGTTTGAAACGCCCGTCGGCGGCCCCGCCTGGCGCACCACGTAAGCGCGTCTGCATTTCTGTATCCCGGTGAGTGTTCAGCGTTGCCGCGCAGGCATGAAGCGCGTATGCAATATGCCTGATCAGGATTTTATTGAGAGAGGTCGAGCATGATAGACAGCGCACGAAATACGGATTCAGGTACGGGCTTGAGTGCGGGCGTGGGGGCGTTAAATGGCCTGCGGGTGCTTGACCTGACCCGCATTCTGGCTGGCCCCATGTGCACCCAGTTGTTTGGTGATCTCGGCGCGGACGTGATTAAAATTGAACGCCCCGGCGCGGGCGACGACACCCGTAAGTGGGGCCCGCCCTACGTCAAGGACGCCAAGGGCGCTGATACCAGTGAAAGCGCTTATTACCTGTCGGCGAACCGTAACAAGCGCTCGCTGGCTGTTGATATTGGCAACCCCGAAGGCGTAGCCCTGATCAAACGCCTGTTAGCGCATTGCGACGTGTTGGTGGAGAATTTCAAGGTTGGCGGGTTGGAGCGCTACGGCCTGTCTTATAGCGCGTTGAAGGACGAATTTCCGGCGCTGGTTTATTGCTCCATTACCGGCTTTGGCCAGACCGGGCCCTATGCGGCACAGGCTGGTTATGACTATCTGGCACAGGGTATGGGCGGCATCATGGCGGTGACTGGCGAGCCAGACGGACAGCCCATGAAGGTCGGTATTGCGATCGCTGATATCATGTGCGGCATGTACGCATCCACGGCTGTGCTCGCAGCCATGCGCCACCGTGATGCAACGGGCCACGGCCAGCATATCGACCTCAGCCTGCTCGACAGTCAGGTGGCGTGGCTGGCAAATGTCGGCATGAACTATCTGGCATCAGGCGAAGAGCCCGTGCGCTACGGTAATCAGCACCCCAATATCGTGCCCTATCAGGTGTTTGCTGCGAGCGACGGTCATTTCATCCTCGCTGTGGGCAACAATGGGCAGTTCAGCAAGTTCTGTGATTTTGCCGGTCTGGATGGCGTGCCCGATGACCCACGATTTGTCAGCAATGAAGCACGGGTGCAGCATCGCGAAATTTTGGCGGATCTGATCGAGGCGGCGACCAAACAGAAAACAAAAACCCATTGGCTTGAAGGGCTGGCTACGCTTGGCGTGCCTGCTGGACCGGTCAATACCATATCAGAGGCCTTCGCCGACCCGCAGGTCATGCACCGTGGCATGCGTATTTCCATGCCGCACCCACTGGCCGGGGCTGCGATGGCGCAAGGTGGCGAGCCGGGTACAGTTGATCTGATCGGCAATCCGGTCAAGATGTCCGGCACGCCGGTCAGCTACCGTCAGGCCCCGCCGCTGCTTGGGGAGCACACCGACGAGGTGCTCTCGCAATTGCTCGGCATTGACGATGCCGAACGTGATAAACTGCGCGACACGGGCGTGATTGGCTAAGGAGAGAATCGGATGTCTGATAAAATCATCAAGACCGAGGCCCAGTGGGCAGAAGAACTGAGCCCTGAGCAGTACGCCATATGTCGCGGCAAGGGAACCGAGCGGGCATTCACCGGCAAGTACAACGATTGCAAGACGGCGGGCACCTATGTTTGCGCGTGTTGCAGTAACCCGCTTTATTCAGCGCAGACCAAATATGACTCCGGGTCTGGCTGGCCCAGTTTTTATGAGCCATTGAACCCGGAAGCTGTTGATTATAAAGAAGATGTCAGCTTGTTTTCGCGTCGTACCGAGGTTTTGTGCGCACGCTGTGATGCGCATTTGGGCCATGTTTTCGATGATGGACCGCAGCCCACAGGTCAGCGTTTTTGCATGAATTCCCTGTCGCTTGAGCTCATGCCTGACGCCGAGATCGATTAATTCACAAAACTTTGACTCCCTTCAGGCCTCTGTAAGTTTCAACGGGCATACCCACAAACAAGCTATGGTTGAATGGGGTTCTCATGCGCCTATTCTTTTTTTTATGCGTCTAATCCATTGGGGGTAGAGGCGGCAGAATAATGGGGGCACCTGTGAAGGGGCTGATTATTGATGACGACGATGCCATAAGCGCATTCGTTGAAGCCCTGCTTGGCGATGCCGGTTGGGAGTTTGACCGCATGTCGTCTGCTGACGGCCTGACGGAGAGACTGCGTCTGACGCCTTATGACGTGGTCATTCTGGATTATGAAATGCCGGGGACCGACGGGTTGATGGCTTTGCGCCAATTACGCGCAGCGAAGCTTCTGGTGCCGGTTATCATGCTAAGCGGAAATGCCTCACAGACGCTTGCCATCGAATGTTTTCGGGCCGGAGCAAATGATTTTATCGGCAAGCCGTTTGATCCCGATTATCTGCAATTTATTGTTGATCGTACGGCGAAGCGAACGGCACCCAGTCTGATCAATCTGGTCTATCGTTTAATCGGATACGCGCGCCACCGTGAGGGCTGCGATGTCGCCACCACGAAGCAGTGCACATGCGGGTTCCTGGAGGTCATGAAGGACATCCCGGGCGAAACGCAGGCGACTTAAGCGTGCATAACGGCTAATTAAATATTTTCACGATTCAAATGCTCAATACTTAAAAGCCCCGGTCGAGATATTCGACCGGGGCTTTTAATCAGCTCATCAGCATCTTGCAAAAATATCTGACTAGATATTCTTTTTACCCATCTGTTCGGCAATATAATCAGCTTGCCGTATTGCGAGCGAAACGATGGTCAGTGTCGGGTTTTCTGATGCCCCTGTTGTAAAGACACTGCCGTCAGACACGAACAGGTTATCTATGTCGTGGCTCTGGCCCCATTTGTTGACAACACCGTCACGTGCCTTGGCACTCATCCGGTTGGTTCCCAGATTGTGGGTCGAGGGGTAGGGCGGTGTTTCAATAGTCTTTGTTGCACCTGCAGCTTCATAGACAGCACTGCCCTGCTTAAACGCGTGATTGCGCATGGCGACGTCATTGTCATGATCGTCAAAGTGTACATTAGGTGCTGCCAGACCATACTGATCCTTCACATCCCCGCTCAGGGTAATGCGGTTTGACTCACGCGGCATGTCCTCGCCGACAAGCCACATACCAGCCATGTGATTATACTCGTCCATGTCGGCGGTAAATTCCTTGCCCCACGCACCGGGGTTCAGGAACGCAGCCATAAATGGCACGCCGAGAGACAGGGTTTCCATTTCGTACCCGCCGACGAAGCCCCGTGAAGGATCAAAGCGTGATTCATCGGTGATGATACCCGCCATGGTCGTTCCACGGTGCATGTTCACCGGCTTGTCAAAGGTGGCGTACACGGACCCTGTCATATGACGCATATAGTTCTGGCCGACCTGACCAGATGAATTTGCCAATCCATCAGAGAACATGGAACTGGCTGAATTCAATAACAGGCGCGGGCTTTCAATAGAATTACCCGCGACGCATACAATGCGTGCCTTTTGAAGATGCTGGGCGCCGTCTTTGTCTGCGTACAGAACGCCACTGATTTTACCGCTCTTGTCATGCTCGATCTTCAGAACATGAGCTTCAGGGCGCAGTTCGTAGTTTCCCGTAGCTTCCGCCTTGGGCACTTCGGTATATAGCGTTGACCACTTGGCACCCGTACGACAACCCTGGAAGCAGAAGCCAAGTTGCTGACAGGCAGCACGGCCATCGCGTTCTTCTGAATTGATCGCCATCCGCCCACTGTGGACGTTCTTGTAACCAAGGCGTTTTGCACCGGCTTCCATAACCTTGAAGTTATTGTTACCGGGTAGTCCGGGAATGCCATTGGTCCGGGTCACACCCATCTTGTCCTCGGCCTTGTCGTAATAGGGCTCCAGATCTTTCAGGGTGATCGGCCAATCCATCAGGTTGGCCCCTTCTACAGCGCCATAGGTCGATAGCGCCTTGAACTCGTGCGCCTGAATGCGCAGGCTTGCACCCGCCCAGTGCAACGTAGAACCACCCACAGTTTTGCAAATCCATGCTGGCAGGCCTGCAAAATCTTTCGCAACACGCCAGTTACCAGACGTTGTGCGGGCATCCAGCCATGCTGTTTTGCCGAACATGGTCCATTCGTCGTTTTCAAAATCTGAACGCCAATCAAGCCGCTTACCGGCTTCCAGACAGACAACCTTGATACCTTTCTGCGCCAGTTCATTGCCAAGCGTTCCGCCACCTGCGCCGGAGCCAATAACGACGACGACGCTGTCATCATCCATGTTAAATTTCGTCATCTCGTTTTCTCCTTAATTATTCCGCAGCCAGCCAATGTCATCGAAGCCCCGTTCCAGATAACCGCCGTCTTCGAACGAGGAGCCCTCGTAGCCGAAATGCCGCCAAACCAAGGGGTTGTTGTAGAGCGAGACCACGATATCGCCGCGAACCGTATTGAAGAACGCGGAGCCGTTCATGGCCTGAATGGCTTTCAACTGGTTGCCGTCGCTGAGGTCAACAAAGGCCATGTTGAAGTGCCCATCCAGTGTCTTGACGCCATCTTTCAGGGTGCTTGCCACGCCTGCGTCGCCACCGGCCTTGTCGTCGAGGGACTCAACGCATACGGAATAATAGAGATCGCCGAGACCGTCATGCGGATAAAGCTGCCGACAGGCTGCCAGCACCGTCGCGGCTTCATGATCGTTCAGCGTGCTTGTGCTAAGCGCCCATGCGCGGCCATTTAGCCCCACGCCGCTGGTGACCAGAGCCAGAGCGGCTGTTGCCGTCAGGGCTCCGGTTTGGAGAAACGTTCTCCGGGTCATTGCTGTATTTGTCATATCGCCTCCCTTTCGTGATACCGACAGGATTGTGCCGGTTCTTCGTCGAGTGGATTATCGGTAACGTCCGTGACGCTCCAATACCTCGATCTTGTAACCGTCTGGATCCTGCATGAAGAAAAAGCGGGCCATCAGCGCGTCATCTCGGAAAAATTCCTTGATCTCGCCTGCTTCAATGCCCAAGCCGGTGATGCGTTCGCGTTCTGCAGCTGCATCTTCTACGCAAACCGCGACATGCCCATACCCGTCACCATGGGTGTAGGGCTCTGACTGTGATTTGTTAACGGTCAGCTCGATTTCGAAGTCGGCTTCATCGTTGCGCATGTAGGTGAGCGAAAAGCCGTCGAAATCAAAATGATCTGCAACCGTCAGTGCCAGTGCTTTTTCATAAAACTCACGTGAACGATCAAGGTCGAACACACGAATCATCGTGTGGATCGCTTTTGCCATAGCTGTCTCCCCGTGCTTGTTCTTTATCTTGTTAAAGAAAATTCTAGCACTTGGGGCAGCAACGTAGGTGGTAGCCGAATACTACGCTTGCTGTAACGCTATGCGTTATTCTGCGGCGGTCATTTCTGCCGTGGCTTCGGCGATGACATGTTTGGGTTGCTCAAGGTAGAGCGTGCAGGCGCACCGTAACAGTGAGGCAAAGTTGCTGACCTCTCCACGAAGTTCCAGCGCCTCTTCGTAGATTTTGGATAGAAACTGCGGTGTCGACATGCCTTGTTCATTGGAAATAATATCCAGCAATTCCCAAAAACGTGCTTCCAGACGAACGCTTGTCGCGTGGCCGCCCAAACGCACGGAGCGCGTCACATACGTATAGTTTGCCGGATCCTGACCGGCGAAAATCTGACACATTGTTTATCTCCCTATGGCCGCGTTGGCCTCTTGAGAGGCTCTTTCACGTACCATTGAGGATAATATGGCGGCAAATCAATGTGGAATGCAAAGGAAACAGCGATCACGTGCGCTTTGCGCTACGCGAAGAGCGTTAAAATAGCGGTTTCCAGAAAAATTCAAATTGGCTGGGGCGGCAGGGATCGAACCTGCGAATACCGCTACCAAAAAGCGGTGCCTTACCACTTGGCCACGCCCCAACACGCGCCCCTTTTACGGGTTCTTTCGCGCTCTATCAAGACCGCGCGTGCATGTTAATAGATCAAAACATCATCATCGCATCAACCCACCATTGTGGGGCTGTGTTTTGCAGGCTCCGGCGCGCCTGTTCTGCGCTCTCGGAGTCCGCAAAAAGGCCGAAACATGTGGCGCCGCTGCCTGACATACGCGCCAACAGGCAGCCGCTCTGCTCTTTCAGTGCGGTTAGAACCCTGGCGATTTCCGGGGCCGCGCCAATGGCCGGGGCGCTGAGGTCATTGCGGCGTTCACGCAGGATATCTGCGAGCCGCGCCACATCGTCGGGTGCTTCATTGAAGCGGGCCGGCTGTGAGAATTCACTGTCGCTTTCGCCGTAAGCTCTGAACACCACTGGGGTCGCCACAGCCACACGCGGATTGACCAGTACCAGTGATATGGGTGGCAACGCAGGCGCCGCGTCGAGCTGTTCGCCAATACCACCAACGAAGACCGCTTCGCGGCGCAGACACATGGGCACGTCCGCGCCTAATGAAAGACCCAGTTCGGCAAGCTGTTGTTCGGATATATCCAGATCCCACAGCCGTGTCAGCGCGCGCAGGGTTGCCGCTGCGTCGGATGATCCGCCACCGATGCCCGCTGCCACGGGTAAGCGTTTGGTCAGATGGATTTTCACATCACGACGGGTTCTGGGCAGTGCGGCATGATCGGCGAGCAAGCGCGCTGCACGCAGCACCAGATTGTCGCCATCGGCCCCCATGTCGGCGCTGAACGGGCCGTCAGAGATCAGCCGCATACCGCCACCGGATGCGCCGGGCTGCACGCTTACGGTGTCGCCCGAAGCGGTGAAGACAACAAGAGAGTCGATTTCGTGATAACCGTCGGCGCGCTGCGCCGTGACGTGCAGGTAGAGATTAAGCTTTGCTGGTGCACGCACGCTGATGGATTGGGTTGTCTGGGCGGACGTGGATTGGTTGTGGGTCATGCCCCGTCCCTGTCATTGTGTCATTGAACAGGATCCAGTTTACCCTATCCGTTACCGTTGCCGCCATCGCCAATTGCAGGCTGTGGCTCGCTCATGCCATTCTCGATCTTGCTTTCGATGATTGGTATGGCATCGGCTTCGGGTTTGAAGCCGAGTGAGCGCCGCCACTGAAAACGGGCTTCACGGTGCCGTCCGATCTGCCAATACGCATCGCCCAGATGTTCATTGATGATGGGGTCCTGCGGCATCAGTTCGACAGCGCGTTCCAGTTCGGACACCGCGTTTTCATAATCGCCCAGCCGGTAGTAGACCCAGCCCAGACTATCGACGATGTAACCATCATTGGGGCGCAGTTCCACGGCCTTGCGGATCATTTCCTGCGCACGGTCCAGATGCATACCTTTATCGACCCAGGAATAACCCAGATAATTCAGCACGTATGGCTGCTCAGGCTTAAATTCCAGTGCCTTGAGGAAGTCAGCCTCTGAGCGCGTCCAATCACCCGAGCGTTCCAGCGCGATGCCGCGTGCATAATACAGTGACCAATATCGCTCGCCCGGATCGGTGATGCGTGCAAATGCACCATCATAGGCCGCGACGGCATCTGTGAAGCGGTCGGCGCTGCGTAAAATGTCTCCGAGATCAATCAATGGAGATGCCGTCTCGGGGTTTTTGTCGGCCAATGCTTGCAGGGTCTTGATGGCTTGGTCGGTTTCACCCATATCGTCGAGATTGCTGGCCATGCGCATCTTTGTGGCCAGAGCGTAATCCGAGTTTGGATCAACGCTCGCATATATTTCATTGGCTGCGGTGAAGTTGTTTATGTCTTCCAGAACGCTGCCCGTCATCAGTTGGAGAACAGGGAAATCGGCGCGCAGGTAAAGACCGAGCCGGGCCAGCAGCAAAGCTGATTCGATAGCATTCTGTTGGCGCAGAGAGCCTGCTATATCGAACATGGCTTCGGCTGCGCCGTCTGCCGCACTTATGGAAAAATCGCTCGACGCTTCACGCTGTGCGACCCGCTCCAGCGCCGAGCGCATCAATTGTGCCGTGCCGTGTTCGTTGATGTATCCATTGTAAAGTGCACCAGCCTTATCAAACTGTCCGGTTTGTTCATACATCGCGCCAAATAGTTCCACCGTGTGCAGGGACATGCCGCCTTGTTTTTCGGCCAGATCGCTGAACATAGCCTCGGCCTGCTCGGATTCACCTGCGGCGAGGTGTATCAGCGCGGCATGGGCGTCGTGCAGCATGCTTGTTGCCTGCGCGGCTTTGAGCGGCGCAATGATGGACAGTGCTGTCGCGCTATCGCTGTCACCAAATTGTGCCCATGCCATCAACAACGGGGCGAGATAGACGTTCAGGCCGTCGGCGCTGAGCGTGCCGAGCTGCTCGCGCGCTCGCGCGTAGTCGCCGGTTTTCAGGCTATGGGCCGCCAGTGTAAAGGTGGCAAAGGAATCCTGTGGCACAACCTCGACAACCTTGCGGGCCAGTTCAATGGCCTCGCTCATGCGCCCATCCGACAGGTGAACCAGAAAGGTCCGGCGCAGCAGGTCGGGTTGCAGCGGATCATGTTTCAGCGCCGCGCCAAGATAGGTCGTTGCGGCGTTTGCATTGCCCTCTATCTGGGCATGGCGTCCGGCCAGATAATTGCCGCTGAAGCTTTCGCCCGGTGTGGCTTCACTGTTGGCGTCGACCTGTGTGCCAGCGCACGCTGCAAACAGCAATGACATGGCGCCGACGGTTACGCTACGGCGCAGCGCAGTGAGTTTGTAATTTGATGAAAACAGCACGGCGAGCGGGGTCCTTGATAATGTGTTCTACAAATTTGTCTCAGTACGCCAACACGTTACCAGATCAGATAGCGTGTTGGCGATGCTTTCAAACAGTATACGACGTCAGACCCCGCGCAGGGATCACATGTTCGGGTAGTTCGGGCCACCGCTGCCTTCGGGCACCACCCAGTTGATGTTCTGGGTTGGGTCCTTGATGTCGCAGGTCTTGCAGTGCACGCAGTTCTGGGCATTGATTTGCAAAGCTTTACCGCCCGCATCACTATCCATGTACTCGTAGACACCGGCGGGGCAGAAGCGCGCCTCTGGACCGTCGTAGTCCACCAGATTGATGCTGACCGGCACACTGTCGTCGATCAGGGTCAGGTGGCAGGGCTGGTTTTCCTCGTGGTTTGTACCAGACAGAAAGACCGAGGAATTACGATCAAACGAGACCTCGCCGTCGGGCTTTGGATACTCAATCTTGGGGCACTCGCTGGCTTTTTTCATCTGTGTGTGGTCGTCGTGATGGCGCAGTGTCCACGGCGCATGACCGCAGAATAGATAGGTATCAATGGCCGAATAGACCAGCGCTGGCCAGAAACCCCAGCGGAAGGACGGGCGGATATTGCGGACCTTGTGCAACTCTTTCCATATCCACGATGATTTCAGCGCAGCCGGGTAGGCGCTCAGGCCTTCCTTTGGATCAGCCTCGGCACTTAACGCTTCAAATGCGGCCTCGGCGGCCAGCATGCCGCTCTTCATGGCGGTGTGCGTGCCCTTGATTTTCGGCACGTTCAGGAACCCAGCCGTATCACCAACCAGCGCTCCACCAGGGAAGCTCAACTGCGGAACCGATTGCGTGCCGCCTTCGCTGAGTGCGCGTGCGCCATAGGAAATCCGGCGGCCGCCCTCGAATGTCGGGCGGATCGATGGATGGGTCTTGAAGCGCTGGAATTCCTCGAACGGACTGAGGTGCGGATTGCTGTAATCCAGGCCAACAACGAAACCAACGGCGACCTGATTATCTTCGAGATGATACAGGAACGAGCCACCGTAAGTATCGGTGTTGAGCGGCCAACCGGTGGTGTGCACGATGGCACCCTGTTTGTGGTTGGCGGGATCAACTTCCCACAGTTCCTTGATGCCGATGCCATAGGTCTGCGGGTCGCTGTCTTTACGCAGGTCAAAGCGCTCAAACAGCGTTTTGGTTAGCGAGCCACGGCAGCCTTCGGCAAAGATTGTGTATTTGGCGTGCAGTTCCATGCCGGGTTCGAAGTTTGGGCCCGGGGTGCCGTCTTTCTGGCGGCCCATATCGCCCGTTGCGATGCCTTTGACCGAACCGTCTTCGTGGTACAGCACTTCGGATGCGGCAAAGCCGGGATAGATTTCTGCGCCCAGTGCCTCGGCCTGTTCGCCGAGCCAGCGGCAGACGTTGCCAAGGCTGACAATGTAGTTGCCGTGGTTGTTCATCTGCGGCGGGGTGGGCAGTTTCGTCGCGCCGGTTTTTGACAGTAGCAGGAAGCTGTCATCGCTGGCCGGGGTGTTGAGCGGGGCACCTTTTTCTTTCCAGTCGGGGATCAGTTCATCGAACGCGCGTGTCTCAATAACGGCACCTGAGAGGATGTGCGCGCCAATTTCAGAGCCTTTTTCAACAACACAAACGCCGAGTTCGCGCCCATTTTCCTGTGCCAGTTGCATCAGGCGGATCGCTGTCGCCAGCCCGGATGGGCCGCCGCCGACAACAACCACATCAACTTCCATGGATTCGCGTTCGATAGCTTCTTCACTCATGACTGTATCCTGCATTCTATATGTCCCGGCAACGTGCCAAAAATCACTGAACTTCGGTCTAGCACAAGCAAACAGTGCAGTGCAGCAAAATCGTATCATTGCGCATGAAAAGTTACTGTCTGTGGCCTGTCCCGCTGCGTCGGGCGGTGATACAGTACGCCCATGGCACCTGCTACGAAATATGAAACCGTTCGTGAATTGATGCGCTGGTATCTTGATGCTGGCGTGGATGAGAGCATCTGCGACGTGGCGATTGATCGCTTTGATGCTACACAGCCCGCGATGCTCAGCATTCTACCAGCCAAGAGCGCCCCCACTGCAGCGCCGCACCCGTCTGCGTCTGCACCTGTGCCGACATCCAGCCCTGCGTCAGCACCACCCAAAGCACAGCACACGCAAACCCCCGATGCCCTGCCGATTGGTACGGAAGAGGCCATTCGTGATGCCGTGGGGATTGCTGCTGCGGCCAACACCGTCGAGGAATTGCGCGCCGCGCTGGAAAGCTTCGAAGGCTGCGCGTTGAAAAAGACAGCGTCCAATCTGGTGTTTGCCGATGGCGACCCGCAAGCGCGCGTGTTGCTGATCGGTGAAAGCCCCGGCGCGGATGAAGACCGCGAGGGGCGGCCTTTCGTCGGGCCCGGCGGCCAGTTGCTTGACCGCATGCTGGCCTCTATCGGGCTTGAGCGTGCGCAGGTGCTGATTGCCAATACCATGCATTGGCGACCGCCGGGCAATCGCACGCCAACCACGGCGGAACTGGCGATTTGCATGCCCTTTGTCGAACGCCTGATCGAGATTGTAGACCCGAAAATTCTGGTCGTGCTTGGCGGCTCGTCGGCGAAAATCCTGCTGGCGCAAAGTCAGGGTATTGGCCGGCTTCGTGGCCGCTGGTTTGACTATGCCTCGCCGCGACTGTCGGCTCCGATCGCCGCTACTGCGATCTTCCATCCGGACTATCTGCTGAGTTCACCCGGTGCCAAGCGCGATGCATGGCACGATCTGCTGATGATCAAGCAGAAGCTGGCAGGTTAAGCCTTAGCCGAGCGGTGTCGCAAAATTTAGCGTTTGAATTCAATAGTCAGCATACATATGTGCTATTGCAAGACTGGCATGAATGCCGGTCAGGCTGCCGTCATACTATCGTATTGCTGTCGTCATATTATCGTATTACAGTTTAGAGGCTTTTAAATCTGACTGGCGCACGGAGGCGAATGGTCATGGCTCTTTCATCGGATGGCAGTCACGATAACGCAACATCGGCGGATTATCCTGCCTACATGGAGGCGGCGGATAATCCGCCATCCAAAATCCTGATTGTTGATGATGAGCCCGATATCATCGATGAGGTTACAGAATGTTTAGAGGGTGAGGGGCTTGGATGGGTATCGGCGCAGAATGCAGAGGATGCCATCGAGCTTGTTGAATCTGATGACAAAATTGGCATCGTTGTCACTGATATCCGTATGCCGGGCATGGACGGGCTGGAATTATCGCGCAGGCTGCTCGAAAAATACGGCAGCAAGCGAGATTTGTACATTATCGTCGTGACCGGTCACGCCGGCATGCGTGAAGCGATTGAAGCTCTGCAAATCGGCGCAGAGGATTTCTTAACGAAACCGATTTCTCCAGATCAACTGTTGCATTCAATTCACCGGGCAGAGGAAATGATCCACTTGCGATCAGCAGGGCGCTTCTACAAAGAACACTTGAAGCACGAGGTGAAAAAAAAGACGGCGGCAGTTCGCCAGCTTGCTGCGGAACTGGAAGAGCAAAACCGTGAATTGGCGCAAAAGAATGAAGACCTGACGGTCGTCAACCGGCTGAAGGATGAGTTCCTGCAGATGATGAGTCATGAACTTAATACACCGTTGAACGCGATATCCGGGTTTTCGCAATTGCTTGTGCAGCTTGGCGAGGAAAGTGGCGATGAGCAGGTCATCAAATTTGCTGAACATATCTTTGCTGGATCGAACAGATTAACCAAGACTCTCGATTCTTTCCTGGCGTTGGCGATGCTCAGGGGGGGAAGCATGAAGTTGAGCTATGCAAACTTTTCTGCCGGCGATTTATTGACTGCCATCAATAGAGAGTATGCGTCAGTCCTGAGTGGGTTAGGGGGGACGCTGAACTGTGAACTGCCCGATCCGTCATTCGATCTGGATGCTGATTGCGACCAATTGCGCAAGGCAATCAACCGGCTGCTTGATAATGGTGCCAATTACGGAGGCAGCACGCTGGTCTTGAAAGCATATCAAGATGGCGAGAGTGCCTGTTTCTCTATAGCTGATGATGGCAAGGGTATGACTCCGGAGCAAATTGTAGCTGCGCTGGAGCCCATGCGTCAGGTGGATGGTTCAATGGGGCGACATGTCGAGGGCGTGGGTGTCGGGTTGCCATTAGCCAAGGGTATTGTTGATTTGCATGGTGGCCGATTGGATATCCAAAGTAGCCTGGGCGAGGGCACGACGATTACGATTTCGCTGCCGAGGGCTGGTCTGGAAACAGCATCGAAGGCAACCGAAAGGGAGAATCGAGATGGCTAAAAGAGGGCGTTCGTTTCTTTTTGCAATATTGGGCATGTTGATGAGCATCACCGCATTGACAGGGTGTGATGGTGACTCGTCAGGGCCCCTGCGCCTGGGAACGAATGTCTGGTTGGGCTATGAGCCAGCCTATCTGGCGCGTGACCTGGGATATTTTGACGAGGGCGAGGTCGAACTGACCCGCTTCCATTCGGCCACCGACGTGATCCAGGCATTCCGCAATGAGGCTATCGACGTGGCGGCGCTGACACTTGATGAAGCGATGCTGCTGGTGCAGGACGGTTTTGATATTCAGGTTTTCTTCGTGACTGACGTTTCGCAGGGCGCAGACGTTATTCTGACGATGGCTGATTCCGGGATTACAGGTATTGCAGACCTTGCCGGGCGTACGATCGGCGTTGAGAGCAGTGCATTGGGTGCATACGTGTTGGCGCGCGCCGTACAACTGAATGGCATTCCGCTCGATAGTGTGAATACCGCGTATGTAACGGCTGATGGCTCAAAGGCGGCACTGCTAAGCGGTGAGGTCGATGCCGTCGCAACTTTTGATCCTTATCGGTCTCATTTGTTAGAGGTTGGGGCGGTCGAGATATTCAGCAGCCGCGAGATGCCTAACGAGATTGTTGATGTGCTGGTGACGCGCACGGCATATTCCGAGCGTAATCCGGCAGCCCTGCGCATGCTGACGCGCGCCTGGCTCAAAGCGGTTGACTTTTTTATGCAGGAACCAGGCCGCGCTAGCGTGATGATCGGGAAGCGCTTCCAGATATTGCCCAATGAGGTATCCGTTGCCTACGAGGGATTGATTCTACCTGATGCGACCACGGTGCTCGGATTACTGAGCGGTGGTGACGCATCGCCGTTGGCGCAAAATGCAGAAAGGCTCAGCAAGGTTCTTGTGGACTTCAAGCTCTGGAGCAAGGCACCTCAGCTAGAGGGCCGGTTCACCGATGCGTATGTGGAATAGGAGCCTGCTGGCATGAAGTTGAAGACCATGATCCTGTGTCTGGGTCTTTTCATGTCGGTGGCCATCATCGGCTATATTTACGTGGCCTTGGTGCGGAGTCTTGATGCTCAGCAGGAAAAGGATTCCCGAATCCTGTTGGTCAACAGTGCAACGGTTCTGCAATCGGCGCTGAATTCTGATTTGCTTGCCGGTGACATGGTCTCTGTCCAGCGTAGCATTGCCGGGCAGGTTCTGTTGCCCAATACGAAGGTCGCATTAATGCTTGATTCCAATGACGTGGTCATTGCGTCAAGCCGGCTGGATTTTGTCAATACCGCCATGCCGATGGGTATGAATGGTGTGTCGTCCGAAGCATTGCTTCAGGTCCGCAAGAGTTTGCGTGGAGTGGTTGTGGAAAGCGATGATGGCCAGTTTCTGAACGCCGTATACCCCATCATCATGGGGCGAGAGTTGGAGGGATTTCGACCAACCCACATTGGATTGCTCGTCATTAGTTATGATCTCGCGCAAAGCCTCAAAGGCCTACACGGGAGTGTCTTGAACAGCACCGCGCAGAGCGCCATATTTGTTTTCATCATACTCTTGGTGGTGGGAGTGACGTTGAACCACCACATTACCAAACGTATTCGCAAAATTCTGGAAGTAACGAATGACTACATTGCGGGAAATCAGCATGCGCGGATTGCGCTAAGCGGCCGAAACGAACTGGTTGAAATCGCCAATGCCTTTGATCAGGTGATTGATAGTGTTGAGCAGGCCAATGCGGATCTGCAGCGCAGTCAGAAAAGCCTGAACAATGCCCAGCGCATTGCCCACATCGGTAACTGGGACTGGGATATCGCAAACGGGACATTGGCGTGGTCTGATGGAATCTATCGGATTTTTGGTCTGCGACCACAACAGTTTGGCGCCACTTACGAGGCATTTCTGGAATATATACATCCCGATGACCGCGAGCCTGTTACGGCGGCGGTTACAGCGTGTCTGGAACAGCGAATTCCTTATTCCATTGAGCACCGTGTTGTGCGACCCAGTGGCGAAGTGCGAATTGTTAATGAACAGGGTGAGGTTGCCCGTGATGATGCGGGGGCCCCAGTCTATATGTCGGGCACGGTGCAGGACATTACAGAGCGCAAGGTGACCGAAGCAAAGGTCTCTCGTTTCGGGCGAATTCTTGAGGATTCCTGGAACGAGATTTACATATTCGAGGCCGAAACCTACCGTTTTATCCAGGTAAATCGTGGTGCACTTGCCAACATGGGCTATTCCATGGAGGACATGCGCAAACGCACGGCCTATGACATCAAGCCGGATTTCGACCGCGAGCGTTTTGTTGAGGCGATGCAGCCATTGGTCAAGGGGACACAGCAGTTCATCGAC
The DNA here is from genome assembly GCA_965602485.1 of uncultured Rhodospirillales bacterium. Lineage (GTDB taxonomy): Bacteria > Pseudomonadota > Alphaproteobacteria > Rhodospirillales > Casp-alpha2 > JABJOR01. Next base: position 293,476 of record CBFCYM010000001.1, on the reverse strand, counting down.
TTTGAGACCGTTCATGAGCGCAAGGACGGCACGCGTTATCCTGTCGAGGTCCGGGTGCAGCTTCTGGCAAATGAAGACCCAGCGATATTCTTCGCTGTTATCAACGATATTACCGAGCGTAAAATCGCAGAGCAGTCACTGATGCAAGCGCATGAAAGCCTTGAGCGCAAAGTCGAGGAACGCACACGCGAACTTGCAGCAGAGAAGACGCGAGCTGAGGGGTATCTGAATATTGCCGGCGCTATCATCGTTGCCCTGGACACGGATGGCTCGCTGTTGCTCGTTAATAAAAAAGGCCGGGAAGTTCTGGGTTACGAAACAGAAGATATTATCGGCAAGAACTGGTTTGAAACGGTTATCCCAAAACAACAACGCGCTGACGTACGTGCGGTATACGCGAAAATCCTGAATGGTGAGCTTCCCCCTGTTGAAAGCTATGAAAACCTTATTGTTACGCATAGTGGCGAGCAGCGATTGGTTGCCTGGAACAATACATACATCAGGGATGACGATGGCATGATCACCGGTGCGCTCAGTGCTGGAGAGGACATTACCGAACGCCGCCATGCTGAGGAGGCCTTGCGCGACAGTGAGCGGCAACTATCCAAGGCGCAGGCGCTTGCCGGTCTGGGCAACTGGAGTTGGAGGATCGCTGACGGCGAAGAGGTCTGGTCGGACGAGCAATTCCGTATTTTTGGCTATGAGCCCGGTGGTGTTTCGCCCAGTTATGAGTTGTTTGTCGAGGCGATTCATCCTGATGATCGCGATATGGTGCTAGCGGCCGTGGATGCGGCGCTGCACCGTGCCGAGCCATATAATATAGATTTTCGGATCATGCGGCCCGATGGCGAAGAAAGGTACATTAATGCCCAGGGTGAAGTGGAATACGCTAAGGATGGCAATGCCGAGTCTATGGTTGGGACTGTCCTTGATATTACTGAACGCAAGGTAATCGAGCTCAAGCTTATGCAAACAACCAAGATGGCGACTTTGGGAGAGATGGCGACCGGTCTAGCGCATGAGTTAAACCAGCCGTTAAATGTGATCCGTATGGCGGCGCATAATATCCAGCGTAAAGCGGATAAGGGTATGGCGGACCCCGCGTACCTATCGGGTAAACTCGGCAAGATCGAACAGCAGGTCGAACGCGCCGCGGCGATCATTGACCACATGCGTATTTTTGGCCGCCGTGCCGATATAAATCCCGAGCAGTTGAATCCGAAAAAGATGGTCGATAGCACGTTGGGGCTGATCGGCGAACAGTTACGGATGTCTGATATTGAATTGCATGTCGAGGTGCCCGAGACCAACCATACCATTCTTGGCCATCAGGTGCAGGTTGAGCAGGTGTTTTTGAACCTACTTGGCAATGCGCGCGACCAGCTTCGTGATCGCGATGGAGAAAAACGTATTGATATTATCGTTACGAATAATAATGGCAAAGTGCAGTTCATCATCGAAGATAACGGGGGCGGTATTCCTGCGGATGCGTTGCCGCGTATCTTTGAACCATTTTTTAGCACCAAGGACGTCGGGGCAGGTACAGGGTTGGGGCTGGCTATCAGCTACGGTATCATCGCCGAGATGAGCGGCGTTATTGAGGCGTCAAACACGGATCATGGTGCACGCTTCACCATAACCCTGCCAATATATGGCGAGGGTACGGAAGCCGCCTGAACGCCGACTGGTTGTCATTCAGGTGTTTCAAAGTGCATTATCTGGTGGTGCTGATGCGCCGATTACACAAAATATGGTTAACGAAGTTTGCGGCATTTCTTGTTCGTTAACGGCTCATGGGGTATACATTGGCCGGGTATAAACGAGTAAATGTACTGCGCATCACGTTGAGGGAAAGGTTCTCCGGCACACCATGGAGACGTTGAACGCACGACTGCTTGGCAAAGCCACAGCCGTAATGGCTGTTGTCGCGGCCATTTTCATAGCGCCCCCCTTGGGCGGCGCGCGCGCAGATGATGGTACCGCACAGCCCAAGGCGCTGGGCCTTGAGGTCGCGAATCTGACTGTTCGAAGCAGTATCAACAACACCTTGTCACTGCCCAGCGTGCTTTCGGCAGCCGACGTCGAGCGCTACACCAAAATTTTCGACTTGCAGGATGACGGCCACTGGAAAAAGGCCGACAAGATGATCGCTGTGTTGGAAAATGATGTGTTGATGGGGCATGTGCTTGAGCAGCGTTACATGCACCCCAACAAGTACCGTTCCAAGTATGCGGAGCTCAAAGACTGGATGGAGGAATACGCCGACCACCCCCAGTCCCACCGTATTTATAAGCTGGCGTTGAAACGCCGTCCCTCCAATTGGAAATATCCTGCCAAACCTGATCTGCCAAAGCAGCTTGTGGCCGCGCGCAGCACATATAAACCCTTGCCGGGCAAGAAGCTGTCCAAGGCCAAGCGGCGTGAAGTGCGCCAGTTGCGCCGCCAAATTCGTCGCCATGCGGGATTTGGGCGCACACTGGCAGCCAAGCGCATGGTCACTAGTGATCGCGTCAAACAACTGTTCAGCGCCGAGCAATATGATGAAATGCGCGCCTTGCTGGGCTTTCGCTATTTTATCGATGGGCGTGACGAGTGGGCCATAAAATGGGCAGGCGCAGCGGCTGAGCGCTCTGGCAATCTGGTACCTGATGCACACTGGGCTGCAGGGTTGGCATCCTATCGGTTGGGCCGCATGGGCGAAGCCGCGAAGCATTTTGAGGCCATGACGCATGCCGAAGTTCGCTCGCCGTGGCTCGATGCTGCCGGTGGGTTCTGGGCGGCACGTGCGCATATGCTGAACCACAATCCCGAGCGGGTTATTGACCTGTTACAGACAGCTGCGCGGCATTCACGCACGTTTTACGGTCTTCTGGCGCGTCATGTGCTGGGCGATGAAATGGATATGGAATGGATTGATTTGCCGGTCGAGCAGTCTGCCATGACGACACTGTCATCTAGCCCACGCGGACGCCGCGCTATTGCACTGGTACAAATTGGCGAGCATCGCCGCGCCGAAAAAGAATTGCGCTATGAGGCCGCCGCATTTGCCGTAGTGGACCCCGATCGTGCCACTGGCATTCTGGCGCTGGCGACGAATGCGGGCATGCCAGCGTTGGCGTTGCGTCTCGATACGTTGCTGTTCCCTGATGGTGGTTACGACAATGCAGCCTATCCGGTGCCGACATGGAAGCCCGATGGTGGCTTTACGGTTGACGCGGCGTTGGTCTATGCGTTGATCCGTCAGGAATCGAAGTTTAACCCCAAGGCCAAGAGCTGGGCCGGGGCCAGTGGCCTGATGCAGCTTATGCCCGCCACGGCGAGCTTTGTTGCGCGCGACCGGGCTTACCGCTCAAGCAAGCGCAAAGAGTTATTGGAGCCGGTGCTCAATATGACGCTCGGCCAGCGCTATATCGAAATTCTGCGTGATGACAGCAAGATCAATGGTAATCTGGTTTCCATGCTGGCGGCCTGGAACGGCGGGCCGGGAAATTTGAACAAGTGGCGCCGTTCCATGAAATATCAGGACGATCCGCTGTTGTTTATTGAGACCATCCCGGCACGTGAAACCCGCCATTTCGTCGAACGTGTGTTCGCCAATCTATGGATCTACCGCAGCCGCCTGGGTCAACATTCGCCATCCCTGGAAGCGCTGGCTATGGGGCAATGGCCGCAGTACGATTCAGTTGATCACAACGTAGAACAGGTCGCCGATAATGAGCGAGATTGAATTCCGGCCCCTTAACATCGCTGTGTTGACGATATCGGATTCGCGCACACTGGCTGATGATCGCTCTGGCGATACACTTGTGGCGCGGGTCAGCGACGCCGGACACTTCGTTGCGGATCGCACGATAGTCAAAGATGAGACGGCACTGATTTCACAGCAGTTTCAGGACTGGATCGAAGACCCCGGCGTTGATGTGGTGCTGTCGACCGGCGGTACTGGTTTGACCGGGCGTGATGTCACGCCTGAAGCGCTCAGCGCTGTGGTTGAGAAAGACATCCCAGGGTTTGGCGAACTGTTCCGCGCTCTGAGCTATCAGAAGATCAAGACCTCGACCATTCAGTCGCGCGCCGCAGCAGGCGTGGCCAAGGGCACTTATCTGTTCGTGCTGCCGGGATCGCCCGGCGCGTGCAAGGATGCGTGGGATGACATTTTGTTGCCCCAACTCGATATCCGCACCAAGCCGTGTAACTTCGCTGAACTTATGCCGCGCCTGCGCGAGCACGAGTAGCGCGCCAGCGCTCATAGGTCGCCGCGTCGTCTACATCTTCCAATTCTTCAAGCAATGCGTGGCCGTGCCCGCGTTTGGCGAGGTTCGCCAGCGTATCGGTCAGCGCATGGACGCTCGACCAGCGCACGTCTCGAAATATATCGGGAATGTGTGGCCGCCTGCGCAGGCCAACCAGCCAGTAACCACCGTCCATGGCGGGCCCAAACACGGCGTTATTGTTGCCCAGCGCGGCAAAGCCCTCGGCAATATGGCGAGGCTCAATATAGGGAATATCGCTGCCGATGATGATGACCGGGCCATGCGGCAGCTCGTTCATGACCCGCTGCATGCGTTCGCCCAACGCGCCATTGCCCTGACCGACTAAATGTACCTTGGGCGGCATGGGGAAGGGCATGGCTTCGTGATCGGGGGTTATCGCCAGCCATGTGCGCCAACGCACATCACGCCCCAACGTGGCGATCATGCGACGCAGGGTCATGTGATAAAACCACCATGCTGCAACCATGCCGATTTGCGCACCCAGCCGGCTTTTGGCGCGGCCCAGACGCGGTGGCTTGGTAAAGATAACAAGGTGCTTTTGCGGGTTCATCGGTACATCCGTGCCAGCAGTGTCGGCGGTATGCCAAGGTAATAGAGACACAACAGCCCCAGATTGCGCAACGAGCGGCCCCAGTATCCATCGCGGCGGTATTTCGCAGCCGAGGTTACGGCGTGGGCATCAAGCACCTGTAAGCGGGTGCGACCAATGCGGCGGATCAGATCGACGTCTTCCATTAATGGCAGGGGCCGGAACCCACCCAGCCCGTCATAGAAGGCGCGGTGGATCAGCAATCCCTGATCACCATAGGGCAAACCGAGCAGCCGAATGCGCCGCGCTACCCAGCGCTCGGTGCGACGTGCATCTGCGCTGTCATCATTAAGCGCAAATTGAAACGCAGCGGCGCGGAACCGGTTGCCGGGGGCTGCCATGAAGTTCGCAACATCGTCACGCCATGCATCGGTAAGGGTCGTATCGGCATGTAAAAATAACAGCCATTGGCCGCTAGCATTGGCCGCCCCGGTTACCAGTTGTATGCCGCGACCGCGGGCGCTTTGGACAACGTTCGCGCCCGCTTGTGTGGCGATGATGCACGTCGCGTCCGTCGAAGCGGCATCTGTGATGATGATTTCATGGTCGAACGGCAGGTCAGCGCAAGCGTCCAGCGTGGCGCGTAGTGTGGCTTCGGCCTGCCAGGTGGGGATGATAATGCTTAACATGAGCCGCCAATGTTGCATCAGTCACGATGGCTTCGCAACGTGAATGCGTCATTGGCGGCATCATGTCTTTGTGATCAACCGCGACGGGTGATCAATCGGTCGATGTGGTTGACCATGGCGTAGAGCGCACGGCTCATAACGCCGTCAATGGAACCTTGGGGCATGGCCTGTGGCCGATTTGCATGATCAATACGCAGGTGATGGTGAATGCTGTCATAGGGTGTCATTGGTTTATCTCCACTTGAATATAAATATGCGGTCTGTGCTCCTGTGACTATGGTATATCCCCTGTTTATGGCGCTTTACAAACGAGAAGTCCTCACCTTATAAATTAGAAAATCTAAATTATGGAGATACCCTTTGAACCGCCGCCTGCCACCGTTGAATGCCTTGCGCGCCTTTGAGGCAGCAGCGCGTCATGCCAGCATGAGCGCGGCTGCCGATGAATTATCTGTGACGCCAGCCGCCGTCAGCCATCAGGTCAAGGCGCTTGAGGATTACTTCGGTGTGTCGCTGTTCCATCGTGCCGTGCGCACCATTACGTTAAGCGCTGCGGGGGCGACATTGCTGCCGTACCTGAGCGATGGCTTCGACCGACTGACTGAGGGCTGCCAGAAACTGGCGCAGCATGAAAACAGCGGACCGCTTATGCTGTCATCCGCGCCAGCGTTCGCGGCCAAGTGGTTGATGCGCAATATCAACGATTTCAACGAGCGCCATCCTGAAGTGCCGATCCGTATCGATGGTTCGCTGGCGGTGACGGATTTCGCGCGTGACGAGATTGATGCTGTGGTTCGTTTTGGTCAGGGACCGTATCGAGGTTTACACGCCGATGCCTTGGCGCACGAAGACGTGGTGCCTGTCTGTGCACCAAGTTTGCTCAATGGTTCAAAGCCCTTGAGAAAGCCGAGCGATCTGGCGCAACACATGTTGATCCACGTGGACTGGTTTGCCGCACCTGGTGTTCAGCCTGATTGGGCCATGTGGTTGAAAACCGCAGGGCTGGATGACATTGACGCCACCAAGGGTCCTATGCTGACCACTGACAGTCTGGCGGTGGAAGCCGCCATCAGTGGCGTCGGCGTGGCGTTGCTCAGCGAATTTTTGGTCGAGCCAGAGATCGCCAGCGGGCGGCTGGTCAAGCCGTTCGATCTGGTCCTGACATCGTCATACCAGTATTGGTTCCTGTGCCCGCCGAGCCATCTTGAACGACCCAAGGTCGCGGCGTTTCGGGCCTGGTTGCTGGACAGGCTTGCGCAGGACAGTGCCGTGCGTTTAGCGCAATAAACACACGCATGTTCTATATTTGTTCTGATTAGCGTGTTACGCTGCGGCGATGATGGACAGGCAACCCGACACAATGATCGACGCATGTGTTGATCGCGTCCGCAAGGGACGCGGCGCGGCAGGCAATGCGACAGGGCGCTATGAGCATCAGTCACGTCACGCTGTGGATGATGGCTGGGACCTGCCCGAAGATGATCTACCACCCTTTCGCACCACGGTAAGCGAAGAAACCGCGCGTTCCGCTATCACGCGCAACGACTCGCCCGATGTGCCGTTCGACCGCTCGATCAATACCTACCGGGGCTGCGAGCACGGTTGCGTGTATTGCTACGCTCGGCCCATGCATGCCTACGTCGGGCTGTCACCGGGGCTGGATTTTGAAAGCCGCCTGTTTGCCAAGGCCAACGTGGTCGAGGTCCTGCAGTGTGAATTGGCAAAGCCAGGTTATCGGTGCGCGCCGGTCATGCTGGGCGCGGCGACCGATCCCTATCAGCCCATCGAGAAAGACTGGAACCTGACGCGCCGCGTGCTGAAAGTGCTATCAGATTGCAATCATCCGGTGGCGATCACCACGAAATCGGCCAGCGTGGTGCGAGACATCGATTTGCTACGCGACATGGCGGCGCGCAATCTGGTGGCCGTGGGTATATCGGTGACCACGCTTGATCGTGATCTGGCACGCACCATGGAGCCGCGTGCCTCAACCCCGCACAAGCGGCTTGAAGCCATGGCGGCATTACGTGATGCCGGGGTGCCGGTCAGTGTCATGGCGTCGCCCATGATCCCGCATCTGAACGATCATGAGTTAGAAGATATCCTGAGTGCCGCACAAGTTCACGGCGCGCATCATGCATCCTATATCCTGTTGCGCCTGCCGCTGGAGGTCAAAGATTACTTCGCCGAGTGGCTCGACAACCATGCACCGGACCGCGCGACGCGGGTGCTCAATGCGGTGCGCGAAACCCGCGATGGCGCGCTTTATCAATCCAGCTTCAAGACCCGTCGCAGTGGTACCGGACCCTATGCCGAACTGCTGGCCCAGCGCTTTGCCTTGGCTTGCAAGCGGCTTGGATTGAACCGTGCGGAAACCGGTGAAGTGCCGTTGAGCACAGTGCAGTTCCGCCCACCCGTCTTGCCCGGATCGCAAATGTCGCTGTTTTGAGCGCAGTACGGCCTGTTCAAATCTGCGTTACCGCGTGGCAATTATGGCGGATTCACATGGAAAATCGAGTTTACACCGCTCTATGATGTTGAGCACTATTTTATGCGACATCATGGGGAGTGGGAAAATGAAGCACGTCATCACGCTAACGGTGTTTTTCGGATTGATAGGATTTTTCCCTGTCAACGTGGCGGCCGACGCAGTGGAGGATACCATAAAATCACGGCAGGGGTTCTACCGTGTGGTTGTACACAACGCGGGGCAACTGTTCGCCATGGCCAAGGGCGAGATGGAATACGACGCTGCGCGAGCCACCACGGCGGCAAATAACCTCGTGGCGCTCAGCACGCTGGATAATGGAACCCTGTGGGTTGCCGATTCATCGAAGGAAAACTATCCGGGCAAGACACGCGCATTGCAAAAAATATGGGACACCTATCCGGCGGTCCTTGAACGTATGGAAACCTGGAAACAGGCTGTTGCGGCCGTGGCCGGTGTCGCGGGTGGCGGGGTTGAAGCCTTGCGTACAAAGATCAGCGACCTTGGTGGATCATGCAAAGGCTGTCACGATAACTTCCGCGCCAAGGAATTTTGATTTCCACGCGGAGCCACAGGATGCGAACGGAAGATTGTGAGCAGCAGAAAGTATGGGACCTGCCAACCCGCCTGTTTCACTGGGCGCTGGTCGGCAGTGTTGCCACAGGTTGGCTGTTGGGTGAGTTTCGTACGTTTTCTACCATGAACTGGCATTTTTATATGGGCTATACGACGGCTGGCCTGATTGTGTTGCGTATCGTGTGGGGCATGATTGGGGCACAGCCGAGCCGTCTGAGTGCATTGTTTCCCGCGCCGAGGCAGCTAATAGTTTACATCAGGGCGCTGGGCCAGCGCGAACCCGGTGGTGCGCCCGGGCATAGTCCGCTTGGTGCGCTTTCGGTGCTCGCCATGCTCGCGGCACTCGTTGTGCAAATCATCAGCGGTCAGTTCGCCGAGGACGACGGTCTGTTTTCTGCCGGACCACTGGCAAGCTATGTTGAGCCCGCCATGGTGTTGAAGATGACAGCCATTCATTCCATGTCATCGTGGGTGGTTCTCGGGCTAATCGTCCTGCATGTGGCTGCCATCATCTTTTATAAGGTGTGGAAGCGCGAGAACCTGACCCGCGCCATGATCACCGGCTGGAAGACTGTACGCGTGCGTTCAGGTGATGTGGACGATAGCGATCAATAGGGTGTTCCGTCCTTATGTGTGAAGCGGTCTCCTTTTACATGCAGATCGATATCGGGATAATGACATTCTGATGTGATGCCACGCGTGCCAGTTTCCATATATACGGCCATAGCGTCGGAGCGATTCACCAAATGGTGCCCGTTGGACACACCGGCGGCAAAGCCCATCATCATGCCCGGCGTGATGGTTTCTTCGCCATCGTCGGTGATCAGCACCAGTTCACCCGTTATGACATAGACGAACTCGTCTTCGTCCACGTGCCAGTGGCGCTGGGCCGAGCCGGAGCCCGGCGGCAGGTTGACGATGTTCACGCCGTACTGGTTCAGGCCAGCATGATCACCCACCACATGCTTCGTGCGGCCATCGGCAATAGCGTTAAAGGGTTCCGGGTAGCCGGTACCAGTGATTTGTGTGACGTCTGATACAGTGAATGCATGTTTCTTGCTGCTCATGGTGTTCTCTCCCTTATGCCATTTGCGCGTAGTCTAACGCATCGCGTTCATGAACAGACAACGCTTTCGTGCTAGGCTGCCGTTATGGAAGCAACTGTCGCACATTCAGGCCTGACCGAGATTGCCCTTGTGGCGCTCGCCGCCATGGGCTGTGGTATTTTTATGGAGCGCCTGCGCCAGCCCGCCATCGTTGGGTATATTCTGGCTGGTGTGCTGCTTGGGCCGTCTCTGTTTGGTCTGGTCAATGACCGCGAACAGGTCGATGCGCTGGCTGAACTGGGCGTGCTGCTGTTGCTCTACGTGGTGGGCATGGAGCTTAGCTTGCGCGCATTTCGGCGGATCTGGCGTCTGGCGGTGCTCACCGCACTGATCCAGATCGGTGCGTCCATCGGCGTCATGCTGATCTGCTGGCAGATATTCGACTGGACCATTGGTCTGGCCATCCTGCTTGGCTTTGTTGTCGCGTTGTCATCAACGGCCGTGGCGATCAAGGTGCTGTCCGATATCGGCGAGTTGCGCACGCGCACCGGCACCATAACCGTGGGTGTGCTGATCGCCCAGGACCTTGCCGTTGTGCCCATGATGCTGATTGTCTCATCGCTCGGCGCTATGCAGGGTGTCGCGGGTGAAGGCGGTGGTTTTGACTGGATCGCAATTCCCAAAATCATTGGCTCTATCGCCGTGTTGGCGGCATTAATTTGGTATCTCAGCGGCGGTAAAAAAATCAATTTGCCGTTCTCCACCGTGGTCGCGGGTCACGAAGACCTCAAGCCGCTGGCCGCGCTGGCGTTCTGTTTTGCCGGGGCTTCGGTTTCTGGTTTGTTGGGTCTGTCGGCAGCCTATGGGGCGTTTATTGCCGGATTGTTCGTTGGCAGCTCGCGCGAGCGTCACGTCATGTTGGAAGCCGCCAAACCTATCCAGAGCATCCTCATGATGGTGTTTTTCCTGTCCATCGGTCTGTTGCTTGATCTTGGTTTTATCTGGGAAAATCTATGGACGGTGGTCACGCTGCTGCTCGTCGTCGTGGTGTTCAAGACCATACTCAATGTCGGCGCGCTGCGCCTGATGGGGCAGGAATGGCCGCAGGCCTTTATGGCCGGGGTCATGTTGACCCAGATCGGTGAGTTCTCGTTTCTATTGTCACGCATCGGCGTGGACTCTGGCCTGATCAGCAACAATGACAGCCGCTTTGTGGTTGCCGTCACCGTACTGTCGTTGGCGCTTAGCCCGTTGTTCGTGTTCACCATGCGCAGACTGCAAACACTGGTGAAGGAAGGTCATGAATCAGCCACGGAAATTCTGCGTACGGTCTATGCGCCCGAGGCCGAGTTGCTGGCCGGTACGCTTGATGGCGCGCGCTCATCGCTATTGCGAACGGTGCGCCTGTTGCTGTTCCGCTGGAAACTGGTGGTGCGGGAATGGCGACGCCGCCGCGCTGTGACCCCTGAACCATCCAATGAAAACACCTCTATCCCCGACGTTGGGACTGAGCCAGCCACGCAGAAAGCAACCCGCAAGAACAAGAAAAGGTCCGGCAGTGCCTGACGATAGCTATGAACGACAGGCCCGTGCCAATGGTTACACTATCATTGCCGGTGTCGATGAGGCCGGGCGTGGCCCGTGGGCCGGACCGGTGGTGGCTGGTGCGGCGGTGCTTGATCTTGGCGTCCTACCGGATGATTTGCTCAGTGCACTTGATGATTCCAAGAAGCTCAAACCTGAAAAACGCGCTGATCTGTTAACGCGATTGCGCAGCGAGAGCGGTGCGGCGCTGGGCGTCGGCATTGCCAGCGTGGCCGAGATTGACGAGATCAATATCTTGCAGGCCACCATGACGGCCATGAAGCGTGCGGTTGGCGATTTGCCGTGCTCGCCGGACATGGCGTTGGTCGATGGAAACCGCCCGCCTGATCTGCCGTGTGATGTGCGCACCATCATCAAGGGGGACGCGCTCAGCCTGTCCATTGCGGCGGCATCCATCGTCGCCAAGGTCACGCGCGACGACATCATGGCGGGGCTGGCACGCGTTCATACACAATACGGTTGGGCGACAAATGCGGGTTACGGCACGGCGGCGCACCAGCGCGGGTTAATCGATTTTGGTGTAACGAAGCATCACCGACGCAGTTTTAAGCCCATTAAGGCGTTACTGGAACATGGTTAACATACCATGAAGTGTCCAGATATAGAGTCTACGCGCTATGCGTTACCCAACATATTGGGTCACGAACTTTATATAACATATTGATTCTATTTAATTCTTGACGGTGAATCGTCCGTGAATCATGCTGCGCTGCATGAACACATTAGACAAAAAATTTAAAAACCAGATCATTCAGGGAGATTGCGTCGAGGCGATGAACGCCTTGCCGGAAGCTTCCGTCGATACGGTTTTTGCCGACCCGCCTTATAACCTGCAGCTTGAGGGCGACCTGTTACGGCCCAACAACAGCAAAGTCGATGCCGTCGACGATGCCTGGGACCAGTTCGACTCGTTCGCAGCTTATGACACCTTCACCGAGAACTGGCTGAAGGCTGCGCGTCATGCGTTGAAGCCTGACGGCACCATGTGGGTGATTGGCAGCTATCATAATATCTTCCGCGTTGGGCGTATTTTGCAGGACCTGGGGTTTTGGATTCTCAATGACGTTGTGTGGCTAAAGACCAATCCCATGCCGAATTTTCGTGGCCGTCGCTTTACCAACGCGCACGAAACCATGATCTGGTGCTCACGCGACCAGAATTCCAAATACCGCTTCAACTACGAAGCTATGAAGAACCTGAACGAAGACCTGCAGATGCGCTCTGACTGGACCATGCCGCTGTGCACGGGCAAAGAGCGTCTGAAATTGGCAAACGGCTCCAAAGCCCATCCGACACAGAAGCCGGAAGCCCTGCTGCACCGGGTTATCCTGTCATCGACCGAAGTCGGTGGCGTGGTGCTCGATCCCTTCTTTGGTACCGGCACCACGGGTGCGGTGGCCAAGCGACTACAACGCTCATACGTGGGCATAGAACAAAACGAGGAATACGTGAAAATCGCCAAGGAAAGAATTTCCAAGGTTCGCGCGGTCAAGGACCCCGAACTGGTTGAAACCCCATCGAAGCGCGCACAGCCGCGCATTCCGTTCGGCTGGCTGGTCGAACGCGGCATGCTGCACCCAGGCACCAAGCTCTACGACCCGCGCCGCCGCCATGCTGCGAGCGTTCGTGCCGATGGAACTCTGGCTGCTGGTGAATTTCGTGGCTCGATCCATCAGGCTGGCGCCCACGTACAGAAGGCCCCGTCGTGTAACGGTTGGCAGTTCTGGTGCGTCGAAAAGCGCGGCCAGCTGGTTCCTATCGACGTACTACGCCAGAAGCTGCGTGCCGAACTGCACTAAGCTTTCGGACATAACGAATTGAAAAGGGCGGGTCTTGTGACCCGCCCTTTTTGTTTACAGCTCTTCGATCTTCAGTTCCGGCCAATGTGCGGGCCAGTCCTTGTCCTGCATGCGCGCGCGGTACTGATCCATCTTGATCTGCGCAGCAGGTGTCGGGCGTACACGCAGGGCAAGCAGGTCCGTAATGCCGTGCGGTGCCATGATGGTGATCGCGCCAGCTTGATCTAACGAGACAGCGATACAGGTCGGCGTTTCCAGCCAGTGTGCAAGAGCGTCAGCGGTATCTGCATATGGCGTATCATTATTGCGCTCATGCATACGGGCTTGATTTTTGACCGACCACGCGATGTCGGGGCCTTGCGCGCGCAAGGCAGCCTCATGTTCTGCGTCACGCGCGCGCGCCGTGTCATGCGGATCAAAATAAATCACGTCGATATCGGGCAGTGGCGTGCGTGATGGCTTACCGCAAAGTGCGTCCCACACGCACGCGCGCACAAAGCCTGCGCCAATAGCCCAGTCGGGCAGGTTCAGCGCTGCAACCGTGCGCAAAATACCCATACGCCATGCATCATTCTTTAGCAGCGTGACAATATCGTCAGTATTGATCAGGGTCATGGATGGTCTTTCAGGTATGCAGTAAATTGGTGCGTATCATGTACAGGGGATCATAGCATGTCACAGGATAACGCTGGCATCGGGTGGCTGCATGCGCGGCTGAAAGGCAAGGGGCCTCCTGTCATCATTGATGGCGGCATGGGTACAGAGTTGCAGCGCGCCGGGGTGCCAATGGATGACAAGGTATGGTGTGGTCGCACCGTGTTGAGCCACCCCGAGGATGTTCTTGATGTGCACGAGGCCTATATCAAAGCAGGTGCAGAAGTCATAACCACCAATACATTTTCTGCCGGACGCCACATGCTTGAACCCCATGGCGCGGGCGATCATGTGGCGCGCATTAATAGTGATGCTGTTCGTCTGGCAAAACTGGCACGTAAGCATGTCGCCACACGGCCCGTCGCAATTGCAGGCTCAATCTGTGAATGGACGACAGCGCGCGATAGTGCATGGTCGAAGCCCAATGCTATTGTTGGTGCTGTACGTGAACAGGCAAACCTGCTGGCTGATGCTGGCGCGGATTTGCTGGTGCTCGAAATGTGCCAGTATAAGGAGTTGTCCGTGCCATCCGCCGAGGCTGCACTGGAAACCGGATTGCCGCTCTGGATCGGCGTTAGTGCGCACCATCATTATGAAGAGGAGCGATTATCAACGTTCGATGATGCACACCGCGATTTTGAGGAACTGATCGATGCACTGGCGCGCCTGCCTGCGCAAGTCATGAACGTGATGCACACCCCGCTAAACGATGTACATGCAGCGCTCGATATTATTGATGATCATTGGAGCAGGCCTGTTGGCGTTTATCCCGAGTCAGGATATTTCGAAATGCCGAAATGGAAATTTGTCAAAATCACCCAGCCCAAGGTTCTTGCCCAATCCGCCCAACGTTGGGTTGAACGTGGTGTGCGCATGCTTGGTGGATGCTGCGGGCTGGGGCCTGAGCATATAGCAGAATTGCGAAAAACATTTCCGTTCAATGAGTGAGCCCCGTGCACATAAAAAAGGCGCTCCGAAGAGCGCCCTTTAATTCAGTGTGCGCCACGCGATCAGCGTGTCGGCACCGGCTCGTCGCCGGAATAATCGTAGAAACCACGGCCGGTCTTGCGGCCAAGCCAGCCTGCTTCGACGTATTTGGTCAGCAATGGGCAGGGCCGGTACTTGGTATCAGCCAGACCATCATGCAGAACCTGCATAACCGACAGGCAGATATCGAGACCAATGAAGTCAGCCAGTTCCAGCGGCCCCATAGGGTGATTGGTGCCCAGCTTCATGGCGACATCAATGGACGATACCGAGCCGACACCTTCGTACAGGGTGTAGACGGCCTCGTTGATCATAGGCAGCAGGATGCGGTTGACGATAAAGGCGGGGAAATCTTCGGCACTGACCGGGGTCTTGCCGAGCCTTACGGTCAATTCGCGAATGGAACTGAAGGTATCTTCGTCGGTGGCAATGCCGCGGATCAGTTCGACCAGTTCCATACGCGGTACGGGGTTCATGAAGTGCATGCCGACAAACTTGCCCGGACGGTCGGTGTAGGAACCCAGGCGTGTAATGGAGATTGACGAGGTGTTCGATGCGACCAGCGCGCCTTCGTTCAATACGGGGCAAAGGCTTTGCAGGATGGATTTCTTGATCTCTTCGTTTTCCGTCGCGGCTTCGATCACCAAATCGCTATTTTTGAAGTTATCAAACGAGGTGCTGCCAGAAATACGAGCCAGTGCGCCTTTGGCATCATCGGCTGTAATCAGTTCGCGGCTAACCTGACGATCCAGATTGCGTTCTATCGCGGCCAAACCCTTGTCGAGATTTTCCTGGGAAACGTCTGAAATAAAGACATCAAGACCCGAAAGTGCGCAGACATGCGCGATACCATTACCCATCTGGCCAGCGCCGATGATGCCGATTTTTTCAATATTTTGAGACATGCCCGTTCCTTGGATGCTGCTTATGGGCCGTCGCGGGCATTGCCATTGCCACGAAGCGGCCTGTTTTATTTCGCAGTTGCACAATAAGGCCGCGTATATGCAGTGTCAACGAACCTTACCTGCTATGGAGAGACGACGCAAAACGCCACAGATCAAGGGTCTCAGGCGTTTTTGCCCGGCGTCCACAGCACGTCGGTGGCGCCATGATCGTTAAGGTGCCGCGCCATGACAAACAGGTGATCAGACAGCCGGTTGGCATAGCGAATGGCTGCCGCATTCAGCGGCTCGGCCTCGCCAAGTGCACACATCAAGCGTTCGGCGCGGCGCACCACGCAGCGTGCGAGATGCAGGTGTGCCGATGCCGCGCAACCGCCGGGCAGGACAAACGAGCGCAAAGGCTCTAAATCGGCGTTCATGGCGTCAATCTCGGCTTCCAGCCGCTCGACCTGTATATCAGTAATACGCAGGGTGCTTTCGCCGCGTTGCTCGCCTTCGGGTGTGCACAGGTCTGCGCCCAGATCAAACAGGTCGTTCTGAATGCGTGCCAGCATGGCGTCTGCGTCGGGATCATCAACGGTGTGCAGGCGAATAATACCGATTACGCTGTTGGCTTCATCAACCGTGCCATAGGCGTCTACGCGCAGGGCGTGTTTTGCAACGCGCGCACCCGAACCAAGCGAGGTCTGGCCGCTATCGCCACCGCGCGTATAGATTTTGCTCAACGTCACCATGGTGCGGCCTCGTCGATGGTTGTGGGAAAGACGGGGGTTATTGGGGTTGTGCGACCGACAGCCAGATAATCAGGGCAAAAATGGCAATCGCGATGCCTTGCATGATGACGCGTGCGCGCATCAACTTGTTGGCATTTTTGACATAGAACTGGCCGTTGACCGCAAACGAAATAATACCCACGACAAGCACCGCTGCGGTGGCGATCATGGCGAATATCAACAGACCGGGTAGAAATGATTCCATGAACTTCATATAGACCTTTGATGGCCCCGCGTCATCCCGAAATCGGTGAAAAACGTTCAGAGCGAAGCGGGGGTCTCGCCTTTGCGCACGGTGGCGGCCGACATGGCTTCGGGGACGTGGGCGGCGGCTTCATCGCTGCGCGATATGACGCGGTTACGGCCCAGATGTTTCGCCGCATACAGACACAGATCGCCCCGGTGTAACATGGTGGCAAAGGCATTATCGCTGTTCTGCGCCTGTGACACACCGATGCTGACGCTATAGCGGATCGGCTTTCCGGAATGAAATGCCGGTGAATTTGCCAGAACCTCGCGCAGTTTTTCGGCTGCCAACGCAGCTTCTTCAAGCCGGGTTTCGGGCATGATGATTGCGAATTCCTCGCCGCCGATGCGACCAAATATATCAGTCTGACGAATGCCATGTGTGGAGGTCTGCGCCAGCGCCTTGATCACCGCATCCCCAGCGGCATGACCGCGTGTGTCGTTAATGTCCTTGAATTTATCAATATCGAGGACGAGCAGACTAAGCGCGCTGCCATAACGCTTGGCGCGGGCGAATTCGCCTTCTGCGGACATCATAAAACTGCGCCGGTTCAGGCTGCCGGTCAGTGGGTCCTGTTGGGCCTCGCTGGTCAAGGCCCTGCGTTGCGCGGCGATGGCCTTGAACAGGGGGTTAAAGACAAACACACCAATGGCAATCAGCGTCAGAATCACGGTGCCGTTCATAAGCTTCAGGATAAAACGTAACTTTTCAACGCGATGAAAGCTTTCGCTGACAAATTGCTGGGCGGCATCTTCCAGCGAGGCAAGCAGTGTACGGCGTGAGGAGTCGACGATTGATCGTACATAATGGTTGCGATCAAGGTTCTCGCTCCAGACCTTTTCCAGGACCGAGCGGGTGTCGTAAAGAAACAGCCGGACCCTTTGGTCCAGCAGGTGCGGTTCATCGTAATAAACCCGCTCGATAGCATCTGACGCAGCAGCGGGAATGCCCTGTTCCACGTCACCACGGGTTAGTGTCAGGTGTGTGCGCAACATGTCGCCGTGCGCGTCATTGATGTAGCCGCGGATATCTTCACGCAATGTGGCGTCGTGTTCGTTGGTGTATTCCAGCGTCAGGCGCGCGACACGCTGGCTCAACATGCGCTGGTTGCTCGCCATGTCAATCATGCGTGACGCGACAAGTTGCTCGCCCGCGATGCGATCAATGGTGATGTGTGTGGCGACGACAAGCACGCCAATAAAGGCCAGTGCGCCTGCGTATACAGGCAGATAGTCGCCGTAATCTCTTAACTTGAACACGATCTTTCCCCGAGGCGCTCAACGCTGGGGTTTATGAGCATATGTGCTCGTCCATTCCCCTGATGAACCGGCCATTCATGGGGCAGTATGACTCTCTTGCGCGCAGCAAGCGAGTCGAAATTAGCTTTTTCGCGTCAGGGCAAGCGCGAGCCCTGTGCCGGCCAGTAATACGCCGGTGATCCGGTTGCGAATGCGCGCGCGCCGAGCGCCAATCAGCAACGGTCGCATTCGCCCCGCCAGTATAGCATAGGTGACATCAACACATGGCACGACGGCAATGAATGTGATGCTCAGGATCAGCACCTGTTGTCCTGTGGGCAGCGCCGGGTCCATGAATTGTGGGAACAGCGCGGCGTAGAATATGATGGTCTTGGGATTGGTGATCGCGACGATAAAACCCTGTAAAAACAGTGACTTGCCGGGACGTGCTTCGGGATGTTCCTCAAGTCCGTGGCCCTTGGCAAACCATTGCCGTACGCCGAGATACACCAGATAGGCCGCGCCAGCCCAGCGCAGGATCTCAAACCATTCGCTGAGAATAACGATCACCCAGGTCATGCCGAAACCCCCGATAGCGAGCAGAATGGTCGTGCCGCATATGGTGCCCACGATGTTCAACAGACCGGCACGCGTGCCGTGTGACAGGCTGTTGGCGATGACCAGCGTGACGATGGGTCCGGGTATGGCGGCAAGCAGCGCACAGGCCGCCGCGAAGGCAATCCACAGTGTTGGGTTGATGGCGAGGTCCGTCATGCTCATGGCGATTTTCCACCCGTGTCGAATTCAAGCGCCTGTGCGCTGAGCCATAATGCCATGGCAGCGAACACTGTACCGCTCAGGCGTGTCTGCCAGCGTTCGAACGCCGGATGATGGCGCAGCAGGTCGCCGATTGGCGCAACGAATATAATAAAACCGGAAAATACCAATAGGCTGAGCAGCGCAAATGTCAGTCCAAGCACAAACAACTGCATGGTTATGGAACTACCTGCGGGGTCGGTGAACTGTGGCAGAAAGGCAATAAAGAAAACCGCCAGCTTGGGGTTGAGCAGGCAAAGCGTAAAGGCCTGTCGGATAATGCGGCCTGGCGCTGGCCCGTTGCCAGCCGTTGCGCTCATTGTGCGGGTTTCGGGTGCCGCGCGAAATGCGCGCCACGCCAGCCACACGAGGTAACCAATGCCAGCCCAGCGCACCGCGGCATAAAGATCAGGAGCGGCGATGAACAATTGCGACAGGCCCAGCGTGATGGCGCTGACATGAATGACGAGCGCCAGCGCAACGCCACCAGCGGCAAGGAACCCTGCGCTGCGGCCCTGTGCCAGCGTGCGCGTGATGATATAGATATTGTCCGTGCCGGGGGTCAGCGCAAGGATCAACACAGTGCCCACGTAGGTGGCGTAAAGCATGGGATCAATCAACATGGTGCCCCCTGTTCCTACAATTCCATCGCCAGACGCCGCGCCTCGAAGAAGGCCATGGATGCGGTGCGTGCCGCCGTGGCGTCGCCGATGGTGTGAATGTTCATGCCCTCGGGACTGTCGGCGGCCAGTTCAACGCTAAGGCGGTTTTCCACACTGTTGGTGGTGGCCAGCACCAGCGTATCGAAGTCGCGCTGTTCTTCTTCCTGCGCATACAGATGCAACAACGTAGCGGTGTTGCCGTCCCATTTCATCAGAGAGGTCGAGGTCAGCACTTCGACGCCGTATTTCCAGAACCGTTCCCGCGTGGTGCCGCCGGTTGAACTGTAATCCATCTGCGCGGCGGGCAGATCTGCCGCCGTGACCACGGTCACCATATGGCGCTGCTGGGCCAGATGGATCGCGGTGTGCGATGCAGGCAGCCAGCCGTTGATGTCGTCGAGTAACAATACGTTGGTGCCCGGCGTGACCGATCCATCGAGCACGTCATGGACCGTGCACACATTGTCCTGTTCGACACCGGGCAGGACGTCGCGGTGCGGCATGGCGCGCTGGTATCCGGTGCGCGCCGGGTTCGATCCGGTGCACAGCACCACAGCGTCGGCACCCGATTGGCGTATGTCGTTGGCTGTAATCTCGGTGCGCAGGTCGAGCCTGATTTGCAGCTTTTCCAGCTGTGTCTGGTACCACGCGATCAAGCCGCCGACCTCGCCGCGCTCGGGCTGGCCCGCGGCCAACCGAAACTGTCCGCCGATTTCGCCCAATCGTTCGACGATGCGCACGCGGTGGCCGCGCTCGGCCGCGACCCGTGCGGTCTCCAGCCCCGCCGGACCTGCGCCGACCACCAGTACATCCTTTGGCTGACCGGCTGCGGGTGGGCTGTCACCGTTCCATTGCATCTCGCGCCCGACGGATGGATTGACCAGGCACGATCCCCAATAGTCACGCATGCGCCGGCCCAAGCATAACTGATTGCATGAAATACAGGGCCGGATGTCCTCGGCGCGGTCCTCAAATGCCTTGTTCACCAGATGCGGGTCGGCGATCTGGCCGCGCACGATGCTGACCAGATCAGCGTGCCCGGCAGCCAGCACGTCCTCGGCATTTTCCGGCGTCTTGACCCGTGCTTCGGTGGTGATCAGCGCGTGGCTGACCGCGCCCTTGAATTGCTCGGAATCAGCTTCGGTCAACTTCATGCCGAAATGAAAGCTCGGCACGATATCGGAAAACCGGTTCAGGTAGCTGCCGTGACCGATGGAGAAATAATCGACCATCTCGCGCCCATCGAGCGCCGCGACGATCTCCAGCTTGTCATCCATGCTCAGCCCGCCGGGATAGGGCTCGGCACCCGATATGGTCATGCCGATGATGAAGTCCTCACCCGCCACGCGGCGAATGCCTTCGCAGATTTCGGTGGTGAAGCGCAGGCGATTTTCCAGTGACCCACCCCACTTGTCGTCGCGCCGGTTGGTGATGGGGGACCAGAACTGATCAAGCAGGCAGTTATACCCGGCAAACAGATCAACACCGTCGAACCCGGCTTCATGGTCGCGCCGTGCGGCCTCGATAAAAGATGTGATCAGTTCGTTGATCTCACCTTCGCTCATGGCGTGGCTGCCCCATGGGTCGTGCATGGACGGCGTACCTGATGGCGACCAATAGGGCTCCCATGAATTGTCCTGATCGCCGTGTGCGCCGACATGATAGATCTGATGGATCATGGTAGCGCCTTCAGCGTGGCATTCATCGGTGATGCGCCGAAAGTACGGAATGACGCTGTCGTCTTCATGACGGAAATTGGCGTTTGTCAGCACACCAGTGCGGTGTGCCGGTGTAGGCTCGACCACGATCATGGCCGCGCCGCCGCGTGCGCGTTCGCGGTAATACCCAAAATGTCTGTCTTGGGGCAGGCCATCTTCGCCCATGTTGATGGTATGTGCGCCAAACACCGCGCGGTTGCGCAGGGTGCGGTGGCGCAACGTAATGGGTGAAAACAGGGTTGGGTATTTCTCGGACATGGCTCTTCCCCCGCGCAAGTGTTGGCTGGTACTGCTGGCATTCCAGAGCCTGAGTGTAGCCATGTCTGATGTTGACGCGGAAGAAAAAAGAACTTGTTCACGCGTGAGGGGAATTCGCTTCTGTGGCGTGCCGCGCTATACTGGCGCACCACAACAAGTCCACACGCACAGGAGCCACCATGCCCGGTTATTACATTGCTGAGATCGAAGTCACTGACCCCGAGGCCTATGCCGAGTATCGTGCGCTCGCCCGTCCGGTCGTTGAAGCCCACGGCGGTGAGTACGTGGTCGCAGGTGGAGACTGGGAATCCATGGAAGGTCAGGCCCCGGCCCCGCGCATAGTGGTGTTGAAATTCGCCAGCGTCGAAGCGGCCAAAGCATGGTTCCATTCACCGGAATACGCGCCGGCCCACGCCGTTCGTGATCGTGCGGCCAACTCGCGCAGCTTTATTGTTGAAGGGGCCTAAATGCCGAATGCCGGCACCATAGAGGCAAAGGGCGGGTGCCTGTGCGGCGCGGTGCGGTTTGAAGCAACCGCCGAACCGCTGTGGGTGGCGCACTGTCATTGCCGCAGTTGTCGTCACAACACCGGCAGCGCGCTCGCCACGTTCATCAGTTACCGCATGGACGATGTGACATGGGTTGGCGGTGCGCGCACGTTTTATGAATCCACGCCCGGCGTGCAGCGCGGCTTTTGCGCAACATGCGGCACGCCTATGTCGTACGAAGGCGTCCACACACCGGGCGAAACGCACCTTTACCTCAGCACTATGGACGAGCCGGACAGCTTTCCCGTTGAACGTCATGTATTTTACGGTGAAAAGATCACGTGGTTCGACACCGACGATCACGCACCGCGCTATAGGACATTCCCATCGGACGGTGAACCACCGGTTAACGGTTGAGTGCGTAAGCTACGTTAGCGTGCTGTCTTGCGCCGCTCGCGCTTGGGGCGTTCCTTGGCTGATAACGTGATCATGCGTTCCATCAGATGAAACGAGTTCTGGCAGGCGCGGTGTAGGTTATTCTTGAAATCCCCCGGCGCGGTATTGCCCGCTGAATCTGACAGGGCGCGGATTACAACAAACGGCAGGTCGTTGAGATAACAGGTGTGACCAAACGCGGCGCCTTCCATTTCGGTCGCCAGTGCTGCAAATTCGCGTTGCAGCCAGCGCAGGGTGTCCTTGTCCTGCACAAAGCGGTCGCCCGAAGCAACAGTGCCGAGCATCAGGTTGGGCGGGTTCTTGGTACCCTCAAACGCGGCGTCAAAGGCCTTGGTCGCCTTGCCCACGAGATCAGGGTCGCATTCGATCAGCCGCTCGCGCCCCGGTGTTTCACCGTGGCGACGGCCAAACGCGGTCAGGTCCATATCGTATTCCACCACGTGACTGGCGATGATGATGTCCCCGGCAGCCATGTTGGGTAGCAGGCCACCCGCCACGCCGCTGAAAATCATGGCACGCGGCTTGAACATATCAATCATCATTTGGGTGCAGATCGTCGAATTGACCTTGCCGATGCCCGACTGGGCGAGCGCGATCTCGACACCCTTGAACTTGCCTGTGGTCACCGTGACGCGCGCGTGCACGGACTCTTTCTTTCTGGTCATTTGACCCAGAAGAAGCTGAACCTCTTCGTCCATGGCACCGATGATACCGAGCATATTATTCCCCTGTCATGTCACGGCGATGCGCCGTCGGGCGTGCCGCACAATTGAGACTGGCATATTATTGTGCTCAGATCGAAGAAAATCAAAAAAATGCGGACGGCCATGGGAAAGGCCGTCCGCATCAAGGTGATCTTAGGAAGGCGTGAGGTGCGTTATGCCGTTGCGTTTTTGATACGCTTCAGCGTTTCGTCTGTGGTCCAAAGCGCGTTGGCCACGTAGCGGAAGTTGGTCAATGCTGCGTGGTAGCCGTCCCCTTCGGGAAGTTTAGCCGCCGCCGTGGCATCGCGAACGACGGCGACCTCGTAGCCGCGTTCGAGCAGATTATAAAGATGCGACTGCACGCACAGGTTGGCCGACATACCGGCCAGGATCACTTTGCTGATGCCGTTCTTGCGAAGTTGCAGGTCCAAATCAGTGGTTTCGGGGCCATAGACCTTGTGCGGACTGGCAATAATGGTCTTGCCGTCGAAGATGTGATCCTTGTACTGGGGCATGAAATCGGCACCCGAGCCTTCGAACCCGTCGAGGTCCAGTGGCCCGGTTCGGTTGAACATGCCAATGGTATGCATCAGCTTTTCAAGTGGACCTTCGAACTTCCAGCCGTGGTCGGTCGGATAATAGTAATGTGGTGAGATCGCTACGGTCATGCCTGCGGCCTTGGCCGCGCCGAATAGCTGACTGATATGATCAACGACGCCGTGTTCGGTGACGCTTTCGCCGACCACGCCCCAGGTCACACCTTTTTCACTGAGGAAGTCGATCTGTGGATCGATCACCACCAGCGCGGTGTTGGAAAGATCAACCTGAACATCCGTGCCGGGCAGGGCAGGTTCTGCGGGATCCGCGTACAGGTCGGTCGCGGCTTGCGCCGGGCTAGCCGAAACAGTTGCCGCAGCTATACCGGCCGCCGTCATGGCGACACCGCCGCTCAGCATCTGCCGACGGTTGATGGTTTCGTGATCGTGATCATGGTCGTGATGGTTGCACATGGTTTGCTCCTTGGTGGGGTTTTCAATCGTGCGAACCCTACGCTGACCCGTGTGCCTTATCGTCTCGTATGTGTGCGCCATATACAGCGCCACTTGAGCCCGGAGCACGCCCTGTGCCATCAATGGTGTCATGTTTGAAGATATCCTCAATAATCTGGACGTTTCACTGGAACCGTTCGCGGTCTGCGAGTTGTACGGGAATTGCCAGCTAGGTCTCGGGCTTCGCTCAAATGCCATTCTGCATTATGTATTGGGCGGTGAGGGGGAGGTCGTGATTGAGGGGCATTCCCGCTGCCCAGTGGCCGAAGGATCACTGATCCTTGTGCCAGCATTTGCGCGCCACAGCCTGCGCGGCAGCGGCATAGCCGAAGTCCCCTTGCCTGACTGCAAGCCGCTTGATGATGGGTTTCAAGTTATCCGCGAGGGTGACGGCGCACGCTCCATGACCGCAATCTGCGGGCGTGTGGACGTTTTCTACAAGGGCCTGCAAGGTGCCTTTCCGTTAATCCGTTCACCGCTGGTGGAGCACCTTGCACCTGAGGACTCGGTGCGCGTCGCACTCAATGCCTTCGTCACCGAGATGTCGAACCCGACGCTGGGAACGCTGGCGCTGGGTCGCACTTTGCTACAGCAATGCATGATCGTTCTGCTGCGACGCCGCAAGCAGGCGGGCGATGCGGCCTTGTGCTGGATTGACGGTGTGACGGATGAAAACACCTGGGGCGCGCTGCGCGCGCTGCTCGACAAACCTGAACAGCCTCACTCAGTAGAAAGTCTGGCTGATCATGTTGGGCTTAGTCGTGCGGTATTTGCCAAACGATTTCAGGTCGCATACGGCATGGGACCCATGCAGCTGTTGCGTTCGGTGCGCCTGCAACGCGCGGCAGAAATCCTCAGCGCGACGGACCTGCCCATTAAGCGCGTTGCTGACATGGTGGGTTACCGCAGCCGGTCATATTTCTCTCGTGCGTTCGAGGTTGAATACGGCGCGCCGCCCGATGCCTTCCGGCAGGAAATTCGCGCCCAGAATGATTCCTAATTCCGCCCGCTGAGCAACCCGCGCGCGATGACGTGACTCTGGATTTCCGCTGCGCCCTCAAAAATATTGAGGATGCGCGCGTCGCACAGCACGCGTGAGATGGGGAATTCCGTGGCGTAGCCGTTGCCGCCGTGGATTTGCAGGGCGTTGTCGGCGTTGGACCATGCCACGCGCGCCGCCAGCAGCTTTGCCATGCCGGCCTGAATGTCGCAGCGCCGGTCGAAGTCGCGTTCGCGCGCGGCGAAATATGTCAGCTGCCGCGCCATCATAGTTTCCATCGCCATAGCCGCGATCTTGCCCGCGATACGTGGGAAGGCATAGAGCGGCTTGCCGAACTGGGTGCGTTCGCGGGCGTATTTATGGCCCAGCTCCATGGCGTTTTGCGCCACGCCGACGGCGCGCGCGGCGGTCTGGATACGTGCCGATTCAAACGTCGCCATTAGCTGCTTGAAGCCTTGGCCCTCTGTTTCACCCAACAGGTTTTGCGCGGGCACTTCAAAGGCCTCGAAGCGCAGGTCGTATTCTTTCATGCCGCGATAGCCGAGCACGGGAATTTCGCCGCCGCTCATACCCTCGGCAGGGAAGGCGTCGCCCTCGGTGCAGCGCGGCTTTTCAGCGATGAACATGGACAGGCCCTTGTAGCCCGGCTCGTCCGGGTTGGTGCGCACCAGCAACGTCATCATGTCGGAGCGCGCGGCATGGGTGATCCACGTCTTGTTGCCGGTGATGCGGTAGGTGTCGCCGTCGCGTTCGGCGCGCGTGCGAAGGCTGCCCAGATCCGATCCCGTGTTGGGTTCGGTGAACACTGCGGTGGGCAGGATTTCACCGCTGGCGAGTTTCGGCAGATAGTGCTGCTTCTGCGCATCAGTACCGCCCAGACGAATAAGCTCAGCAGCGATTTCCGAGCGCGTGCCCAATGATCCAACACCGATATAACCGCGTGAGAGTTCCTCGGTGACCACGCACATGGCGGTCTTGGACATGCCCAGCCCGCCCCATTCTTCCGGCACGGTCAGACCAAACACGCCGAGCTCAGCCATCTGGTCAACGATCTCGATGGGGATCAGTTCGTCTTTCAGGTGCCATTCGTGGCAGTGCGGCACGACCTGTTCTTCGGCAAAGCGGCGGAATTGATCGCGCACCATGTCGAGCATGTCATCGCCCAATCCCGGCGCGCCATAGGCCCCGGTTTCGTCGGCCTCGATGATCTCAGCGGCGAGCGCCTTATGGGTGTTCGCGGTGTTGCCGTCATTGACCAGCGTCTTCACCGCACCCTTGAAAAACGCGTGCACGTCTTTCGATGTCAGCCCCATATCGCGCGGCCGCACGATTTCGACCTGGCTGAGCGGGATGCCGCCGTATAGCTGGGCGAGGTATTCGCCGAAACCGATCTGGGTGATCAATTTTTCGGTCTCGCCCAACGCGCCCTCAGACTCGAGGCGTTCAGCCCAGCCGTGCAACTGGCGCAGGGCCTCGACATAGGTCGCCATCCAGGCAAAGCCGTGCGCGGCCAACTGCTCGGATTCCAGCGCATCGGCGTTGACCCGTCCATCTGTGGTGACGCGTGCGCTGACCTGACGCCGCGCGGCATCGAGCAGGCCATCGGCAGAGGTCACGGCCTCGGCGCAGAGTGTCAGCAGGTTATCGAGGATTACGGGGGTATCGGCCGCTGCGTTGGCGCAGTCGTTCATGTCGTCTCTCCATATATATGCAATCCGTGCTGATCAGCCCTCGATGCAGTCCTCGATGGTGCGCCGTCCGGGCTTTTTGGCCTGAACCAGCACCGCCATATTGCCGGGTTTGTGCTCGTTGCGCAGCATTTTCATGTGCGCTTCGGGGATGTCGTCCCACGAGAACACCTCGGACATGCTGGGATCAATGCGCCGTTCGATGACCAACTGGTTGGCCTGTGAAGCTTGTTTCAGGTTGGCAAAGTGGCTGCCCTGAATACGTTTCTGGCGCATCCACACAAAGCGCGCGTCCATGGTCAGGTTAAAGCCTGTGGTCCCGGCGCAGAACACCACCATGCCGCCGCGCTTGACCACGTTGCAGCTAACCGGGAAGGTCGCCTCGCCGGGGTGTTCAAAGACGAAATCCACGTCCTTGCCCTTGCCGGTGATATCCCAGATGGCCTTGCCGAACTTACGGGTCTCTTTCATGTAATCGCCAAAGCCTTCGCCGTTGACCTCGGGCAACTGGCCCCAGCAGTCAAAGTCCTTGCGATTGATGACGCCCTTGGCACCCAATCCCATAACGAACTCACGTTTGCTCTCATCGGAAATCACACCGATAGCGTTGGCTCCGGCGGTGGAGCAAAGCTGTACCGCCATGGCACCAAGTCCGCCCGACGCACCCCAGATCAGCACGTTGTGGCCCGGCCGCAGAATATGCGGGCGGTGGCCGAACAGCATGCGATAGGCGGTGGCAAGGGTCAGCACGTAGCACGCGCTTTCTTCCCACGTCAGATGCTTGGGCCGCAGCATGCATTGCTGGGTCTGTACGCGGGTGAACTGGGCAAATGATCCGTCGGGTGTCTCGTAACCCCAGATGCGCTGGCTGGTCGAGAACATGGGGTCGCCGCCGTTGCATTCCTCGTCGTCGCCGTCGTCCTGGTTACAGTGCACCACGACCTCGTCGCCGACCTTGAAGCGTTTGACCTGTGAGCCCACGGCCCAGACGATGCCCGACGCGTCTGACCCGGCGATGTGGTATTCGGCCTTGTGCACGTCGAACGGGCTGATCGGTTTGCCGAGCGCCGCCCATACGCCGTTGTAATTCACACCGGCGGCCATCACCATGATCAGCACGTCGTGGCTGTCGAGTTCCGGGGTGTCGACGACTTCGACCTGCATGGCCGTGTCGGGGTTGCCGTGACGCTCGTGACGAATGGCCCAGGCGTACATTTGCTTCGGCACGTGGCCGAGCGGCGGTATCTCACCCAGCTCGTAAAGGTCCTTGGCGACCTGCCCGGGAAACAGTTCAACGATTTCTGCTGGCTCACTCATGTTGTATCCATCCCCTGATATTTCCATGTGGTGCTCCACATCACATAAATAATGTGGAAAACGCGATATATTGCTTCTAGACTTTCACAATAATTTTTGCAATGCACAATAAGTTAGATTATTCATCGGTAACGGCATTTAATGTAATAAAGTTATAATTTAACAATATAAATTATAATAGAATATCATGTCGTGAGACCTTGGAGGGGTGTTGATGGGCGATAAGTTAGCAAATGCAGCAAAAAATGGTGCGCCGCAACGTGACCGCCCGTGGTTGTTTCGGACCTATTCCGGCCATTCATCGGCCAAGGAATCCAACGCCTTATACCGCAAGAACCTGAGCAAGGGGCAGACCGGCCTGTCGGTGGCCTTCGATCTGCCGACCCAGACGGGTTATGATTCTGATCATCCGCTGGCCAGCGGCGAGGTCGGTAAGGTCGGTGTGCCCATATCGCACCTTGGTGATATGGAGGCGCTGTTCGACGGTATCCCGCTCGACGAGATGAACACGTCCATGACCATCAATGCGCCTGCGGCATGGATGCTGGCGCTCTATATTGCAGCGGCAGAGCGTCAGGGCGTGGCGCGTGGCGCGCTGAGCGGCACAGTGCAGAACGACATCATCAAGGAATACCTCAGCCGTGGTACCTATATTTTCCCGCCGGGACCGAGTCTGAAACTGATCGCCGATACCGTGGCCTTCACCTATACCGAGGTGCCCAAGTGGAATCCGCTCAACGTGTGCTCATACCATTTGCAGGAAGCCGGGGCGACGCCGGTGCAGGAACTGGCCTTTGCGCTCGCCACCGCGACCGCCGTGCTTGATGCGGTCAAGGCATCAGGCCAGGTGCCCGAGGCAGATTTCCCCACGGTGGTCGGGCGCATCAGCTTTTTCGTTAATGCGGGTATTCGCTTCATCACCGAAATCTGCAAGATGCGGGCGTTCAGCGAACTGTGGGACGAGATCGCGCGTGATCGTTACGGCGTCGACGATCCGAAAATGCGCCGCTTTCGTTATGGCGTTCAGGTCAACAGCCTTGGCCTGACCGAGCAGCAGCCCGAAAATAACGTCTACCGAATCCTGCTGGAAATGCTCGCCGTGGTGCTGTCGAAAAATGCCCGTGCGCGTGCCGTGCAGTTGCCCGCGTGGAACGAAGCGCTGGGCTTGCCACGCGCGTGGGATCAGCAATGGTCGCTGCGCCTGCAACAGATCATGGCCTATGAGACCGATTTGCTGGAATACGCCGACATCTTTGACGGCAGCAAGGCCATCGAAAACAAGGTTGCCGCGCTGAAGGTCGAGGCACTGGCGGAACTGGCTAACATTGACGCACTGGGCGGCGCGGTTGCGGCGGTTGAGCAGAGCTATATGAAACGCCAGTTGGTGGAATCCAATGCTCTGCGGTTGGCCGCTATCGAACGCGGCGAACAGGTCGTGGTTGGCGTCAACAAATTCACCGAGACCGAACCCAGCCCGCTGACCACCGGCGACGGTTCGATCCTGAGCATTGATCCGCGCGCCGAGGCGCAGCAGATTGCCAGTCTGCAGGCATGGCGCGATGGTCGTGATCAGGCCGCCGTCGATGCCGCACTGGCTGAACTGCGTGACGCGGCACAGAACAATCATAACGTCATGGAGCCATCCATTAGCTGCGCCCACGCCGGGGTGACCACCGGCGAATGGGCTCAGGCATTACGAGATATTTACGGCGAATACCGCGCCCCGACGGGGATTGCCGGGGCTTCGGCAGGTTCCGCCGTCAGCGATATCGAAACCGCGCGAGCGCGTGTTGGCGCGGCGTCAGACAGCCTTGGGCGCAGGCTCAAGATACTGGTCGGCAAACCCGGTCTGGATGGCCATTCAAATGGTGCCGAACAGATCGCCGTGCGTGCGCGCGACACCGGAATCGAGGTTGTCTACGAAGGTATCCGCCTGACCCCGGCGGAAATTGTCGAGGCAGCACTACAGGAAAACGTCCACGTCATTGGCCTGTCGATCCTGTCGGGCAGCCACGTGCCGTTGGTCAACGATGTGCTCAAACGCATGGCGGACAAGGGCATGGCCGACGTGCCGGTCATTGTCGGCGGCATCATCCCGCCAGTCGACGAAGAGGCCTTGATCAAGGCGGGCGTGGCGCGGGTCTACACACCCAAGAACTTCGACCTGAACGCCATCATGGTCGACATCGCCGGCATTGCCGAGGCATCGGGCGGGGCGCCGTAATGACGTAATTCATGTGATGACGAATATCTTGCGCTATCGGCGAAGCATAATCTTCGTTACGATCATGTGGTGTTGATGCGTCACAGGATAGGGCCGTCCATGAGTGTTTTGAACTTTGCCAGTGACCCGGCGCGGTCCCATACCCTGCCGGGACATTACTATTATGATCCCGAGATCTATGCGCGCGAGATGTCGGCCATCTTCTATCACTCATGGCTGTACGCGGGACATGTTTCCAAGCTGATCCAGCCCGGCGATTACATGGTGCGCGATATTGGTGACCAGAGCGTGCTGATCATGCGTGATCGCGACGGCACGTTGCGCGGTTATCACAATGTCTGTCAGCACCGTGCGCACCGACTGCTCGAAGGTGAGGGCCGGGTGAAAAACCTGATCTCGTGCCCGTATCACGCATGGGCCTATGATTTTTCCGGTGAACTGGTTCGCATCCCCGGTGAGGAAGACATAACCGGTATCGACAAGAGCGGCATTTGCCTCAGCCCTGTGCGCATTGAACAGTTTCTCGGTTTTGTGTTTTTCAATCTTGATAGCGATGCAGCGCCCTTGTCCGATAGCCTTGAAGGCATGGACGCGGAGTTTCGCTCCTTCTGTGCGCAGCCAGAGGCCCTGCACCGCGGCTACACCAAGACCTATGAGGTCAAGGGCAATTGGAAAAATGTCATCGAGAATTATTCCGAGTGCTATCACTGTCCGCCCGCACACCCGACACTGGCGCAAAACGCGCTCGACATGACCGATTACCGCATTGAAGTGCGCCAGAACTACCACCATCATAATTCAGGTAATCGGGGTGAGATGCAGGGTTACGATTTCAACCCCGGCAGCTCGCCGCGCGCCGATGAATTCGCCGGATGGTATGTCTATCCCGGCGTGTCATTTGAATTTTACCCCGGCGGTAAGTTGACCGTGTTTCATAACGTGCCGGATGGCCCGGAACGGACGTTGCAGAATATTGAGTGGTATTTTGAGGGCGAAGCGCCGACCGATGAGGAACAGGCCGTCATTGATTTTGTCGATGTGGTACGGCGCGAGGATTTCCCGTTGGTGGAGAACGTGCAAAAGGGCCTGCATAGTCATGGCTACAAACAGGGCCGCTTCGTGGTTGATGCGGCGCGCAGCTATATCAGTGAACACGCGGTGCATGACCTGCAATTAAAGGTCCTGCGCGCGCTCGGTGAGGTGGAGATTTAATTGTGGGAAGTCTTGTAGGACGGGTTGCCGTCATAACCGGCGGCAGCCGTGGTATTGGTCGTGCCATTGTCGAGCGCTTTGCCGCCGAGGGCGCAACCGTTGTGTGCGGCAGCAGGCATGCACCTGCGCCGCCGTTGGGCGACGCCATCACGTGGCAGGGCCTCGACGTGACAGACCCGCAGAGCATTACAGACCTGATTGAACGTGCGCGCGCTGATCATGGCGGCGTTGATATTCTGGTCAACAATGCCGGGATTGAGATCGAGGAAACCGCCGAGCAATCCTCCGATGATGACTGGCAGAAACTCAGCGATGTGAATATGCGTGGCGTATTTCTGGCGACGCGCGCCGTCATTCCGCTGATGCGTGCGCGCGGCGGCGGGGCCATCGTCAATCTGGGCTCGATCAGTGGCACGCTATCGGATTTCAATGTTGCACTCTACAACGCGAGCAAGGCATGGGTCGCCGGTTTCACGCGCTCCGTCGCGGTCGATCACGGGGCTGACGGTATCCGCTGCAACGCCGTGTGTCCGGGCTGGATCATGACCGATATGCTGACGCAGACGTTCGCGCAGGGCGAAGACGTAAATGCTGCCATGTCCGATGCCATTGCGCGCCACCCGCTGGGTCGACTGGGTCAGCCAGGCGATATTGCCAATGCAGCCCTTTGGCTGGCAAGCGATGAAGCATCGTTTGTCACAGGTACAACGCTGACGGTGGACGGTGGATTAACGGCGGGCTCACCGGTAAACCCGGCGGCGCATGGCCAGGTTGCTTAGTCGGGTTTCTGGCCCGGCAGAAAGACGGCGATGGGTTGTACTTTGCCCGAGCCACTTGAAAGCCGTTCAGCCTCGGGGTTATCGATCTCGGGCTTCATGGCCTCGTTGAGATATCGCACGATGCCGTCCTGATATTCGGGCCTAACCATCGCCCAGGTCACGAGTACACGGACCTGATTGTGGTAGTCCACAATGCGCTCGTCTTCGTTCAGTTCGTCGAGCGTCATGGCGAGATTGTCTGTGCTGCCGACATAGAGCCACTGTGGTTTGGTGCCGACATGCCAGATCAGGTAGACGCCCGAAACACCGTTCAGGCTTTCTGCCATGGTATCGAGAAACATCATCTTGTTAAAATTGCCTCTGGCATTACGCGCCCACTTGATGTCCACGGGTGGACTCAGAGGGATATCGCCCGGCTCTTCTTTTTTGCCAAACAAGCTGACCATTGTTCCACCAAGCCCCCGTAGCTGGTCGCGTACAAATCAATGGGGAACGTGCCACACTCTCCAGTATGTCACGATTCCGTCTGCGCAGCATACAGGAGAGTGCTTAACAATGTCTGACAATATTCAGGCGGATTTTTGTCGCCGTAGGGCCTTGCCGGGGCATGCACCAGTCGGTTTGTCATCGCACCATATCCATGCGCCATTGGTCATCACGCGTTCGATCCCATCGGCGTGGCGGACCGGATCGTCGAAGGTTGCGCGGTCGATGATACTGTCAGCGTCAAAGATAACAATGTCGGCTGATGCGCCGGGGCGAATTGCACCGCGATCGCTCAAACCAAATACCCGGGCCGGAACTCCGGTCATGCGGTGGATGGCTTCGTGCAGGCTGAGCACACCTTGCTCGCGCACGTAACGGCCAAGCACGCGCGGGAAGGTTCCCCACAGGCGCGGATGGGGTCGCGGATCATGCGGCAGGCCGTCTGATCCGATCATGGCCCCGTCATAGGCCATGATGCGTTTCAGGTCATCTTCGTGCATCTGAAAATAGATGGCGCCGGCCGGGCTCAGGCGATCACAGGCGTCCTGACGGCTGATACCCCATTCCTGCGCGATGTCAGTCACGGCGCGACCTGCCATCTCCGGGTGCGGTGTGCTCCATGTGATTTGCACCCGCTCGCTACGATTGAGAAAACTTTTCAGCAATACGGTTGAACTGGCGATATAGGGATAGACGTCGAGATCGAGCGTCATATCGCGCTGGGCGTTTGCGATCTGGCGCAGCGTCTCTGTGCTGCGGCCATAGTTCTGTTCGCCGCAAACCTTGTGATGGGATATGACGGATGCCAGCCCGGTTGCGCGACCAATGGCAATGGTTTCGTCAATGGCCTCGGTGACGTGATCTTCTTCTTCACGCATGTGGGTGGTGTGCAGTCCGCCGTGATCGGCGACCACGCGGGCAAGTTCAATGACCTCGTCGGTTGGCGCGGCGCACGCGGTGGGATAGGCCAGCCCGGTGGACAGTCCGGCGTATCCAGCGTCAAGGCTCTCGGCCAGCATGGCCGCCATGCGGTCAATTTCGGCTGTCGTGGCGGGGCGGTCGAGATCATCCATCACCGAAGCGCGCAACGAGGAATGTCCGCATAGGCTAATCGCATTGGTCGCGGCGGGTGCTTCATCAAGCGCGGCGAGATAATCAGAGCCCTTGCGGAAACGGTACCAGTCGAGCCCACCCAACAAGTTCATGGGCGGCGGCGGATCAACCCGCCCGCCATAGGGTGCCAGGCTGACGCCGCAATTGCCGGTAACCACGGTGGTCACGCCCTGGCTGACTTTGGGTGTCATGTCGGGGCGTTCGATCAACAGCCGGTCATCGTGGGTGTGCACGTCGATAAAGCCCGGCGCGACAACCTTGTCTGTGGCGTCAATGGTCTCGGCAGCGTGCATGTGGGCGAGCGTGCCGACGGCGATGATTGCGTCTCCGCGCACCGCAACGTCGGCCAGTATGGCGGGTGCGCCAGAACCATCAATGACCGCGCCGCCACGGATCAGGATATCGCAGGTCTCATCAAGGGGGGCGTTCATGGTTTAATCCAGTCTGTTAATCGCCACGTGGCAGGCTCTGCTCAACCAGTGCGCTCCAGTAACTGGCACCGAGCGGCAGGATATCGTCGTTAAAATCATAGGATGCGCTGTGCAGGGAATGAACGTTACCCGCATCGCGCTGACCGATCAGGATATAGGCGCCGGGGCAGGCTTCCAGCATATAGGAAAAATCCTCGCTGCCCATGACCGGCTCGGTATCGCCATCAACGTTTTGTGCTCCGACCACGGCGCTCGCCGCACGTATGGCGTTCTCGGTTTCGGCGCGGTGGTTTACCGTCGCGGGATAACCGACCTGATAATCGACCTCGATGGTCGCGCCATGGGTCTTGGCAACACCGTCACAGACTTCAAAGATGCGCCGTCTGAGCATGTCGCGCACTTCATCGCGCAAGGATCGGATGGATATATCAAGCATGGCCGTGCCGGAGATCACGTTGTTGGCCGAACCGCCATGGAACTGCGTGATGCTGAGCACGGCAGAATCCTGTGGCTTGGTGTTGCGGCTGATAATGGTCTGCAATGCGGTGTGAAGCTGTACGCCAATGGCGATGGGATCAACGCACAGATTTGGCCATGCGGCGTGTCCGCCGACGCCAGTGATGTTGATTTTTGCGCTATCAACAGCAGCCATAAGCGCGCCCGTGCGAATGCCGAACTTGCCTTTGTCGATGCCGACATAATTGTGCATGCCGTAGACCGCGTCGCACGGGAAGCGCTCGAACAGGCCTTCATCGACCATCAGGCCGCCACCACCGGCATTTTCCTCGGCGGGCTGGAAGATAAAATTCACTGTGCCGTCAAAGTTGCGTGTTTCGGCGAGGTAGCGCGCCGCGCCAAGCAGCATGGTGGTGTGTCCGTCATGACCACAGGCATGCATCTTGCCATCATGGGTTGAACGATAGTCCGGTGTGCCGACCTCGGTCATGGGCAGGGCGTCCAGATCAGCGCGCAGGCCAATGGTACGTGTGCTATCGCCGGTGCCGCGCAGCACGCCGACGACGCCGGTTTTGGCAATGCCGGTGTGGACCTCGATACCCCACTGTTCGAGCTTTTCGGCAACGATGCCGCCCGTGCGTATTTCTTCAAACCCCAGTTCAGGGTGGGCATGAATATCGCGCCGCCATGTGCTCATGTCGTCGTGGAATTCAGCGATGGAATTATATACAGGCATGCTGGCTCACTATTTTTTTATGCGGTTATGGGGGCGGTCGCGGCGTTTAACCAGTTCGATGACGCGACATCGAGCAGCGGGATCAGGTTGCTCGCCACCCATGCGTGATAGACGTTTAACCATGCCAGTTCATCGGCGCTCATCAGCGCGGTGTTGATCAGTCGCCGGTCGATGGGGGCCTGTGTCAGTGTTTCAAACCCGAGCATGGTGCGTTCGCCACCTTCAATGACGGGCAGTTCACGCACCGCCACCAGATTTTCAATGCGGATGCCGTAAGCCCCGGTTTTGTAATAGCCCGGCTCGTTGGACACGACCATACCGGGTTCCAGTGCAATGGCGCTGGGCGATTTTGATATACGGTGCGGTCCTTCGTGTACGTGCAGGTAACTACCTACGCCATGCCCCGTGCCATGGTCATAGTCCAGACCGGCCTGCCACAATGCGCGCCGTGCAAACGGGTCAAGCTGCGAGCCTGTGGTGCCGCTGGGAAAGCATGCGGTGGCCAGTGAGATGTGGCCTTGCAGGACACGGGTGAAGTTGTCGCGCATCTCGTCGCTGGGCGGATGATCAGGGCCACCGATGGCGATGGTGCGCGTTACGTCCGTGGTGCCGTCGAGATACTGCGCCCCGGAATCGAGCAAAAACAATGAACCCGGTTCGAGCGCACGGTCGGATTGTTCGCTGGCGCGGTAATGTACGATGGCCCCGTTGGGGCCTGCGCCGGCGATGGTCGGGAAACTCAGTCCCTTGCACCGTGCATCTTCGCGGCGCAGTGCTTCCAGTTGATTGGAGACTTCGATCTCGCTGAGTGTACGTGCGGTGCTTTCGTGATCCAGCCATGCCAGAAACCGCACCAGTGCCACCCCGTCACGCATGTGCGCAGCGCGCATGCCGTCGAGCTCGGCAGTTGTCTTTATGGCGCGCGGCAGGGCGCAGGGGTCAGGTGCCATGACGATCTTCGCGCCGCTGTCGCGCAGGCGCTGAGCGACCCACTCGGGTTCGCTGTCGCCATTAAGACGCACGCACGCACCGCTTTGCCCCAGTGCGTCGAGTGCCGGGCCGAAATCGTCAGGGCCATGCACCACGACAGCATTGCCAAGGTGTTCACCCAAATCGGGTGCGGGTTTGGCAGGATCGACAAACCAGTCAACCCGGCCATCATCAAACAACAACGCAAAGGATAACGGGTGCGGGCTGAATTCCAGATCACCACCACGCACATTGAGCAGCCATGCAATGGAATCGGGCGCGCTGAGCACCACGGCGGCCTGCGCGTTTTTCTTTAGCTCCGCCGCCGCTTGCGCACGCTTTTCATCGGACGAGCGACCCGTATAGGCCAGGTCATGGGCAGCGACCTGTGCGCGCGGCGGTTCGGGCTGATCGCGCCAGACTGTATCGAGTGGATTACGCTCGACCGCGACCAGTGTCCCGCCAGCTTTCTCGGCGGCCTTGCGATAACGCGTTACCTGATTGGGCGTCATCAGCCACGCATCAAAGCCCAGCTTGCCGCCCTTGGGCAATTCAGCGGCGATCCAGTCGGACGCCGGTTCGCTGATCAGGTGGCGGTATTCATACAGATCGTCGGGCACCTCGTCGCGCACCTGCAGGGTGTAGCGGCCATCAACGAAGACGGCGGCTTTCTCAGCCAGCACCACACACAATCCGGCAGACCCGGTGAAGCCGCTCAACCATGCCAGTCGTTCGGCGCTGGGTGGTACGTTTTCGCCCTGATGTTCATCGGCCCGCGGCACGATGAAACCGTCCAGCCCCTGACGGGCCAGTTCATCGCGCAGATCGCGTAACCGTTGTTGGGCAGCAGAATTGTTCTGAGAAGGCGAATGGCTGGTGCTGGTCATGGTGTGGTTTTGTTCTCCCTGTGTGAAAGCTAGAGCGCGCGCCGTGGACTTGGCAATGTCTTTTGCTTAGCGGGTATTTCAGAGTCATTCCAGAGACATGCAAGAATCGCATTGCTGCGGTGCAACAATGACACTTCATGCGTGCAACGACTCGCCCTATGTTCCGCTTCAACAGCAGAGGTTGTGCCGGGCCAGAATTTACCGGTGAACATCTGATTACCCGAAATCACGTTATCTTTTTTTGAAGGGGCACAGAAAATGCTCAATACGTACGATGACACCCGCCAGCTCTCGATGTTTGCTGAAGACATGGTTCGCCGTCGCAATGGCGACAATTCCTCGGCCATGAGCATTGGCGTCGCACTCGGCAAGGGTGCTCGCAATCTGGTCAACAGCGTTGTTCGCTGGAACAAGCGCCGTCTGGTCACTGCTGAACTGCAGGGCCTGAACGATCGTTTGCTGGCTGATATCGGCCTGGTGCGTAGCGACATCAACCGCGTCGCACACGAATGGACCCGCACATATGCGCCGGTTCGCACTGCACGCGCTGACAAGCCCCTGCACACTGCCGAAATCAAGACCTTTACCCCGGCACAGGCAGCGGCTTCGAGCATCGTCGTCGCCAATGACGACGCAGCGGCCAAAGTCGCCTAAGCGACTTTACGACAAGATTAATACCGGTTTTTTCTCCCTCCCTGATTTCCGGTAAGGAAACGGCGGCCTTCTGATTAGGCCGCCGTTTTTCGTTTGTGGTGAGAGTATTTCCTACTTCGCCGCCACATACCCCAAGCTGCGCATGCAGCGTGTGAACAGTTCGCGACTGCGTTTCTTGACGTCGACGCCGGCCATCATGGTGTCGAAGCTCTGCTCATCCTGAAAGGTTGAGTCAATGATGATGGCGGAGTCTTCGTTGAATTCCTTTTCAGCCTTGCGGCGTGCTTCCCACTTGCATTGTGCGGCATCGACGCTCCACTGATCGGACGGCAGGTCCGGGTGGGTCCAGCGTGTCTCGCGTGCCGCACAGCCCTGTAACAGGGCGACCATGGCGATGGCGATCAAGGCGTAATGCAGAGGCTGGCAGCGTCGTGTCATGATGTGTGGTCCATCCGTTATGGTGCTGTGCCAAATGTAGCCGGAATCGCGCACGAATGCACCAGCTTCCGGTTATTCCGAGGGAACGTCCAAACAGGCTTTGAGGAACGCAATGGCTTCGGGCGAGTCCCAGTGCGCCGCGCCGATAACGGTGGCGATCTGGTTGCCCTCGGGGTCGATGATCAGGGTGCTCGGCAGGGCCGATACTTTCAGGGCGCGTGACAGGGCTGATTTGCGGTCAATCAGGACATCAAGGCTGGCAATGTCATTGAGGAAATAGAATTCCTCGACAACCGTTTCTGCGTCGCGGTCCTCGCTGATCGCCAGCACGTCCACGTTGCTACCTGTCAGTTCGGCCTTGAGACGGTCGAGCGCGGGCATTTCCGCCACGCACGGCGGGCACCACGTGGCCCAGAAGTTCATGATAACGCCCATGCCACGGTAATCGGCAATGGTGCGCGTATTGCCCTGACCATCAAAAAAAGCGGTATTGGGCACCGGCTTCGCGCTATTGTTGAGGTCGAAATTAGAAAAACCGGCGTTGCGGGCCGCTTTGGCGGTGCAGCTGGCGTTATCGGGACTTGCAAGTAGCGGCGTTATCGCCAAAATCCCAGCCACAATAGCGCAAGCGACTGCGACACTGCGCCAACGGCGGACAAGCCAGTTCAGGGTGTTTGAAAACATAGATTTTTCTTCGGCCTTTGGTTTCAGATAACGTAAGCTCGCAGACGCTTGATTATAAGTGCCGATCACAGGATTTGACATGGTGAATGAGAACAAAAAAACGACGCCGGGAACCAGCGCCATGTGGGGCGGCCGGTTTGCCGCAGGCCCCGATGCGCTGATGGAGGCCATCAATGCCTCTATCGGGTTCGACAAACGGTTATATGCCCAGGACATCGCAGGTTCCAAGGCCCATGCGGCGATGCTTGGCGCGTGTGATATCATCTCGGGCGAGGACGAAGCCAAAATCCAGCAGGGTCTCGATGACGTGCTGGCCGAGATCGAGGCCGGAAATTTCGAATTCAAGGCATCGCTCGAAGACATTCACATGAACGTCGAAGCGCGTCTGGCCGAACTGATTGGCGAGGCCGCTGGGCGACTGCACACCGCACGTTCGCGCAACGATCAGGTGGCGACGGATTTCCGCCTCTGGGTGCGCGATGCCATTGATGGACTGGACGGCGAGCTGCAAAGCCTGCAAGGCGTCATGATCGATATGGCCGAGGCCCACGCCGCGACTATCATGCCGGGCTTCACGCATTTACAGACGGCCCAGCCGGTGACCTTTGGTCATCATATGCTGGCCTATGTTGAAATGTTCGGGCGTGACCGTGGCCGGTTTGCCGATTGCCGTGCGCGCATGAACGAATGCCCGCTGGGATCGGCCGCGCTGGCCGGTACGTCATTTCCCATCGACCGCGAGATGACCGCCGGTGCGCTGGGCTTTGACCGCCCCACGGCGAACTCGCTTGATGCCGTTTCAGACCGCGACTTTTCGCTCGAGTTTCTGGCTGCCGCATCAGTGTCTGCTATGCACCTGTCGCGCATGGCCGAGGAAATCGTCATCTGGACGTCTGAGCCGTTTCATTTTATTCGCCTGTCTGACGGGTTTTCCACGGGCAGCTCGATCATGCCGCAAAAGCGCAATCCCGATGCCGCTGAATTGGTGCGTGCCAAGATCGGCCGCATTGTCGGCGCGCTCAATGCGCTGTTGATGGTCATGAAGGGCTTGCCGCTGGCCTATGGCAAGGACATGCAGGAAGACAAGGAACCGGTGTTTGACGCCGCCGATACGCTGGGCTTGTGCGTCGCAGCCATGCGCGGCATGCTGGAAGAAGCCGAACCCAACGCAGAGGCTATGCAGGCCGCCGCTGGCAGTGGTTTTACCACGGCGACGGATCTGGCCGATTGGCTGGTACGTGTGCTTGGACTGCCGTTCCGTAATGCTCACCACGTCACCGGGGAATTGGTCAAACGTGCCGAGGATCGCGGTATCGGGCTTGAGGACCTTTCGCTTGCAGATATGCAAGAGGTCGAGCCGGGCATGACGGACGATATTTTTGCGGTTCTGGGCGTCGAGAACTCGGTGCAGAGCCGCCGCAGCTTTGGCGGTACGGCACCCGATAATGTGCGCGCCGCCGCCAGTGCCGCACGTCAGCGGTTTATGTAAGTTCGATGGATATGGGACACGCAAACATGAAGTCAGGCCGTTGGGGTGTTGTCATCGCCGTGGTATTTGTCGTTGCGCTGGCCAGCGCAGTGTCAGGCTGCGGGCGCAAAAATTCCCCCATCCCGCCTGAAGGCTCGACCTATCCGCAGGATTATCCCACCGATTAGGTGGCTGAATGATGTTTTAAGTACAGGTAAGACCATGGACCATTTTGCATATCGTAACGGTGAAGTGTTTGCCGAAGACGTCGCGCTCAGCACTATTGCTGAGCACGTCGGCACGCCGTTCTATTGTTATTCCACCGCCACCATGACGCGCCACTTCAAGGTTTTCAGTGAAGCGATCGATGGTCTCGACGCGCTGGTGTGTTACGCCATGAAGGCCAACGGCAATCTGGCCGTGATCCGCACGCTGGCGCAACTGGGCGCGGGCGTCGACGTGGTTTCGGGTGGCGAACTGGAACGCGCGCTGGCCGCCGGTGTGTCACCTGATCGCATCGTGTTTTCCGGTGTCGGCAAGACAACCGATGAAATGGCCGCTGCGATTGACGCTTCGATCATGCAGATCAACGTGGAATCCGAGCCCGAGCTTGAAGCGCTGAGCGCAATCGCCAGCGCGCGCGGATGCGAGGTCGCGGTGTCTATTCGCGTTAATCCAGACGTGGACGCCAAGACGCACGAGAAAATCACCACCGGCAAGAGCGAGAACAAGTTCGGTATCGACATCTCACGCGCCAAGGATGTCTGCGCGCGCGCCGATGCCTTGCCGGGCATCAAGCTTGTTGGCATCGCCATGCACATCGGTTCGCAGTTGCGCGATCTGAGCCCCTACCGCACGGCCTATGGCAACGCGGTCGAACTGGTGCACGAACTGCGCGCGGCGGGCCATACCATTGAACGGCTTGATCTCGGTGGCGGCCTTGGCATTCCCTATTTTGAAGACGAAGACGCCGCAGACCCTGTGCCATCACCCAGCGAATATGGCGCCATGGTCAAAGAGGTCATCGGTGATCTCGACTGCCGCATCGTGCTTGAACCCGGTCGCGTCATTATGGGCAACGCCGGCTTGCTGGTGACGAAAGTGATTTATGTGAAGGAAGGCCCGACACGGCGTTTCCTGATCGTTGATGCCGCCATGAACGACCTGATGCGCCCGACGCTTTATAGCGCCCATCATGCAATTTCCCCGGTAACGGAACCAGCCGCCGACGCGACATACGCAGAGGTCGACGTGGTCGGCCCGATTTGTGAGTCCGGCGATACCTTTGCCAAGGGGCGCGCCTTGCCACCCATGAGCAGTGGCGATCTGTTGGCTTTCCGCAGTGCCGGGGCCTATGGCTCGGTTATGGCATCGACCTATAATGCCCGCGCACTGGTGCCGGAAGTTCTCGTCAACGGTGATCAGTTCGCCGTGGTGCGCCGTCGCATCGACGTTGCTGATCTGATGGCGTTCGAAGACACGCCGGATTGGCTTGCACCGACTGAGCAGGCCATATGCAAGGAAGCCGCCGGGTGATGGCCCCCGGGCCTGATCAGAAAATTTCCGCGCGGCGTACCCGCCGCCGTCAGGCTCGTTTGATTGCAATCGCAAAGTTAGCTCTTTTCTGGGAACGCCTGTGGCCGCGTCTGTGGCCGCCGCTTGGCGTACTTGCACTGCTGACCGCCATTGCTCTGTTCGATGTTCTGCCATTGTTGCCGTACTGGATGCACGTTGGCGTTCTGGTCCTTGGTGCGCTCGCGTTGCTTGTGGGCATCGTGCGCGGCGTGCGCGGTTTGCATGCCACAGATCGTCATGACGCGGTGCGCCGGGTTGAGCGGGATAGCGAACTGCAACACCGCCCACTGGCAGCACTTGATGACACGTGCGGCGTTGGCGCGGATGATCGCGTGGCAACGGCCCTGTGGCGCGTGCACCGTGCGCGCGTGGCCGCAGCGGTTGGCAAGCTGCGCGTTGCATTACCGTCACCGGGCATGGCGCGGCGTGATCCGCTGGGGCTGCGTGCCGCTGCATTGCTGATATTGGTGGCCGGTGTATTTATTGGTGGTGGTGAAGCGCGTGAGCGTTTGAATCGCGCTCTGTTTCCGGCGACCGCGCATGCAAACGCGATGCTGCGTATCGACCTCTGGGTGACGCCACCTGCCTATACGGGCTATACGCCGTTTCATCTCAGCACGCATAACAAGCCAGCCACGAGCACGCCGCAAGAGGTTCGCGGCGTGCCGGTCGGCAGCACGGTGCTGGCGCAGGTTGGTTCGGACGATGCACCGGTGCTTGATCTGGCCGGGCGTTTTGTTGGCTTCGATCCCATTTCAATACAGGCCAGCGTATCAGGCAGCGATGGTACGGGCGGCTATCATACGCAAGCCAGAATTGGCGCGCACGATATGGACGCGGGCGGGCAAGCCGTCCGGCAAATCGCCGTGCGCTTTGGCAGCGATATTGCTGCCAGCTGGCCGGTGCGGATTATCGATGACACCCCACCCACGGTGGCATTCATGCAACCGCCCGGTGATGGTGGACATGGTCGTTTGCGCGTGTCGTTTGTCGCCGAGGATGATTTTGGACTGCGCGCGGCAACGCTTGTCATTCGTAACCCGGACTTGCCGCCAGATAGCGGCGAGGGTGACACGGTCCGTCTGGACCTGCCACTCACAAGCACGCGTGCGCGCAGCATCGATAGCACGGTGGTGCGTGATCTTAGCGAGCATGACTGGGCCGGATTGCCGGTTGAGGCCCGCCTGGAGGCCACCGACGCGCTGGGCCAGATCGGGCGCAGCGATGTTCTATCTATCCTGTTGCCACAGCGCACGTTCAATCACCCGGTGGCGCGTGCGTTGGTCGATCTGCGCAAACGGCTGGTCACGGCCAGTCATGAGAGCCTGATCGGTATCATTGACGGGCTTGATACGCTGGCCGCCAATCCGCTGCACTTTAACGAAGATAACGTTGTCTATCTGGCAATCACCGTGGCGCGCTCGCGCCTTAACCATGATGGATCGCA
This sequence comes from uncultured Rhodospirillales bacterium, assembly GCA_965602485.1. Lineage (GTDB taxonomy): Bacteria > Pseudomonadota > Alphaproteobacteria > Rhodospirillales > Casp-alpha2 > JABJOR01. Next base: position 249,954 of record CBFCYM010000001.1, on the reverse strand, counting down.
CGGCGCACGCAAATCCGTGCGTGCGCTGTTGTGGCAGACTGCCCTGCGTATCGAGGATGGTGAATTTGCCATGGCGCGGCGCGAATTCAGCGACGTGCAGGACGCCCTGATGGAAGCCATGCGTGACGGCGCCTTTGGTGAGGACATGGACGCCCTGATGGATGCGCTGTCTGATGCGCTGGACCGGTTCATGGCGGCGGTGAGTGAAGAACTCAACGATCAGGGCCTTGATGGCCTGTCAGACCTGCCTGGACTGACATTTCTCGATAAAGATGATTTGCAACAGATGATACGTGATGCGCGCGAACTGGCCCGTACCGGCTCGCTTGATGCTGCACAGGCCGCGCTTGATGAACTGCGTTCCATGGTGCAATCCATCGAAAGCGCGCTGAATTCAAATGCGCCGCTCGATCAACTGGAACCGGCGCGCAAGATGCTGCAATCGTTGAGCGATGTCTCGCGTGCGCAGGAAGACTTGCTTGATAAGACCTTTTCCGAAATGCGTCGCCAGCGCGGGCTTGAACCCTCGCCTGTGGGACCACGTCAGCGCGGTATGGGCACGGAAGACGGCACGCAGCCGCAAACCAGCGATACCGCTCAGGCAACGCGTGACCATGGCGATGAGCAGGATGCGTTGCGCCGAAAACTCGGTGACCTGATGACGGGTCTTGATGAACTGCTGGGCACTATTCCCGAGCCACTGGGCGAGGCCGAGCGCGCTATGCAGCGCGCCACCCGGTCATTGAAAAAAGGCGATGCCAAAAATGCCCTGCCAGCGCAAAGCGACGCGCTCGAAGCGCTGCGTCGCACTGCCGAAGAGGTTGCCCAAAGCGTCGCCAAACAGATGCGTGGCATGCCCGGCAATGCGCCGGGTGCGCAGGGCACCTTGCCCAGCCCGGGCAGCGACCCGTTCGGGCGTTCGGGTGGCGGCGCTGTTGGCTCGCAGCTGGATGACGGTAGCGTGCAGGTACCCGATCAGATGGAAATCCGCCGGGCGCGCGAAATCTATGACGAATTGCGCCGTCGCGCGGGTGATATAGGACGTTCAGGGTTAGAGCGCGACTATATCGACCGGCTGTTGCGGCAGTTTTAGTGTACATGCATCCCTTTGAAATTGATAACGCAACGGCGCGGCGTCTGTTTATGGCGCGGCAGGGATTGTGTCGCCCGGTGCGCGCAAAGCTTGATTGTGCGGGATTGCAATCGATGATCGATGATCTTGGCTTTGTGCAGGTTGATTCCATCAACACCGTGGCGCGTGCTCATCACATGATCCTGTTTGCACGCAATCAGACCTATCAACCTGCGCAGCTAACGCGCCTGCTGGAACGTGAGCGTACGCTGTTTGAACACTGGACCCATGACGCAGCGATTATCCCCAGCGCATTCTATCCATACTGGCTGCACCGCTTTGAGCGCGAGCGTTGCGTGCTGCTTGAACGCTGGAAGAAATGGCGCCGCGAAGGTTTTGAGGACGTGCTGGATCAGGTGATTACGCATGTGCGCGATCATGGGCCGACCATGTCGCGTGATCTGGGCCAGGGCATCAAGAAGCCGTCGGGCGGGTGGTGGGACTGGCACCCGGAGAAAACGGCACTGGAATTTCACTGGCGCACGGGGGCGCTTTCAATTTGCCGCCGTGAAGGATTTCAAAAGGTCTATGACCTGTCATCGCGGGTGATTGCAAACCATCACAGCTACGAAAAACCCGGTGAACCGGCATTCATCGACTGGGCCTGTCGCTCGGCGCTGGACCGGCTGGGCACCGCCACGTCTGGCGAGATTGCCGCGTTCTGGGATTTGATTACGCCAAAGGAAGCCGCCGCGTGGTGCGCCGATGCACTGGCGCGTGATGATCTTGTCGAGGTCAGTATTGCGCCCTGGAACGGCGATGGCGCGCGCAAGGCGTTTGCCTTTGCTGGCTTGATGGACAGCCTTTCGGATTTACCGGAGCCGCCAAGCCGCGTGCGCGTGCTGTCACCGTTTGATCCCCTGATCCGTGATCGCAAGCGGTGCCTGCGCCTGTTCGGCTTTGATTACCGTATTGAAGTCTTTGTACCAGCGGCCAAGCGGCAATACGGCTACTACGTGTTTCCTCTGCTGGAAGGCGCGCGATTTATTGGCCGTATTGACATGAAGCATGTGCGTGATCGCGATGCATTGGTGGTTAGCGGTCTATGGATGGAGCTCGGCGTCAAATTAACCAAAGGCCGTCGCGCAGCGCTGGATGCCGAACTGGACCGCCAACGGCGCTTTATTGGCGCATCGGGTGTGGAATTTCCCGCAAATATTTGCGACTGAGGGCTATTTAGCCGTCTTCGGGCATTTGCCGTGGTGCGAAGGTGACTTCGAGGCGGCGTGCCAGCGGTGAAGGTTCTTCGACCTTGATGCTAAAGCCAATCACGTCACCAGCGTTCAGCTCGGCGCGTTCGGGCTCCTGTACCACGGACTGGATTTCCTCGCCATCGGCACCGACCAGCAGTGCCTTGACCAGCGGCACGGGTTTCGTGCCGCCCGAGATGTTTGCCACGTTGCCGCTGACGATCAGGAGATCAATACCGCCTTCAATAGCGCGTTCGGAATTTACGTTCTTGATTTCAAGGCCTTCGCCCAGCGAGCCCGTGTCGAGGCCAATCATGTGATAGACCGAGTTCATGGCCGGGACAAATTCAACGACCATGCCGCGCAGGAAGAATAGTCCCGCACCGATGCCGCTGAGCAGGGCGAGCAGAACAATGGTGATGATCAGGCCCTTGCGGCCTTTCTTTTCAGGCTTGGCAGCGCTGCGGCGACGCACCGGCATGTCATCGTCGTCAAGGTCAGCCGTCAGGCTTTCTGGCAGATCGTCGGGTTCTTCAATGTCATCGGCGTCAAAGATGTTTTCGGTATCGCTACCGTCATCGTCGGTGCCGCCTGAATCAACGATGGATTCGATGGCACCGGGCGCATCGTCTTCGTCGAACAGATTTTCGAGATCCTCGTCCGAGATGTCGTCATCGGGCGTCGGCATGGGTTCAGGTGCGGCGGGTTCTTCGGCCGCGACGTCATCATCTTCTTCGAACAGCGCATCAATACCCGCAGGCAGCGAGGCTTCGCTCGGTGCGGCTTCGGGGGCATCGGGCTCGACGAATGAAAACACGTCGTCGGCTTCGGGTGCGGGTTCAGGCGCAGGCGGCGGTGCAGCGTCTGCTGGCGGATGGCCCGGCACGGGATAACCCGGCGGTGGGTAGCCTGGCGGCGGATACCCCGGCGGCGGATACCCCGATGGTGGATAGCCAGCTGTCGGATAGCCCTGTGGCGGGTAGCCAGCAGGTGCGTGTGGTGCGCGTGGTGCTTGTGCGGGTTGTGTCGCAGCCTGATAGACGCCTGGTGCCAGGGGTTGCTGGAACCACTGGCTGCCACAATTGAAGCAGCGCACGCTACGGCCAGACGCGCCGAGTCCGACCGGATCAACCTTGAATTGTGTACGGCAATTGGGGCAGTTGATAATCATATGCGCCCAGACACTCCACCCATTCCCTAAAGCAATATTCTCCGGCCTTGTTTTCGGCCCGTTCAGGCCCTTAAGACCTTATGTTTGTATGTTGACTGTTTATAGGCGGAGCGGGAATCGAAGGCAAGGGGTGCTGAGCACGACGGTACTTTATGGAATTGAGACGTGCTTCGAAACTGGACGAAAACCCCGGTGCTGTGCCATTGTGCCCATAGCGCGCCAGCGCCGCCTTGTTATGCGCCAGAGGGTATGGTTCGATCCAGTTATGAGCAAAAGTAACGGCGATTTCGTCGTCCGATTCGAGAATGTGGGGCTGCGCTACGGCCTTGGCCCCGAGGTCTTGCAGGACATTTACTTCGAACTGCGCGCCGGGTCGTTTCACTTCCTGACCGGCGCCAGTGGCGCGGGTAAGTCGTCGCTGATGAAACTGATGTATCTTGCCATGCGGCCGACGCGCGGTCTGATTTCATTGTTCGGGCGCGATGTGGCAACCACGCCGCGCGACGAGCTGCCCGCCATGCGGCGGCGTGTCGGCGTGATGTTTCAGGAATTCCGCCTGCTCAATCATCTCAGCGCATTCGACAATGTGGCCCTGCCGCTGCGCATCACCGGCACGCGCGAGGCCGAGGTCCGCAAGAATGTGAAAGAACTGCTCGCATGGGTCGGTCTGGAAAAACATATGAAGGCGCGCCCGCCGACCCTGTCGGGTGGACAGCAGCAACGCGTCGCCATCGCGCGCGCGGTCATCGCCCGCCCGCGTCTGTTGCTGGCTGATGAGCCAACCGGCAACGTAGACGACCGCATGGCGTACCGCCTGATGCATCTGTTTGAAGAACTCAACCGGCTCGGTACCACCGTGGTTATCGCCACCCATAACCAGCAACTGGTCGATAGTCTGGGGCATCCGGTGTTGCATCTCGATAGCGGCCGGTTGAGCGGTTCGGCACCCCTGACGCCTGAGCCTCACGGCCATGATGGTGAGGGATCGAGCGAAGGGCAGCATATGAACCCTTATGATCCCGAACTTCTCAGCTATCTCTGAACGCCTGAAAACGAGACGGAAACTGCCTTGATCGCACGCCGCACAGATATCCCGCTTGATCGTGATGCCAACACGCGCTTTCTGCCGTGGCTGATCGCCTTTATGGTTTATCTTGCCGTGCTGGCGGTGGCTGGCGTGCTGGTGCTCAACCGCACCGTGGATCGCTGGGATCGCGGCATCAGCGGCACCATGACGGTGCAGATTAAACCACCGCGCGAAGCCTTGCAAAGCGGTGGGGAACAGGGCCGCGCGGCCAGCGAGCGGGCCTTGCGCGATGTGCTTGAGGTCATCAATGCAACGCCGGGCGTGCTGCACGCGGTCCCGCTGTCTGACGCCGGGACCATGGAACTGTTGCGGCCCTGGCTGGGTGATCTGGCCGAACAGGCCGATCTGCCCCTGCCGCGTCTGGTTGATGTCGCTGTTGATCCCGACGCGGGCGTCGATGTTGACGCGCTGTCACGCCGGTTGGCGATTGCCGTGCCCGGCGTCAGTGTTGACGATCACCGTGTCTGGCTCGACCGGCTGGTGCGGCTGTTACGATCCATTGAACTTGTCGCGCTGGGGGTCGTCGCCATTATCGGCATGGTCACCGTGGCGACCGTGGTGTTTACCACGCGCACCGGGCTGGCGCTGCACAGCGAGGCCATTCAGGTATTGCACCTGATCGGTGCGCATGATGCCTATGTGGCGCGGCAGTTTGCCGGACGTGCGTTGTGGCTTGGCCTGAAGGGTGGCCTGATCGGCTTGCTGTTCGCGGTGCCGTGCCTGCTTGCCATCGGCTATTTCGCCGACAAGATGCAGCTTGAGTCCATGCCCGCCATTGGGCTGGGGCTGGCCCAGTTGATCGCGCTGGCGTTGCTGCCGCTGATTGTCGCCATGATCGCCATGCTGACGGCGCGCATCACCGTGCTGCGCACATTGGCAAGGATGCCCTGAGTATGGTCGTTCGAGCCCCCCGGCGCGCGCGCGAACGTCATGCACGCCGCATCATGTCATTGTTCATGATGCTGTGTTTTGGCTTGCTGGTGCTGTGGGGCATCGGGCTATACCGCTACGCCGAAAGCATGCCCGACGCGCTGGGCAATACCGGCGGTCGAACCGATGCCATTGTCGTGCTGACTGGCGGCAGCGGGCGGCTTGAGGCCGGTCTGGCGTTGCTGCGCGACAACAATGCGCGCAGGCTGTTCGTATCGGGTGTCTATCAGGGCATCGACGTGAACCAGTTGTTAGAGATGTTCCGCGAAAATCCGCGGGAACTGGAAGATCGCGTGGCGATCGGCAACGCCGTCAGCACGCTCGGCAATGCCGAGGAAACCGCCGCGTGGGTCCGCGCCGAAGGGATCACATCAATCCGGCTGGTGACGGCGGCCTATCACATGCCGCGCAGCTTGTTGGAATTTGGTGCTGCATTGGACAATGTAACGATCATTACGCACCCGGTATTTCCCGAGCACGTCAAGGCGGACTGGTGGCGCTGGCCCGGTACGGCGGGACTCGTCATCACGGAATACAACAAGTACCTTGTGGCCTGGGCGCGCATCATGACGACGCAACCCATGACCCGGTTGTCCGGGAGACCGTAATTTTCAGATGAAGCAGGCCCTATGAGCGCAATCCGATCCCTGATTTTTGATGTTCTGTACGTGATCATTACCACGCTGGCGATTTGCGTGTTCATGGTGATGATGCCGTTCCCGTGGTACTGGCAGCAGTCTGCGGTCAATGTCTGGACGCGCATTATCAAGCTCGTGGCGCGTCTTGTGCTGGGCATTGATATCCGCATCAAGGGGACAGAAAATATCCCCAACCGCCCGGTGGTCGTGGCCTCGAAGCACCAGTCGGCGTGGGACACCGGGTTCTTCCAGAGCCTGTTTCCGCGTTCGGTCTATGTCATGAAAAAGGAACTGCTATCCATTCCGCTGTGGGGCTGGAGCGCGCGCAAGGTCCGCTCCATCGCGGTTGACCGTGCCGGCGGTGCCTCGGCGCTGAAGAAGATGCTGGCCGACACCCGCGCGCGGCTCGATGAAGGCCGCACCATCATCATCTTTCCCGAAGGCACCCGTATCGCGCCGGGCGCGCAGCACGACTTTCACCCCGGCATTGCCGCCATATACAAGGGTGCGGACGTCGCCGTGGTGCCCGTTGCGCTCAATTCCGGGCTGTTCTGGGGGCGCGGCACGTTTGGCAAGAAACTGCGCGGCACGATCACCGTGGAATTCCTCCCCGCCATCGAACCGGGCGAAGACCGCCGGGCCTTCATGAGCCGCCTGAAAGACCAGATCGACAGTGCCACCCAGCGCCTAGAAGCCGAGGCCCGCGCCGAATTCCCCCATGTCTGCCAACGCCTTATCCAAAGGTAGTAGGGGCAGATTCAGCCCTGTGGATAAACTTGTGGAAACAAATCGCCCCATGGCGGCGCACGCTGCCCTGTGGATAGCGGGTAAAACTCCAATCAATGGCGGGAATCAAGGCCTCAATCGGGGACTGTACGGGGACAATACTGTGGAAACATAACAAGAACAAAATCTTGACGAAAATCGCCCTGCGTCGTAATCTGGATATTCGAATTCATTGAAATAAAAGCCAAAAACCACAATAAACGGCACAAAACCGTCGAATTTGGGGAGACCGCGTTCAGCGCACCTTCGGTAATGCCGAACGCGGGACGCACCGCAGTACAATATCATTGCGGTATGGCAAGACACAGAGGGACGAGGGCCACCGATGGCACAGGTAGCAGCGATTTCACAGCAGATCTGGGATATGAAGTACCGCCTCAAGGGTGCTGATGGCCGTCCTGTGGACAAGAACATCGATGATACGTGGCGCCGCGTGGCGCGCGCGCTGAGCGAACCTGAAACTGATAAGGCCCTGTGGGAGCAGAAGTTTTTCGATATCATGTCCGATTTCAGCTTCCTGCCCGCTGGCCGGATTCTGTCTGGCGCAGGATCGGAACGCTCGGTCACGCTGTTCAACTGTTTCGTCATGGGCGATATCGTCGATGACATGGCCGGTATTTTTGAGGGCCTGAAAGAAGCCGCGCTGACCATGCAGCAGGGCGGCGGCATCGGCTACGATTTCTCCTCCATCCGGCCCAAGGGTGCCCTGGTCAAGGGCGTCGGCGCGGATGCATCGGGCCCGCTGTCGTTCATGGACGTGTGGGACGCCATGTGCCGCACCATCATGAGCGCGGGTTCACGCCGTGGTGCCATGATGGCCGTAATGCGGTGCGACCACCCCGACGTGGCGGCCTTTATCGAGGCCAAACGTGAACCGGGTCGCCTGCGCATGTTCAATCTGTCGGTGCTGGTCACCGATGATTTCATGCAGGCGGTCAAGGAAGACGGAGATTGGGATCTGGTATTCGACGGCACGGTCTATGACACCGTGCGGGCGCGCGATCTGTGGGACACGATCATGCGTTCGACCTATGCCTTTGCCGAGCCAGGCGTGATCTTCATCGACCGCATTAACCGCGAAAACAATCTGGGCTATTGCGAAACCATCCACGGCACTAACCCGTGCGGCGAGCAACCATTGCCGCCCTATGGCGCGTGCCTGTTGGGTTCGATCAACCTGTCGCGCTTTATCAACAACCCGTTTGACGCCGAAGCCACGCTCGATCTGGAACGTCTGGCCGAAACCGTCGCCATCGCCGTGCGCATGATGGACAACGTGGTCGATGCGTCACAGTTTCCGCTGCCGCAGCAGGCAGAAGAAGCCAAAAACAAGCGCCGCATCGGGCTTGGCATCACCGGACTGGCCGACGCACTGATCATGTGCGGCGCGCGCTACGGCGCAGCCGATGGCGTGCGTCTGACCGAGCAATGGATGGATACCATCCAGCGCGCGGCCTATATGGGCTCTGTGGAACTGGCCAAGGAAAAGGGCGCGTTCCCGCTGTTCGACGCCGAGCAGTACGTCAACAACGGCCATGTCAGCAGCCTTGATCAAGACATCCGAGACGCCATTTCCGAACATGGCATCCGCAACGCGCTGCTGACCTCGGTTGCGCCGACCGGTACCATTTCGCTGTTTGCCGATAATGTGTCGTCCGGGCTGGAACCTGTGTTCAGCTTTAAATACACCCGCAACGTGCTGATGCCCGATGGCGAGCGCCGTTCCGAGGACGTCACCGATTATGCCTACCGACTGTTCCGCCGCCTGAAAGGCGATGACGCCACGCTGACCGATGCCTTTGTCGATGCCCAGCATTTGTCGCCGAATGATCATCTGGTCATGCAGGCCGCCGTACAGCGCTATATCGACAGCTCCATATCCAAGACCATCAACGTGCCCGAAAGCATCGCGTTCGAGGATTTCAAGGATATCTACATGCAGGCCTTTGATGTGGGCTGCAAGGGTTGCACCACGTATCGGCCTAACGACATTACCGGCGCGGTACTCGAAACGCCCGAGAGCAAAAAGAAGAAAGAGGCCGAACCCGAACTGCCGCTCAGCGCACCCATGGAAAGCGTCATGCCGGTGGATGAAGGCGATTCCGGCGCGGTGGTCTATATGACCCAGCCGCTCGACCGGCCCGAGGCCCTGCCCGGCGCGACCTACAAGGTCAACTGGCCGGAAAGCGATCACGCCATCTACATCACGCTCAATGATATTGTGCAGGACAGCCGCCGCCGCCCGTTTGAGGTCTTCATCAATTCCAAGAACATGGAGCATTACGCCTGGACCGTTGGCCTGACGCGCATGATCTCGGCGGTGTTCCGCCGGGGCGGCGATGTCTCGTTCGTGGTTGAGGAACTCAAGGCCGTGTTCGACCCACGTGGTGGACAGTGGATGGGCGGACGCTACGTGCCTTCGCTGCTCGCAGCGATCGGCGGCGTCATTGAGCGCCATATGATCGAGATCGGCTTCCTCTCGGCACCCGGCAAGTTGGCCAACGACGCGGACAAGGAATTCACCGTCATGCCCATGGACCGCGCCGTGGGTGACGACAGTGCCGGTGGCAACGGTGACGCAGACAGCAATAACCGCGACAAAAACGCCGGCGGCCACGTCAACGCATTACCCTTCCGCCAATGCCCCAAATGTGCCCAGCCATCCCTGCTCAAGCAGGAAGGCTGCGATACCTGTACGTCGTGCGGGTATTCCAAGTGCGGGTAGGGTAAGGGGCAGGTTTTAAATTTCCACCTTCGTTGTGGCTGTCGTTTCATTGCCGGTATTCGGCGTGCCCTGCGGTTCGATTAACAGCACGTGGGCTTCCTCTTCCGCTACGGGGCGGTGTTCCATGCCACGAGGGACCACGTACAGATCGCCAGCATTTAGCACCACATCGCCATCTGGCATTTCAATTTTCAGGCTGCCATCCAGAACCATGAAGAAATCGTCGGTGTCTTCGTGTGAGTGCCAGACGAATTCTCCCTTAACCTTCACCACCATCACGTCGTGTCCATTGAAATTTGACACGATTTTGGGCGACCAGTGTTCGGAAAACGTTGATAGCTTCTGGGCAAGGTCGATGGCGCTCATGTGATGATCCCTTTTTTCTGAAAAAAAGTAATGCGAATAGACTTAACAGCAATGAAGCATTGCTAGCAATTGCGTCCTATGCGTGGGCGCTCGAAGCATGTTTGCGACGGGCTATTTCTGCTAAGCACCGACATTCAGTTGTGCAGCGATTTCCTTTGCTGCGCGGATGCCGGACTGGTACGCGCCGTCGCATGTGCCTTGCCCACCATAGATGGTGGCCTCTCCGGCGAAGAATAGGCGTTCATCGATCGCGCGTTCCAGATGGGCGCGCTGGTGGGCTTGTCCGGGTTTGGCGCAGGCCCATGACCCCCGGGTCCAGGGTTCTGTTTCCCACGCTGTTGTGATGGAACGGTTCACGTGTTTGCGAATATCGTTGCCGAAGATATCGGCGATCCGGTCAACGGCGAAGTCATGACAGGCTTGCTGGCCCTGTTTCTCGAGCCAGATACCGTGACGACCACCAACAAACACAACGGCGGTGTTCAGCCCCATGACGCTGGCATCAACCTTTGCCGCGTTGCCATCATCATTCCAGACACTGTAATGACCGCGACCATCGGAACCAAACACGTCCGTGTCGAAATAGACACCCATCTTGTTCTCTGTCCCCATAGGCAGATTGTGGATGGCCTCGGTTTTCCAGTCCGGTAGCTTCGGGGTGAAGAGGATATCGCCCGATGCCAGAATGCCGGTTGATACGGTACTCAGAACGCAGCATCCCGCGATGGTGCCTTTGGGTGTTTCCACCGCCACACCACGGCCCGACCAATCGATCCGCTCAACGCGGGTGTTGAGTGACACCGTTACATCCGCGCCCCATGCCGCAATCAGGTTGCCATAGCCGCGCAGCGCCTGAAAACCGAGTTCACCGACCGCGCTGTCGAAGTCTGTGGTTGAAACCTGATCAACGTCGCGCCCCCAGGCTGTTGCTACGCCGCCCAGAAACGGGATCGCGAATTCGTTGTCCAGATCGATCACATCGGCGATGGCGACATCCTGGTTGTGCTCGGCGGCGTGCGCGATCGCTGTGTCGCTGTCGTCATAATAACGCAGGCAGGCGGCGCGTTGATCATCGTTCAGGCGGCCGCCATTTCGCTGAAATCTGTGGTGCTCAGATGTGAACAGATCGCTGTGATCCTTGTCCAGCGTGACGCCCAGGTGATCAGCGATGGAGACGAAAGGATTGGCCGTCGCCCCAACCAGCCAGGCACAGCCAAGATCGAACCACACGTCGGGTGCGATTTCTTCGGAATATGCGCGCCCACCGATGCGGTGTGATCCCTCGACCAAGGTATATGTTAGGCCGTGGCGGGCCAGTTCCTTGGCCGCCGACAGGCCAGCCGCCCCCGCACCAATGATAATGACGTCCGTTTGCGAAGGCATGGCGTGACTCCAATCGTGAATTGCGTCGGCTCCATCCAGGATAAAACCATAGTAGGGCAAGATCGCAACTGAAACAGGGAAGGCTTAAAAGATGGATAATGCATCATTTGATGACGTGTTGGTGGTGGAAAACAAGAATCCCCCGCTCTGCAAATGATGCGGCGACACGGCGCAAAACATGTCTACACTGCACAACACCAGATCGCAGAAAGCTGGGACAGGTCGATACGGATAGGGAGCAGGGAAAATGGCACAGGAAACTTATGATTATGTGATCGTCGGGGCCGGTTCAGCCGGTTGTGTGTTGGCCAACAGGCTAACAGAGGACGCCGACACATCGGTTCTGTTGCTGGAATATGGCGGCAAAGACAACAGCATCTTTGTGCAGATGCCAACGGCACTGCAAATCCCAATGAGCATGCCACGCTTCAACTGGGGCTTCTGGTCCGAGCCCGAACCCAAAATCAATGATCGTCTTGTCGACATATCGCGCGGCAAGGGGTTGGGCGGCTCATCATCCATTAATGGCATGATCTATGTGCGCGGCAATGCCTGCGATCTGGACCAGTGGGAAGAACTCGGCGCAAAAGGATGGGCCTATAAGGATTGCCTGCCGTATTACAAGAAAGCCGAGAATTGCGCCTATGGCGAGGATGAGTACAGGGGCGGCAACGGGCCATTGCATACGTGCAACGGCAACGGCATGAAAAACCCCCTCTACAAGGCCTTCATCGACGCCGGCGCGGAAGCCGGATATGGCGTAACGGACGACTATAATGGATACCGCCAGGAGGGCATGTCCAAGATGGACATGACCGTCAAAGGCGGCGTGCGCTGGAGCACCGCCAATGCCTACCTGAAACCGGTCATGCATCGCAGCAATCTCACCGTCATGACCCATGCCCTGACGAAGCGTGTCATTCTGGATGGCAAGAAAGCCGTCGGTGTCGAGTACGAAAGAAACGGCACAACCCAACAGGTCAAGGCAAACCGAGAGGTCATTCTTTCCGCTGGTGCTATCGGCACGCCACACATTTTACAGATGTCAGGTATTGGCCCGGCACAGGTGTTGAAAAACGCCGGTATCGACGTGCTGCATGAATTACCCGGCGTTGGTGAAAACCTGCACGACCATCTGGAATCCGTTATTCAATACGAAACCAGCCAGCCTGTTTCACTCAATCGGCATATGGGGCCGTTTGGCAAGTTCCTGATCGGGGCGCGCTGGTTCTGGTTCAAGTCCGGGCTGGGTGCCACCAACCACTTTGAATCGACAGGCTTCATTCGCACCCGTGCGGGCCTGAAGTGGCCCAATGTTCAGTTTCACTTTTTGCCTGCCATTGTACGCTATGACGGCAAGGGCGGATCAGGGCCAGAGGGCTACCAGATTCATTTTGGCATCAACAAACTTCACAGCCGCGGCTGGGTCCGGGCAAAGTCGAAAAATCCGTTGGAGAAGCCAGAAATTGTGCTGAACCATTTCCAGCACCAGCAGGATATCGACGATTACAGGATGGCATTCCGACTGACCAGAGAGATCGGCATGCAGCCCGCCTTCGATGCCTTTCGCAAAAAAGAGCTCGACCCCGGTGAAGCCGTGCAGAGCGACGATGAAGTCGACGCATGGGTGCGCGAAACGGTGGAAACCGCGTATCACCCGACGTGCACCTGCAAGATCGGTGCGGATGACGATGCGATGGCGGTGGTTGATCCAGATTGCAGGGTTCGGGGCATTGAAAGCCTGCGGATCGTTGATTCGTCGATTTTCCCAAGCGTGCCGAATGGCAACACCAACGCACCAACGATCATGCTCGGCGAAAAGGCTGCCGACATTATCCGGGGCAAAGAGCCATTGCCGCCATCAAATGCCGAAGCCTACGTCGCACCGAATTGGGAAACAAAACAACGTGAGGGGACCGCTGCACGGCCAGGCCTGTAAAAGCCATGGGCTTTGGGCGTGACCTGCGATCTGGTCTGGCAGCTTCGAAATCCATGAGAATTTAGCTGAGCGGAGGAGGCCTGAATTCAACGATTTGCACGACGCTGGATAGCTCAATGTCTGGATAGTGCTCGCGCATTCCTTCGAGCATGATCTCATCGGGCCATTCGTCAGATTTACCAATGAAGCGAGCGGCGTCTTGCAATGGCATTTCAGTGCAACGCGTTACCATTACAACAACAATCTGTGATGAATCGTCATCACAGATAAATGTCATCGGACCCGGAACAATATGCTGTTCATGCCAGCGAATGGTAGACGTCTTCTCGCCCGTTAAAATTAGCGGGAAAAGTCTGCCAACAACGCCAAGGCTCTGTATGTGTTCTTCCATATCATAAAATCTACGTGGGCTTTTCGTTGGAAGCTAGTTCTACAGAGCAGCCGTTGTGAAAATGGATGGCTTTAAATGGAGCCGCTCACCGAACATCGTGTTTGAGTTTCGCATTGACAAATCAACAATAATATGAACATATTCCTTTGGTGTTCTTTTAAGCCTGTAAATTAGCTAGCCCCCGGCGTGAAAATGTCTTGGGATACCCGTTCCAGCGCTGCATAGGTGTCGCTGGTGGACCAATAAGACGCAAAAAAACCAGCCGAACGGCTGTGGTGTATAAAAGTCTACAAAGGTCTACAAATCGCCGAATTCGCGTTTGTTTTCAAATCTATACCCTGTAGACCTTATTGCTGAAAATTCGCCAGATGCGGCGAAAAAGTCTACAGAGGTCAACAAAGGTCTACATTTTCGCGGTGGGTTTTGATGGTGGCGTTTGAACGCAGTTTCGTCGCCACCAGCGCGTTCAGTCATCGGCCAACGCACGTGCCAACAGCCGTTCGAGGCGGCTGTCATGAATGCCGATCTCGCGCAGGTGCTCGGCCGTGCTGCGCAGGTAATCGATGCACGCACCGCCGTGTCCACGACCCTGCCGGATCAGCTTGACGGAAAGCTCGTCTGTTAGCGGCCCGGTATACTGGCCGTGTTTGCGATCGGCGATAAAGGCCAGCGCGCTGTGGCTGTCATCGCCCATGCTGATGTTCGCCATACGCGGCGTATAGACCTGGTTGATCATCTCGCGCTCGTACAGATAGGCCACGACCGTATCGACGTCCTTGCTGCGCACACGCAGCGCGCGCCCCCGGCACGATCCCCCGGCGTCGAGGCCGAACACCAGACCCGGCACCTCGGGCGTGCCACGGTATTGGTGCGAAAAAATGCACAGCGCACGGTGATAGCCGTGCAGCACCGCATCGCGGACCTCGGCATGTTCGAAATCCGGTCGCCACATCAGCGAGCCATAGGCAAACACCCATAGGTCCGTACCGTCGCTGCTGCCTGGAATGCCTGTCTTGCTCACCGTTCGTTTCCTTGCTTCATTGCCGTTTTATCGCCGTGTCGCCAGCGCAACGCCAACGACCGTCACGGCCATGCCGATCATGGACAGTGCGCCAAGCATTTCATCAAACAAAAAGTATGCCATCAAGGCCGTAACTGGCGGGATCATGTAAAACAGGCTCGAAACCTGTGATGCTGCGCCGCGCCGGATCAGCGCATAGAGCAGCGTAAACGTACCGACCGACATGACGCACGCCAGCCAGACCAGCGCGATGATGAATTCTGTCGTCCAGTCCAGTGTCTGGCTTTCCAGCGAGAACGACAGCACCGTCATGACAATGGCCGCCGCGCCAAGCTGCACCGTCTGGTGGCCGCGCAGGTCCTCGGCACCGCAAAATTTGCGTTGATAGATTGATCCCGCCGCAATCCCCGCCATGGACAGCACGCAGACCAGCACACCGGCCATCATGGCATCAAGTTCGCTGGCGCTGATATCAAGCTGTTGCCAGACCACCATGGCGACACCGGCAAAGCCGAGCCCCAGTCCGGCCCACTGTTTGAACGTGACCCGTTCGCCCAGCACCGGTCCGGCGGCCAGTCCGGTGACCAGCGGCTGTAACGATACAATCAGCGCCGCCAGCCCCGCCGAAACCCCGCCGTCAATGGCCCAGAATACGCCACCCAGATAGAGCCCGTGGATCAGCACACCGACCACCACGGCATGACCGAAACGGGCGGGTGATTTGGGCCAGCGCGCACCAAGCATGAGCGCGATAACGCCCATCAGCGCGGCGGCGATCCAGAACCTGACCATCAGAAACGTAAATGGTTCGGAATAGGGCGCGCCAAGCTTTGAGCCGATAAACCCGGTGCTCCACATCACCACGAAAACGGCGGGCAGGGCGTCCTGCCATAATGCCGGGTGGGGCGCGGTGGCGCTGTCGGGTTTGGTTTCGCTCATGATGTGTCCTTGCGGAGGGCGCGCCGGGATGAATGATGCTTGCAAGCTATCGCCTCGCACGGGCTTAGGCAACGCCCATACGCACTTGACGCAGGCCATCAGGAATGTTCGCCTCTGCACCATGGCAAACTGTCCTTTTCGCGCCCTCACACGGCGCCCGGTGTTATGGAGTCTGGCGGCGCTGGCCGTGCTGATCGGTGCGTATTCCGCCGCGTGGCTGGTGCTGGCCGAGCGCGCCACGGCCTACGTCGACGCATGGGCAACCATGCAGCGTGCGCGGGGTTATGACGTGCGCTGGGCGGCGATGGATGTGGGTGGATATCCGTTTGCGCTCGACGTGCAGATCGAACGGCCAAGTGTGCGCGCTGAGCCTGCGCAATCTGGTTGGCACTGGACCACGGACAGGGTGCGGTTGCACACCCGGCCCTGGCGCTGGTTTGACTATGATGTGATGGCGAGCGCTACGCACCGCGTTGCTTTCGCTGATCAGGTCTATGCGCTGGATGCTGCGGACCTGCGCGGCCATGTCGTTATCGGCGCGCGCGACTGGACACGCGCCACACTGGATGTGAACGCTATGGCATTGCGCCGGGGGCAAACCAGCGTGGCCGAGCTGGTTGACGGCACGCTGGTTGTGGAGCGCTTTGCCGCGCCTGCGGGACCGCATACCGAGCGTACGTTGCGTTTGGAGACCCGCCTGAACGGCTTGAGCATTGCGGGGCTTGCAGCTTCGCCGTTGGGGCCGCAGATACGTTATGTGGGCAGTGTGGTTGAGGCCTTTTCCCGACCGCCCGCCGCATTAACTTCGAGCGCGCTAACGCGCTGGCGCGACGACGGTGGGGTGCTTGAGGTTCGCAAGCTGGACCTGCGCTATGGGCCGTTGATGCTGGGTGCTAACGGCACCGTGGCGCTGGATATGGATTTACAGCCGCAGGCTGCTTTCAGTGCGCGCATCACGGGGTTGTTTGAAGCCGTTGATGCCTTGCACGACGCGGGCGTATTGCGCGATGGGAATGTCTTGACCGCCAAGTTGGTGCTCGGGGCCTTGGGCAAACGGGACGAAGCAACCGGCGAGACCTCGATCACCCTGCCGCTCAGCATTCAGGACCGCACGCTTCACGCCGGTCCGCTGGAACTGGGCAGGGTGCCACGGGTGGTGTGGTAAATCAGGACTTTTGGTCTTCCAGTTCGTGCTGTTTGGCATCGACAATGCTGCGCCGTGCCGCGCGGGTGCGGGTGAAGACATCCTGTAGCATTTCGCCGTCGCCCTGACGCACAGCTCGTTTTAATGCGGTCAGGTCTTCGTCGAAACGGCCCAGCAGTTCGAGCACCGCGTCACGGTTCTCGATAAAGATATCGCGCCACATGACCGGGTCGGACGCCGCGATGCGGGTAAAATCGCGAAAGCCACTGGCGGAGTACTTGAAGATTTCCTGTTGCAGGTCGTCGCCGAGCTGCACGGCGGTATCGACAATGGTATAGGCAATCAGGTGCGGCAGGTGTGATGTGATCGCCAGCACCTGATCATGGTGTGCGGCGTCCATCAGTTCGACCTTCATGCCGGCGCTGCGCCACATGGCGCTGATGCGCTCAACCGCTTCGTCCGATGATTTGCCGTTGGGGGTCAGGATGCAGAAACGGTCACGGAATATTTCGGCAAAGCCCGCTTCGGGTCCGGAATGCTCGGTGCCTGCGACCGGATGGCCCGGAACCAGATGCACGCCTGCGGCCAGATGGGGTGCGACCTCGCGGAACACGCATTGCTTGGCCGAACCCACATCGCTGACGATGGTGCCGGGTTCAACATGTGGCCCGATGGCCTTTGCCACCGCGCCATACGCGCCAAGCGGGGTGCAGATCATGACAAGGTCTGCGCCACGTACGGCCTCGGCGGGATCGGTGTGAACGCTGTCGGCAAGGCCAAGCTCGAGCACCTTGTCCAGCGTGCTCTGGGTCCGCGCGCTGACCGCGATATGACCGGCCAGTCCATCGCGCTGCATGACGCGTGACAAACTCGAGCCGATCAGGCCGATGCCGATAAAGGCGACGCGCTTGAACATGGGGGTGTTGGTGGTGCTCATGACGTGGTGTCCGTTTTTGCCAGAAAGCGGTCAAGGGCATCCATGAAGCTTTCCATTTCGTCCTGTGTGCCAACGGTGACGCGCAACCGGTCGGGCAGGCCGTAGCCTGATACCCGGCGCACGATGATGCCCTCGCGTTTGAAAGCGTCATCGCAGCTCGCAGCGCGCACGCCTGTTTCCTGCCCCGCCGCGTCGGGCAGGTGCAGAAGGATGAAGTTGCATACGCTGTGTGTGGTTGCGATGCCGCGCTGGTGTAATGCGCCCGTGGTCCAGTCACGTACCTGCGCCGTGCGTTCGGCCACCATAGTGGCGAAGCCGGTGTCTTGCAGTGCAGCCAGCCCGGTGGCCAATGCAGCAGAACCGACATTGAACGGCCCGCGCACGCGGTTCAGGACATCGGCAATGGCGCGCGAGCCATAGCCCCAGCCGAGCCGCAGCCCGCCAAGGGCGTAGAGCTTGGAAAAGGTTCGCGTCATGATGACGTTTTCGGCACGCTCGACCAGTTTTTGGCCGGGTGAATAGTCCGGTGCATCGACGAATTCGGCGTACGCCGCATCGAGCACCAGCACAACGTTATCGGGCAAGCCGCGCCACAGACGCTCGACCTCGCTGTCTGCGATATAGGTACCGGTCGGGTTGTTGGGGTTGGCGACAAAGACAATGCGGGTGCGCTCATTGACCCGTTCAAGCAGTGCGTCAACGTCGGTGTGCAGGTCACGTTCGGGTGCACTCACGGGTGTCGCGCCACAGGCACGCGCGCTGATGGCATACATCAGGAAACCGTGTTCGGTGTAGAGCACTTCATCGCCGGGACCGGCGTAGGCATTGCAGAGCAGCGAGATAATCTCGTCGGAGCCCGCGCCGCAGACGATGCGCTCCGCATCAATGCCGTTATATGCCGCCAGGGTTTGGCGCAATGCGGTGGCTCCACCATCGGGGTAGCGGTGCAGGTCAGCGGCTATGGCGTTATAGGCGTCGATGGCTTTGGGGCTGGGGCCGTAGGCACCTTCGTTCGATGAAAGCTTGATGATGCGGGTCTGGCCTTCGATAGCGGACTCACCTGCAACATAGGGCGCGATGTCCATGATGCCGGGACGTGGTGTCGGGCCGCTCATGGTGTCGGGCTTTCAGGCGGTGCGATGACACCTGTGCCACGTGACTTGCGTCCGCGGTTCCACAGACGGCGGCTCGCCGTGTCGCGGCTTTCGTTGCGCCGATCCGTGGCTTTGCGTTCGTCGTTGCCAACGCCAAGCTCTTCGTCATCCATGGGAATGGCGTAAGCGCCGAGCCAGACAAAATAGCCGATGTCGCCGTTCAGGTTTTCCGCAATGGCCTTGATCGCGGGGTGTTCAGTGGTCACGAAACCACCGACTTCAACCAGAAATTGGCGTAAATCCGCACCACCTGGAAGAACCCAGTCGAACATCAGGCCGGTATCCAGCCCGACTTCGGCAAAAGCGCTCTGGATCCGGGCCGAGCTCATGGGACCGGTGACGTCGAACTTGAAAAGGCTGACATCGCGGCCAGTCTCGGCTGGCTGCGCGGTGGAAATGACCAGTGCATCAAGATTCGCGCCGAGCGCATTGGTCTCACCAATGAACGGCAGGCGGGCGATAACCTTGGGGGCTTGTGCGCCGCTGGATGCCAGATAACGCCACCACGAATCAGTGGCATCACGTTGTGGAAATGGCAAAATGCCAACCGATGCGTCACCCTGATCCACGGCATCAATTACGGCTGCAGAGGACTCATGGCGGTTGAGATAGGTAAACGTGCCGTAGTGATCGCGTGCCAGATCCATGTAACCGTTGGAATTGCCCGGCGTCTGAACGGCAACGAAAAAGGGGCCTTCGATGGCAAGCGTGCCAGAAATGATCTCGCGCCATATGCGAAGCATGGCTTGTTTGGGGAATGCACCACTGTGGCGTGCGGCCAATCGGTAAAGCATCGTGGCTTCACGGCCGGGGCGAATCTTGACTCGCTCGTCTTCCTTCAGAGTGCGTACGGATTCAGCGACCAATGCGCGCTGCATGAGAAGATCGTGTATCTGGTCATCAATGCGATCAATCTCGGCGCGCAGATCTTCCAGAGCGGGTGAGTTCGTTGACATGCGTTATAGGTATCCCAATAAAAAAACCTTGCGCCGACCGTTTGCCAGATAACGGTGCGCAAGCCGCATAGTGTTAATCGGGCGGCGGGAATAAATCAAAGAAAACCTTGGTTTTTTTAAACGGTATCTGACGTTTTCCGGGTTTTTTTATAACTTGGTGTGCGTGCTGCCGTGTGTGGCGGTTTGAGCGAACTGTTCCACGAGTTCCCTTGCGCGGCGATAACATAACGCCGACGCACGGACCGGGCCTCGGGTTGGCCAGCGTAAATTTGTTTTGTTGCTTCGCACATCAATACACCGCCGAAGCGGGCAAAAGCAGCATTGCCAAGTTTTTCCCATGCCATACATGAGGACAGTATCATGCGTGAACTCACCGGTGGCACGAATAGCGCGCTCTCTATCTGGGATGGCGTAAACATGGTTTCGCGCAATGCCGATGTGAGTTGCCGCCGCGAATATGGCCGTCCGTGACCGAATGGCGTGCGCTCGAAACGAGCCCATAAACCGCGCCGGTTCGGCGTGATGATCAGTAGCTTTCCGCTACCTGCCATAACGCGCCAAATCTCGCGTAGCAGGGGTCGTATGGGTTCGGCATTCTCCATGGCATGGACGAGCAGAACCCGGTCCATGCTGAGGTCTTCGAACGGTAATTCCATCTCGTCGGTCAGCACGGTTAGGCCATTGCCGTCGTTCGGCCAATGCAACACGCCCTGTCCGGCGGGCATAGCGGCAATCGTGCGCTCGGCCTCGTCAACGAAGGGCCGCAGGTACGGCGTGGCAAAACCCAATCCGAGCACACGCATGCCTGAAACATCAGGCCAGAACTCACGGATACGGCGACGGATCATGCGTCGCGCCACCATGCCCAAAGGGCTGGCATAAAAATCTCTGGTATCAACAACGTCTGTCCACATAATCAAGACCTTAACACATGACGTGAGCGGCGCGGCAATGCTAGTGTGCTGTTCTTGCCATGATGAGGAAAGCACCGATGAAACTTTATTATTCACCAACGTCTCCATACGTCCGCAAGGTTACGATGTTTGCGCTGGAAACCGGGCTAGATGATCAGATCGAACGTATTGTGGTCAAAATGGCAGGGCCAACGACTGAGGTGGCAAAGGCGAACCCGTTGGGTAAAGTTCCTGCACTGGTGCGTGATGACGGTTCGGTACTCTATGACTCGCCGGTTATCTGCGAATATCTCGATAGTCTGCATGATAGGACGCCGTTATTTCCAAAAACTGGCGAGGCGCGCTGGAATGTTCTGCGTATGCAGGCGTTGGGTGATGGCCTGATGGACGCCGGAATATTGCGCCTTATGGAAGGCCGCCGCCCTGAAAATGAGCAATCACCGAGTTGGGTTGAACGCCAGACGCTGGCGGGCAGTCAGGCTTTTGATGCCATGGAGGCATCTGTTGAACTGCTGGGCGAACAGTTAAGCGTTGCGCATATCACGTACTGCGTTGCGCTGGGTTGGTTTGATTTCCGCTTGCCCAATGAAGGCTGGCGCGATGGTCATCCGGCGCTGGCGGACTGGTATGCTGGCTTTTCTGCGCGCCCGTCAGCCATGGCGAGCGAACCGCAAGACGCCGCGTAAATTTCAAAATTCTCGCGCATCGACAGCGGCTGGAACCTGTGGCGATATTTTCTTGCGCACTTGCAGGATAACAATCGCGCCGATGATCAATGCGCCGCCAAGCCATTGCAGGCCGTCGAGAAACTGTGAAAACAGGACAGCAGCGGCCAGTGCGCTGATCGGTGGTTCGACATTGTTGACCACCGTGGCGCGCACCGCGCCGATACGGGCGATAGAAGCCAGCAGCAGACCGATACCGGTGGTCATCACCGCGATATGAAGGCCAAGCCCTGTCCAGCCCAGCGAGGTATGAGGCAGTTGCGGAACATAGTCCGCCAGTGGGGCTAGGCTTGCGCCTATTGCGAAAATACATGCAGCGACGACGCTGTTACAAAATAATACGGCTGGCGCGCTGGAGGCATGTAATGCAGGCACCGAGATCACAAAGATGACCGCGACGGTGATCGCTCCAAGCATCGCCAGAGCGATCCCGAGCCAGTCGGGGCTTCCCGTGGCGAAACCAACGGTCATCCCGACACCGATAAACCCGACCAGAACGGCGGATGCCTTGCGGCTGTCCATGCTTTCTGTGCGGCATAGCCAGGCTATGACTCCGATGATCAGGGGGTATGCAAAGAAAATCAGCGAAGATAATGGCACGTCAATATAACGGGTTGAGCCCATATAGCCGAATGCGCCGGTGGCCGTGAAGGTCCCCATGATGAGGACCCGGCGCCACATGGTGCGCAATGGTGCGATGCTCAGGCCACGAAATTTCAGGAACGGCCAGACGAATAGAGCGCCAAGCCCAAAGCGTAGCCCTTGTAAGGAAATGTCGTCGGCACCACCATCAAAGGCTAATTTTGCTAGGCTAGGCCCCAGTCCGAGTAAAATACTGGCGATGACGGACAGCACGATGCCACCGATCAGGTGAGCGGATTCCGTATTTTCCGATGGCATGTTATTTTTTGCCCAAGTCTGTGGTGGCCGAAGAATCGGCTCAGACCCTAGCGGGTGTTGTGCATTGGTGGAACATAAAAAAAACCGGGCAAAGGAGATTGCCCGGCGTAACGTCAGCACGTTTTCGTGTTCGTTAGTATAGTCCAGCCAGCAGAACGAACAGCA
Organism: uncultured Rhodospirillales bacterium; assembly: GCA_965602485.1. GTDB lineage: Bacteria > Pseudomonadota > Alphaproteobacteria > Rhodospirillales > Casp-alpha2 > JABJOR01. The sequence goes on along the minus strand of CBFCYM010000001.1, from coordinate 227,361 downwards.
CGCCCGCTGCGGTGCCGACGGCAAGACCCGAACTTACACGAAAGATAATGGCTGTCGGTGCATATGACATAACCGCCTCCGAATTATCAACAACATCAATATTCATGATGTGATCATAGGGACACGGAAGCTTGCACGCTGTGACGGCCATCACATTTGGTGAAATTTATTTGCAAATTTTATGGATGTCGTTTTGAGCCGATCAGGTCTTTTGAGGCCAACACTGCACCACCAACGATCAGGCTACAGGCGATAGCAATTGCCCAACTGGGCTCGCCTTGCCCAAAGACGATCAACAGGATGGTCGAAAGCAGAGGGGCGGCGTAGGCAAATGCCCCCAATGCCTGTATATGGCCGTGTTTGACGCCGTAGTCCCAGGTGAAGAATGCCGCGCCAACGGGACCGATACCGAGAGCCAGTACGGCAATCCACTGACCACCCCAGGCGCCCCACTGTGGGGTTACGGTTGTTTCAAACATCAAGTGGCAGATGAATGCCAGTACGGCCGTTGCGCCACAGAACCCACCCACGGTATCGGTGGGCACGTTCTCGAAGCGACGGCTAAAGAGCGAATAAGCGGTCCATAGACCTGCACATACCAACGCCATGGCGTAGCCGAGTGTAAATTCCGATTTGAAGCCGATGCCTGATGGTGATCCTGCGCTAACCAGTACGACGCAGCCTAGTAAACCTGCCAGTGCTCCGGCAATGTGGAACCAGCGCAAACGTTCACCCGGCAGAAGCGCTGAGCACACCACGATCAATAAAGGCCATAGATAGGCGATCAATCCGGCCTCGATAGCCGGTGCATTGCGCAGCGCCATGAAATAAAAGAAGTGATAACCGAACAAGCCACCGACACCGAACGCCCAGACCCGCAAAGGTTGGCGTAGCGCCTTTAATGCAGCGCGACCGCTGGTTATCCATTTCATGACGGAAAGCGCGAACGCGACACTGAAGGCCATGGCGGCGAGCTGAAACGGTGGAATATCTCCGCTCAGTGTTGTGAACAACGCCAGCGTTGCCCACATCAGAACCGCCGTGCCACCGATCATGGTGGCTGCCGTGCGGGTTTTTGCGCTGGCGTTTGCACTATTGCTCATGATGTTCGTAAATCCCTAGATCACGTTGATTTCGCGAATGGGCTGGTTCGCGCCAATACGCTCTATGCCAAAGCGTGACAGGTCCAGTGTTTGAAACTTGTTGCAACGTATCAATTCCGAAACCGCACGGCCCACGGCCGGGCTTTGTTGCAGGCCATGGCCGGAAAACCCGTTGGCGAAAATCATGTTGGGCACGCCCGGATGCGCGCCAACCAAGGCATTTTGGTCAAAGGTGTTATAGGCATAGGTTCCAGCCCATGCGTTAATCAGCTTGATAGCCTCAAACGCGGGCACCCTGTTGGCGAGAACAGGCCAGATGGCTGTGTCAAAAAAGTCATAATCGACGTCGAGGTCCAGACAGTCGAAATCGGTATCTGGTTCAGGTGAACGTCCGCAGATAAAGAATGCGCCTTCGGGACGGAAATAGACGCCGGACGGATCAACGCATAGCGGGCTGTTTTGCGGTGCGTCACGGCAATCAAATACAAAGACATAGCGTTTGCGGGGATGCACGGGCAGTTCAAGATCAGCCATGTGTGCAATGGCCCCGGCGTGCGGCCCGGCGGCATTGACCAGATAGCCACAGGACAGGTCTTCGCCCGAGGCCAGCTTCACATTCGAAATTTTTCCACCGCCACAATCCAGCCCAGCAACCTCGTCTTCAAGGTAACTTACGCCCAGTGAGCGTGCCTTATGCTTGAATGCCTGAAGCAAGGCATAGGGATCGGTCCAGCCTTCGTTGCTGGGGCCAAAGCTGCCTGCCGTCAGATCCGAGGTGTTGAGCCATTCGAAGCGGTCCGATAGCTCTTGCGGTGAGAGTAAAAGCGTCGTGCCCCCTTCGGCCCGCTGGATGGCAACATTGCTTTGCAGAATGTCGTGTCCGTGTTCACCCGCCATCAGCAGATACCCGTTTTCGGTGAAGGGCAGTTGTGGTGCTTCACCATCGACCGCGAGCAGGTCATTGGTTTGACGCAGGAATTCCACGGCAAAGCGTGACATTGCAATATTCTCGGGGGTGGAGAATTGCTGTCGAATGCCGCCGACCGAACGCGCAGTTGAAGCGTTTTGGTAACTCGTGTCACGTTCGATCACGGCAATGGAGCCAGCAAAATCTGGCGCGGCAGCAAGAAAATATGCACACGCACTGCCGATAACGCCACCACCGACGATGATAACATCCCAAGTTTGCTTCATGTCGGACTGACCTTTGAATGGCAACGTAAAAACGGCTTCGAGTGTATGAGCCCGAAGCCGTCATTTAACATGTCTTATCGTTGCCTGACTAGGTGCGATAGGCGGCTTATGTCAGGTATTGTCCACCGTTGGCAGTCAGTGTCGACCCGGTGATGAAGCCCGCGTCATCGGATGCCAGAAATACGACGCAACGCGCAATTTCTTCCGGTTGGCCCAGACGACCAACGGGAATTTGCGGGATGACGACATTGTTCAGGACGTCCTCGGGAACGGCCATGACCATTTCCGTTGCAGTATACCCCGGTGCAATAGCATTTACGGTGATGCCTTTGGCGGCCGTTTCCAGCGCCAGTGACTTGGTAAAGCCAATTTCACCAGCCTTGGATGCAGCGTAATTGGTCTGCCCGAACTGACCCTTTTGGCCGTTGATGGAACTGATGTTGATGATGCGGCCATATTCGCGTGCACGCATGCCATCGATAACGTTACGACACATATTGAACAGGCCGGACAGGTTGGTGTTGATCACTGTGTCCCAGTGTTCTCTATCCATCTTGTGCAACGGCTTATCGCGCGTGATGCCCGCATTATTGACCAGGATATCGATGGCCCCGATGTCGTTTTCGACTTGGCCAATTGATGCGGCGCAGGCGTCGAAATCACCGACGTCAAATTTATAGACGGCGATACCTGTTTCTTCGTGAAATGCGTTGGCTGCTTCGTCATTACCAGCATAGCTGGCGGCGACTGTATAGCCGTCAGTCAGTAACGCCAGTGAGATTGCCCGTCCGATACCCCGGGTGCCCCCGGTTACCAGTGCGACTTTTCCCATGCTCCATCCTCCTACAAACGAATTGTTATCCTTTGTGTTTATCGGTGGTGCAGCCATCCCCTGCCACACTGCCGAACGTTTGGTTTTATTATTTATGTAATATCAATCGCGCTCCAGGCACATGGCGATGCCCATGCCGCCGCCGATGCACAGCGTGGCGAGACCTTTTTTTGCATCACGCTTCTGCATTTCATAGAGCAGCGTTATCAGCACGCGAGCACCAGATGCTCCGATGGGATGTCCCAGTGCGATGGCGCCGCCGTTGACGTTGACCTTGTCGGTATCCCAGCCCATGTCGCGGTTAACCGCGCAGGCCTGTGCGGCGAAGGCTTCGTTGGCTTCGACGAGATCAAGGTCTTCGGCAGACCAGCCAGCCTTGTCTAGTGCAGCGCGGCTGGCCGGGATCGGGCCAGAACCCATAATGGCAGGATCAACACCTGCCGTGGACCATGATTTTATGCGTGCCAGTGGTGTTGCTCCACGTTTTGCGGCTTCGCTCGCACGCATCATTACCACGGCGGCTGCACCATCGTTGATGCCCGATGCATTGCCCGCAGTGACGGTGCCACCGTCACGTATAAATGCGGGGCGCATGGCAGCCAGCGATTCGACCGTGGTGCCATGTTTGGGGTGCTCATCGGTGTCGATGACCGTTTCGCCCTTGCGGGTTTTGATGGTAACCGGTGTGATTTCGTCGGTGAACTTGCCAGCATTCTGAGCAGCTTCGGCCTTTTGCTGTGAATTGGCGGCAAAGGCATCTTGCTCTTCACGGGTGATCTGCCACTTTTCGGCGATATTTTCTGCCGTGTTTCCCATGTGATAACCGTTAAATGCGTCCCACAGGCCGTCCTTGATCATGGAGTCCGCTAACTCTGCCGAGCCCATTTTTGTACCGTTACGTAGATGGGTGACGTGGGGCGACTGGCTCATGCTTTCCTGACCACCAGCAACCACGATGTTGGCGTCACCGAGTTTGATAGCCTGATAGCCCAAGGCCACCGTGCGTAAACCTGAGCCACAAAGCTGATTAATGCCATAGGCTGTCTTTTCAACCGGGATGCCAGCATTGACGGCGGCTTGACGTGCGGGGTTCTGACCAGCACCTGCGGTCAGAATTTGCCCGAGGACCACTTCGTCCACATCCGACGCATCGACCCCGGCGCGTTCCAGCGCGGCGCGGATGGCGACTTCGCCCAGATAACTGGCAGAGACTGAACTTAGCCCGCCACTGAATGCGCCGATTGGGGTGCGTGCCGCACCAACGATGACGATATCATCACTCATAACGAAAACCTTTTCCTAATAGGGCGTTCCCGCACCGTATGCGAGGATGCCGGACCATCCGCTGTTCTGTTGCCATGTCGCATGCGTGATTTATCGCAGCGCACACAATTAATCGGCAAATTCATATACGTTATGTTGCAGTGCAACACGAAATGATCGGGTGCGTCAACACCCCAAATTGCGATTGATAGGGGCTACCGGTTGAGGTTGTCGTTAAGCCAGCGTGTGAGCGGTTCGATGAGATGTTTATCGGCATGGCTGCTTGCAATCATGCCGATGTGTCCACGTTCAAGTATGATGTGCTCGCAGTTGGGTAAGGCATTGGCCAGCGCCAAGGCAGAATCCGGTGGAACGATGTGGTCGTGAGCAGGAATCATGGCAAGGCTTGGCGTTTCAACAGATTTCGGCAAGACGGCCTGTCCGGCAATTTTCCAGTGACCCTGCATGGGTGTGTTCTCGACGTACCAACCGTGCAGGCATTCCCGTGCAACGCGGCCAGCCAACGGCGGGCCGCCATTGATCCAGTCTTCCAACTCGACGAACAGATCGGCCTTGGGCGCGCCCTCTGTCATATGGGCAAAACGGCGGAACTTGTTCGGTGTTATCCAGGGGTCAAGGCTGACAAACATAGCTTGAAGAACTTCGGCAGGCAGGACGCCCATGGCGTCTATCAGCCGGTCCATTTGCGGCGCCATGGCGCTCAGAAATTGTATTTGCGCCGTATGACCGACGTGAAAATCCCATGGTGTGGCAAGCAATGCCAGCGCGCCGCACTGTGATGGCTGACGCGCTGCCAGCGCCAATGCCAGCAGACCGCCCATGCAATAACCGATCAATCCAACCGGTCCTGCGCCACATTGCCCATGGATATGATCCAGCATGGGTTCTAGGCGTTGCGTCACATAATCACTGAGATTAAATGGCTTTTCCTGCTCTGTGGGGGCGTCCCAATCGACCACATAGGCTCGAAAGCCACGCTGCGCCAAGGCGCGCATAAAGCTGCGTTCACCGTGCAGATCAAGTACATGATACCGGTTGATCAACGAGGGAATGACCAGAAGCGGTGGGCCGTACAGATGTTCCGAACTGCTGTAGTCGAGCAAGCGTGTTGTGCCTGCGCTCCAGACCACAGCCGGGGCCGTGTCGGGCGTGCGCCGTGTCTGGGACCAGTAACGTCGCACGCCGTCATTGAAATCAGTAACGCGTCGTCGGCCTTCGGCTTCGACGGCACGTGTGAAGTCCTCAAAATCTGTATTGTTCAGTTTGGCGCGTAGATCTTCAGCCGTTTTTACCAGCGCTGGATTCCAGGGCAGCGATCCGTTCTTCAAGGCGCTCAAGACGCTCAGTGAGCTTGCTGAAAGCATCGTTTGCAGCGCCAGATGTAGCGCCAGTGGATGGGGACCCGGATTGGTGCTCTGTGTCATCCTTCGTATCCTTCATGCCACCGGTGGTGCACGCCGTTGACTGTGTCGCCTGCGTCATGCCCATGGCAATGGCGCTGGCACCGGCGTTCATCAATTCGACGGTTTGCGCCATGATTTTAGCGACGTTTTCGTCTGCTGCGGTGCCTGCCAGTTGTTTCTGCCACAGATCCATATATTCGCGTGCCAATGCGGCTGGATCGGGGCTGTCATGTTTGTCGCTATTTGCCATGTCGTCTTTCCGTCAGTGAACGCAGGTACTATAGATCACGCAACGCAGATGCGGAACAATTCGTTGCGATGCAACATAAATCACGCTACCAATATCGCTCGCCCACGCGACCGGGTGCCGGGAGAGGATGTGATTCAAGCAATGGCTGATAACACGAACGATACCAAGGCTGAACCGATTACGATCAAAAAGTACGCAAATCGGCGACTCTACAATACATCGACGAGCAGCTATGTGACACTTGATCACTTGGCTGAGATGGTCAAGGAGGGCGTCGAGTTCGCAGTTTTTGATGCCAAGACAGGGGAAGAAATCACCCGTTCAGTTTTGACTCACATTATCGTTGAGCAGGAAGGCAAGGGGCAGAGCCTGTTGCCTGTTAGCTTTCTGCGACACCTCATTAGCTTCTATGGTGACAGCCTTGAAGCCGTGGTGCCGAAGTATCTTGAGCAGTCCATGCATTCCTTTGCTGATAATCAGGATCAGATGCGCGATTATCTGAAGGATGCCTTCGGTGGATTGACGCCATTTTCCGCGTTCGAGGAAATGGGTAAGCAGAACGTCACGATGTTTGAATCCGCGATGAAGATGTTCACGCCGTTTTATCCTGATGGCCAAGGTGGAAATAGTGCTGGTGCAGCGCCACAGTCGCCCAATGGCAAGGGTGCAGCCAAGGCGAGTTCAACGCAGCAACCGCCAGCAGAAGACAATGAAATCGCTGCACTGCGTGCCCAACTTGAGGCCATGCAGTCGCGCCTCGACAAGATGAGCGACATCTGAACGTAAATTTTACGGCGCTCACAATAATATCATTGTATTGCAATGCTGCTGTAAGGTTTATCCCCTACATTGCCTATTGAAGCGGTGCCAAAATGGGGCACCAGCCGGAAAGTATCGCTCACCGTATGGGCGCGGATTTAAGGTTTTGGCTGGGGGGCGAAGACTGGACAATCCGAAACGCCAACAGCGGATTTATGAGCATATCGGCACTGGCACCGCTTCCCTTCACTCTTTTCCAGATCAGTATTGAGAATTTTAACCCGCCGTGAAGGCGTTCACTCGTTCGTGGGCAAGTCACGTGCAACGCGGAAGCCAAGCCAATAGCTTTTGACGGCTGCGGGGTTTTTTGCCCGGTAGGATGCGCGCGCGACTTTCTTGAAGTAATAGAACGAACCGCCGCGCATGACCCTGATCTTACAATTACCATCTACGCGCGTGCTGCCGTCGCTTGGCGCGCCTTCGTGGGTCGGGTTCCAACAGTCGGCAACCCATTCAAAGGCATTGCCCACGGTGTCATATAAGCCGAAAGAGTTGGGTGAAAATGAACCGACCGGCGCTGTGCTCTTGGCGCTCCACGGGCTTTTGCAATCCTTGCAGTTGGCCTTGTTCACACCGACATCATCGCCCCATGGATAGGCATTGACCGTACCGGCGCGGTGGGCATATTCCCATTCTGCTTCGCTCGGCAGACGGTAGGTTTTACCCGTGGTTGCGCTGAGCCAAGCGGTGTATTGGATGACTTTATCAAAGTCCACATTTATGACCGGACGTGTTTCACGGCCCCACCCGTGATCATCGGGGTCATGACTACACCCACCCGCATCAAGGCAGGCCTGCCACTGCGCGAAGGTGACTTCAAATTGGCCGATGGCAAAGGGCTTTGCGATGGAAACGCGGTGTGCCGGACCTTCACGCTTTATCGTGCCGCCAAGACCCATGATGTAAAGACCGGCGGGGACCACCACCATTTCGGGGCAGGTCTTGCAGTCCTTGAATACAGATCCCGGCGTTAGAGGTATATCCTGAGCTTGAGCCTGTCGCGGGGCTGCACTGCATGCGCCGAGAATCAGCACAAGCACTGTTATGCCGATAGCGAAAACGTGACGAGGGTGAGCGTGCATCAAGGGCGTCTCATTCTATTAGAAGGCAATAATATGAGATAGCGTACGCGACTGTTCTGTGCGGTCAACTGGTTCCGTCTAGCGATGTGAGTTGCTGTTCAGCCCAGCGCGCACTATCGCGCACAGTTTCGCTATTATCATTGAGTAGCTTGCGCACGGGGCCGAGCAGGGCAGGCTCAGCACTGTTCCCCGCGGCAATCAGCGCGTTGCGCACAAAGCGATCCCGCCCGGTGCGTTTGACGGGTGATCCGGAAAACACCTGACGGAAGGCCGCATCGTCGAGCGCAAGCAGATCGCTTAACCTTGGCGCGAGCAGTTCCGCGCGCGGTGTGAAAGCTTCTTCTTTTGTGTGGGTCTTGAATTTGTTCCATGGGCAAACCGCCAGACAGTCGTCGCAACCGTAGATGCGGTTTCCCATATGGGCCTTTAAGTTATCAGGAATATTGCCTTTTGTTTCGATGCTTAGATACGAGATGCACTTGGTCGCTTCAATCTCGTAGGGCGTATCGAGCGCGCCCGTCGGACAGGCCGTGCGGCATAGATCACACGAACCGCAATGATCAACTTCGGGGCTGTCAGGGGGGAGGTTCAGTGTGGTGAAAATTTCACCTAAAAATAACCACGAGCCAAAGCTGCGGGAAACCAGATTTGTGTGTTTGCCTTGCCAACCCAGTCCGGCGCGTGCAGCCAGTGGTTTTTCCATCACCGGTGCGGTATCGACAAAAACCTTTAAATCGCCGCCATGGGTTTCCACGATCCAGCGCGCCAGTGCCTTCAGTCGTTTTTTAACAACGTCATGATAATCGCGGCCCTGTGCGTAGACGCTGATGGCACCCCTGTCGCGTTGCCCGTGAATGGACAAAGGATCAGACGCCGGGGCGTAGTTCAGGCCCAGCGCAATAACCGAGCGAGCTTCGGGCCACAGGGCGGTGGGTGCACTGCGTCGTTCGGCTGTGTCTTCCATCCAGTCCATGTCACCGTGGCGTTCCTGTTTGATGAACGCTGAGAGGGCCTGTTGTGTTTTTGGATCCGGTGCCGCACTGGTGATGCCAACAGCGTCGAAGCCAAGTTCGCGTGCCTTGGCGCGGATTGCCAATGCCGGACTTTCGCTGCTTACGGGTTTATCTTGCGGGTGCGTCATGGCTGTTTGCTATCCTTTGCTTGATTATCTTAACAGGCAGATTGGCGCAATGCCCGGACGTATTGTGCACACTGTGCACTAAATATTCTGTCCCAACGCGGACAGTTGATCGCCACATGACAGTATGATCAGTTTATCTCAGTCTTCATCATTTGATGTGGTGATCAGTATGATGGTTTATACGCGGGGAGGGTGTGATGAATACGTCGGTCGACATGAAGAATGCTGAGCGTCTTGTGCAATATGATGCGGTCGAAGACATGATCGCGGCCTTGCAGCCGCGCGAGCCAGTTTATTGCCTTTACCGTGGCCGGCTTGATGCCGTGGCGCGACGTTTCGTTGACGGCTTTCCCGGGAAGCCCATGTACGCGGTCAAGGCGAACCCGTTTCCCGAGGTCATTGATGCCCTTTGGGATGGTGGCGTGCGTTGCTTTGATACTGCTAGCTTGCCCGAAATCGCGCTGGTCCACGATCGCCATCCCGATGCTGAGCTTTTCTATATGGCTCCGGTGCGTATTCACGGCACGGTGCGTGACGCCTATGAGCGTTACTGCGTGCGCAACTTCGTTGCTGACCATCCCAATGAACTTGCCCGCGTTCTTGATGAAACGCAGGCATCAGATACCACGGTGTTCATTCGTACTGCGGTATCGAACGCAGATGCAATTTATGACCTGTCGACCAAGTTCGGCGCATCAACGCAATCCACTATCGAGATGATGAATACGGTTGCGGCGGCGGGCGCGGAACCTGCGCTTGCCTTTAATGTGGGGTCCATGGTGATGGATCCCAAATCCTATGAAGCCGGGCTGGATATCTGTGCGGAGATTTTGGATAAATGCGGTATCTCCATCCGCAAACTCGATATTGGTGGTGGATTTCCGTGGGTCTATCCAGACATTGCCGCACCTGTGCTCGAAACCTATTTCGAGCGCATCGCTGCTGCGCGCGCAATTCTGCCGCTGGCCGATGATGCTACGGTGTATTGCGAGCCGGGCCGTTCAATGGTCGCCGACGGGCTGTCATTGGTGGTGCAGGTGTTATTGCGCAAGGATAACGCGCTTTACATCAACGATGGTGTGTACGGCAGTTTTTCCGAGAACAACATTTCTGATGGCGACGTCTGGTACCCGACCAAAATTCTACGCACTGACGGGTCTGGCGGGGTGAGCGAAGTGCGCGGGGCAGCTGCGGACTTCACCATATTTGGCCCGACCTGTGACTCCCTTGATAAGCTGCCTAAAACGATATCGTTGCCTGCGGACATTGCCGAGGGTGACTGGATCGAGATTGGCACCATGGGGGCCTATTCGAACGCCGTGCGTACGGGGTTCAATGGCTTCTATCCTGATACGTTGGTCGAGATCACGCATAGCGCTCCGCCTGCGTTGGATTAACCGCGACCGCGATAGGGGGCAACACCCTGATCGGGGATCCACACGCCTTCGGGTGGTTCGCTGCTCTGGTAAAACACGTCGATGGGAATGCCGCCGCGTGGATACCAGTAACCACCCATGCGTAGCCATGTGGGCGACAATGTATCCATCAGTCGCCGTGCAATACCAACGGTGCAGTCTTCGTGGAATGCTGCGTGGTTGCGGAAGCTCGCAAGGTAGAGCTTCAATGACTTGCTTTCGACGATCAACTTATTGGGCACGTAATCGAGCATCAGGTGTGCGAAGTCAGGTTGTCCGGTCACCGGGCACAGCGAGGTGAACTCCGGACAGGTGAAGCGGATGACATAGCGTACACCGGACTGCGGATTGGGCACCGCTTCAAGGTGTGCCTCTTCGGGCGAAGCAGGCATTTCTGCGTTGCTGCCCAACTGGCTCAGGTTTTCATAAATACTATCAGTCATGGCCGCATCAATACCTCACAGGGCGCCGTCGGTCCACCTTCATCGCCGAAAACTGAGGCTTTGCAGCAGTCCTGTGTTCCGCGCTATGGTTCGTGCCACTCCAGCCCGTGAGGAACAAAATGGACCGAAAAACCCGTCTCAGTGAAACCGAAATTGCAGCTTATAAGCGCGATGGATATGTCATTCCGGATTATCGCATATCTGATGAGACGTTGCAGGGTATGCGCGCAGCCTATGAACGCATTATTGCGGCCAACAGTGATAACCCGGACGTAAACCCCGATTTCATGCTCGGCCCACATTTGAGCAACCCTGGCGCACAGGGCGTTAAGGGTGACCCGGCATGGCTGGATTTCGCTCGCATGCCCGAGATCGTTGACATGGTTTCACAGGTTGCAGGCGATGATCTGATTCTATGGGGCACCACGCTGTTCGGCAAACCGGCACGCACCGGCAAGGCCACGCCGTGGCATCAGGATGGGGATTACTATCCCATTGATCCGCTCGAGACGGTGACAGTGTGGGTCGCGCTTGATGATGCGACGCCGGAAAATGGCTGCATGAAGTTCATTCCCGGCTCACACGCGCAGCGCCGTATATTCCCCCACCATTGGGCGGAGCGCGCAGACATGACGCTCTATCAGGCCCTTGATGACGATTATGTGGATGAAGATAAGGCGGTTGATGTGGAATTAAAGGCCGGGCAGATTTCCCTGCACGACGTTTATCTGGTGCATGGCTCGCGCGCCAATACCTCTGCGCATCGACGTGCCGGGTTTGTGCTGCGCATCATGCCGGGCGCGTCGTATTACAATCACCACAAGGGTGAAGACACCGAAAACCCGACGCATGACTATTCAAAGCGTGCCTTGTTTGTCCTTAAAGGTGAGGACAAGACCGGCCGCAATGATTTTGAGATTGGACACTAACGCGATCAATCTCAACCCAGTGGTGGAATGTCACCACCGTTGTATTGTGTTTCGAAGGCGCTCGCAAAGTCGTTGAAAGTACCCTCGACAATAGCGCTGCGCATGCCAGCCATCAGTTCCTGGTAATAATGCAGGTTGTGCCATGACAGCAGCATCAGGCCGAGGATTTCCTTGGCGCGCACCATATGGTTCAGGTAGGCGCGGCTGTATCCCGTACACGCCGGGCACGTGCATTGGTCATCCAGCGGGCGTGGGTCGTCCATGTGGCGCTGGTTGCGCATATTAACCTGGCCGCGGCGGGTGAAAGCTTGATCCGTGCGACCAGAGCGGGTCGGCAGAACACAGTCGAACATATCGATGCCGCGCGCCACGGCACCGACCAAATCTTCTGGTTTGCCGACACCCATCAGGTAACGTGGCCGATTGGTTGGCAGGTGTGGTGTGGTGACATCAAGTGTCGCGAACATGGCTTCACGGCCTTCGCCAACGGCGAGGCCGCCAACCGCGTAACCGTCAAACCCGATATCGCTGAGCGCTTCAACAGACTGGCGACGCAGTTCGGGGAAGGTGCTGCCCTGCACAATGCCAAACAGTCCGTAACCATCGCGTTCCACAAAGGCATCCTTGCTGCGCTGGGCCCAGCGCATGGAACGCTGCATGGAAGTGGCGGCCTGTTCCTCAGTCGCCGGATAGGGTGTGCATTCGTCGAGCACCATGGTGATATTTGAATCCAGCAGGTGTTGAATTTCGATGGACCGCTCCGGCGTCAAGTCATGATAGGAGCCGTCGATATGTGAGCGAAAGCGCACGCCGTCCTCAGTGATCTTGCTCAGTTCTGACAGTGACATGACTTGAAAGCCGCCAGAATCCGTCAAAATCGGTCCCGGCCAGTTCATGAACTTGTGCAGCCCGCCAAGCGCGGCAATACGCTCTGCGGTCGGGCGCAGCATCAAGTGATAGGTGTTGCCGAGGATGATCTCGGCACCGGTTTCGCGCACCGATTCCGGTCGCATGGCCTTGACCGTGGCGGCTGTGCCCACAGGCATGAAGGCTGGCGTTTCTATAGTGCCGTGCGCTGTGCTGACGCGGCCGCGCCTTGCGGTACCGTCAGATGTTATGAGTTCGAATCCAAGTCCGCTCACGAAACAGGCTTTCCAGTGGTTAAAAGGTTGGTGGTTGTCCACTGGATAAACGGCACCGGCCCTATGTGCAAGTAGGGTACTCACACATAGGGCCGAGCCGTCAGGACACCCGGTCAGGTCGCAGACCGGAAGGCGGGCATTCTTCAGATACCTTGACCTGCCCAGGGTGCCTTATGGATACCGCACTCGGTTTTGTCCTGCCCGGCCCAGCGGCCACTGCGCTGGCCTTCACCAAGGGCGGGCATGCCGGTGCATGGATAACAGCCGACGGAGGTGTATCCCATTTCCTCCAGCGGGTGGCGTGGCAGGCCGTGCGCATCAAACACGCCTTGAATGCGGTCGTTCGACCAACCCGCCACGGGGTTAATTTTGAAATGCATGCCGTCATGCTCGATTAGCGGCAAATTCGCGCGGGTGTCGCCGTGAGCTCGCTTGCGGCCAGTGATCCAGGCATCGAACGGTTTCAGGGCATGTTGCAGCGGCAGCACCTTGCGCATATGGCAGCAGGCATCGCTATCGCGCCGATGCAGCGTGTCATCGGGATCGTATTGCGACAGCAGTTCGGCGTCGGGCCGGATGATACGCACGTCGCTCAGGCCCAGACGTTCTGTCAGCGCGCGCTGGTATTGTGCGGTCTGGGCGAACAGCATGCCGGTGTCGAGAAACAGCACTGGCGTATCGGGCGCGATCTCGGACACCAGATGCAACAGTACCGCAGATTCCGTGCCGAACGACGACGAAACCGCAATGCGTCCGGGGAAGGCCTCGATCAGCATGGCGGCAAGCAGCTCGCGGCCATCGAGATGGCCATAGGTCTCCCACAGATCGCGGGCAGGTCCGGGTGCCGGGGGCAGGCTGTGATCAAGCGGCATTGTGGTTAGCCAGACTCGTTTAAAAGTGTTGATCCGGTGGACGCGATGGCGCACCTCATGTGCAGTAAATATATGTTGAATTTATTTATTACGCAATATTTTTTGTTAAATATATATAATATACAAATTTAACATGTTATTACGACGTAAGCCATTGATTTTTATAAATTAACTGTCTGGTCGTTCCAGCAGGCAGGCATCGCCATAGGAATAGAATCGATAGCCCTCGGTCTTGGCGTGGGTATAGGCTGCTATCATGCGGTCCATGCCAGCAAAGGCACAGATCAGCATAAACAGTGTCGAGCGCGGCAGATGAAAATTCGTCATCAGCACATCGATGGCGCGGAATGTATAACCCGGCGTGATGAAGATAGACGTGTCATCACAGAACGGTTTGATGGTGCGATCCTCAGTGGCCGCACTCTCGAGCAGGCGCAATGCAGTCGTGCCGACAGCGACAATGCGCCCACCCGCCGCGCGTGCCGCGTTGATGGCATCGGCGGTCTCGGCGGAAACCTCGCCCCATTCGGCGTGCATGCGGTGATCGGCGGTATCGTCAACCTTGACCGGCAGGAAAGTCCCCGCGCCGACGTGCAGGGTGACAAAGGCGCGCATGATGCCACGAGCATCAAGGGCCTCGAACATGGCGGGGGTAAAGTGCAGCCCGGCGGTGGGCGCGGCAACGGCGCCTTCGTGTTCGGCGTACATGGTCTGATAGTCTGCCGGATCGGCGTCTTCCTGCAAATCATCGCGGTGGATATAGGGCGGCAGCGGCATCGCGCCGTGCTCAACAAGCGCGTCGCCAAGATCCGTGCCGGATTGATTAAACCGCAGGGCAATCTCACCGCCGTCGCCTTTGCCCAGAACCGTCGCGCTGAAGTCATCGGCAAAATGGATCACATCATTGACTGCCAATTTCTTGCCGGGCCGCGCAAAGGCCAGCCAGTCCGATGCAGACTCCCGCTTGTGCAGGGTGACCTCGATACGCGGGCCGGATCCCGGTGGACTGCCACCCGCGCGGGGAACAGATCCTGGGCGCTGGCGATGGCCCAACAGGCGCGCGGGGATCACCTTGGTATTGTTAAACACCATGATGTCGCCGGGGCGCAGCAGGCCAGCCAGATCAGCAACGCACAGATCGGCGTTTTCACCACTGGGCGGTACGTGCAGCAGACGCGCGCTATCGCGTGGCCGCGCGGGATGTTGCGCGATCAGCTCAATGGGCAGGTCAAAATCAAACAGATCAACTTTCATGGGCGCGGAACCTAATGCCGCAGAGCCGGAAATTCAAACCGGCAATGTGGCGCTTTAGAAATTGATTTCGCCGGGTTACTGTCATCACAGAGCCAATTCGTCAAAAGGGGAACATGTATGCGTTTGCTCATTTCAATTTTACTGCCCTGGCTGGGCTTCTTTACCATTGGTCGTCCATTGGCCGGGATTATCTGCCTGATTCTGCAGATCAGCCTGATCGGCTGGATTCCAGCCGCCATCTGGTCGGTCTATGCACTGAGCCAGTACAACACCGACAAGAAAATAAACGCCGCCGGTATGGGTGGTCTTGGCGGCGGTGGCGGCAGCGACGCAAGCGAAAGTTAACGCCCGAACCAGTCACCGCTGCGGATGCGTGCAACATGGCTTGATGCTGCACGCACGAAGCGGTCGATCACGCTGCGCACCAGTTTCGTCACAATGATATAGGCCAGCGCCGCGCCAATATAAGGGTCGGTGGAGGCGACCTCATAGGGAGCGTCCATGCCCGGCAGCATGATGGACTCATGCCGCCGCAAGGCCTCAAACACCAGCCCCGCCATGGCAACGCCCGCACCGCGCGCCACCCAGCGGCCCTGTCGTATGATCATGCGCATGGGCAGGGCAAGCAGGTTCATAATGTTTCATCACCAGTTTTGCGCACACGGTAGGCACAGCGTTGAGCGCCGGCCAGCAGATGATCGGTGCGTTGCACATCAACGCCATCTCCCAACACCGTGCTAAAGACATCAAGCTCTGAGGCGCATAACCCGGTGCAGGCCTGTGCGGCGGAACATACCGGGCAGTGATGTTCGATAAATACAAACCCGCCATCACTGTGTTGTTGGACCTCGGCCATGTAGCCCTCCGATGTGCGGATATCGGCCAATGCGGACAATCGCCCTTGCAATGTATCGTGCTCGTCAAGGGCGCGGGCATAGGCTTTGCACTGGGTCTTTGTGCGCACACGCACGAGTTGCTCAATGCCCTGATCGCCAAACGTGGCGCGCACCGTATGGATCAGCCCGACCGCCAGTTCGGCGTGACCATCGGGAAAGAACGCATTGGCGGCCGGTGTTAGTGCCCATATCTTGATCGGCCGCCCGGCCTTTTGGCGGCGCTCTGAAAAGCTGACCAGCTTGCGTTCGGCCAAATCATACAGATGCTGGCGCACTGCCATGGCCGTGACGTCAAGCTGGGCGGCGATGTCCTGCGCGCTCATTGGGCCCCCGGTCTTGAGGATATCAACGACGCAGCGTTGCGCTTTTTGAATGGATTGTTTTGCCATAATCATTATATAAAGAAAAATATTGATAAAATCAACGAAAAGACCTTATCTAACATAAAGTATTACCTTTAAAAATAGAGATTACGGATAACGAGGCACGATTTAAGTGAATCACGACCCTCAACATGAAGTCGGGTGGCAAGGCATATGGCGCGGTGGCCATGTGCTTCGATTTGGCGTGTTTTGTCTCGGTATCTGGTTGCATGCTGCAAACGGCATGTATGTCACGACGATCATGCCCATTGTCATCGAGGATATTGGTAGTGCGCATTTGCTAAGCTGGGCCTTTACGCTCTATCTGCTGGGCTCGATTTTGGCTGGTGTCGCGACGGGTCGTCTGGTGCTCCTGTTTGGTCTGCGCCCGATGATGTTTGTTGCTGCGGGCGTCTATGGTGGCGGTTGTGTGCTGAGTACTCTTGCGCCGAAAATGGAAATCCTCTTGGCAGGCCGCTTATTTCAGGGCGTTGGCGGTGGGCTGATGATTGCGCTGGCCTATATTGGGTTTTCAACATTATTCCCCCGTGCGATCTGGGTTCGCTTGTTGTCGCTGTCTTCTGCCTTCTGGAGCATTTCAGCATTTTGTGGCCCGCTGATTGGTGGGCTGTTTGCGCAATATGGCAGCTGGCGTGGTGGGTTCGCGACGTTTGCCGTGATCAGTGTTGTGTTTGCCATCGTCATACCGATGACACTGCCACGCACAGAGCGGCCAGAGCGTCGTGGGAAACTGAACCTGCCGTTCGCGCGGCTCGGCGTTCTCGCTGTATCGGTTCTGATGATTGCGACGGCTGGTGTCGAGGTCGGTCTGATCCGTTCATCGGTATTGTGCGGCGGCGGCGTTGTCATATTTGTCGTCTTTCTGTGGCTCGACAGTCTCAGCCCGACAACCCGCATGCTGCCGACCAGAGCGTTTAGCCTGCGCGAGCGTGCCGGTGCGGGTATGCTTATGGTTTTGCTGATCTCGTTATCGACCATGTCGTTCATGGTGTATGGGCCTTTGTTGCTGCGCATCCTGTATGGCGTTGATGCCCTGAGCGCGGGGTATATCGCGGCGTCTGAATCCATAGCCTGGGGCGTTGTGGCGGTTCTGTTCGCCGGGGTTCGCGAGAGTGCGCATCCGGCATTGATCCGCATCGGGTGCGCCATCACTGTGGTCGGTATTGTGGGTTTTGCTCTGAGCATGCCGGATAGTTCCGTGTTGCTGATCATGCCGTGGGCTCTGGCACAGGGCGCGGGTTTTGGCATGATGTGGGCGGTCGCCGTGCGTCGCATTGTCGAGGCCAGCGATGCAGGCGAGCGTGAATGCGCATCCTCGGCAGTGCCAACAATTCAGCATCTCGGCTTTGCCATCGGCGCAGCGATGTGCGGTATCGTTGGCAATGCGGCGGGGCTTGGCGAGACCATGAGCGAGGCCAATGCACGCATCGCTGCATTTTGGGTATTTGCGGCCTTTCTACCGCTGGCCGGTTTGGGCTATGTTGCGGCTTGGCAATTGTCTCGCCGCGACCAGCAAGGACTGAACCATGACCAGAGATAACAAATTTTTCCGCCCCGTATCGAGTGCCGTACAGCCGCGCTTTGCTGGTGTGCCGACGTTTATGCGGCTGCCTATTCTGGAAGCCGCCGAATGGAGCGAGGCCGATATCGGTTTGATCGGTGTGCCGTGGGACGGCGGCACGACCAACCGCGCGGGTGCGCGCCATGGCCCGCGCCAGATGCGCGACAGCTCGACGTTGATGCGCTCGATCCATCCGGTGACACGCATCAACCCCTATGAATGTGCGCGCATCGCCGAATTTGGTGACGCCCCGGTCAACCCGCTCGACCTGCGCGATACGCTGGAGCGGGTTCAGACATTCTATGAGCGGGTGCACGCCAAGGGTGTGGTGCCGCTGACCGCTGGCGGCGATCACCTGATCACGCTGCCCATCATGCGCGCCATTGCCAAGGACAATCCCGTTGGCATGGTCCACATTGATGCCCATTCCGATACCAACGATACGTATTTCGGTGACAATCCCTATACTCACGGTACACCGTTCCGTCGCGCGATTGAGGAAGGCCTGCTCGACCCCAAACGCACGGTGCAGATCGGCATCCGTGGTGGGCTGTATACCAAGACCGATAACAACTGGGCCAAGGAACAAGGCATCCGCGTCATCGAGATCGAGGAATATTTTGACCTCGGTGTCGACGCGGTGATTGCCGAAGTCCACCGCGTCATCGGTGATGGCCGGACCTATATCAGCTTCGACGTTGACGGTCTGGACCCGGTCTATGCACCGGGTACCGGCACGCCGGAAATTGGCGGACTTGCACCCTATGAAGCCCAGAAAATCCTGCGCTCTCTGCGTGGCTGCAATCTGGTCGGCGGTGACGTTGTCGAGGTCTCTCCACCGTTTGATAACACCGGCATGACCGCGCTGGTCGGTGTCACCATGATGTGGGAAATTCTTTGTCTGCTGGCCGAACCGTTTGGCCGCGATACGCAGTAACACAAACAATGAAGGATACCTCGCGCCATGGCAGATGATCGTGCACCCGGCATGAATCGCGGCGGCCCGTCGGGCAGTGTATTGCCCGATACGGGTGGGCCGCAGGATGTCTTTCATCCACGTGGTGCCGCGCGCGTCGTGGAAATTCCGTTGCCCATGATGGAACGTGCCGAGGGCATCTATCTGTGGGACGACGCGGGCAAGCGCTATATCGATATGTCGTCCGGTCCCATTGTCAGCAACATCGGTCACGGTGTGGCGTCGGTTGGTCAAGCCATCGCAAAACAGATCGAAACTCTGGACTTCGCCTATTCGCGCGTTGCGCGCCACCAACCCAACATTGATTTGTCGGCCCAGATCGCGCGCCTCGCCGGACCGGGGTTCGAGCGCGTATGCTTCGCTTCTGGCGGGTCTGAAGCTATAGAGCTGGCCATCAAGTTCGTTCGCCAACGCGCGCTGAGCCGTGGCGAGGGTGCGCGTCGTCACGTTATTACCTGTATGCCGTCCTATCACGGCGGCACGTTCGCTGCGCTGGCGTGGAGCGGCGATGACGATACTGGTGATTTTCTCGACGGCATGATTGCGCCATCGCCCAAGATTTCTGCGCCGTTCACCTATCGGCTGCCCGACAACCACACGGTCGAAAGCTACGCCATGGCGTGCGCCGCGCAATTGCGCACCACCATTGCCGATCTGGGGCCTGATACGGTTCTGGCGTTCATGATCGAACCCGTCGGCGGCGTGGCAACCGGGTGCAACGCACCGCACCCGGCATTCTTCCGCGCCATACGCGATATCTGTGACGAAGCCGGCATCGCGTTGATCTTTGACGAGGTCATGAGCGGCGCCGGGCGCACCGGCAAGTTCCTTGCTGCGCATCATTGCCGCGATGCCCTGCCCGATATCGCTGTCCTGGCAAAGGGCCTCGGCGCGGGCTATGCGCCGCTTGGTGCCATGCTGGTATCGCGCGCGTGGGCCGATGATCTGGCCGCAATTACGGGCTTTGATTACACCCACACCTACACCGCCAACCCGGTGGTCTGTGCGGCGGGCAGTGCGGTGCTCGATTATACCGAGCAGAACGGCCTGATGGATAACGCCGCCGCCATGAGCGAATACCTGACGCAGCGCCTCGAAGACCTTAAATCCACATGTCCCATGCTGGGCGACGTGCGCGGGCGCGGCCTGCTGCTGGGTGTGGAAATGGTCGCCGATCAGGCCACCAAGGCCATGCTGCCAGCCGCAGCAGCGGCGACAGACCGTATCCGTATTCATGGCCTGAACAACGGCCTGATGATCTATTCGCGGCGCACCAGCGGCGGCAACTATGGCGACTGGTTCATCGTCGCCCCGCCCCTGTGCATCACGCGCGAACAGTGCGACGACCTGATCGAGCGCCTGAGCGCGACGCTCGGCGAGCTGCACGCCGAGCTGGTGGGCATGGGGTTGGTGTCGCCATAATCCTCTGCCTGCGGATCGAGCCCTTCGGGCGAGAGTAGCCAAGCGGGTTATCTGCCCATACACTGTCCTGACTTCATGAATAAGAATGGGAACGGCATCCTTCGTTGTATGTGGTGTCGGCAAATCCCACAAATTTAAAATTCATATCAGGGAGTGAACACATGACTTTGTTAAAAACGATCAAGGAGCGTTACCGCAGCGGCGGTATGTCGCGCCGCCAGTTCATGGAAGGCGCGATTGCCATGGGCATGAGTGTTGCGGCGGCGAGCACCTTCACCAAGGACGTTCTGGCTGCGACGCCGAAAAAGGGCGGCCGCATGCGTGTCGGTCTTGCACACGGTTCGACGACAGACTCACTCGATCCGGCGACGTATGAAAACGGTTACACACTCAACCTCGATTACGCCCTTCATAACCATCTTGGCGAAGTTCTGTCCGATGGATCCCTGGTGCCTGAGCTGGCCGAAAGCTGGGAAGCTTCGAACGGTGCCAAGACCTGGACTTTCCGTATGCGCAAGGGCGTCGAATTCCATAACGGCAAGACCATGGACGCCGACGACGTTGTGGCATCGATCAACTATCACCGGGGCGAGGATTCCAAATCAGCAGCCAAGCCATTGCTGAGCGCGATTGAATCCATCAAGGCCACCGACAAGAACACCGTGACCGTTGATCTGTCGGGTGGCAACGCTGATTTCCCATTTATCATCAGTGACTATCACCTGCCTATCAAACCGTCCAAGGACGGTGTTATGGATGCCCTTTCTCCAGTCGGTTCGGGCGGATACATCCTCGAAGATCATGAGCCCGGTGTGCGCACGCTGTTCAAGCGCAACCCGAACTACTGGAAACAGGACAGCGCCTATTTCGATGAGTTCGAGATGTTTTCGATCATCGATACCACGGCACGCACCAACGCGCTGAAGACCGGCGAAATCGACGTTATGGATCGCTGCGATCTAAAGACCGTCAGCTTCCTGGCCAAATCGCCCGGTATCAACGTGGAGGAAACCACGGGCACCAAGCACTACACCATGCCCATGCGGACCGACACCGCACCGTTTGATAACAACCACCTGCGTCTGGCGCTTAAATATTCCATCGACCGCGAAGCCATCGTCAAAACGGTGCTGCGCGGCCACGGCGTGGTCGGTAACGATCATCCCATCGCACCAGCCAACGGCTTTCACAATGGTGAAATGCCACAACGCACATATGACACCGACAAGGCGCGCTTCCACCTGAAAAAGGCCGGCATGGAAAATGTCAGCCTGCAACTTTCAGCCGCTGATGCCGCATTCCCCGGCGCGGTGGACGCTGCCGTGCTCTACAAGGAGCAGGCCGCCAAGGCCGGCATCAACATCGAGGTCATCCGCGAACCCAACGACGGCTACTGGTCCAACGTCTGGATGAACAAGCCATGGGGCATGTGCTACTGGGGCGGCCGCACCACCGAGGACGCTATGTTCTCGACCGCCTATGCCGCCGGTGCAGACTGGAACGACACATTCTGGAGCCACGACCGCTTCAACAAGCTGCTGATCGAGGCTCGCGCCGAAACCGATCAGGCCAAACGACGCGCCATGTATTACGAGATGCAGGTCATCGTCAGCAACGAAGGCGGTACCATCGTTCCCATGTTCGCCAACTATGTCTTCGCCATGAATGACAAGGTCACGCATAACGCGATGGCGGGGAACTGGGATATGGACGGATACAAGTTCATGGAGCGCTGGTGGTTCGCTTAAATCCTCCTGTGTTCAGATAATTCATGAACGATCACTGAAATCAGGGCCGGGCATTTCGCCTGGCCCTTTTTTTCTGGTTTGCTAGACGAGCTTGCGCGCAATGACCTCGTCGAAGTCGTGCTCGAAAATCAGCTCATCACCCTCATAGGCCTCGATCCGCCCGCTCAGATAGAACGACTCAGCGTTGGCATGCATGGCTGCGACTGTCTCGGTGCGCGTCGACCATCCTTCACGCGCCAGCGTTTCGGTCCAGTGCGTCACGACGCTGGCGCTCAGCGGATCGTCGGGTTCGATGTGATAGGTCTCGCGCGCCACCGTGCCCATGCACATTCCGGTGTCGAGATCGCGCGTCTCGCCGAAATCATCAAAAATGCGCAGGATGCTTTCGCCGCTCGCCAGATCCTGCTCGATGGTGCGTTCGTTGTGTGGTGCGCGCAGTTCCTCGGTGTGTTGCGCGGGCGCAGCCTCGGCGGCGGGGAATTCGCGCAACGCTTCGTCACGCGGCGCGCGCACCGGCAGGCTCAACGTGCTCTGGCCGCCGTGCACACTCAACGTCGCAGCCTGTGGTGAAGGCCAGATCATCGGCCAGTATGCGGTCGAGATCGCCAACCGGATACGGTGCCCGGCGGGGAACGCCCAGGCAATATCATCGAGCTGCACGCGCACGTCATAGCGCTTGCCCGGTTCCAGCGTTTGCGGATTTTCGTGCCCGTCGCGGTGGCACAGGTTAAGCACGCTCCAGCACACCCGCGTCGAACTGCCATCGGGTGCCACGTCGCACAGCCGCACGGCGATATTGGCCTGATGCTTGTCCACGCTGCACGACAGGTTGAGCACGGCTGCACCAAAAATCTCGGTGCGGGTATCGAGTGGCGGCATATCAAACACCATGGAATTGGCGTCCTCGCCGCGCTGCTCGCCGGGCATGTCGGGGCCAAGCCAGATGACGCAGAACTCACCGCCCATCTTGCCGGTGTCCTGTGGTGAATTGATTGTGCGCGGCGCGCTGGATGTATTGGCACTCTCGCTCAACACGCCATCGTTCAGCGCCAGTTCCAGCGTGTCGACGTTGTCGGACGGCCATGTGTCCTCGGCAATCCAGCGTCCGGCGCGCTCGGGGTAGAACGTGGCGGGGCGCACGCTATTGAGCATATAGGCGCGGTACAGCGGGTCATCCATCACGCCGGTGTCGATGCCTTTCAGCCATTGGTCCCACCAGCGCAGGGCTTCCTGCAGGAAACCCATGCGCGGTTCGGGTACGGCAAAATGCGGATACTTGTGATGCCACGGCCCGACGATGCCGCGCGCCGGTGCGCTCAGGTTTTCCAGCATGCGCGGCACGGCGTTGGAATAGGCATCGCCCCAACCACCCACGGCCAGTACGGCCGCTGAAATCGCGGCATAGTCCTCGCACACCGAACCGTGTTTCCAGAAATCGTCACGATGCTGATGGCGCAACCATTCCAGCGCGGGCAACGGTTCGTTCTCCAGCCGTTGCAGCCACATGGCGCGCCAGCGTTCACCGACCAGTTCGGGGTCGGGCGGGCGTGATGAATAGGCCAGCATGGTTGAACTCCAGCCCAGGTTTTCACCCAGCAGGCAGCCGCCCTTGTAATGAATGTCATCGGCGTAGCGGTCATCGGTGGAACACAGCGTGATGATGGCCTTTAGCGCCGGGGGCTGCAGGGCGGCGATCTGCAGGGCGTTAAAGCCACCCCACGATATGCCCATCATGCCGACGTTGCCGTCGCACCACGGCTGGGCGCACAGCCAGTCGATGATTTCCAGCGCGTCGTCGTGTTCCTGTTGGGTGTATTCGTCGAGCATGACGCCATCGGACTCGCCATTGCCACGGATATCGACACGGATGCAGGCATAGCCATGTCCGGCCAGATAGGGATGGGTCAGCGCATCGCGTGCCGCCGTGCCGTCACGCTTGCGATAGGGCAGGTATTCCAGAATGGCGGGCACCGGATTTTGCGCGGCGTCAGATGGCATCCACATGCGCGCCGCCAGACGACAGCCATCGCCCAACGTGATCCATTCATTTTCGGTTTCGCTGACAACGTGGGGGAATTGTCCGACGGTATCCATCTTATGACCTCCCATTTTCACGGCGCGGCGTGCCGTACGCGCATCTGGCTTGAACTATGGCGCGTTTCGGCGTGCCGGGGTAATGAAAAAATGCAACACGGCCTGTTGCAGGCAATCGCGACCCCGGCGCGCTGTTTAGTTTTGTGAACCAACGTGCAACTAGTAGATCGAAACACCCCGCAAACCCGCAGAACGGTGTTTCTAAGGTGTTGAAATACATCATTTTGTTTATCTTTGTTTAGGTTTGTTGAGTTTCGTTGATTTTGCACGCGGAATCGACCGGGTTTTCACGTGCGCACGGCGACCACATGCCGCCGCGCCGTTGCCATGATCATTGGTCAAATACGGGTCGTTGAATAGGGGGTCGCTGGTCTCATCATAACTGCCACGCGCACGCTGCGCGTCGGAGTCATTATCCATGGTCCGCCTCCTGTAAATGCCTGGGCGGGCACAAATCGTCCGCCACAAATAGGGAAGAATAGACTAATATAGGAAAATAAAGCTAAAATGTCAAGAGCCAGAAACTTAAGGCACAGCTTTAGAGGGAGTGGTAGGCTTAAATTTACTGCTAAACGAGCACCTTGGATGGAGTGCAATTAAATGCGTGCTAGAGGAATTAGGATTAGAAATTTTCGGTGCATCGAAGACCTAGCAATTAGCTTTGATCTCATTACACGGTTTATCGGAGGAAATGGGGCTGGGAAATCAACGGTATTGCGTGCGTTGGAATATTTCTATGCGAGGGGCACTCCTAACATTTCTACGTCGGATTTTTTTGACCATGATACGAAACGAGAAATCGAAATCGCAATAATCTTTGGTGACTTTAATGAGGCAGAGAAAAATTCCTTTGGACCAAAGATAGACGAAAATGAGGAAATGATTGTGGCTCGTGTGTTTTGGGCAAATGCCAGCAAAAACAATGGCCTTTATTTCGGAGCAGCGTATCGCAATCCACACTTTCAGAAAATAAGAGCCGCAACTAAAAAAACGGATATGCGGGAACTGTATAAAGCAATGCAAGAAGAGCTTTCGGAATTACCGCCAGTGTCGCGCGCTGAAGAGATTGAAGATCATTTATTGGCGTGGGAGCAAGAACACCCCGACCAGTGTGAGTTGGGCCGTGATGATGGGCGATTTTTTGGATTTACAAATGTCGCTGCCGGCAAGCTACAAGAGGCAACAAGTTTTGTATTCATCCCTGCCGTACGTGATGCATCCGTTGATGCGTCAGAGGGTAAAGGTAGCGTTATCTCTGAATTGCTAGACCTTGTCGTACGTTCCGCAGTTGAAGCACGTGATGATATACGAGAACTTCAAAACGAATTTAACGAAAGATATCAGCAAGCAATTGCCCCAGAAAATTTAACGGAATTAAGCACGCTTCAAACCGCATTGAGCGCGACTCTTCAAAGTTACTATGAAAATACAAGTGTAGTTATGAATTGGAAGGAGGCTGAGCCACTTAAACTTCCTTTGCCCAGTGCAATTATGGATTTACTTGACGAAGGTTTTAAAACACCGGTTGATCGAACAGGGCATGGTTTGCAACGCGCACTTGTTTTTACATTATTGCAACATTTGGCAGTTGCTAGTGCCCCAAACATTGATGAACAAGCCAACGAGGCAAATAGCGCGGACGATGAAGAAAATTCACAAGCAGGACTCGTGTCGGGGATATTGCCGGGACTTATTCTTGCGATTGAAGAACCAGAGCTTTATCAGCACCCAACCAAACAGCGCCATTTAGCTAATGTACTAGAGAAACTTGCGGCAGGTACGTTACAAGGGGTCGCATCTGAAACTCAGGTGATTTTTGCGACGCATTCACCATTATTTGTTTCGATAGATCGATTCGATGAGTTGAGAATTGTTGGCCGCCAGTCCGTTGACGGTGAAACAGTTCGGCAAACATATGTAAATTCAGCATCTTTAAAGGAAGCAGTAACGCTTCTTGAAAGCGCAATGGAGCGTCCGGCGGGGACGTTCTCTGCAAATACTCTACGCCCACGCCTTCATATCATTGACTCCACAGTAGCCGAGGGGTTTTTCTCACGACTTTCTGTTCTTGTCGAAGGCGTAAGTGATCGCGCTGCACTAATGGCTATCGCAGCAATTAAGGGCGTGAATTTCGAAGAGAAAGAGATATCTCTTATCCCTGTTCATGGGAAATCTAAAATTGATAAAATTGCAGCGATCAAAAAATGCCTCGGCGTGCCCGTATATTTAATCTGGGACAATGATAATGACGCAGGCGATGACCAATGGGCGAATTTACCGTTACAGAAGCTCTGTGATGAAAGTTCGGACAATCTTGATCCAAGTATTACGCGGGTGTCGGATTTATACGCGTGTTTTAAAGATAAATTGGAGACGACCTTAAGAGAGGAGATCGGCGCTGATCTTATGGATGGTTTAATTGATAAACATAAAGAATCATTCGAGGTGTCTAGCCGTAAAGATGCGCAAAAAACGCCAGAAATTATGACAGCAATTTTACAGGATGCTTATGAAGCAGGGGCGAGATCGGCAACCCTAGAGGGAATTATAGAAAAAATAATTGAACTTTGGAACGGCGATAGCCGGGTTCAGGTTACGGACGCACCTAGTTAGGCGCCTCATCATCCCACACCCGGTATCGCGGCAGGGTATCGCTGGTCTCGAACCATGACAGTTTTTCGGCGTGGTGGATGTGGCCCTGTGGTGGGAAGTCATCGGGGTTGTCGAGCGTGCTGATGGTGACCTCGACCAGCGGGCCGAGCTCGCCGCCGTCGCCTTCCCATGTCAGTGGCGTGCCGCATTGGTCGCAAAACCCACGCCCCACACCCGGTGAGGATTGATAGATTTTTCGCGCATCGCCGCTGAACGTCACCTGATCACGCTTATAGCCGACCAGCATGACCACCGGTGCGCCGGTGTGTTTGCGGCAGCTGGTGCAGTGGCAATACATGGATGATGCCGGGGCGCCGCTGGCTTCATAGCGCACCGCGCCGCACATGCAGCCGCCGGTGGCCTTGTCGGGTCCGTTGCTCATGTCGGTATCCTTTTCAATGTGGTGTGGTCGGGCGCTTGGCGCGGGATGATATTACTGTATCAGCTTTTCAGCGTGGCGGCTGGTATAGAACCATTTCATCACGAACGGCGGAAGCAGGGTGGTGAGCACAATGACAATGATCAACGCGGCATAGGTTTCATTGTTCAGCACATCGCTCTGACGTCCCAGCTCGGCGAAAATCAAGCCGACCTCGCCGCGCGGTATCATGGAAACACCAATGATGAAGCGTGAATTCCATGGTTCGTCGATCACAAGCGCGCCTGCGAATTTGCCGATCACGGCGGCAATGAACAGGCCCAGCGATAACGCCCATATATGCAAAGAGCTCCAGTCGATTTCGTGCAGGTAAAGCGACAGCCCCACCACGACGAAAAAGATCGGCGTGAAGAGATGAACGATGGGCTTCAACTGTTTTTCGATGCGCAACGCAAATTTCGGATCGGCGCGCAGCGCCACACCAAACGGCAAAAAGAAACGCCGTGACAGGGCCAGCCCGGCGGCAAACCCGCCGAGTATTTCCGGCGCGCCGACCTCTTTTGCAAGCCATGCGAAGAACAGCACCAGTGAAAGCATCATGGTGGGGATCAAACCCGGCACTTCGGTGGTTTCATCCAGCCGCTTGATCACCACGGAAATGATCTTTGCCGCAATGGGTGCCAGCGTGAAGAAGATCACGATGAACAACAACACCTTGCCGACATTGATCAGGCTAACGCCGCCGCCGATGGCGAATTCATAAAGCAGCGCCAGCAACACAACGCCGAATATATCATCGAGCACAGCAGCCCCGAGAACGATCTGTCCCTCGTGTCCCTGTTGAACATTCAGATTGTCCAGAACCCGGACCGTGACGCCGATGCTTGTTGCGGTCAGCGTGCCGCCGATGAAAAGAGAAACCAGCAAAGGCAGCCCGAAAAGGACATAGCTGAATGAAAATCCAAGCACGAAGGGCAGCACGAAACCACCGATCGCCACGATCACGGACTTCCAGCGTGATTTGGTTAATTTTACCAGATCGGTTTCAATGCCGACTTCAAACAACAGCAGGATGATACCGATTTCCGCCAGCAACTTGATGGCTTCGGTGGGTTCGACCCAGCCCAACAGGCTTGGCCCAAGCACCACACCGGCAACAAGTTCACCGATGACCGAGGGCGATTTCAGGCGCGATGCAAGCTCAGCAAATACCCTGGCCGTCAGCAGGATGATCAGCAATACCTGAAGATGAATATGAACTTCCATCGTCTGTTCAACCTGTGGCTGGAAAATATCTTGCGCGCAATGCAACGCTGGATATTAACACGGCATTGGCGCGGGTTGTGTTGATCTGGGTTAGTCGCGTGCAAGACACTGAACAAACGGCGGGTGTGACGTACTGATGTGCTTTATAATTGAGCCGGGCCATTGAGCAGCAAAGAACCGATCTGATGCTGGATGATCGAGCGCACTTTCAGGCTTATGTGGATGGTTCGGTTTATCTGGCCGACTATCCGATTTCCTATGCAGGGTGCAAATTCCGCGCGCGCATGACCCTTGTGCGGTTGCCGGACGGGGGGCTCTGGCTGCACTCACCGGGTAACATTGACGCTGCGTTGAAAGCCGAGATCGACGCACTGGGGCCGGTGCAGTTTCTGGTCGGTCCGGGCAATTTTCACTGGATGCATCTGGCGCACGCCGCACGGCTATTCCCCGACGCGGCGGTTTATATCTGTCCCGGTATCGAGCGCAAGGACCCGGCGCTACGCTTTGACGAATTTCTGGGCGATAGCGCGCCCGATGTGTGGTCTGAGGTGTTCGATCAGGTGCTGGTACGCGGTACGCGGTTTATATGGGAGGTGGCGTTTTTTCATCGGCCATCGAAAACATTGATTCTGACCGATCTGGTGGAGTGCTTCGGCGATGCAACGCCCGGTGTGGGCTGGCTGATCAAGGTCTGGTGGAAGGCCGTTTTTCGCATGTGGAACAAGGCCCGACCGGCACCCGAATATCAGATTGGCTGGTCTGACAAAAAGGCCGCACGCACTGCGCTGCAACGTATCATGGCGTGGGATTTCGAACGCGTCATCATCGCCCATGGCGACCTGATCGATGTGGCGGCAAAAGATACCGTGCGCGAAGCGTGGCAAAGTGTGCTGCGCGATTGATCCGGCACGACGTGGCGTCGTTCAGGCTTCCTTGCTATAGTGCGCGCCGAAAATCCCCCATGCCATCAGGCAGTCGACAAGTTGTTCGGCGAAGTTGGCATTCTTCTGAATGATTCTGGTGCCTTCTGGCAGCTCGCGCATGCGTTCGTGTTCCAGCTCATGGCTGGTTATCAGGATGAAGCGGCTTGCCGTCAGGTCGCGCACGGAATGAAAAACCTTGGCCAGTTCGCTGCCGGTGAAACCCTGAATCTCCATGCTCGAAAGTACGATGTCCGGCGGAAATGCCAGAGCAGCTTCAAGCCCGGAAACGGCGGTGCTGGCAAAATTCAGGCGAAACCCGCATGACACCAGTTCCTGCCCGATGATCTTTCGCTGGATGCTTTCGGGCATGACGACAAGCGCGCGCAGGTCCTTGACGATCTGGTCGGAGAACTCGGTCGCGCGCACGTTGGGCAGGGCATGCAGAATAAATTGTTCTTCGGCAGCGGTGGGCGGCGCGTCACGATCAAGCAGGGCTGATATCTGATCGACAAAAGCCTGAATGCCTTGCGTGGCGTCGTTGTTAATTTCTGTGACGGTATCGATGAAGTCTTCCAGCAGATGGGCGACGGTGGTGATCAGTGGGAATCCGAACGTTCCGCCCTGACCCTTGATGGTATGAATGTTACGGCGTAGTTCCAGGAACGCATCTTCGGCACGAATATCACTGCTCATACGCCGGATCAGCTGATCGGTGTCCATAAGCATATCGTGGGCGCTGTCGATGAATTCACGGCGCAGGCCGTCCATCACTGCGTCTATATTGTCGTGGGTTGCGGGCACATCCATGTCGGTTACTTCCTGATCTTATCCTGACTGCACATTCGGGGGGGTAGGTGCAGGGGAGACGTGCATATACCGTCATGTATACATTAGGATGTTTAGGCGGAAATAATATGTAGAGATTGTGAAGAATTGTAAGCGCGTTCGGTGACAGGCGGCGTCGCCGTTACGCGACCTTAAAAGCTCGGCGTTTCAACACGCCGGGGACAGGGTGATCTCGCCGTAATACGCCGTGGCAGAGCGGCCTGAATTGTCGGTGTCGGTCATGATGGCGACGGCGTCGGCCTGTGTGATGTCTTCACCAAACAGGCGTTTGAAATCATCGCGGATGTTGTGGCGCTGGCTGACCCATTGGCCGACGTGGCGGCTGCCGCTTTGCGCGGCGAGCACAATGGCATTGCTTGAATACGCATTGGGCCATGTGGCCCCGACGGGCTGTTGGCTCGACCAGACGTAACTCAGCGCCCGGGTGTTCCAGAAAAACGCTCCGCCGGAAAACACCACGTAGACCCGCGCGGCATAGTCATCACCGGCCTTGGTGGTTTCGTCCAGGCCATCGAGAACGCCGTCGACCTTCCACGACCATGCGAGGCAGGGTGTCTTTGTCAGGTCGATATTCATTTCGCGTACAAGGCCCGAGGCACTGGCATTGCTGTGCGCCATCAGGACCGTGCCAACACCGTCTGCGCCGTCATTGTTGACCAGTTCGTAGCGGGTCTTTTTATGAAAGACTTTCTCCTGCCAGCCGCTCAGATCACCGCTGGCGAAATGGCTGACCTCGACGCTATGGCTGGTCGCGGCCACTGGCATGGCCGGGGTCGATGCAAAGATAGCCAGCGACAAGGCAATCCGTATCTGAAACGTGGTTCGCATGAACGCCATTGTCTGCCCTCGGTTCCATATGAATTTGCCCATGACCCGAACAGGATATGTCAAAATATCACCGTCGCGGTACAATAATAGTCAGGCCCGCATCATGACGATTGCCACGTCGCAGCACAACGGGGCTAGACTGAGAGACGGACCATAAACTTTACGGATCACAGTTCATGAAGAATAAACCGTCCAACGATACATCCAACCTGCCCAATCTCGATGATCTGCCCCGCGGTGTGGCTATTTTGCGTGACCCCGCGCTAAACAAGGGCACGGCCTTTACCATGGCAGAGCGCGACGCGCTTGGCTTGCACGGCCTGTTTCCACCGCACGTTTCAAGCCAGAACGAGCAGGTCGGACGGGTGATGGATAATTTTCATCATAAGACCGGCAATCTGGATAAATACATTTTCATGACCGACCTGATGGAGCGTAACCAGCAGCTTTTCTACAGGGTCGTGGCTGATCACATCGAAGACATGCTGCCCATTCTTTACACCCCCACCGTCGGCAAGGCTTGTCTCGAGTTCGGTCATATATTCCGCCGCACCCGGGGCATGTACCTGAGCGCCAATGATCAGGGCCGGATGGTTGAAATTCTCGGTAACTGGGAACAGGCAAATCCGCGCGTTATTGTTGTGACCGATGGCGAGCGCATATTGGGGCTTGGTGATCTGGGGGCCAACGGCATGGGCATTCCGATCGGCAAGCTGACCTTGTATTCCGCCTGTGCCGGTGTGCCGCCGGACTGCACCCTGCCGGTCATGCTGGACGTCGGTACCAACAACCAGAGTTTGATTGATGACCCGCTGTATCTGGGCCTGAAAATTCCGCGTCTGCGCGGCGCGGCGTATGACATGATTGTCGAGGAATTTGTCACGGCCGCAACACAGTGTTACCCCGATGCCATCATCCAGTTCGAGGATTTCGGGAAAACCAATGCTTACCGCCTGTTGACGAAATACCGCGACCGGGTGTGCACCTTCAATGACGATATTCAGGGCACTGCGGCGGTGACCCTGTCGGGGATCTGGACGGCCATGTCCATGAAGGGCGAAGACCTCTCGGCGCAACGCTTCATGATTTTTGGTGCCGGCAGCGCCGGTGTCGGGATCGCCGACCTGATCGTTTCAGCCCTGATGCATGATGGCATGGCGCAAGCCGAGGCGCGCGAGCTGTGCTCCCTGCTCGATTCAAAGGGCCTGCTGGTCGCCAGCCGGATTGATCAGATGGATGATTTCAAGCGGCCATATGCTCACGACCGCGAACCCATCAGCGATCTGCTCAGCGCGGTGAAAACGCTCAAACCCACCGTGTTGATCGGGGTTTCGGGGCAGGGCGGCAGCTTCACCCCCGAGGTTCTGCGCGCCATGGCAGAGGTTAATTCAACCGGTGCCGCGCGGCCGCTGATCATGGCCCTGTCAAACCCCACCGCCGAGGCCGAATGCACCGCTGAACAGGCCTATACTCACACCGACGGGCGCGCCATTTTCTCCTGTGGCAGCCCGTTCCCTGACGTTACGATAAATGGCCGGACGCATTCCCCCGGTCAGGGCAACAACGCCTATATCTTTCCCGGTGTGGGGCTTGGATTGATGGCATGCGGTGCGCGGCATGTGAGCGATGAGATGTTCTTTGCCGCAGCCAAGTCCCTGAGCGAACAGGTCAGTGATGAGGACCTTGCGCTCGACCGGATATATCCTGCGCTGGGCCGCATTCGTGACGTTTCAATGTCTATTGCCATGGCGGTGGCACAGGTTGCCTATCAGCGCGATCTCGCCAGTCATCCGTGCCCGAATGATCTGGCGGCGCACATCGCGGCGCACATGTTTAGCACTGAATATCGTGATTACGTCTAGTCTGACTTTGAGCGCAGGCCATAGGTCTTGAACTTCTCGGCGACGCGTTCCATCTCGTCATCGCCTAGCACATTCGGCCCACCGATGGACAGCGCGAGCAAATATTGTTGCGCCAGGGTTTCCAGCTCGACGGCGCGCCACATGGCTTTTTTCAGGGTTTCACCGCACGCAATCATGCCGTGGTTCGCCATCAGGCACGCCGTGCGGCCATCGTCCAGCGCGTCGAGCACGGCGTCCGACAAAGCCTGTGTGCCGAACGTGGCGTAGTCCGCGCAGCGTACATCGTTGCCGCCGAATGCCGCGACCATATAGTGTGCCGCGGGAATGCCGCGCCCGGTCATGGCCAGCGCTGTGGCGTGGACGCTGTGAGTATGGACCACCGCGCCGACGTCGGGCCGCGCGCGCATGATGTCATAATGAAAACGCCATTCGCTTGATGGCGCCATGGTGCCGCGCCATGCCATATCAAGCTCATCAAGTGGGGTGTCGAGCGGCAGCGCGGCGATGTCTTCGGAGCTGAGGTCCTCATATGGCATGCCGCTCGGCGTGATCAGCAGGGTCTGGCTGCCCTTGTCATCGGCGTTTGTGCTGACATGGCGCGTGCTGATATTGCCCGACGTGCCTTGATTGAGGCCGCACTCGTTCATCCACAAAGCGTATTCAATGACAGAGCGTCGCGCGATGGAACCGTCGTCTCGCATGGTGCTTAGCCTTTCTTGCGCCGGATGCCGATGGACGCGCCGGTCTTTTCGGGCCGTGGCAGCGCCTGATGCTCAGCCCACATAGCCTGCACCTTTGTATCGACTTCGGGCGGGAAGGGGGCGGCGGACGGGCCAGCGTTCTGGTTCACATGCAACAGCATAATCTCTTCGGTGGCGAGGACTTCGGCGGTATCTTGCGCGTTGTCCATGCGGCCCTTCAGCATGCGGCAGAACAGGTGCATGCGCTTGGTGTCGCAATCAATGATCTGGATATCACAGGTAATGGCCTCGCCCTCGCTGACTTCCATAAGATAGGCGCAATGAATTTCCAGTGTGTAAAGCGTACCCGCCGTGCGCTCGCGGTAGTCTTCGTCCATGCCCAGCATGTCCATCAGGGTGTCGATGGCGCTGGAAAACACCACGACGTAATAACCGTCGCGCATGTGGCCGTTGTAATCCACCCAGTCGTGCTGGACCGTGCCTTCGTAGGTGATCGTCGGTTGCGCCATGTGTGTGCTCTCGTCTGTTCTGGTTTTATGGGTGCGCGATACTACGCCGGGTCGCGCGCCATATCCAGATGCAGTGCATCGCCGGTGTATGGATGGGCGGCGCAGACATCTTCGTCGAGTTCCACACCAAGGCCGGGCTCGCTGGACGGAATGACGTGGCCGTCCTGCCAGACTATGGGTTTTTTGAGGATTTCATTATGGAAGCCGGAAAAATCCTGAATGCTTTCGAGGATCAGGAAATTCGGGCTGCACGCGCTCAATGCAATATTAGCGGCGGCCTCGATCGGCCCACAATACAGGTGTGGCGCGATCTGGCAGTAATGCGCCTCGGCCATACCGGCGATCTTCTTGGCCTCTAGCAAACCACCGACGCGACCCAACGCCATTTGCAGGATCGACGCGGACTGGTTTTCCAGCACGCGGGCGAACTCGTACTTGGTGGTCAGCCGTTCGCCGGTCGCGACGGGAATGGATGTATGCTGCGCTACGCGCGCCGACGCCTCTGGCCGTTCGGGCGGGGTGGGTTCTTCGAACCACAGCGGATCGTAAGGCTCGAGCCGCTTGGCAAGGCGGATCGCGCCCGCCGGGGTCATCTGGCCGTGCGTACCGAATAACAGTTCGCAGCGGCCGCCGACGGCCTCGCGCAGGGTTTTGACGAAATGCTCGGTGTGGTCGAGGGCTTCGAGCGATAACTGGCGCGGATCGAACGCGGTGTACGGCCCGACGGGATCGAACTTGACCGCGCTGAAACCCTGATCGATATATTGACAGGCGCGCTGCGCGGCCAGATCAGCGTCAGCATAGACGTCGGTTTTATCATCGGGCTCGGGATAAATATAGGTATAGGACCATAGCGCCTCGTGGACTTGGCCGCCGAGCAGGTCATAGACCGGTTTGCCAGCGGCCTTGCCCATGATGTCCCAGCACGCGGTCTCAACCGCGCTCAGGATACCCATGACCGAGGTATCAGGTCGTTGGGTAAAGCCGCGGCTGTAGACACGGCGCCACAGGCGCTCAACATGGTAGGGGTCTGTGCCGATCACCATGCGCTCGCAGATGTCTGCGATCATGTGTTCCACCGCGTCGGGGTGAAAGGGTACGGAATAGACCTCGCCAATGCCTTCAATACCGCTGTCCGTGGTCAGTTTGACAAAAATCCAGTACAGCCCGCCGAAATGCGGCGGTGGCGTGCCGACAACGTAGGTTTTGTAGTCAACGATTTTCACGGGTGTGCCCTCTTTCTGACGATAGATTGCAGCATAGCGTCGAAGCATGGCCGGGGGAATGCCATGCGCGCCAGTGATCTTTTTTTGCCGTCGGGCCGGAAAATTTCACGGCTGTCATGCTGCCGTAAGGTTTGCATACGTATGTAGGGTTGTTATACACGCATGAAATACACAGGTATGTAGCCCCCCCCTTTAATGACCGCGTGCCAATAAACAACACGATGACACAAAATATTTCACGGATTCTTTATATTGACCCTGATGTAGAGGCCACGGCCCTGTTTACGTCGGTGGCTGTCGGTCGCGGCTATGCTGTGGACTGTGCCGATAGCGGCGCGGCGGGATTGGCACTGCTCAACGTTAATACCTATGACGCTGTGGCGATGGAAGTCAGCCAATCAGACATGTGCGGTCTGGATTTATGTCGTGCGGTGTTGGAGTTTGATCCGCTGATGCCCATCGTGGTCACGGCAAAGCTGGTCGATGAGATGCGCGCTGTCGAAGCCATGGAAATCGGTGCTGCGCGCTATGTACCAAAAAGTGGCGATCATGGTTTCTGCCCCTCTCTCGGCGTGGTGATTGTCAAGCTGCTGGCACGCGGTACTGCGTCGCGGCGAAAAATGGCCGCAGACAAGTTACTAAAAATTCGTGCAGATGTGTTGCAGATGATTGCCGAGGGCAGCGCGCTGCAGCCGGTGCTGGAGTTGTTGTGCCGGGGCACTGAACGCTATCATCCGGGTATGCGTTGTTCGGTTCTGCTATATGACGCGAACACGGGTTGTCTGCGGAACGGCGCAGCACCGAGTCTGCCAGATTTTTATAACGAGGCCATTGACGGCATGATGGCAGGAGAGGGTGCTGGATCGTGCGGTACAGCGGCATGGTCTGGTGAACGCGTGATCGTCGAGGACGTGCTTACTCACCCGTACTGGGAGGCTTTCATGGCGTTGGCCAAAGAGGTCGGCTTTCATGCCTGTTGGTCACAACCGGTGCTGGACCGCGAACACAACGTGGTCGGCACTTTTGCCATGTATTATGACGAGGTTCGTGCGCCCGGCCAGGACGATCTGGAACTGATCGAAACCCAGGCCAATCTGGCCAGTATCGCCATTCAGAGCATGAACGATGCGCGCGAAATTGTAGAAAAAGACCGTATTCTAGAAAATGCACTCGACATTGCCAATACGGGGTATTGGAAATGGGATGTCGTTAATGACAAGGCCCTGATGTGTTCACAAGGGCTGGCAGCCATGCACGGCCTGAGTGTGGATGAGTACATGGAGCAGGTAACGACCAATCTGGACGTTATGGAACGTGTTCACCCCGATGACCGAGAACTCTTTAAATACAAGGTCATAGACGCTGGCCTGAAGCCATATGAAGCAGAATTTCGCATGTACGACGTCAATGGAAATTTGCGTTATCTGCGCGAGGTCTCCAGAATGTCCTCTGAAGACGGGATTATCATCGGCGCGGTTCAGGACATGACCGAGCTTAAAAAAATTGAAAGCACCCTGCGTGCTGCCAAGGAACACGCAGAAACAGCCAATCGAGCAAAATCACAATTCCTTGCTCACATGAGTCATGAATTACGTACGCCGCTGAATTCGATCCTCGGCTTTTCCGATATGATCCGTATTCAGGCCTTTGGTGCGCTGAATAACCCGCAGTATGAGGAATATATCGACCTGATCCACGGTTCAGGTTCACACTTGTTGGCGCTGATTAACGACATTCTTGATCTCTCGAAGGTCGAAGCTGGAGAAATCAATCTCGATGAACAGCCGGTCAATCTTGTAGATTGTATAGAACAGGGCATCACCATGATGTCGGGTCAAGTGACATCAGATGGCGAGCGCTTTCATTTTGAAGCGCCATCCGGCTTTCCGCCGATGCTGGGCGATGAGCGGATGCTAACGCAGGTGGTGCTCAATCTGTTATCGAACGCATCAAAGTTTACCCCAGATGATGGTGCGATCACCATTGCGCTCGATATGACGGCCGACGATGGATTGGAATTGCGTGTGGCTGATACCGGATGCGGTATTGCCGAGGCCGATATTCCCAAAGTGCTCGAGCCCTTTGGCCAATCGCGCGATGATGCTATGCACACCCATGAAGGAGTCGGGTTGGGGCTATCGCTGACAAAGAGTCTTGTGGAACTGCACGGCGGCACGCTGGCTATCG
Source organism: uncultured Rhodospirillales bacterium (assembly GCA_965602485.1). GTDB lineage: Bacteria > Pseudomonadota > Alphaproteobacteria > Rhodospirillales > Casp-alpha2 > JABJOR01. The sequence goes on along the minus strand of CBFCYM010000001.1, from coordinate 189,739 downwards.
AGAGCACGTTAGGCAAGGGCACAACGGTAACATTGTATTTCCCGCCAGAACGCATCATCAAAGAGGCTTAACTTCAGGCGGCGCTTTGATGTTCAGGCTTGCATGGGGGCGGTCTGCTCCTGTATAGGCGCGCTATGGCCCCTCCGATCCTTACCCTGCGCGACATTCATTTGACCTTTGGCGGCACGCCGCTGCTTGAAGGAACGGAGTTCTCTGTGTCCGAAGGCGACCGGCTGAGTCTGGTTGGACGCAATGGATCGGGTAAGTCGACGCTATTGAAAATCGTCGCAGGGATGGTTGATGCCGACAGCGGCGAGCGCTTTGTACAGCCCGGCTGCACCGTACGTTATCTGCCTCAGGAACCTGATTTCAGCGGCTTCACCACAACATTGGCCTATGTCGAGGCCGGCCTCGGGCCGGGCGACGACCCCTACCGTGCACACTACCTGCTCGAACAGCTTGACCTGAGCGGTACGGAAGATCCCGCCACGCTGTCAGGCGGCGAAGCCCGGCGTTGTGCACTGGCACGTGTATTGGCACCGCAACCCGATATCCTGCTGCTCGATGAGCCGACCAATCACCTTGATCTGCCGGCCATCGAATGGCTGGAGGCCGAGTTGAAGTCGATCCGTTCGGCTCTGGTCATTATCAGCCATGACCGTCGGTTCCTCGAAAACCTGACCCGTGCCACGGTGTGGCTGTCGCTGGGCCGCACGCGGCGTCTGGAAAAAGGCTTCAAGTATTTTGAAGCCTGGCGCGATGAACTGATTGAGCAGGAAGAGCTTGATCGTCACAAGCTTGACCGCAAACTAGTGGCCGAAACCAGTTGGCTGCACAAGGGTGTCAGCGCGCGGCGCAAGCGTAATCAGGGCCGCCTGCGCGCGCTGTTTGCATTGCGCGATGAACGCCAGAAACAACGCACCCTGCGCGGCGCGGTCAAGTTGAGCGCCAGCGAGGCCGAGTCTTCGGGCAAGCGTGTTATCGAAGCTTTTGGTATCGCCAAGGCGTTCGACGAAAACCATGTGGTACGTGAATTTTCCACCCGCATCGTGCGCGGCGACCGGGTCGGTATCATCGGCCCCAACGGCGCGGGCAAGACCACGTTGCTGAGCATGCTGACCGGTGCGCTTGCGCCCGATAGCGGCTCGATCAAGCTGGGCACCAATCTGGAAATGGTCAGCCTCGATCAGCGTCGTGAAAGTCTTGATCCCAATACCGCGTTGGCCGATGCGCTGACCGGCGGGCATGGTGACAGTGTTTCGGTGGGCGGCGAACTGCGCCACGTCATTGGCTATATGAAGGACTTTCTGTTCAGCCCCGATCAGGCGCGAACCGCGCTTAGCGCGCTATCGGGTGGTGAGCGCGGTCGCGTCATGCTGGCACGCGCGCTGGCACGACCATCAAACCTGCTGGTGCTTGATGAGCCGACAAATGATCTGGACCTTGAGACACTCGATCTGTTGCAGGAAACCCTGACCGATTATCCCGGTACGGTGCTGATTGTCAGCCATGACCGTGATTTTCTTGATCTGGTGGCAACGTCGGTGATTGCCTATGAAGGCGACGGCAACTGGCGCGAATATGTTGGTGGCTACGCGGATATGTTGCACCAGCGCGGCACGGACGTGACGTCCAAGAGCGCCGAAAAACCCGGCACCAAGCCGCGCAAGGGCAAGCAGGCAACTGCATCGCAATCGGGCAAATCGCCGGGCAAGGGACGCCTGACGTTTAAGGACAAGCATGCGCTCGACACATTACCCGCTCGCATGGACGCCCTGCACGGCGAAATCGAAGGCTTTCAGGTGACACTGGCCGCGCCCAATTTGTTCACGCGCGACCCCGACGCGTTTGAGGCAGCCGCGAGCGGCATGCAACGCGCGCAGACAGACCTGGCCGAGGCTGAAGAGCAATGGTTGGAACTGGAAATGAAGCGCGAGGACGTGGAAGGTTAATACCTGCTTGTAAAAAAAGCCCTTGAAGCAGGCTGCTTCAAGGGCTTTTCGTTTGGCATATGGTTTCGTTTTTATGCGGCGATCAATGCCTTACAGGCTTTAATGCATTCGGCGCAGGATTCAGCACATGCCTTGCACTGCGCATGTTTGTCGGCATGCTTGCGGCATTCGCGTTCACACTCAGAGCACACATCAATGCACACCGCAGCGATCTGTTTCAGATAGCTGGTATCGGCGAGCGCATATTTCATAAGAAGATCACATATGGGCAGCATCAGCGTGACCTGATTGGCGCACTCGGCGACGCTCGTGTCGTTTTCTGTAAACAGGATCATGCAATGATCAAGGCAAATGTTGCCATTGATGATGCAACTCATTGCTGTGTCGATTACGGTTTGGTTCTTATGCATGCCGCCCATCATGTGACCGGAATGTGCATCGTGGGTATCAGCCTGGGCAACCTGTGACATGACAGTTGTTGCGGCCAATGCACCGCCGGCGGTCAGAACATTGCGACGGTTCAGGTGTTCGTTCATCATTTTGAAGCCTTCCTTCTATGTATATGCCTAGTCCCCAACTCTGCGGCAGTATAGGCATGACATATCCCGGTATGATAGGCAGAATTCTAATTTCAGTAGAAATACACTCATGCCGGTTAAAATAGTGGCATCGCTAAATATGTCGTTAGAAGCCCAACGCGCCAAGAATGCGCTCGCGGGTTTGCTCTAGCTGTTCATCATCATAAGGTACGGCGGTGCTGTGGCCCCAAACCGGACCCGGCCACGCCGGATCGCCTTCAAAGCGTGCGATGATGTGGACGTGTAGCTGGCGCACGATGTTGCCCAGTGCGCCGACGTTGATCTTGGTTGGTGTGAAGGCCTGTTCCAGCCCCCGCGATACCATATCGATTTCAGCACTTAACTGTGCGCGGTCTTCGGGGCTGAGATGATGTAACTCGCTCAGGCCCGTCATGGTGGGCACAAGGATCAGCCACGCATAGCGCGCATCGTTCATCAGCAACAGGCGCGATAGCGGCAGGTCGCTGAGCGTCACCGTGTCGGCGGCAAGGCGCGGATCAAGTTCAAACATGGCTCATGCTTGGCGCAATTTTACGCCACGTGCAAGTGCGCCTTGACCTGTGGCGCTATTGACGATTGAAATGGTGCAATCTTTTGAGAATGCGAGGAAATTATCATATGCGACCATCACCGATTTCGCCCACCGTTGATTTCGATGCGGACGGCGTGCAGCACGGGTTTTTGAAGCTGCCCTATTCGCGGGATGATTCCGCGTGGGGCGCGGTGATGATCCCTGTGAGCGTGGTGCGCAATGGCGCCGGGCCAACCGCCCTGCTGAGCGGCGCGAACCATGGCGATGAATATGAAGGCCCTGTGGCCCTGAACAAACTGGCCAACAGCTTGAAACCTGCTGACATCACAGGGCGCGTGATTATTGTGCCTGCGTTTAATTATCCGGCGTTTCGCGCCGCGCGGCGGACTTCACCCATTGATCAGGGCAACATGAACCGGGTTTTCCCCGGCCGGCCCGACGGCACGGTGACCGAAAAGATCGCTGATTATTTCCAGCGTTATCTGCTGCCCATGGCTGACGTGGTGCTTGATATCCACGCTGGTGGCAAGACGCTCGATTTCGTGCCGTTTGCCTGCGCCCATGAGCTTGAAGACAAGGAACTTCAGGCGCGTTGTGTCGCGGCCATGGAGGCCTTTGGCGCGCCGTACTCGATGATGCTGCGCGAACTCGATAGCGTGGGTATGTACGACAGCGCGGCCGAGGATATGGGTAAGACGTTCGTCTCAACCGAACTGGGTGGCGGCGGTAGCAGCACGGCGGCCAGCGTGGCAATCGCCGAGCGCGGCGTGCGCAATGTGCTCAGGCACGCGGGCATTCTTGGTGGTGAGATGGAAGCCTGTAACGGCACCAGGCTGGACATGCCCGATGGCGATTGTTTTGTGACCTGTGAGCATGCCGGGTTGCTGGAAATGTGTGTCGATCTGGGCCAGCCGGTCGAGGCCGGGCAAGTCATTGCGCGGGTCTATGATGTGGAGCGTACAGGCAGTGCGCCGCGCGAATACACCGCCACACGCGGTGGCATTCTGGCTGCGCGGCATTTCCCCGGTCTGGTGCAGACCGGCGACAGCCTTGCCGTTGTTGCCGACGTTGTGGGCTGAGTTGACCTGAATCTGCTGCCTTGTTCTTGCTCATATGACGGTTTAGGTATGTTGCCGTCAACATATGGAGTTTGAATTGATGACCAAAACGCTTAAATCCCTCGCATTTTCAATGCTTGCAGCATTGTTCGTAACGTTTGCTGCTGCGCCGGCATCGGCTGCTTCGAACGAACTGGTTATCAATGATCTGAGCGAGGGCTCCGGTGCCGTTGCCACAGGTGACGCCAAGGTGCAGGTGCATTACACCGGCTGGCTGATGGACGGCACAAAGTTTGATTCCAGCGTTGATCGCGGCAAGCCGTTCGAGTTTACGCTCGGCGCACGTCAGGTCATTCCGGGTTGGGAGCGCGGTGTTGAGGGCATGAAGGTCGGTGGTAAACGCGAACTGATCATCCCGCCGCATCTGGCCTATGGCCCCAAGGGTGCAGGCGCGGTTATTCCGCCCGATGCGACATTGCGCTTTGAAATCGAACTGCTGGGCGTTACACCACCGAAATACACCAATCTGGACAATGCGGCGCTCATCGCGTTGCTCGAAAAAGGCACCAAAATCGTGGATTTGCGCCGCGCTGATGAATGGCAGAAAACCGGTGTTGTCGAAGGCAGCATCAAGCTGACAGCGTTTGATAATCAGGGTAATTTTGTGCAGAGCTTCCCCGAGAATTTTGAAGCCGCCGTTGCCAAGGATGAAGCGGTTATCGTGATTTGTCGCTCGGGCAATCGGTCGCGCAAAATTGCCAATCTGCTGATCGAGCGCGCCGGGTATGAGCGCGTCTATAACGTGGCAAACGGTATCAAGGACTGGATCAAGGCCGGGAACCCGGTTGTTCAGTAAATGACCACCCGCGCGATTACATTACTTTACACTTATTGACTCAGGGGCTTTGCACCGTCCGGTATACTTAAGGCATGAAAATCCGTGCCGCGTATTTTTGCGATGCTAAACCGTGACGAGGCTCTTGAACGTGCAGAGTTTACGATCTGTCCGACACTGGTATGAGATGTGGGAATGGCTTGTTCCCGTAACGCTCAGCGTGATCCTTGTTGCCATCGCGCAAGTCAATTACCTGTTGTTTCATACGCTTGCTGAACTGGCGGCCATTGTGGTCGGCCTCATCATGTTCGTGGTGGCGTGTTACACGCACCGTGCGACGCGTAATTTTTTCCTGCTGTTTATCGGCACGGCCTATTTCTGGGTTGCGCTCATTGATCTGTTTCATGCCTTTAGTTTCAAGGGGATGGGTGTCTTCGATACCACTGGCAGTAACATGACGGCGCAGTTCTGGATTGCCGGGCGTTTTATGGAAGGCACCTATCTACTGCTTGCGCCGATGTTTCTGGTCCGCAGGTTTAACGGCTTTGCTGCCTTTGTTGCGTTGGGCATACCGGCCGTAGCGCTGTTTGCATTGATCATGGGGGGGAACTTCCCCGATGCCTATGTCGAAGGCATTGGCCTGACGGCCTTCAAGATCACCGGCGAATATATCATTATTGCCATTTTGCTCGGTGCCGTGGCGCATTTGGTGCTGCGCCGGACATATCTGGATCGGCGTGTTCTGTACTGGATGATCATTGCCATAGGGCTGACCATCGGCGCGGAATTATGCTTCACATTTTATATCCGTGTGTTCGACCTATCGAATTTGGCGGGTCATATTTTTAAGCTGTTCTCGTTCTGGTTTATTTTTCAGGCCATCACCCGAACCATGTTGAGCGAACCCTATGTTGCCATGTCGACGGGGATTGGTGCCTACGAAGCGATACCTGATCCAATTATTCTGATTAATCATAGTGGTGTTGTTCAGTTGACAAACCGGGCAGCACGCGATTGGTGTGGTCTACCCAACAAGGAAATTGTCGGGCAGCATTGTCATGCCCTGTTTCATGACACTGAAACCGAGCCAGAGTATTGCCCGATCTGTCGTCATATTGAGCTTGGTGAAAAAGTTGATTCCAGCGAAGTAGAGTTTCCACATTCTGCGCGGTGGGCGGAGTACTCGCTGACGCCAATTGATCATATGCCGCAAAACGAGGTTATGGTGCATGTGATCAAGGAGGTCACGCAGGTCAGGACCGTGATGCGTTCTCTGAACGAAAGCCAACAGCGCTTTCGTGATTTCGCAAGTGCAGCGTCGGACTGGTACTGGGAGATGGACGCAGATTTAAGATTTATCGATCTGGGCGATGAATTGAATGAGACTTTCTATGAAAAAACCGGTGTGCCTATGGGGTACTTGGTTGGGAAAACGCGCAGTGAGGTCATGGATGTCGAGCCTAATGATGAGAGTTGGCGACGCCACCAGAAAGACCTGAACGCGCGCCGCTTGTTTCGTGATTTTCGCTATAAATGGATCAAGGATAACGGTGAGCCTATTCATATCAGCGTCAGCGGCGTGCCGGTATTTGATGAAACGGGCCGGTTCTGCGGATATCGCGGTACGGCACGTGACATAACCGAACGGCAAAACCGCGCGCGCGCGCTACAGTTAAGCAATGCGCGTGAACGTCTGCTGCTGGAATCATCGGGCGATGCCATTCTGGGCATTGACGTCAATGGGGCCTGCACGTTCACCAACCCTGCGTGCCTGAGCATGCTTGGCTATGACTCTGCTGACGAATTACATGGCAAGGATGTTCACGCCCTGATCAACCACACCAGCACCGATGGTGCGGCCTTACAATCCGTTGATAGCGTGATGTACCGTGCCTATGCCTGCGGCGAGCGGGGCCATGCGGATGATGAGGTGTTTTGGCGTAAGGACGGCACGTGTTTTCAGGTTGAATATCGCGTCCATCCCATGATGTATGAAAACGAGGTTATCGGGGCGGTGCTGAACTTTACCGATATAACCTTACGCAAGCGGACCGAAGCTCAGTTGCTGAACACCCAGCGCATGGAGGCTGTCGGCCAGCTTACGGGCGGCGTAGCGCATGATTTCAATAATTTACTGACGGTGATTTCAGGCAATCTGCGCTATGTGAAAAACCGTCTCGATGAGACTGGACAAGCGTCGTTTGCTGCCGCGCTTGATGATGCGCTATCGGCTTCCAGCGATGGTGAGGAACTGACGCGGCACTTGTTGAGTTTCTCACGCGGGCAACACGGTGCGGTTGAACGCATGAATGCGACTGAGGCTCTGTCAGGTTTCATGGCATTGGTTGGGCGTTCGTTGGGCGAGGGCGTCAGAATGGATGCCGATATTCCAGATAATCTGCCCGCTGTTGATGCCGATGCTGCGCAGTTTAAAAGTGCGCTGCTTAATCTTGTGCTCAATGCCCGTGATGCGACGTCCGATGGTGGCGATATTATAGTTTCCGCCAAACCCGTTTCTCTTAAGGCTGCAGAGGCGGCGTTATTGGGCATAAGCGCCGGGGATTATGTAGTGTTCAAGGTCTCCGACACGGGTAATGGCATGTCAGTGGAAAATGCCGCACGGGCATGTGAGCCGTTCTTCACGACCAAGCCGCCGGGTGAGGGTAGTGGGCTTGGGCTCAGCATGGCGTATGGGTTTTCCAGGCAATCAGGCGGCATTCTGGACATTAAAAGCAATCCTGGCGTTGGCACGGATGTTTCACTGTTTCTGCCTACGCGTGACAAGCCTGAAGCTGACACGCACGTCGAGGACAAGCCCGCGTTGAAAAATATTCACGACAACCTGATTCTTGTCGTTGAGGACGAGTCACGTATTCGGAAAATGGCTATTCGTGATCTAAGCGATAGCGGGTTCCGTGTGCTCAGCGCAGCCAGTGGTGACGATGCTTTGCTGACCTTGATTGAAGAGCCTGCTATTGATCTGGTATTCAGCGATATCGTCATGGCCGGTGATGTCGACGGCCACGCATTATCGCACTGGCTGATCAGGAACCGCCCTGAGACAAAAGTTCTTCTATGTACGGGGTTCGACCCAATTGCGCACGCTGCGGACAACGCAGGGGGGGCACCGGTTCTGACCAAGCCTTATACAAAAGACGAACTGGTTCAGGCCATTCAGGGGTTGTTGGTATACTAAGGTGGGCTTATTTGAAATCGACCGATGTCGTTAACATGTAACCGCTACCACGCACAGTCTTGATCAGCTTTGGGGTCTTGGGGTCTTCCCCGAGTTTTTTTCTGGTTTTTCCCACGAGAACGTCAATGCTGCGGTCGTAGGGGAAACTGTCGCGTCCGGCGATCTTGTCGAGCAATTGCGACCGGCTGAAGATACGGTTTGGGCTCTCTGCCAGGGTTTCCAGTAACAGGAATTCATAACTGGTCAGTGGAACCTCTTCGCCCGATTCTGCCGTCAGGGTGTGCGCCGTCAGGTCAAGCTCCCAGCCCGCGAAGCAAGCGATGGATTTTTGTCCCGTAATATTGTCGCTGCGCTCGTTTTTGCTGCGCCGGATGACACTGCGGATGCGCGCGAGCAGTTCACGTTCCTCAAACGGTTTGGTGATGTAATCATCGGCGCCGAGTTCAAGGCCAACGATTTTGTCTACTGTGTCAGTCTTGCCCGTTAGCATGACGATGGGGATGTCTGACGTGCTGCGAAGTTCACGTGCCAGTGACAGGCCACTTTCGTCAGGTAGCATCAGGTCGAGAATGACAAGGTCGAGATCATTTGCTGTGAATTTTTCACGACCATCTGCTGCCGTAACCGCAGACGATACCTGAAACCCTTCCTCGCTCAGATAGCGCTCAAGCAGGCGACAAATTCTGGCATCGTCATCTATAACGAGAATGTGGGGGCTCGACTGCATTCCGTTTTTTTATCCCTGTATAATCGATGATCTGTTGATCAGCCGCGCGCATTTTTCACAGTAGCATGCATGTCTCAGCTAGCTATAGAGAAACCCAGAGTGAATATTGGCATACTCGCTAGCATGCGCCAAGTGCTGATAAACACGCCATAAAGTTTCCTGCTGATCAAATATGACACGGTATTACCGGAAGTCGTATTTATAATAAGTTACAAAGAACCTTTCTTTTATTTTATAGAATACAGATGCTTGTTGCATATTCCTATATGCGACAAGCATCTGTTCGTGTAGAATGCAAAACACAGCATCAAGAATCGTTCAGAATAATAACAAATCAAAACAGTGTAGCAGGCTTCGGAAATCAAATAGTTTTGGAGACAGGCATGTTTCAATCTATGCGCATTATGGTTTATTTTTGTATTGCCATCATGGTGATGATGGGGCGTAGCGCGGCTGATGATGTGGCTGCATTCTTCGAGGGCAAACAATTTGTCGTTGGATTTGCTCAGGATACCATGGCGAATGACTGGCGCGTGGCTCAGGTTCGTGCATTGCAGGCTGGCTTGGCGCCATATCCCTCAATTCGCTTTGTTCATACCGATGGTGGTGGTCAGGTTGCCAAACAGAGCCTTGATATCGAGCGCCTGGTTGCGCAGGGCATTGATGTTCTGGTTGCCAGTCCGTCCGATGCTGCGGCTCTGACCCCGGTGATTGCCAAAGTATACGCAAGCGGTATACCGGTGGTCCTGTTGTCACGCGGTATCAACAGTGATGATTACACAACCTTTATCACGGGCGATAACCGTCAGATTGCGCAGCAGGCTGCCGCGTTTATGGCCGAAAATCTCACGGCTGGCGGAAACGTCCTTATGCTTCAGGGGATCCCCACGTCTTCGACGGCTATCGCGCGAACCGAGGGTTTCGTCGATGAGGCTGCCAAGCATAGCAATCTGAATGTCGTTGCGATCAAACCGGCCAATTATCTTCGCGGTGACGCCGCTCTGGCTGTTGAAGAGGCCGTGAGTGAAGGTCTGTCGTTTAACGCCATTTATGCCCAGAGCGACAGCATGGCATCGGGCGCGCGTATGGCACTTGAAGCGCTTAATATTGACCACTCAAAGGTATTTACCGTTGGCATCGATTATATAACCGAAGCGCATGATGCCATTAAGGCGGGTAGCCAGGACGCAAGTTTCACATATGTGACGTTCGGCAAGGAAGGTGCGGAAGCGGTCATCAATATTCTGCGTGGTGACAGCGTGCCGAAAAAGGTTGTTGTGACATCCGTGCCGGTGACGCGCGATAATGTTGACAGCATTCCCCCTATATTCTGAGCAGTTCAGCGCCTGTATAGGCGAGTCATTGAGTTTTAACCTGTTGCGGTGTTTACAAAAAATTACAATCCGCTTTCAATTCTTCATGCAAAGATTACAAGCTGTCATCTCCAGTTAAGATTGATCTCCTAAACTTTGAACCGTTCCAAGTTTATACGCGATATACGTTGCATTTGGGCGGAGAGCATAAAAAGTGCCGGATAGGGGTGGGGATGAGTTCTTTTGGAAATATTCTGATCGTTGACAGCAATGTATCAGAGGCAGACGCTGTCATCGCCGCCTTACGCGACAGCGGGTTTCAGGGCCGCGCGGTAACCTGCAATGATATCGCGGGCGCAAAGCAATATTTGAATTCAATAGCCCCGACATTATCAGAAACGGATGACGTTGGTGATGTACCGACGTTCGCTATTTTTGGCCCCGGTCTTTCGTTTGAAGAAACCAATGACGTATTGCATGAAATGCGGCAAAGCGTAATACATCGCCGCACACCAACGGTATCATTCGTTCCGCGGGATGCTGATGGCCGTATTGACGAGGGTTACGATCTGGGGATGAACAGTTATCTCCACCAGCCCGAAGGGCCCGAGGAGTTTCGGGCCATGATCTCACAATTGTACACGTACTGGTTCACAATCAATAAGTTGCCACCTGATTAGGGAGGCAAACCTCATGCCTGAAAAGCTGAGGTGTTTGTTACGCTTTAAAGCGTAACAAACAAGCAACGGCATTTATCTGTTGGAAATCAAGCAGGCAATACTACGAGCATAATTAACCTACTACGGAGACAACTATGTTTGATGCGTTACGGTTTCTAGCATGTATTTGCGCCGCTCTTTTTATGATGAGTGATCCCGCTGCGGCCGATCATGCTGATGATTTCCCCCAGGGCAGGCAATTTGTCGTCGGTTTTGCACAGGACACAATGGCCAATGACTGGCGCATGGCGCAGGTTCATGAATTGCAGAAAGGTTTGGCGGGGTATCCGTTTATAAAATTTATTTATACCGATGCAGGTGGCGATGCTGCGCAGCAAGTCCTTGATGTTGAGGAACTGGTTACGGGCGGTGTGGATGTGCTGGTGGCGAGCCCCGCAAGTGCGGTGGCAGCGGATCGCACAATCAGTCAGGCATATCAGGCCGGGATTCCTGTTGTACTGCTTGACCGTGGTATCAAGAGCGACAGCTACACAACCTATATTACGGCCGACAATCGTGAAATTGCCCGCTCTGCGGCACAGTACCTTGCCGGGGCCCTGGATGGCGATGCCCGCATTTTGATGCTTGAGGGTGTGCCTGCCGCGTCCGCGACTGTGGAGCGCACAAAGGGCTTTCTCTCCGAGATGGAAAAATTTCCGGGCATGAAACTGGTGTCGACGAAGACAGCAAACTTTCTGCGTAGCGACGCGGCACTTGCAACAGAAGAAGCTATTGATGAAGGCGTGAGCTTCAATGCCATCTATGCGCAAAGCGACAGCATGGCATCGGGTGTGCGTATGGCGCTCGAAATGCGCGGGGTGAGCCTTAGTGATATCCAGATTGTTGGTATTGATTACATAACAGAAGCACGTGATGCGATCATTGCGAAAACACAAAACGCCAGTTTTACCTACCCCACCTTTGGTAAGGAAGGCGCTGAAGTCGTCGTAGAAATTTTACGTGGGCATGCGGTACCAAAGGCCATCATTGTCGATTCACAGATGGTCACACTTGATAACGTAAAAGAGGTTCAGCCCATTTTTTAATGAATTTTATAGTATTCATTAAAAAGAACGGTTTCTGTAAGGATAAGGTATGTTAATGCAATCGGTGCAGTTTTTTTGAGTAAGCACATGGCTGGAAAATACCAAATCAAGATTGGTCACAGGGTCCTCGTGTTTTGGTTCCTGACCATCCTGTTGTCGTTGATTATTGTCGGCATGGTATTCTTTTCAGAGGTCATAAAGCAGGGCGAAAAAAGTGCACAAAGTAGTATTGGCACGGCGCTCGGCACTTTGGCGGCTGATCTGAACGGACGCCGCGAAGCGTTGTTACGCACAGCGAAGTCATTGGCTGCGCGCTCCGACGTGGTTGCAAGTTCCAGCTTGATTGATGCTTACCAGAACCCGCAGGCGTATCGCGGGATCATTTTCGATGAGGAAAAGAAGAAGCTGGCACGGGTTATGTATAACGTGGCCGAGGGAAGCGGACTGGATCTTGTCCGCAGTTACACGGCAGACGGCGTGCCCAACAGCTTCTTTGCACGAAATGATTTGGGGTATTCGGCTCTGGGCTATCTGTCATTTGATGCTTCAAAACCGATTGGTTATGAAACCTCTGAAATAGCAGCCGGGTTTTCCATATCGCCCGGCCTGGGTGATGCGTTGTTGAGCGAGAGTGCCAAGGGCATGACAGAAACACCCGGCGTCATGATCCGCCACCTGAATTCAAATTTATTGCTTTTTGTTCGTGTCCCGGTGTTTCGCGTCGTCGGTGGGCAGCAAAAAATTGTCGGTTATATGGAATTGGGTCGTGAGCTTGGCTACGGTTATATAAAGGAAATTAAGCAGTTAACGGCTCTTGAATTCAGTATTCTTCATTCCGACGATAACATCGAAGGCAATCATGAAGTCGAGGCCTATGGCCCGACGTTTGTCGACGTTCCTTTGCTTGATGATTTCTCTGATCATGATGCAGCGGGCTGGTGGCATATTGGCGATGATATCTATATCGGCGCAGTGCAGGTCAACCTTGTTGATCATGAAGGTGTCGTCTTCGTACTGTCCCAGAAAAAGGCTCAACTCGGAGCAGAAATTGAAGCATTCGGGAGTGCGGCGCTGATTGGGCTGTTTATTATTGTTATTCTGGTCGGCCCATTTGGTATTTACTATTTCAACAAGACACTCTCCGGCCCTATCCAGGACCTTATGGTCGGTGTTGGTGCACTAAAAACAGGTCGCTATGAGAAAATCATCGGCGATGCAAAAACCGATGAATTTGGTCAACTTGCCGCGTCGTTCAATGCGTTAATCGACACGCTCGAAGAGCGCGAAAAGGAGCTGTTGAAATTCTCCTATGCTGTTCATCAATCCGATATATCCGTTGTTATAACCAATACCGATGGCGACATAGAGTACGTGAATCCATGCGTTGAACGCATTACCGGATTTTCGGAAAATGAAATTATCGGAGGGAACCCCCGGTTATGGAAATCCGGCCTGACGCCGCAGCGCACCTATGAAGAGTTGTGGGCGGCTATCGAAACCGGCGTTACCTGGCGTGGAGAATTATTGAACAAGAGAAAGAACGGTGAACTGTTCTGGGAGTTGGCCGTTATATCGCCGATCAAGTCGGTCGATGGGGAAATTCTGAATTACATTGCACTGAAAGAGGACATTACACAGCGCAAGGAAAGCGAGCGGGAAATTCATCGCCTGAACCAGAACCTTGAACGCAGGGTTGATCAGCGAACCCGTGAACTGGAAGCCGCCAATGCAGAGATGGAAGCCTTTACCTATTCGGTTTCCCATGATTTGCGAACGCCATTGCGAACAGTTGATGGCTTCAGTCGGATATTGATGGATAGTTACGCCGATACCATGGATGAGGAGGTGTTGCGTTATCTCGAGCGTATTCGCCATGGTGTTCAACGCATGGGCACCCTGATCAATGATCTGTTGAGCTTCTCGCGTTCGACACGCGGCAATTTGCGTTGCTCCGATATCAATGTGTCGGACATCGTAAATACCGTGGCGGGAAAGCTGTTAGAGAGCGATCCTGAACGGGATATCAAGCTGAGCGTTGAGCCAGATGTGATGGGGCATGGGGATCCGCGTCTGGTGCAGGTCGTTCTGGACAATTTACTTGGCAATGCGTGGAAATACACATCGACGACCGAAAATCCGGAGATCGGATTTTCGTGCGAAACAACAGACGGTGAAGCCGTCTACAGGATTAATGATAATGGTGCAGGCTTTGATATGGCCTATGCCGAGAAGCTGTTCCTGCCGTTCCAGCGTTTGCACCGTCAGGATGAATTTGAGGGCTCTGGTATTGGTCTGGCGACAGTTCAGCGTATAATATCACACCATGGCGGTCAGATTTGGGCCAATTCTACGGTTGGCGAAGGGGCCTCGTTCTATTTCACCTTGGGCAAGGGGGGCGGAGAGAATGATGAAGCGGTACCAGAAGATTAAGAATAAAGATAAGCGGTGCGGCTTTCGCTCCAGTACATTGTAAGAATAAAGAAATTTTAGGAGTACGCAAAGATGACCAATTCCGTCATCCTTCTTGTTGAAGATAACCCCGATGATATGGAACTGACGCTATTCTCGCTGAAGGCGGGCGGCTTCAATCAGAAAGTCGTGACCGCGCGCGATGGGTCAGAAGCGCTCGAATACATGTTCGCAACCGGCCCGCATGAGGGGCGTGACGTACATGATACGCCGGGCTTGATCCTGCTTGATCTGAAGATGCCCAAACTGAATGGCCTGGACGTTCTCAAGGCTCTGCGTGCGGATGAGCGTACAAAGCGTGTGCCGGTGGTATTGTTGACGACTTCTGACGAGGATATGGACCGGATCACGGGGTATAACCTTGGGGTCAATAGTTATATCTGCAAGCCGGTCGATTACGATGAATTTGTCTCGACCGTGAAGCAGCTTGGACTTTACTGGCTTGTGAAAAACATTCCCTCACCGCGATAAAGAGATACGCTTATGGCCGATGGAATACCGCTGCGGGTTCTGCTAGTCGAAGATTCCCATGATGATGCGTCGCTGCTCAAATACGAGCTTGAGCAAGGTGGCTTTGTGCCAACGCTCGAACGCGTTGAGACGCGTGAGGCCATGTCCAATGCCTTGCGTGATGCCGACTGGGATATTGTTATATCGGATTATAATCTGCCGAAGTTCGATGTCCTTGGTGCCTTGGAAACACTCAAGGAATCAGAAAAGCTGATTCCTTTTATTGTGATTTCAGGCGTCATCAATATGAATGATGCGGTTAATCTGATGCGTGCCGGGGCGCATGATTTTATCGAGAAAGACGATACTGCGCGCCTTGTCCCCGCCATCAAACGTGAGCTTGAAGAGACTGAAACGCGGCGCAAACGCATAGAAGCCGAACTCGCCCTGCGGCGTAGTGAAGATCGCACAAATCTTATTTTATCTTCGACCAGTGAAGGCATTTTCGGTGTCGATATGGATGGGCGTTGTATTTTTAGCAATCCAACGTGTGCCGCGGAATTGGGATACGATGATGTAAACGATCTGCTCGGCAAGCAGATGCACGCGCTGATTCAGCATACTGCAGAAGATGGCAGCGTATTTGCGGAACAAGATAGTCGAATTTTACAGCCCCTGACTCAGGGCGAGAGTGTGTATCTGGAAGAAGAAATACTCTGTCGCAAAGATGGCAAAAGATTCCCGGCGGAATGCCGTTCCAATCCTATTCGCCGGGATGGCGACATCATTGGTGCGGTGGTGTCGTTCAATGATATCAGCGAAAAGAAAGAGTCGATCCGTTTGCTTCGACAGGCCCAGAAGATGGAAGCCGTTGGTCAATTGACGGGGGGGATTGCGCACGACTTTAACAATCTACTGACCATTATCCTGGGTAATATCAGGCGCGCGACCAAACAGCCCGAAGTTACCGAGAGCGAAGATACATTGGCATTGCTTTACGATGCCTTGTCGGCGGCACATGACGGCGCATCGTTAACGCAGCACCTGTTGACCTTCTCGCGGACCCAGTCGCTGCTGCCGCAGGAATTCGACATTAATATTACGATTAATGAATTCAAGAGTTTCATGAAGCGTGCATTGCGCGGTAGCGTCGAGGTCGAATTCCGCCCCGAAGGCAAGGATTTGCCTGCGTATATTGATCGTAGCCTGTTTGAGAATGCCATGCTCAATCTGGCATTGAATGCGCGCGATGCCATGCCGGACGGTGGCACGCTACGGGTTGCAACGGGGCTGGTCGATATTGCTGAAGCTGAGAGTGCGGCTTATCCCGAGATTAATCCCGGAGCCTACATCAGAATAAGCTTTATGGATGAAGGCTGTGGTATTTCGCCAGAAAACCTCTCAAAGGTCTGCGACCCATACTTCACGACAAAGGAGGTCGGTAAGGGGAGCGGTATCGGCTTGAGTATGGTTTATGGTTTCGTCAGTCAGTCGGGTGGCGCGATCCGTATCGAAAGTGAAGTTGGCAAGGGCACAAGCATTTCTCTATTGCTCCCCAAATCGGTTGCAGGACAAGAAGGTATGGCGACGGATACGTCGACGACCACAGAGCCCAAGGCTCTAGGTCAGGGGCAAGGCCAGCGTATCCTGGTGGTTGAGGATGAAGCCCGTATCCGCCGACTCGCCGAACGGGAACTTGAGGCCCGGGGTTATGACGTAACGGCCGCAGAAAATGCCGATGGCGCCATTCGGGTTTTACAGGAAACGCCTGCCTTTGATCTTGTGTTTTGTGATTTGATTATGCCCGGCAGTATGGACGGGAAAGCCTTTGCCAACTGGCTGGTGGAAAATTATCCGGACGTTAAGGTTCTGCTGACAACCGGCCATGCCGGTGAAATTTCTGTCGGAGGGGCGCCTGAAAACGAGAGCTTCCCGATCGCGCACAAGCCTTATGTCTGGGATGAACTGGTTGTCCAGATTTCCAATATTCTTGACGGGACACATACGGATTAATCCGCAATCCACGTAGTGTAACGATATGTAATCCTGTACGTAGCCCTACGGCGCAGGTTTGCGACGCTGATTTCGAAAAAGTGTCATGTAACAGGGTGCTTTCGAACCAGTATTTTGTGAAAAACGTATATTTTCCAATGCATTAAAAAAAATTGCAGGATAAATAACCGAAAACCGGCATTCGTGATCTGACATGCTGCCAGAAGCCCATAGCTGGATTAGAACGATTGTATTGCAAAAAATTACATAAGTTGACGAAACTTAGCGCAACATAAATAACAGCCTTACAGCACCTTGCCATGCTCTTAGGCAGAAAAAACCAGATACGTGGTGATTTCTGTTCAAACAAGGGAGCTGGTCATGTCACCGGGAAAGTTGAAGTTACAGTCATTGGAGGCCATTTCAGGCCTCAATATTGCGGGCAACCATGTTGCCATAGCCCGCCCTGCTGTAACGCATGCTGGAATGGCAGACATGTGTCGGCCGTCTCCGCCAATGCCAATAGAGAGTGCGACACAGGCAATTTTTCAGTCATCAGCCTGGAATATATCGCTTGAAGACCGTGATACGGATCCAGCCTTCAGCAAAGCGGTCGTTCTGGTGAACGATAATGAAGAGCTTGCCAAATTCCTGCGCGCGCAACTGGCACAGTTTGGCTATGACCTGTTGTGGGTCCCCAGTGTTTCAGGCCTGCGTGATACACTCGATACGTTTGAGATCAATGCAATTCTTGTTGATATGGGCGTCCCCACGGCAGAGGCCGACAACATTGCGTGGATGAAGGGCGTCACCAGCTCCAGCGGAAAACAGTGCCCCATTATTGTTATGACGGACCACGGCGGGTTTGAAGACCGTCTGGCTGCGGTTCGCTGTGGCAGTAGCGGTTATCTGGTGAAACCCATCGATATGGTTGATCTGCTCGAGGCTCTTGACCACCTGACGGGACAAGCGGCAAGCGAGCCATATCGGGCCATGGTGATTGATGATGACGAAGATTTCGCACTTCTGAATTCCATAACGTTGAAATCGGCAGGTATGGAATCTGTTTATGTCTGCGACCCGTTGAAGGCCGTTGAGAAGCTACAGGAGTTCAAGCCCGAGGTGGTGTTGATCGATATTAACATGCCCGGTTGTAGCGGACCGGAACTGGCCCGGGTGTTGCGTCAGAATATGGAATTCCTGCAATTGCCCATTGTTTTCTTCACCGGCACGGTCATGCCTGACCTGCAGTCTAAATTGCTTGATTCCGATGGCGACGATCTGTTGGAAAAGACTGTATCCGATGAGGTTCTGGTCGATACCCTGCTTCTGCGCGCACGTCGTTTCCGTGAACGTAATTCCCTGATTAAACGCCTTTCACAAGGTGAAGCACGTTCACGTTCGGTATCAGAAACAGCGCATGATGCCATTATTTCCATCAACGAGGTTGGCCGTATCGTGGCGTGGAATTCAGGTGCAAAGCGGCTGTTTGGATATGCCGGTGCCGATATCCTCGGCAAGGATATGAAAACACTGTTCCCTGAACAGTATCATAAGAGCCATTTCAATCTGGATGAATGGCATAACAGCACCGCGATGAGCGCGAGCAATGAAGCCGCGGCCGCTCAAAGTTCCGTGGAGTTACAGGCGAGACGCGCTGATGGTGAGATCCTGCCGATCGATTTGTCTGTTTCCAGTTGGGAGCAGGGCGCGCGGCGTTACTTTACCGTGGTTGCGCGCGATATCAGCGAGCGCAAAGCCTTTGAAGAAAAAATTCTAAATCATCGTGATGACCTCCAGGCACGCGTTGACGAAGCCACTGGTGAATTGCGCGAGCAGGCTGATGAGTTGGCGATAGCCTTGCAACACCAGCAGGAGGTTAACACCCAGCAACGTGATTTTGTCTCAATGGTCTCACACGAGTTTCGCACGCCGCTGGCGATCATTGACGGCGCAGCCCAGCGCCTGACCCGGGCAAAAGGACCATTGCAGCGTGAAGACGTTGATAATCGTGCGGCCAAGATACGCGCAGCCGTAAAACGTATGACGGGCCTGATTGAGCGCACGCTGACAGTCGCTGTGGTGGATTCTGGCACCAAGAAAATCAATTATGCAGAGTGCGACATCGCTGCACTGTTAAATGATGTTGGCGATCGATATGCAGAAATTGGTCTTGAGCATGATATCGTGATGAATACGACGCGCCTGACCGATCCAGTTGTGGCTGATGTCGAAGCGCTTGATCAGGTGTTCACAAACCTGTTGTCGAACGCAATCAAGTATTCGCCAGGCTCTGATAGAATCGAGATCAAGGCGTGGAGCGATAACGGCAAGGCATTCATTGCATTCCGTGATTACGGCCTTGGCATCGGTGCCGATGATATGCCGCGTGTTTTTGGGCGGTTTTTCCGGGCGCAAACCTGTGCGGGGATCGCCGGAACCGGGATCGGCCTGCACCTCTCCAATGACCTTGTGAAGATGCACGACGGTGAAATTTCCGTGGAAAGCGTCGAGGGTGAAGGAACCACGTTTACCGTGATGTTACCCGTGGGGCCGCAAACAAATGTCGAAGCCATGGGTAATATGCTGCAGCGTCGTAAGTCGGATAGGCAACCCGCAATGGCCGCTCAATAGATACATCATGAATGCTGTATCAATACGTCTGGAGACAACGTGATGGTTACAATTTTATATATCGATGACGAACCCGATCTGCGCGAAGAAATCGCAAGTGAACTGCGCGATGAGGGGTTTGAGGTCATTGAGGCCGTCAATGGAGCCGACGGCTATAAAAAGTTTTGCGAGAACCAGCCTGACCTGACGCTTTGCGACGTCAATATGCCTGGCATGACAGGTTTCGAGTTGCTGGGACGTATTCGTTCAAGCCATGAAAGCGGCTCTTGGATGCCATTCATTTTCCTGAGCGCGTGCTCTGACGAGACGGATATTATCAGGGGAATGAATTTGGGCAGCGACAGCTATCTTACGAAGCCCGTGGACTTTGATCTCCTGCATTCGACGATCGATAACCAGCTTGAGAGGGTGCAGCGCCAGGAAAGGGATAAAGAGAACAGCCTTGGCGATCTGCGCATGAGTATTCTGCGCTCCCTGCCGCATGAATTGCGCACGCCGCTGACGGCTATTATCGGGTTTGCTGAACTCATCAAGCAAGAGACCTTTGGCCCAATCGGCAATGAGCAGTACAAGGAATACATTGACCTGATCCTGCGTGGCGCAAGCGACGTTCACAAGAAGGTCGAAGATGTTCTGACGTTACTTGACCTGAAGACTGGCAATCTGCGCCCGCAACTTATGCAGTTTGATATTGCGCCACTGCTGAATGATTGCACGAAGTCAATTCAACCTGATATCGAGAAAGCCGGAATTACGCTGGAGCGCCATAGTGGTGACGAGGCACTGTTGGCATGGGCTGATAGTGACATGTTACGCCGTGTTGTAGGTGCCGTGCTGTCAAATGCAGTCAAGTTCAATAAATCAGGCGGACATATTGACATCCATTCAGGCATTGCGGAATGCGGTGGGGTCGAAATACAGATATCTGATACTGGCATCGGCATACCACCGGATTGCCTTAAGAGTGTTGCAAAGGTATTCGACCGGCTTAGCAACCCCATGGATTCGAGCTTTCAGGGCATGGGGCTGGGTCTTTCACTGGCCAGCGAGTTGACCGAGGCCATGGGCGGTACAATAGGTATGAGCAGCAGTGAAGGCGAAGGCACCAGGGTTTCTTTGAATTTTCCAGAATTAGCTGGTGTCTAAGGAGAGCGCTCATGAAGCATGGCACATGCAAAATCTTGCTTATTGATGACGAGGAAGCTCTTCGTGAGGAAATCACCGAGGAACTGCAGGACGCAGGATATTGTGTGACGGTGGCCAGTAATGGTTGCGAGGGCCTGGAGCAAATCCTTAAAATGTCTCCCGATCTGATTATCTGTGACGTTAACATGCCGAAATTGGACGGACATGAGCTGTTACAGGAACTACGCAAGAACAGACCGGAATTCGGGCATATTCCATTCCTTTTTCTGAGTGCCTTTAATACTTCGGATGCCCAGCTGCGCGGTCTTGAGCTGGGTGCTGATGACTATTTGTGCAAACCTGTTGATTTCGATTTAATGCTGGCCAAGGTCCGCTCCGCTCTGCGCGTTCATGAGTCTTTTGCTGAACGTATGGAGGAGAAAGAACGCGTCGATGATTTGACCAGCCTGCCAAACAAGGGTGCGGCGGTTGAATACCTGTTCGACTGCGTCATAGATGCCCATAACGCGCACGGCAAAATTTCTGTTGCTGTTGCTGAGATGGACAATTGTAGAAATATTGTCGGTGCTATGGGCTTTGATTTCAAAAGTAAATTCCTATATGCCGTTGCGCGACAGTTAGAGGCAGTTCTTGGTGAAGGTGCCCATGTTTCGTATCTCGGCGATGCGGATTTTTTGATTATCCTGTCTCATGATCAAACCCACGACCCGGCGGATGATGCAGGTTTCTCGCAGGACCTTCTTGATATATTCCAGGCGCCACTATTGGTCGAATGCCGCGAGGTCTTTCCCACCGTGAAAATCGGCTTTACCAGATTTCCGCGTGATGGTGCCGATGTTCATGCACTTATTCAAAATGCCTATTCCGCATTGCGGTCTGCGCGAAAGCTGCGTGGCAACGCAATCTGTCGCTTTAGCAATGAAATTGCAGATGAAGATGCCGCGCGTTTTGAAATAGAGCGCTGCCTGTACACTGCGCTGGAAAATGATGAATTCAAAATTCACTATCAACCTATTAGTGATGTTAAAACCGGCCGCCTGATTGGCATGGAAGCGCTATTGCGCTGGAATAATGAAATCCTCGGCAGTGTGCCACCAGACAAATTCATTTCCGTTGCTGAAGATCTAGGTCTGATTCATGATATATTTGCATGGGTGCTAAACGCAGCATGCCGTCAACAGATTGCATGGCAAAGCGAAACCGGCTTGGCGTTGAAGGTTGCCGTGAATGTTTCCCCGGTTCAGTTGCAGCGTTCGGGTTTTGTCGATGGTGTGCTGGAGATCATGCAGCAGACGGGAATTGATGCGGCCAACCTCGCACTCGAACTGACAGAGAACATGGTTGTTGAAAACCCGGAATATGCCCAGGCCGTGCTCGATCGCCTCAGTGAACTTGGCGTCAGCTTGTCTATTGATGATTTTGGGACCGGGTACTCGTCACTCAGTTACCTCAGGAACCTGCCCGTTGATGTCCTGAAGATTGATCGCGAATTTATCAAGAATATTGGTGTGCAAGAACAGGCCGGAGCCATCGTATGCTCCATCATAGGCCTGGGGCACGCTTTGGGAATGACAGTCCTTGCCGAAGGCGTGGAGACAGAAAATCAGATGACATTCCTGCGCCACAGTGAGTGCGATCTGATACAGGGCTATTATTACGCTAAGCCGCTAAGTGTCGAAGGGTTTACCCGATTGATCAGTATCGACGAAACCTGCTTTCAGGATATAGCCTGAATTCTTACGGCAAAATGACCGTAACGGGCGTTTCCAGATGTACCAATATGGTGTCTTCCGGGCCTTCGTCATCCCAGCGCTGCATGACATATTCACCCGGCGTGTCCAGATTGCACAGTGGAGAATGCCATGCTCCCGCATCATAGGTTACGGCTTGTCCGCCTTCGGCGATAAAGGCTTCCAGATTTTCAATATCTGGCCCGCCTTCGGCGTTGGGTGGGCAAACACCGACCATATAGCGTGCACCGTTCATGGGTACGAATAGCTGACTGGAATGTGGGTGCTGTTCCATCACACCGATAACCGGTGGCTTAACAACCGCACGCATGTAGGTCAGATTGGAAACCGCGTCGCTGCGCGTGTTCATAACCTTTCCGGCATAGGGCTGGCGTTCAACCGCGTCGGTCTTGGCCGCCAGAACCTGTCCGTATGGGGCAAAGGCTTCGTGCGTCAGGGGCTTGGCCGTCAATTCGGTCATGGCTTTACTCATGTTGCTGAAATCACCGCGCCCTGTTCGATCAGGCCATCGATCGCTGTTTCACTCATGCCGTATTCACGCAGCACTTCGCGGGTGTGCTGACCGTAAATCGGTGCGGGGCAGTGGACTTCACCGGGGGTCTGTGAAAATTTCACCGGTAGGCCAAGGCTCTTTACAGGGCCTGCGGTCGGGTGCTCGGTCTCGACCACCATGTCGCGCGCCAGTGTTTGTGGATCGGCGTGCATCTGTTCGATATTGAGCACCGGTCCGGCGGGCAGTCCGGCCTGCTCCATGCGCGCCAGCCAGTCCTCGGTGGTGCGTTTGACGAACTCGGCGTTGAGCACGGATTCCAGTTCGTCGCGGTGTTCCATGCGTCCGGGGTTGGCGGCAAAGCGTGGATCGTCATTGATGTGACTGGCTTCGAGCACGCCGAGCAGAATTTCCCAATTGCGCTGATTGGCTGCGCCCACGGTGATCCAGCCATCGCTGGTCTGGAAGGCCTGATACGGCGCGTTGAGCGGGTGGGCTGATCCCATGGGGCCGGGCGAGGTGCCGGTGGCAAAGGTAATCGCCGACTGCCAGTAGGTGTGCATGATGCCGGCCTCAAACAGCGAGGTATCGACCTTCTGACCTTCACCAGTTTTCAGGCGGTGGGTATAGGCTGCCAGCACACCCATGGCGGCAACGACCCCGGCGGTTATATCGGTAACCGGCGGGCCGACCTTGCACGGCGGGCGGCCATGGCCCTCGCCGGTGATGCTCATCAGTCCGCTCATACCCTGTGCAATCAGATCGAACCCGGCGCGATCAGCATAGGGCCCGGTACGCCCAAAGCCCGAGACCTCGCAATAGATCAGGCCGGGGTTGTCTTCGCGCAGGCTCTCATAACCCAGTCCCAGCTTTTCCATGGTGCCGCGCCGGTAGTTTTCGATCACCACGTCGGCTTCGCTGAGCAACTTGCGCAGCACGTCTTTGCCGCCATCTTCCTTCAGGTTCACGGCAATGCCGCGCTTGTTGCGGTTCATCATCATGTAGGCAGCGGATTCGTCGCCGATGGTGGGCGGCACCATACGGCGCGAGTCATCGCCACCGGGAACCTTTTCGACCTTGATTACATCGGCACCCATATCGGCCAGCATCATGCCGCAAACCGGCCCGGCCATGATGTGGGCAAGCTCAACCACCTTGAGTCCTGCAAGTGGTCCCTTTGGCGTGCTCATATTAACGTCCCTTGAAGTCTGGCTTTGTCTTGGCGAGGAAGGCCTTGTAGCCAATCTCGAAATCTTCGGTGCCGTAACAGGCGAAGCCTTCGTCCAGATCGGCTTTGCTCAGTGGCATGCCATCTTCCAGTTTTCGCGCGGCCTGTTTGTGCCAGCGCGCGACCAGTGGCGCACCATCGGCAATACGCCGGGCGGTGGCATAGGTTTCATTCTCGATCTCGGTATCAGCGACAATGCGCGTCAGCAGACCTTTCTGCATGGCTTCCTGTGCGCCGAACACGCGGCCTTCGATCAGAATTTCCATGGCAATGGTGCGGCCCGCCAGTTTCATTAGCCCAGCCAGTTCCGGGTAGGCCATGACGAGGCCAAGGTTCTTGATCGGTGCACCGAAGCGGCTGGATTCACCGCAGATGCGGAAATCACACAGTGCTGCGATCTCCAACCCACCACCAACGCAGATACCCTTGATCAGGGCCACTGTGGGGTGACGACAGGATTCCAGCGCGCCGAGGGTTTCGTGCAGAATATGACCATAGATCTTGGCTTGCGCCGGATTGGAGCGCTCGCTCTCGAATTCGGAAATGTCATTGCCCGGTGAAAAGGATTTGTCGCCCGCACCACGCAGTACGACACACCGCAGGCTGTCGTCATCTGATAGCTCACGCATGACCTCGCCAAGGCGAACCCACATGGGTTTGGTCATGGCATTGAGCTTTTCAGGCCTGTTCAACACCACGGTCGCTATCGGGCCGTCACGTTCAACGAGGATCACATCAGACACGGGCCGCACTCCTTGGTTATCACCTTAACGGTAAAAAAATTCGACAAGTGCCATGGGCACGATAGGGACATACGTCACAAGCATCAGCAACGTAAACAGGACGCCGATGAAGTAGACGTTGACCTTACTGACATCCCAGACATCGGCCTTGGCAACCGAGCACGCAGTGACCAGAACGCTGGCAACCGGCGGGGTCTGCTGACCAATGCCAAGGTTCAGTGTAACGATCAGACCGAAGTGTACCGGGTCAATGCCAACGGCATGCACGATAGGCATGACGATGGGCACAACCAGAATAATCGCGGCAGCCGAATGCAGGAAGAAACCAACGACAAGGAAGAACACGTTCAGAATGGCGAGCGTGAAGTACTTGTTGTTGGTGATATCGGTAATGCCTGCGGCCAGTGTCTGCGGCACTTGGGCTTCGGTCAGGTAAACACCGACCAGCACGGACGAGGCCACCAGCAGCATGACCACGGCGGTGTGTACGCCGCCTTCGATGATCGATTCCTTCAGGTGCGCCCAGCTCATTTCGCGGTAGGCGAAGGAAATGATCAGCGAGGCCAGCACAGCCAGCGCCGCACCTTCGGTGGCGGTTACAAAGCCGCCGAAGATACCGCCCAGAATGATGAACGGCAGGGTAAAGGCCAGACCGGCTTCCTTGAAGGTTTCAACCAGGCGTTTGATGCGGAAGGTTTCTTCAACGGGGTAATTATAACGCCGTGCGAACCAATAGCTCATGGCCATCATGCCGCCGCCGCCAAGAATGCCCGGAACAATGCCTGCGACGAACAGCTGCACGACCGAGGTCTGCGCCATTACGGCATAAAGAATCATGGGGATGGACGGCGGGATGATCACCGCCAGCGTTGCCGATGACGAGGTCACGGCGGCAGCGAACGGGGCTGGGTAGCCCTTTTTCTTCATGGCCGGGATCAGGATCGAGCCCAGTGCCGCGACGTCCGCCACGGCGGAGCCGGAAATCTCGGCAAAGAACATGGACGTGCCGATATTGATCATGGCCAGGCCGCCGCGCACAAAGCCAAACAGGGCCGAGGCAAAGGCGATCAGGCGTCGCGAGAGGCCGCCCGAGTTCATAATGGCACCAGCCAGAATAAACAGCGGAATGGCGATCAGCGGGAATTTGGTTGCACCATCCATCATGACAAGCGCCACGTTGGGCATGATGTCTGTGCCCTGGGTGATGATCATGGCAAGCGAAGTGACGACCGCCAGCGAGATGGCGATCGGAACATTGATCAGCACCAGCGCAAAGAGCAGGACGAACATGAATATGACCATCATGGCGTGATGCCCTCCGAGCTGGGGACCGGTTTGCCCGCGCGTGCTTCATCAAGCAGCTCGGGCATGGTCAGTATCTGCGCGACGATAAACAGGATACCACCGATGGGGATGACCGACTGGGTGAACTGGGTTGAAACCCATGGCAGGCTGATCATCGTGTCGCCATCAAGAATTTCGACGACCACGTAGCCATACCATGCCAGCACGGCGAAAAAGCCGATGACAACGACCTCTGCCAGAATGACCATGGGCACGCGAATGTGCGTCGGCATGGCGTTGACCACACCGGGCACGCCGATATGGGCGCGTTTCAGCACAGCCAGTGCACCGGCATAATAGGTCAGCCAAGCCAGCATGATGGACGCAACCTCGTCATACCAGGCCAGCGCGTGACCGGCCAGACGGTAGCCGACGGCGACAAGCACGATCAGTGCAAGACTGACCATCAATATGATGGTGACAGCTTCGAGCAGTTTCTCGAACCTGTCATGAATTCTGGAAAAGGTGGCGCGCACGGGGTGCTCTCCATCAAGGAAAATGAAGTAAGGGAAAGGTTTAAACTGAAAATACCGCAGAAAGAATGAGCGGGCCCGCCTTGATATTCAGGACGGGCCCGCCCGGTAGCGGTTTATTTAGCCAGACCCAGGGCCTGGTCAATCAGGTCGCTGCCGCCCGGTACGGTGTCACCGAATTCCTTGTAGATGACATCACTGGCGTCAATGAAGGCCTGCTTGTTGGCCGTGTTGACCTGCATGCCGCCGGCTTTCAGATCGGCAAGCAGTGAGGTTTCCAGTTCAGCGGCTGTCTTATAGACATAGGCCTGCGTTTCCTGGGCTGTTTCAACCAGAATCGCGCGCACATCTGCGGGCAGTTTTGCCCAATGCTTGGTGCTCACGGTGACGTAGGCCGGGGTGTAGACGTGACCGGTCAGCGACAGGTACTTCTGCACTTCCTGGAACTTCGCCGAAGCGATCTGTGCAAACGGATTTTCCTGACCGTCAAACGTGCCGGTCTGCAAAGCCACGAAGACTTCGGAGAATGACAGCGGTGTCGGGTTGGCACCGTAGGACTTGAACATCTTCACGCGCCATGTGGATTTCGGTGTGCGCAGTTTGATGCCCTTCAGATCGGCAGGAACGTCGATCGGGCGTGTATTGTTGGTGATGTGGCGGAAGCCATTTTCCCACAGCGCGAGGATTTTCAGATCCTTGGATTCTGCGATGGGCATCAGCTTGGGACGCACAATCTCGGATTCGATTTTCGCCATGTGGTCGCGGTTCTGGACCAGATAGGGCATATCGAACAGACCGAATTCATCAACCTGTGAGGCCATGACCGAAGACGGTAGGGCAAAGGTGATGGTGCCGAGCTTTAGCTTCTTGAGAAGCTCTTTGTCCTTGCCGAGCTGGCTTGAACCAAAGGCCAGAACTGTGGCTTTGCTACCCAGCTTGGCGTTGGCGCGCTTGGCGAATTCATTCACCGAGGCTTCAAACAGAGAGCCCGGCTTGCCAACGTGACCGAATTTTAGTTCCAGTCCGTCAGCCGAGGCCTGACCGGCGAAGGTCGTGGCGGCCAGCACTGCACCGGCGAGTGCCAATACTTTTGTCTTGAACATATGAAATTCTCCCAAAGTTCCCGTTTCTGTTTGTCGCCGTACCAACGTGGCTTGGCGGGTGGTTCTTTTATTGTTTGTTTTTTCTAGTCTAGTTTCTTGCCGACTCACTCAAGTAGTCAAGCGCGGCGTCGACACCACCGCGCGCGTTATCCAATCCAAACATGCGTAGCCCCATTTCGACACCGCATAGCGTGCCGGACAGGGTCAGGTCATTAAAATCACCAAGATGGCCGATTCTGAAAATCTTGCCGGCCAATTTACCAAGGCCAGCACCCAGTGACATATCAAAGTTTTCCAGCACGACCTTGCGAAATGCGTCAGCGTCCTGGCCTTCGGGCATCAGGACGGCGGTTAATGCGCTGCTGTATTCATCGGGATTGGTGCACAGCACCTCAAGCCCCCAGGCGTTGACCGCGCGGCGTGTGGCTTCGGCATGCCGGTCATGCCGCGCAAATACGTTGTCCAGGCCTTCCTCGTTCAGCATGGCGATGGCTTCGCGCAGGCCGTAGAGCAGGTTGGTCGCCGGGGTATAGGGGAAATATCCGTTGGCGTTTGGGCCAAGCATGTCTTCCCAGCGCCAGTAGGAGCGCGGAAACTTTGCGCTCTCGCTGGCTTTGATCGCCTTTTCGCTGAGCGCGGTAAATGACAGGCCGGGCGGTAACATCAGGCCCTTTTGTGAGCCACTGATCGTGACATCGACGCCCCACTCGTCATGGCGGTAATCGATAGATGCCAGCGAGGAAATGGTATCAACCATAAAGAGTGCAGGGTGCGCAGCGCGGTCGATAGCCTTGCGGACCTCGTGGATGCGACTGGTCACACCCGTTGAAGTTTCATTGTGAACGGCGCAAACGGCTTTGATCTCGTGCGCGCTATCAGCTTTCAGGCGCTCTTCGACTAACTGCGGGTCAACACCGGTGCGCCAGTCGCCCTCAACCAGTTCCACATCCAGTTCAAAGCGCCGCGCCATGTTCAGCCACAAGGTGGCAAACTGGCCGGTTTCAAACATCAACACCTTGTCGCCGGGCGACAGGGTGTTGACCAGCGCGGCTTCCCACGCTCCGGTGCCAGATGCCGGATAGATCACTACTGGTTGTTGGGTTTTGAAAACGCCCTTGATGCCGTCAAGGACCGCATGGCCCAGATCAGCGAACTCAGGGCCACGGTGATCCATGGTGGGTAGGTCCATGGCACGCAGCACACGGTCCGGCACATTGGTCGGGCCGGGGATCTGCAGAAAATGGCGACCGCTTTTGTACGTCATGGTGGTATCAATCGTCCCTGTGGCTATTATGGCTTTTGCGCATTGCTGCATGCTCTGATATTTTTAGTATGTATACAATTTTACAATCGGGCAACTCGCAAGATGAATCAGAAAATCTCTGCTAACATACTAAATTCAGTATTTTTATTTGGTATATCGCGATTGGGATATAGCCGCATATAAGGTTTTGCATACAGTTAGCGTAGAATAACTCTAAGTTTGCGGTGCTCAGAGACAGGCGAACACACAGCAAGAAAGACAACGTTTAATGACTTCTATTGCGGCAGTTAAAAACGGGAAAAAGGGCGATATGGTCCTTGCGCGTCGCTTTGACGCTGCTATCGAAGGCGATGTGCTGTTCGATTCGTTTAGCCGTGGCCGCTATAGCACCGATGCCTCGATCTACCAGATTGAACCGGTTGGTGTGACCATCCCCAAATGTGAAGCCGACCTGAACGCCATCATCGGCGTTGCCGCATCGCAAGGCGTGCCAGTATTGGGGCGTGGTGGTGGTACCTCGCAGTGTGGCCAGACCGTGGGCGAGGCCGTGGTCATTGATATGAGCAAGCACCTCAATCAGATTTTTGATTTCGACGTCGATGCGCGCACCGTGTGGGTGCAGCCGGGGATCGTTCTCGATCACCTCAACGCTTTTCTGAAACCCTATGGGTTATGGTTCCCGGTGGATGTCTCGACCAGCAGCCGCGCCACCATTGGCGGGATGACCGGTAACAATAGCTGCGGTTCACGCTCGCTGCGTTACGGCACCATGCGCGACAATGTACTGGCCGTTGATGCCGTGCTGGCCGATGGCACGGATATGCATTTTGGTGAGGTTACCGCCGGTCTTGATGATGCCGGTTTCGCGCGCGCGCAGCGCGCCACGGCGGACTCCCTGCTGGCGCTAGGCGCGCGTGAAGCTGATGAAATCGATCGCCGCTTCCCCAAGCTGATGCGCCGGGTTGGTGGCTATAACATCGACGCGCTGGTGCGTGGCAATGAACCGCTTAATCTGTCGCATCTGCTGGTCGGCTCAGAAGGTACGCTGGCGCTTTCCAAGCGCATCAAGCTCAAGCTCTCGCCGCTGCCGGTACACAAGACGCTGGGTATCTGTCATTTCCCGACGTTCTACACCGCCATGGAAAATACCCGCCATCTTGTTGAACTCGCCCCCGCTGCGGTGGAACTGGTTGATCGCACCATGATCAATCTGGCGCGTGAAATCCCCATATTCCGTGCCACCGTTGACCGCTTCGTCCAAGGCGAGCCCGACGCGTTGCTGTTGGTTGAATTCGCCGGTGAGGATCACGACGAACAGGTCCGCAAGCTGGGTGAACTGGTTGACCTGATGGCCGAACTTGGTTTCCCCGGCGCGGTGGTCGAGGCCACCGACCCACAATTCCAGAAAGACGTGTGGGAGGTCCGCAAGTCCGGCCTCAACATCATGATGTCCATGAAAGGTGATGCAAAGCCGGTATCGTTTATCGAGGATTGCGCCGTCGACCTGACAGATCTGGCCGATTACACCGCACGACTGAGCGATGTGTTTGCCAAGCACGACACCACGGGCACATGGTACGCCCATGCCTCGGTCGGCTGTCTGCATGTGCGTCCGGTGCTCAATCTGAAGCAGGAGATGGGCGCAAAGCAGATGCGCGCAGTGGCCGAAGAAGCCTTTGCCATGGTGCGCGAATACAAGGGCTCGCATTCGGGCGAACATGGCGACGGGCTGGTGCGTTCGGAATTTCACGAGGCCATGTTCGGTACCCGCATGGTCGAGAATTTTGCCGAGGTCAAACGCACGCTCGATCCACAGGGCTTGCTCAATCCCGGCAAGATCGTCAATCCGTCGAAAATGGATGACCGCTCGTTGTTTCGCTTCAAACCCGGTTATGCCGTGCCCGCCATGGACAGTGCGCTCGACTGGTCGGAATGGGGCGGCTTCGCCGGTGCGGTTGAGATGTGCAACAACAACGGCGCGTGCCGCAAGCGCGACGCCAGCGTCATGTGCCCGTCGTTCCGCGCCACCGGTGATGAACAACATCTGACACGTGGTCGCGCCAATGCTTTGCGCTTGGCGATTTCCGGGCAGCTTGGCCCCGATGCCTTCACCAGTGATGCCATGCACGAGGCCATGTCGCTGTGCGTCAGTTGCAAGGGCTGCAAGCGCGAATGCCCGACCGGTGTCGACATGGCGCGCATGAAAATCGAATTCATGTCGCACTATGTGAAGCGCCACGGCTTGAAACTGCGTGAAAGACTTGTGGCCTATATGCCGCGTTACGCGCCATGGCTCAGCAAGATCAGCTTTCTTGCCAATCTGCGTGACGCCGTGCCGGGGCTGGCATGGTTGTCAGAAAAGACAATTGGTCTAAGCGCGCGCCGTGCCTTGCCACATTGGACTTCAAAACCATTTTCCAATGATGAAATCGGCGCGCCAGAAGCTATCGCTGGCGATGGTCGTGACGTGGTGTTGTGGGCTGATACGTTTAATACCTATCACGAGCCGGAAAACGCCCGCGCCGCACTTGCTGTGCTGCGCGCGGCGGGTTACCGCGTGCACAGTCCGGTGCCTGCCGATGGCGGGCGACCGATTTGCTGTGGCCGCACGTTCCTGTCTTCGGGGCTGGTGGACGAGGCGCGCAAGGAAGCCACGCGTATGCTTGAGACCCTGATGCCTTTTGTTGAGGCGGGCGTGCCCATTGTCGGGTTGGAGCCATCGTGCCTGTTTTCGCTGCGTGATGAATTCAGCGTTATGCTCCCCGGCGATGAAACCCGAAAGCTGGCGCTCAAAGCCATGATGTTTGAGGAGTTCCTCGCCAGCGAACTGGACGCCGGGCATCTGAACCTGCCGCTGCGCGATACCGACGCGGTTCAAAAAGTCCTGTTGCATGGCCATTGTCACCAGAAAGCCATGGACACCATGGGGCCAGTGCACAAGGTGCTCGCCACGGTACCCGGACTGGATGTGGAACTGATTGAGACAAGTTGTTGCGGCATGGCCGGGGCATTTGGCTACGCCGCTGAAAACTATGGCGTTTCCATGAAAATGGCCGAGGCGAACCTGCTGCCTGCCGTACGTGCGGCGGATGATGGCGCCATTGTGGTGGCTGATGGCACCAGTTGTCGCCACCAGATCAAGGATGGCACAGGGCGCTCTGCGCTACATGTTGCGCGCGTATTACAACTGTCACTATGTGAATGATTGATAAATTGAAGTATAAGTAATCGAATCGATTGTGGGGATGCAGTCGCCGAGGAGGAAATCACGATGCACGACGGACAGGCCGTCCGGGTTCACAAGGAACCAGATAACGGCGAGACTCAAAACAAAGACAATGCGCGTGCCGCGGCAAGCGTTAGCCGTATGCCGCTGCATGGTCAGGTGGTGCCGCGACTGCGCACCATGATTAATGAGGGTGAACTGAAACCC
Organism: uncultured Rhodospirillales bacterium; assembly: GCA_965602485.1. Classification (GTDB taxonomy): domain Bacteria; phylum Pseudomonadota; class Alphaproteobacteria; order Rhodospirillales; family Casp-alpha2; genus JABJOR01. The sequence goes on along the minus strand of CBFCYM010000001.1, from coordinate 157,263 downwards.
GGATCGCGCATTCCCGAACGTGTATTGTGCGAAACATTCGGTATTTCACGCACCCCCCTGCGCGAGGCCCTTCGCGTTCTGGCGGCGGAAAATCTGGTTGTGCTGACGCCCAACCGTGGCGCGACGGTGACCAAAATTACCTCTGATGACGTGGATGAGCTATTCCCGGTTATGGGTGTGTTGGAAGCCTTGTCGGGTGAATTGGCATGCGAACGTATGAGCGACGATGATCTGGCTGAAATCCGCGCCGACCATTACCAGATGGCGCTGCATTACAAGCGCCGAGAACTGTCGGATTATTTCAGGTTCAATCAGCGCATTCACGAAAAAATTCTCGAAATCGCTGGCAATAAAATGCTCAGCGCCATGCATGAAGGCATGGCTGGACGCATTAGCCGTGCGCGCTATTCGGCAAACCTAGACCAGACACGCTGGGATCGTGCCATGGGCGAGCACAATGAAATTCTTGCTGCACTGGAAGCACGCGATGGCAAGCGTCTGGCAGACCTGCTCAGACAGCATCTTCACAACAAGTGCGAAACCGTCAAGGAAGCCTTACGCGCCGAGGCCTCGCTCTGAGCGGCTATGCCCTCTGATATCCCGCATGCATGGCCTTACCAGGCCGTTTTCTTTGACTTCGACGGTGTATTGGCGGATTCCGCTCAAATCAAGGCTCAGGCGTTTCGTTCGCTTTATGAGGAGCATGGTCCGGACATTGTCGAAGCTGCCGTTGCCCATCACGCCGCGCATGAGGGCGTCTCACGCGTTATCAAAATCGCGTATTGTCACCGGGAATTTCTGGGTATTGATCTGGATGATGCTGCACTGAGCGCGCTGGTGCAGCGTTATCAGGCGATCGTCGAGCATCAGGTCATCGCTTGCGACCCGATTGAGGGTGCGCTGGAATTCCTTGAATTCTGTCATGGCGCAGCGCCACTGTTCGTGGCATCGGGTACGCCGCAGGACGAATTGCGGCGCATTGTTTCAGCGCGTGGCATGGAACACTATTTCACCGAGGTTCGTGGTTCGCCCGATACAAAAGACGTCATCGTGCGCGCGGCGAGTGCACAGCATGGATTTGATCCGTCTAAAGCATTGTTTCTGGGCGATGCCATGACAGACCATGACGCGGCGCGCGCATGTGGCTGTGAATTTATCGGTGTTGTGGCTGCTGGACGCGACAGCCCGTTCCCCGGCGGCACGCCCGTTGTGCCCAATCTGGGTGTGCTTTTGGTGACGCTTCAGTCTTCCTGAGAACGGATTAAATTTAAATTTTTTGAAAATACATTTGCTCGTAATAAGCAGCAAATGTAAGGTTTTCCTGTTCCAGCACTGGAATAACGAAAATCGATGAAAAAAATCGAAATACAATCACTTTCGGTTGGCGGCGGGGAGCTTTGAAATCCGTCTTCCGGAATCAATAGATCAGGGAGAGATTTCTATGTTGAAAGCCAAGTCAATTGTAACGGTTTTGGCAGCCATTGGGCTGGTCTGGACCATGAATATGGCGACCTCACAACGTGCAGACGCGGCGTCCGATTGCGCGCGCGGCACGCTGGACAAGCAGTACTGCGATATCGATAAGGATATGGTTGCCGATCTGCCCACGGACCCGGCCGATTGGGTAAACCCCGATACCATTATTTTCTCGTATACCCCGGTGGAAGACCCCGCCGTGTACCAGAAGGTCTGGGACGGTTTCATCAATCACATGGCAGAGGTAACGGGTAAAAAGGTCGTGTTCTTCCCCGTGCAGTCCTATGCCGCGCAGTATGAAGCCATGCGCTCTGGCCGCTTGCACATCGCTGGTGTGAACACCGGCGGTAATCCCGTTGCGGTGAACTGCGCCGGTTTTGTGCCGTTCGCCATGATGGCTTCGGCTGATGGTTCCTATGGTTATGAGATGGAAATCATCGTGCCTGCCAGCAGCGATATTATGACACCGTCTGATATCAAGGGCCGTACGCTGACCTTTACGTCGCCGACATCGAATTCCGGTAACAAGGCACCGTCCGCACTGTTGAAATCCGAATTTGGTCTGGTCAAGGATGTTGATTTCAAAACCAACTTCTCGGGCAAGCATGACAACTCGGTTCTGGGCATCGCCAATGGCGATTACGAAGTCGCCCCGGTTGCGAACTCGGTCATGAACCGCATGATTGATCGCAAGGTTGTTGATCCTGCGACGTTCCGCACGATCTACAAGTCCGAAACGTTCCCAACCACCGGCTATGGTCATGCTAATAATCTGGACCCGACCGTGGTTGCCAAGATCAAGCATGCTTTCTTCACCTTCAAATGGGAAGGTTCCGACCTTCAGAAGGAATTCAAGAAGGAAGGCCGCTTTGTCTCCATCCACCACAAGTCCGATTGGAACGTCATTCGCAAGATCGACGCTGCCAACGGGGTGGAATATTCCTGCAAGTAGGCGTGTAACGACAGTTCAGGGCGTTGGGTAAATTCCCGACGCCCTGGGCGTCATTTATATGCGTATAATCAATGCTTCTGGAGCGGAGAGCACGGCATGCTGCGCCTCGACCATTTGGTAAAGCAATACAAGACCGGCGATATAGCGGTACGCGATGTTTCGCTGGAAATTCCTGACGGTCAAGTGATGGCCCTGATCGGCCCATCGGGGGCGGGGAAATCCACGCTGATACGTTGTGTTAATCGTCTGGTGGAACCCACATCGGGAACCATTCAACTTAATGATCTGATACTGACATCGCTGGGTCAGAGCAATCTTCGAAAAGCGCGCCGCCGTATCGGTATGATTTTTCAGGAATACGCGCTGGTCGAGCGGCTCAGCGTGATGGAAAACGTGCTGTCAGGGCGTCTCGGCTATGTCGGGTTCTGGCGCAGCTATTTCCGAAAATTCCCGCAAAGCGATGTGGATGAAGCCTTTCGACTGCTTGAGCGTGTCGGGCTCGATCACATGTGCGACAAGCGCGCCGATGAGCTATCAGGTGGTCAGCGCCAGCGTGTGGGTATATGCCGCGCATTGATTCAAAATCCTGAGCTGTTGTTGGTGGATGAACCGACGGCATCACTGGACCCCAAGACATCGCGCCAGATCATGCGCCTGATCTGTGAATTGTGCGCCGAGCGTAATCTGTCGGCGATCATCAACATCCATGACGTGATGTTGGCGCAGATGTTCGCCCAGCGCATCGTTGGGCTGCAGTTGGGTGAAATTGTCTATGACGGGCCGCCCAATGGCATGACGCCTGAGGTGCTGACCCAAATTTATGGCGAGGAAGACTGGGAAGCGACCATCGAAGCCGTCGAAGATGAAAATGATGAAGAGATCAGCGGCGTAGATGCGGTGCTTGAGCGTGACCATGTGGCTGGCATGACATGAGCGTCAGTGAACTTGCATCCACCCCCATGCGTCGGTGGAAAAAGCCGCCGTTAATCAAAAGCCCTCGACTGCGCTGGCTTTTATGGCTCGGTTTCGGGATTTATCTGGCGATGGCCTTTGGCACCATGGAGGTCAATTGGACTCGTGTGGCCGATGGCATTCCGCGCGGCGCGCGATTTATTTCCGGGTTCTTTCCACCTGATTTTGTTTCCAGCTGGGATGAAATCCTGACCGGCTTGAACGAGAGTATCTGGATGACGGTCACGGCAACCGTTGTCGGCATCGCAATTTCCATCCCCGTTGGTCTGGGTGCAGCGAAAAACCTGGCACCAAAGCCCGTGTATCTGGTTTGCCGCAGTATTCTGGCGCTATCGCGCAGCTTTCAGGAAATCATCATTGCCATTTTTATGGTCAAACTGTTTGGCTTTGGACCATTTGCGGGTTTCCTGACATTGGTCATCGCCTCGGTCGGATTTTACGGCAAGCTGTTTGCCGAAGATATCGAGGACATGGACCCGGTTCAGGCCGAAGCGGTCAAAGCGACAGGCGCTGGCTGGTTCCAGTGGCTGAATTATGCCGTCCAGCCGCAGGTCATACCGCGCATGATTGGCCTTGGCCTGTACCGCCTCGATATTAATTTCCGCGAGTCCGCTGTGCTTGGCATCGTTGGGGCCGGTGGCATTGGTGCGACGCTGAACACGGCCTTTGATCGCTATGAATATGGCACTGCAGCCGCTGTGCTGCTGGTCATCATTGGCATTGTCATGATGGTGGAATATACCTCGGGCTATGTCCGTGAGAAGGTTAAGTAAGATGGCGATTAAGCAACAAGATGGCTTGAAAATATGGCAACGGCGCGATCGCAATAAGCAGCTCTCGATCTGGGCAGGGTATTTCGTTGCCGCGACGGTGTTTGTGGTCTGTTGGCAGTATATGTCGGACAAAACAATCTGGATGTTTGTCTGGGACGCGCCGCGCCAAGCCGGTGATATCGCGGCGCGCATGGTGCCGCCCAAGTGGTCCTATATCAATCAGCTATGGCCGACCATTTGGGATACCATCAACATCGCCACACTGGGTACCATTATGTCGCTGTTTCTTGCCGTGCCGACAGCGTTTTGTGCGGCACGCAACACCACACCGAGCGTGCGCTATGTGCGCCCAATCGCGCTGTTTATTATTGTTTCGTCGCGCTCGATCAATTCGTTGATCTGGGCTTTGATTCTGGTCGCTATTCTGGGTCCCGGTGTATTTGCCGGTGTCATCGCCATTGGCCTGCGCTCTATCGGGTTTTGCGCAAAGTTGCTGTATGAAGCCATTGAGGAAATTGACGAAACCCAGGTCGAAGCAATCACCGCAACCGGGGCCAAGGGGGCGCAAATTCTGGCTTACGGGATCGTGCCGCAAATCCTGCCTGCATTCGCGGGTATATCGGTGTTCCGCTGGGATATCAATATTCGCGAATCAACCATTCTGGGTTACGTCGGCGCGGGCGGTATCGGCATTCACCTGAGCGGCTCCATCGCTAATCTGGCGTGGACACAGGTCAGCGTGATCCTGCTGGTCATCCTTGCCACGGTTATCATCAGTGAGTGGGTTTCGGCCAAGGTCCGCCACGCAATTATTTAATTGTTTGCAAGCAACATTTCAGCAACCTCGACAAACCCTTCGCCACGCGGTTTGGCCGTGAGCCATGTTGGCAGGTCGCTGCATTGATCGCGCATGTTGGATAAATTCGCCACGCCAACAGCGTTGGGAAAGAATTTGAACATCGGGCAATCGTTCGGTGAGTCGCCGACAAAGACATAGTTGCCGGCGTCGCGTGCCAGATCAACGCCGTGGAGCTCTTCCATCATGCGCCGTGTCATGGATAGTTTGTCGTACTGGCCAAACCAGCCGTTAACGTGAATGGAACTGACCTTGGCTATCGCGCCATGCTTTTCGAAGATCGCTACAATTTGCGCGATCTGATCGAGCGACAGTGGTGCCACGTCTTCGCAAAAATCGATGGCAAGATCGGCTTCGCGGTAAGATTGATCCGAGGCAATGCCAGCGCCCGGTACGGCGTTGAGAATTTCCGCGCGGGCAGCTTGCAGCCGGTCGCGTTTTTGTGCGCGCACATCGTCACTGTCGACGAAAACCCGCCGCATGGATTTGGTGTGTTCATCGTGCGCAAAATACAAGGCGCCGTTTTCGCCGACCACTGCATCGACCGGCCATGTGCGTGCAATCATGTCACACCAGCCCGCGGGCCGTCCTGTAATGGGAATAACAAGCAGCCCCGCCGCACGCAGCCGTTCCATGGCGGCCAATACAAATGCCGGAATGCGCCCATCCGTTGACAGTGTGTCATCGATATCGGTGAACACGCCGCGAACGCGCTTTATGTCATCCTGCGGCCAGTTGCTGAGCTGTTGCATGCGTTGTGTCACGATGTAGGTTCCTTGCGTAGCACCAGCGTATAGCTCATGGGCAGGCGCGGGCCTTGTTTCTCCACGTTCCACCAGCCGTTTGAAATGTGATCGGGTAATTCCTCGAAATACTCTACGGCCATATCGCTATGAACGCCTGCCATGATGATCTCGGCCATGGTGTGCAGAAAGGATGTCACGGGTTTGGCGTCGTAGGTTTCTCCACCATAGTAATCCAGCCCACTGGCTTCGACATACGGTTCCTTGTCGAAATATGACAATTGCCATTCCACCGGATCACCCGGCCCGCCCGGCGTTATCATTTCAACGATCGGGTGCTGCTCGTAAATGAACACGGCGCCACCGGGACGCACAAGAGCGGCGATGGTGGTGAAAAATTCTTGCAGGTCCGGCATCCAGCACAGCACGCCGATGGTTATGGTCACGACGTCAAAGCAACCGTGGTAGCGCGGATCGATTTCGTAAATGTTGGTGCAGACGAATTCGCAATCAGCATTGGCGGCAACGGCGAGTTCCCTGGCTTGATCGATGAAGCCCTGCGCGCCATCGAACCCGACGCAGCGCGCCGCGCCCATGCGCTTTACGCAGATCAACTCGCGGCCATTGTTGCAGCACACCTGCGCCACATCCTTGCCGCGCACATCAATGGCGTTTAGCCGGGCGATCTCGATATCATTGAGTACGGTGAAATCCACATCGCGGAATGATCTCAGCAGGTTTTCCTGATTGTGCACAGCATGGCGCGGTGCGACCTCGTCCCACGCGTCTCGGTTGGCTTCGGTAATTGTCTTCGTATCCATGTCACGCATGTCCCCCGGATTTGTGCCTGAGAGTACGGAATATTCGTCGTGATTGGAATAAGCTGATGTCTGGGGACTTTATCTCTACCTGCGATCAGTGTCATAACCGCGCAAGACAACACCACAGCGGAAACCGTTATGTCCAATCAGCTCGCTATTCTTGACGCCATGCCGTCCGCCGCAGATTTTTACGCGCGCTACTGGGGCCAGCGCCCCTTCGTCGTGCGCGGTGCCATTGCGCGCGGCGTCATGGATGGTTTGATCGCTGACGATGAACTGGCCGGGCTGTCCATGGAAGAGGCGCCGCAATCGCGTATGGTCAAGACGGCGGGCGAGCGCCACGACTGGTCATGTGGCTTTGGTCCGTTTGACGAGGACGATTTCAAGTCGGCGGGGGATCGTGACTGGAGCCTGCTGGTACAGAACGTCGAGCAGTTCCATCCTGACACGGCGGCGCTGTTGCGCCATTTCAATTTCGCACCACGCTGGCTGATGGACGACATCATGGTCAGCTTTTCCGCCAAGGGCGGTTCGGTGGGCCCGCACATCGACAGCTACCATGTCTTTCTTGTGCAGGGTCAGGGTAAACGCCACTGGAAGGTCGGCCGTCAGCCCATCGAACAGGAAATCTTTATCGAAGGGCTCGACCTCAAGGTGCTTGAGGGAGGCTTTGACGGTGATGAGGTCGAGGTAAGCTGCGGCGACGTGCTGTATATCCCGCCCAAATTTGGTCACGAAGGCACGACGCTTGAAAATGCCCTGACATTCTCGGTCGGGTTTTTGGGACCCAAGATGTCCGAGCTGTTTATCGGCTATGGTCAGTACCTGTCGGAACTGGAAGATCGCGATCAACGCTACGTCGGCGCGGGCCTGAGCGACGATAGCGCGAGTTTTGCCATCAGCAGCGCCGCGCTGGGCGATGTGCGCGATTGTTTTTCGAAGCACCTCAAGGCCAAGGACTTTGAACAATGGTTGGTCGAGTTCTTCACCGAAAGCTCGCACGAGGATTTCGGCAACTATGCCGAGCGTGAAGACACACTCGATGCGGATGCATTCGAAGCTGCGCTAAAGGACGGTGCCAGCCTGATCAAGCCGCCATACGTGAAGTTTGCCATCACGTCCCCGGCAGACGGCAGGTTCTGCCTCGGCTTTGATGCGCGAAGCTTCACCCTCGACGAAGGCCTGTTATCTGTGGTCGAGATGTTTGCGGCAGAGGGCACCGTGAGCGGCTCGATATTATTCGAGCACCCCGCGACGCTGGAATTCCTGCTAGAGCTTTATAACCATCAGGCCTTGGAGTTCTCAGACTCGCTCTGAGGCATTTCGCAGCGCGGCACCCGGCCTTCGATGGGATAGGACGGATCGTTATACCCCGGTGTCGATGGATGGCCGGTGGTGACGAAGTCTTCGAGGAAGGCTTCGTCTTCGGCTGTAAAGTCGTATTCCAGTCCACCGAGATAACCTTCCCACTGATCCATGGTGCGTGGTCCGGCCAGCACGGATGTCACCGTGGCATTGTTCAGCAGCCACGCCACGGCGAAATCACCCGGCGTATGGCCGCGTGCTTCGGCGTGTTTGGCGATGGTCTGTGCGATCGCGAGCGATTCATCACGCCACTCTGCACCCAGCATGCGCTTGTCGCCTGATCCGGCACGGGTTTCGGGATCGGGTTCTGCGCCAGGCGCGTACTTGGCCGTCAACACACCACGCGCCAATGGGCTATAGGGCACTGCGCCCATGCCAAAGTGCGCACATGCGGGCAGCACCTCGATCTCGGGTGCGCGGTTCATGGCGTTGTAATAGGGCTGGCAGACAACGGGGCGCGGCATGTTAAGCGTGTCGCAGATGCGGCACAGCTCTGCAATGCGCCATGCGCGGAAGTTGCTGACGCCGAAATAGCGGATTTTGCCAGCGTCCATCAGACGGCGAATAGCGTGTGCGGTTTCTTCCAGCGGCGTGCCGTGGTCTTCGAGGTGCAGGTAATAGACATCGATGTAGTCGCTGCCCAGCCGTGCAAGGCTGGCGTCGCAGGCCTCGGCAATCCATTTTGCACCTAGGCCGCGCTTGAACTTGTCCTCGAACATCTTGTTGCCGACCTTGGTGGCGAGGATCCAGTGATCACGCTCAGCGGCAATGGCGCGACCAACGATTTGTTCGGAAACGCCTTTGTTATAGACATCGGCGGTGTCGATAAAGTTGACCCCGGCATCGCGCGCGTGCGCGATGATCTTTGCGGCTTCGGCCTCCTCGGTACGGCCACCGAACATCATGGTGCCGAGGCAAAGCCGTGATACGTGAAGCCCACTGTGACCCAGTCGTTCATACTGCATAATCGTTTCCGTCCCTGTTTGATCGTGTTGGCGATGTTATAGCGCGCGCCGGGTAAACGCACAAAGGTTGAAGGAAACCGCCATGTGGCGTACATGAAGGCCATTATTATGCACAACCATGAAAAGCCCATGACACATACAACCGTTGCCGCCCTGTACAAATTCGTCACGCTGGATGATTTCGAAGCCATGCAGCAGCCTTTGTTGCAGCATTGCCGCGATGCTGGCGTCATGGGCACGTTGTTGCTCGCACGCGAAGGCATCAACGGCACCATCGCCGGTTCGGTGCAGGGCATTGCCGATGTGCTGGCGTATTTGCGCACGGATCCGCGTCTGGCTGATCTGCCGCACAAGGAATCCTGGGCAGACAGCATGCCGTTTCTGCGTATGAAGGTGCGGCTGAAAAAAGAAATCGTCACCATGGGTGTGCCGTCCATTGATCCCAATCATATTGTTGGAACCTATGTTGACCCGGCAGACTGGAATGCTTTGATTTCTGATCCAGACGTGGTGGTGGTTGATACCCGCAACGATTACGAGGTCGAGATCGGTACTTTCAAGGGCGCTATCGACCCCAACATCACGACCTTTCGTGAATTCCCCGACTGGGTGCGCGAAAACGGCCTGTTGGACGATAAGAAAAAGAAGGTCGCCATGTTCTGCACGGGCGGCATCCGTTGTGAAAAATCCACGGCCTTCATGCGCGAGCAGGGCGTTGAAGAGGTCTATCACCTGAATGGCGGTATCCTGAAATACCTCGAGGAAATCCCCAAGGACGAGAGCCTGTGGGATGGCGAGTGCTTTGTGTTTGATGAGCGCGTATCGGTCGGTCACGGGCTAGAGCCTGGACCGTACGATAGCTGTCATGCCTGCCGTCACGCGGTGGACGCAGATGACAAGGCCTCGCCGTTGTATATCGAGGGTGTCAGTTGTCCCAAGTGTCACGCCAGCCTGTCACCGGAACGCAAAGCACGCTTTGTTGAGCGCCAAAAACAGATCGAATTGGCCAAAAATCGCGGTGAAGCACACTTGGGCGAAGCGCGTCTGATGAAGGCGCATGCGGGCGAGGCTGCCACGCCTGAGCACGGCTAGGCGGGGTCTCTCATGAGTGGCGACGTGTTACCTGTTCTCTACAGCTTTCGGCGTTGCCCCTATGCCATGCGTGCACGTCTGGCGCTTTATGTCACGGCCACACAGTGCGAACTGCGCGAGGTCGTGCTGCGCGACAAACCCGCGCACATGCTCGAAATTTCACCCAAAGCGACCGTGCCGGTCATGCAAACAACACAAGGCGTCGTATTAGAGGAGAGCCTCGATATCATGCTGTGGGCGCTCGATCGCCATGACCCGCTGGGCTGGCTGGACCCCGAGCAAGGCATGCGCGACGACATGCTGGGCCTGATCGCGCACAATGATTTCGATTTCAAGCCGCACCTCGACCGCTACAAGTACGGCGCGCGCCACGGCGAAGACATCGATCCGTTATTCCACCGCGCCGAGGGTGAGAAATTTCTTGCCGATCTGGACGCACGGCTGGCGGGGTCGCCGTATTTGTATGGTGCGCGTCCGGCGCTGGCTGATTTCGCCATTGCGCCCTTTATCCGCCAGTTTGCCAATACCGATCGCGACTGGTTTGCCGCCACACCTTATACCCACCTGCAACGCTGGCTGGATGATTTTCTCGCCAGCACGCCGTTCGGTGCGGTGATGGACAAATACGCCCAGTGGCAGCCGGGCGACGCGGTCGTGTTTTCGCCAATCGCGGATTAGTGCGCTGCTCAGCTTAGTGCGCTATAAGAGCGCATGATCAAGATCACTGACAACATCGCGCTGGGCGACGACGAGATCGAGGTGCAGTTCGTGCGCTCGCCCGGTCCGGGTGGACAGAACGTCAACAAGGTCGAGACCGCCGTGCAGTTGCGTTTTAACGCACGCCATAGCCCGGCATTATCAAACGCCGTATTCCTGCGCCTGAAGACTCTGGCCGGACGGCGCATGACCAAGGACGGCGTTGTAGTGATCAGCGCAAGCCGCCACCGTACCCAGGAACGTAACCGGCAGGACGCCATCGACCGGCTGGTCGAACTGGTTGCCGCCGCCGCCGTGCCGCCCAAGCACCGCCGCGTGACCAAGCCATCGTTGGGTGCCAAGCGCCGCCGCCTCGAGAGCAAGCGCCGCCAAAGCGATACCAAGAAGGGACGGGGTAAGGTCAGCCAAACTGATTAGCACTCAGTCCGGCGGTGTTTTGACGCCGTTAGCATGGCGCGTTAATCGAATACTCAATAAAACTGTTTATCCAGATAGGCGCGTTATCGTAATTGGGAGCTAAAGCTGATGAGAGACCCGGAAAATGCTGCTGAACTTCGCGTCTTGGCGAATAAAATCATTTCTGCATTCAATGCGAATTCAAGAGATATGATCGAGACGCATGCGGCGCGTGAAGACTGCAGCTACATGAAAGATGATCTGCGGTGTTTATGGGAAACCTATTTCTCATCCGGGCGCGTTTACGAATCCGATAAGGATGTTTTATCTGCCCTGCGGATGTTTCCATATAAGTACTGGCCGCAAGACATTTATCTCGAAGCATCATTGGCGATGTCCGAAATGCTGCAATGTCCCGTTGCGGCTCAGGTTGAGCCCACGCGGATGAATGCACAAAGCCGTTATCTTCTGGATTATCTGGACGATGATACATCCCAGACGGGTGAAAACGGTGTCATTCGCCATATTTTTGAAATCATGGGGACGAAAAACACATGGTGTGTCGAATTCGGCGCATGGGATGGGCGGCGCTACAGCAACACATATGAGCTTGTTGCGCAGGGCGGCTGGCATGGTGTTCTGATTGAGGGCAAACAGAGCCGGTTTGATGCGCTGGTCGAAAATTATAAAGGCAATGAGCGGGCGCATCTGTTCAATCAAATGATTGGTTTTGATTCGCAAAGCGATTCCATTGATTTTGTTCTTGGTCAGACAGGCATCCCCGGTGATTTTGACCTGATGATTGTCGATATCGATGGCAATGACTGGCATGTCTGGAAATCCATGCAGGCGTATAAGCCGCGTCTTGTGGTTATTGAACTCAATCCAACAATCCCCAATGACGTGCTCTATATTCAGGAGCGTAATGCCGAGCAGCAGCGCGGATGTTCTTTGCGCGCCTTGATCGCGTTGGGCCGGTTAAAGGGCTACGAACTGGTTTGTGCGACCTCGCTGAATGCCTTTTTTGTTGTGGCAGAAGAATATGAGAAATTTGATATCGCAGATAACAGCATTGATGCCATGTACACCCCGATCATGGATGGCCGTATTTTCCATGGCTATGATTCATCCATTCATGTTGTTGGCATGCCGATGATGATGTGGGATTGGCGTGGGCTTGGGCAGGCTTGGGAGCAAGACATGCCCGATCGCGTGAACGTTTATCTGTAATACTGTAATGCGAACCATAAGGGATCAGGAGACCCAGACGTGAGCACACCCTGTATCATTTCCGTAGCGATCACTGGCTCGGTGCCGCGCAAGGCGGACAATCGCGCCGTGCCCATCAGCGTGAGCGAGCAGATTGAGTCAACCCATGCGGCATTTGAGGCCGGTGCCGCACTGGTCCATATCCACGTGCGCGATGAACAGGAAAATCCGTCATCCGACCCGGCCCTGTTCGCACAAGTCCAGCAGGGCCTGCTCAAACATTGCCCCGGCATTATCATCCAGTTTTCGACTGGCGGGCGTGGACGTGACCAGACTCAGCGCGGCTCCATGTTGAACCTGTGTCCTGACATGGCCTCGCTGGCCACCGGCTCGGTCAACTTTCCGACATTTATTTATGAAAACCCGCCCGAATTTGTGCGCGATCTGGCCGCCACCATGCAGGCCGAACGCATCAAGCCAGAGATCGAAATCTTTGACCTCGCCATGCTGTATAATGCAGCCGAACTGGTGAAAGAAGGTCTGCTCGAAAGCCCACCCCATGTGCAGTTTGTTTTCGGCATTGCAGGCGCCCTGCCAGCGCGCCGCGAAATACTGGAATTTCAGCTCTCAGAGCTTGAAAAGGTCCTGCCCGACGCGACGTGGACCGCCGCAGGGCTTGGCCGTCACCAGCTAGAGGTCAATCATTGGGCGCTGGAACTGGGCGGGCATTGCCGTACCGGGCTTGAGGACAACATCCGCTTTGACCGCGAGCGTCTGGCGGCCAGCAACGCTGAACTGGTTGAGCGAGTCGCAACATTATGCGGCCAATACGGTCGTCATGCAGCAAAGGCCGACGAAGCACGAAAAATTCTTGGCCTGCCACCAGTTTAAAAATGTATACAATCTCAAGGTGTTAGCTAAAAACTGGCGGAAATGCTGCGTTGCAGCAGGAAAGCTCGTGCTTGTGAAGTGGTTCAAAATCACTAGAAAACATAGTCGCATGCTCAGCGAGTGAACACGCAGGGCAGAAATAAGAGGCGACAAAATGACCAAATGGGTGCGGTTCAGGCACAATGGGAACGTCGGCTTCGGCGTTCTTGAGGGTGAGCGCATTGCGCTACACGAAGGCGATATGTTCGCCGGCCCGAAATCAAACGGCGAAACCCTGAATTTGAGCGACGTCGAGGTACTTACACCTTGTGTCCCGTCGAAAATGATCGGGTTGTGGAATAACTTCCATGCGCTGGCTGAAAAACTCGGCGCGGCCATCCCCGAAGAGGCACTGTATTTCCAGAAATCAGCCAACAGTTATCTTGATCCCGACACGGCTATTGTGCGCCCGCGCGCCTATGACGGCCGTGTGGTCTATGAAGGTGAACTTGGTATCGTCATTGGCCGTACTTGCAAAGAGGTCAGTGAAGAAGACGCGGCGGATTATATCTTTGGCTATACCTGTATCAACGATGTGACGGCTTTCGATATTATCGACAAGGACCCGACGTTCGCACAGTGGCCGCGCGCTAAAAGCTTCGACACATTCGGTCCGTTCGGCCCGGTGGTCGCAACGGATATTGATCCGTCACAACTGCATGTGGTGACCGTTCTCAATGGCGATGAACGTCAGAACTACCCGGTTACAGACATGATTATTCCGCCGTACGCGATCATCAGCCAGTTGTCACAGGAAATGACCCTGTACGCTGGCGACGTGATCTGTTGCGGCACATCAATCGGCGCAGGAACAATGAAAGCGCCGAGTAATAAAGTAGAGGTTTCCATCGAGGGGATTGGATCGCTCGTGAACACGTTCGACAATCAATGATGGGCTGGACGAGGGGTGCGCAGGCATCCGCTCTGGCAAAGGAGAAGACATGAAAATTTGTGTAGTTGGTGCCGGTGCTATCGGTGGCTTGCTCGCCGCACGCTTTGCGCTTGCGGGTGAAGACGTAACCGTTGTTGATCAGGGTGCGCATCTCGAAGCCATCCAGAATAATGGCCTGACCCTGATCGAAGAAGACGGTACCGAGCGTGTCGCCAAGCTCAAGGCCACACACAACCTCGAAAACGTCGGTGAGCAGGATCTCGTGGTACTGGCCGTCAAGGCGCACTACCTCGATCAGATCGCGCGCGACATGGACCATGTTATGGGCGCTGAGACCGTTATCCTGCCCGTGCAGAACGGCATTCCGTGGTGGTATTTCCACAAGCTGGAAGGCGACTTCGAAGGCAAACGCATAAACAGTCTCGATCCGTCGGGCGTGCTGACCAAGCACATCGACGCCGACCGCATCATCGGTTGCGTTGTTTATCCCGCTGGCGAGATTACGGAACCCGGTGTGGTCAAGCATGTCGAAGGTGACCGCTTCCCCATCGGCGAACTGGATGGCTCGGAAAGCGAACGCGTGCAGACGCTCTATAACCTGTTTGTTGATTCAGGCTTCCGCTCGCGCATCCTCGATGATATTCGCTCTGAAATCTGGCTCAAGGCATGGGGCAACATGTCGTTTAATCCGATCAGCGCACTGACCCACGCCACACTGGTTGATATCTGTCAGTACAAGAGCACGCGCAAGCTGGCTGCTGTCATGATGAAAGAAGCCCAGGACGTTGCCGAAGCACTCGGTGTGACCTTCCGTCACACCATAGAAAAGCGTATCGAAGGTGCCGAAGGGGTCGGCGCGCACAAGACGTCCATGTTGCAGGATGTCGAACACGGTCGCTCTCTTGAAACCGAGGCTCTGATCGGCGCGATTCTTGAAATTGCCGAATGGACCGAAACGCCTGCGCCATCCATTGAGGCCGTTTACGCCTGCGTAAAGTTGCTCAACAAGGTCATGCTACTACAGGGCGCTGGCATCGATTTTGCCAAGGCTGGCTAATGTACCCGATACAATTTGCTGATTGTTAAATCGCTCAGGCCCAGCCACGCTACGCCCCGTATCATTAAGGTACGGGGCGTATTTGTTTTTACACGGGTATGGTCATGGGCGCTGTGGCGGACAAACAGAAGCATGGTGATGAGACCCGGGGCATGGCGCTTGGCGTGCTCGGCGTTGTTATCTTTAGTGTCACACTGCCTGCAACGCGGGTCGCGCTGGTTGAACTTGATCCGGTGATTGTTGGCCTTGGACGCGCGGTGCTCGCTGGCATATTTGCCGGGGTGATCCTGTTGGCAACGCGCCAGCCCTGGCCATCACGGCGCGACATTGGGCATTTAATCGTTGTGGCTCTTGGCGTGGTGATCGGCTTTCCACTGTTCAGTGCTATCGCCATGCAGAGCGTTCCGGCCTCGCACGGCGGTGTCATGCTGGGTATTTTGCCACTGGCAACGGCGGCATGCGGAGCACTGGTTGCACGCGAACGCCCGAGCCGTGGGTTCTGGCTGGTTGGCTGTTTCGGCAGTGCGCTGGTGGCTGTATTTGCCAGTGTGGATGCGGTCGGTGGTATTGGGACGGGCGATTTGTGGTTGGTGGCTGCCGTTATAGCTGCTGCTATTGGATATGCCTGGGGCGGCGTGCTGTCACGCAAACTTGGTAGCTGGCAGGTGATTTGCTGGGCGCTGATTATCTCTCAACCCGTGCTGGTGCCAATTGTCCTGTTGTCCGTACCAGATTTTCCAGCGACCCTGACAACCTCCACATGGGTGGCGTTTCTGTACGTTGCTCTGTGTAGCCAGTTGATCGGGTTCTTCGCCTGGAACCGGGGTTTGGCCATGGGTGGCGTGGCGCGGGTCAGCCAGACCCAGTTGTTGCAGCCATTTCTGACCATCGTGTTCGCAATGCTGCTATTGGGTGAGGCACTTGATGCCATGACTCTGTTGTTTGCCGCAGGCATCGTTGCAACTGTTGCGCTGGGGCGACGGATGCCGATTTCCCACAAAAAACCGTAATGCTCTGCAAAAATTATCCACACCTGAAGTGCGACTTTTAGATTGGTATACAAAATTCCATTGTGCTAGGGTTGTTTTGATTACAATTCTAAGTCGTGCACCGGGAAGGCGGAGGATGGGTTCTTTCGTAAACCCGCGTGCAAATATAAAGGGAGGTATTATGAAGGTCTCAGTTTCAAAACTGTGCAGCAAAGTGCTGCCCACATTATGTGGCGCTGTACTGACTGCCGTTGTCGCGACGAGTGCGTCGGCAACCGAAGAAATCCAGGGCGGTACGCTCTGGGGTAGCATGGATGTTGTTACACAAGACATGCTCAACCGCGCTGCGGGTGACGGTAACAACTTCCTGCACACCAACGGTAACTACGAGCAGACCCGTTATTACCCGGCCAGCCAGATCAATACGAGCAACGTAGGTGATCTGCGTCCAGCGTGGATTTTCCAGACTGATGTTGTCGAGTCCATGGAAACGTCACCCATCGTGGTGAACGGCATCATGTATGTGACCACGTCTTTCTCTCAGGTTTATGCGCTTGATGCGCGGACTGGTGAAAAGCTTTGGCACTACGCCCACAAAATGGGCCCCATCGCGACTTATTGCTGCGGCCCGAATAACCGTGGCGTTTCTGTCTCCGGCGACAAAGTCTTCCTCGGTACCCTGGACGCTCGCATGGTTGCTCTTGATGCCAAGAGCGGCAAAGTCCTGTGGAACGTGGAAATCGCTGATCCAGAAATGGGCTACTCCGAAACCATGGCCCCGACTTCGGTCAACGGTAAAGTCCTGATCGGCACCAACGGTGGCGAATATGGTATCCGTGGTTTTGTTAAAGCCTATGACGAAAACACCGGTGATTTGCTTTGGACGTTCAACACGACTCCGGAAAATTCCGTTGGCGTGTGGGCTAAAAAAGATGCCACGGGTCGCGATATGCACCGTGACATCAAGGCTGAAAAAGCTGCTCTGAAGAAGCTTGGCGATCCATACAAGACCCTTGGTGGTGGTGTATGGCAGAACCCGGCTGTTGATCTGGAGACCAACCGCATCTACTTCGTGGTCGGCAACCCGTCACCAGATCTGGACGGTTCAATCCGCCCAGGTGATAACCTGTACACCGACTCACTGGTTTCCGTCGATCTCGACACCGGTGAATATGTCTGTCACTTCCAGTACATCGCGCATGATGTCTGGGATCTGGACGCCGTTAGCCCTCCAATCATCACCGACGTGGTGAACAAAAAGGGTAAAACCGTCAAAGGCATTCTGCATGGTGGCAAAACCGGTCACGTTTACGTGCACGATGCCAGCGATTGCAGCCTGATCCGCTTCTCCGAAGCGATGGTCCCGCAGGAAAACATGTGGGTGCTGCCAACCAAAGACGGCGCACGTATGTTGCCGGGTGCCAATGGTGGTGTTGAATGGTCGCCTATGGCCGTTGACCCAACTCAGGGCCTGACATATGCCATCAACCTGCATCAGCCTATGACCTACCACGTCGAAAGCTCGCCTTATCCTGAAGGCAAGCTGTGGCTGGGTGGCGCTTTCAAAGTGATCGCCGATGAAGAGCAGTGGGGCAACGTTACCGCTGTCGATTACAACACCGGTAAGATCAAATGGAAGGTGAAAACCCAGCATCCAATGATCGGTGGCTCGCTTGCTACCGCTGGTGGTCTGCTGTTCACGGGTGAAGGCAATGGTCAGTTCAAGGCCTATGACTCATCGAACGGTAGCCTGCTGTGGAACTTCCAGGCAGGCGCTGGTGTAAATGCACCTCCGTCGTCCTACACCGTTGACGGCAAGCAGTACATTGTCGTTGCAGCTGGCGGTAACGTTCAGTTGAACTACAAGCGCGGTAACAACATCATCGCGTTTACGGTAGACTAAGTCCGGTTCATACTGAACGGACATGAATTTGGCGGTCACCTGTGTGGTGGCCGCCATTTTTTTTACATTACCTTTGCAGCAAACTCGTGTATGACACGCGTTCGATTGCAGCGTTTATTTATAACTTTGCCCAATTTATTGATCAGGAGGCAGGCTCAGATGCCGACCCGTAATATCCCAATTCACACCATTTTAGCCTTCGCCACCTTAATGGTCGGCGTGATCAGCTGGTCCCCTGCCCAGGCGGAAGAAGACCCCTACGCAAGTGTTCGCGAGCGGCTTGATGATTGCTCCGTCTGCCACGGTGAAGACAATGAAGCGTCCGGCGATCCGGAAGTTCCGGTTCTGGCCGGACAGGAGATGTACTATCTCTATGTCCAGTTAAAGGATTTCAAGGCCGGTCGTCGCGCTAGCCCAATCATGGAGACCATTGCTGGCACCATGAGCAAGAAAGAAATGAAGCTGGTCGCGACGTATTTCAGCGAGCAGGAATGGCCCAACATTCACTTCAAGGGTGATCCGGCCAAGACGGGCCCGGGCGAAACCGCCGCCAATTCCGGACAGTGCGTTGCCTGTCATCTGGGCAATTACCATGGCGCCAGCCGTATCCCGCGCCTGGCTGGGCAGCACCCGGAATACCTGTTGAAGACTATGATGGACTTTAAGCATCAGATCCGGAAAAATTCGCCTGCGATCGCAACTTTGCTGGCATCGTTCAGCGATAAAGATATTGAGAACATGGCGGAATACCTAGGCGACATGTAAGTCGCCCGGTTATCACGAGCCAATAAAAAAGGCGCATCTTCAGGGTGCGCCTTTTTTCGTGTCCGATGGTGGTGGGCGTTAGTTTCCAGTGGCTTCTGCCAGCACCTGAGCGGCCTTGTGGCTTTGTGCGCCGCGTGCCAGATCAAGCGGCGTCTTGCCCTGTTTGCTGCGAACTTTTGGGCTGGCGCCAGCTGCGATTAATTGTGTGATGACGCCGCCATGATTGCGGTAAGCCGCCGTGCTCAGGGCGCTCCAGCCCCGGTTGTCGCGCAAGCGTACATCTGCACCACGCTCTATCAGCATGCGCACAGTTTCCTCACCATCCTTGGGCGGCACGTCATTGCTGAAACCGGCGGCCCACATCAGAACGGTCAGGTCATTGCCATAGCGCTTGTTCACATCAATGCCAGTATCGAGCAGTTTTGTGACAATCTTGTGAAAGCCACGCCCGGCGGCATAGATGATGGCGCTCTTGCCATAGCTGTCAACGACGCTCGGATCGGAACCTAATTCCAGAAACATATCGACCAGTTTTGTGTCGCCATTGTAGGCCGCTGCCAGCAGTGGGGTCAGGTCCTTGTCATTGGGCTGGTTAAAGTCCGCGCCAGCGGCAATCAAGACTTTCACCGAGCGTTTGCGGCCGCCCTTGGCCGCACGGTAAATCGCGTTCGAGCCGATCAGATTCTGGTGGTTAATATCCGACCCGGCATCAAGCAGCGCCTGCACCGTATGATGTCTCCCGCTCAGCGCCGCGCGCAGCAATGCCGTGTTGCCGAAACGGTCACGCGCCTGCACGGATGCACCATCGGCGAGCAGAGATTTGACTTCATCGGTTAGCCCTCTGTCTGCGGCTTCGAATAACAATTCATTGATTTGGCGGAACTCTGCGCCTTCAATAATACGCACAGGCACATTTGTGTCGTAGGTACCTGCGAGCGCAATGCCAGGCAGTAGCGTGCTAGCTGCTATCACGATGGCTCCCGTCCAGTTTGTAACCGGCTTCATCCCTTGCGTGTCCTCTGTTCTCGTCCGTTTTGTGGCGTTATCAACACGATAATCGCTCTAGGCATATTCTGCTTATTTCCAAGCACCCCGCAATGGCGCTATTGTCGCGCATGACTAAAACCATATATCGACGTTATCCATGATCAATCCGCAGACACAAGCACTTGAAATTTCCGGTGTAAACTTTCGCTATGGCGCAAAGCTGGCGCTCGATGGTGTTGGCTTTAGCATTGAGCCGGGCGAATTCAAAGTGTTGCTTGGACCTAATGGCGCGGGCAAGACCACGCTCTTTTCGCTGATTACCCGCCTGTATGATACAGCCGACGGCCAGATTTCGGTGAATGGTGCGGCGTTGGGTAAAGACCCGGCACGTGCTCTGGCGCGCATGGGGGTCGTGTTCCAGCAAAGCACACTCGATCTCGATCTGAGCGTGCGCCAGAACCTGCTGTATCACGCCGCGTTGCACGGGCTTTCCAAAAGCCATGCCACCGCGCGCATGGAAGAGGAACTTTCGCGCCTCGACATGGGCGAACGCCGCGACGAGCGGGTGCGTAATCTCAATGGGGGGCATCGCCGCCGCGTCGAAATTGCACGTGCGTTGATGCACCAGCCCGATCTGCTGTTGCTTGATGAGCCCACAGTTGGGCTCGATGTGCCAAGTCGCCGCGATATCGTTGATCATGTTCACAAGCTGTCGCGCGAGGATGGCATCGCCGTGTTATGGGCGACACATTTGATCGATGAAATTCAGGATGATGATAGCGTGATCATCATGCATCAGGGGTGTGTGCGTGCCGATGGACCGCTGCGCGAGGTCGTTGCAAACAGCACGGCGTCCAATATTGCTGATGCCTTTGATCAGTTAACCGGGGGAACATCAGCATGACCGCGTCACACGCTCTGCGTTGTTTGGTTGGTATTCTGACACGCGAGGCCCTGCGATTCGTGCACCAGCGCGAACGCTTTATCGCCGCACTGGTGCGCCCGTTGGTCTGGTTGCTGATTTTCGCCGCTGGTTTTCGTGCCGCGCTGGGGGTTTCCATTGTCGAGCCCTACGAGACCTATATCGAATACGAGGTCTATATCGCGCCGGGGCTGGTCGCCATGATCCAGCTATTTAATGGCATGCAGAGCTCACTATCCATGGTTTACGACCGTGAAATGGGTAGCATGCGTACCCTGCTGGTCAGCCCGTTGCCGCGTTGGTATCTGCTGCTATGTAAATTGTTGGCGGGCACGCTGGTTTCCATCGCGCAAGTCTATGCATTTTTGGCTGTGGCGGCCGTATTCGGAATTCAGTTGTCGGCGATTGGTTATATTGCGGTGTTGCCGGCGCTGATTGTCTGCGGCCTGATGCTCGGGGCGTTCGGCATGGTATTGTCTTCGTTGATCAAGCAGCTTGAAAATTTTGCCGGAATCATGAATTTCGTCATTTTCCCAACGTTCTTTTTGTCGCCTGCGCTGTATCCTTTATGGAAGATACAGGAATCCAGTGATTTTCTGTATCGGTTGTGCTCGATTAATCCGTTCAGTCATGTGGTTGAGCTGATCAGGTTCGCACTATACGGGCAATTTAATGTTCAGGCGGCGCTTTATGTCGGGCTGGCGTTGGCCGTTTGTATGGCGTTGGCGGTCTATGCCTATGATCCCGCGCGGGGCATGATGGGGCGCCGAAAGGTCGCTGCGGACTAAAATTGTGGAAAAACCCTATTTTAAAGGCGTTTTTATGAATTCTTGGTATGCCATGCCCTTGCATTTAAAATTGGGCTGCGGCATATTGTATACAGGCTGGTTAAACCGGCTCTTAATCAAACCTTAGGGAGGCTATTATCATGGCATGGAATACACCGAAGATCGTCGAAATCTGCATCGGCATGGAAATCAACAGCTACGCGTGCGCCGAACTCTAAGGCCCGGGCTGTTGCCCATCTGATTTATTAGAGTTTTAAAAGGGGGGCTGCCGCTTTTCGCGTGCGCCCCCTTTTTTTGTCTGCCATCTCGATGAGAGTAAAATATCGTGCTTCGAATTCTTGTATTAGGTGCCGCAGCTGGCGGTGGGTTCCCGCAATGGAATTCCAACAGCAATGCCTGCAACCTCGCCCGCCAGGGTAAGGCGTTGGCGCAAACCCAGTCTTCGTTGGCCGTCAGTACTGATGGCGAGAGTTGGTTTCTACTCAATGCATCGCCGGACGTGCGCCAGCAGATTTTTGATAATCAGCAGCTCCACCCCAAACATGGCCTACGCCACAGCCCCATTGCTGGGGTGGTATTGACCAACGCTGATGTTGATCACATTACGGGTTTGCTGACCCTGCGTGAATCCCAGCCGTTGGTGGTCTATGGCAGCGAGCGTGTGCTTGGGACGCTTAAGGCCAACAGTATTTTCAACGTACTAAATCCAGAATTTGTGCGGCGTGAATCCCTTGATTTGGATAAACCCTTCACACCCCTGACACCGGACGGTCGCGATACCGGGCTCGAGATCGAAGCCTTCGCTGTGCCAGGCAAGGTCGCGTTGTTCCTCGAAGATAGTAGCGCTGGCGAGAATTTTGGGACGCAGGAAGGCGATACGGTTGGCCTGTGTGTTCGCGACAAGGAAAGCGGCAAAGAATTTTTCTATATACCCGGTTGTGCGAGCATGCCAATTGATCTGGCTCAACGCCTGCACGGCGCGGCTTTGGTATTTTTCGATGGTACGCTGTACCATAATGAAGAAATGAAGACGGCGCGCGAAGGGATCAAGACGGGGCAGCGTATGGGACATATGAGTATGGACGGCCCGGACGGCACCGTGGCGGCATTTGAAAGCCTTGATGTTGAGCGCCGCATTTTTATCCACATCAACAATACAAATCCCGTTCTGTTAAACGATTCTGCTGAGCGTAAAGCCGTCGAAGCTGCTGGCTGGGAAATCGCAAAGGATGGCATGGAGGTGACGTTGTGAGTGGTGTCCTGAGCAGAGAGGCCCTGGAAGCACGGCTGCGCGAAATTGGCGCTGAGCGCTATCACGACAAGCACCCGTTCCATCGCATGCTGCATGGCGGCGAGTTAAATCGCGGGCAGGTACGCGCCTGGGTATTGAACCGTTATTGTTATCAAAGCGCGATCCCGCGCAAGGATGCTGCCCTGTTGTCGAATACGACAGACCCGGCGCTGCGCCGTGAATGGCGACGTCGCATTGTCGATCATGATGGCAGCGCCCATGGCCCCGGCGGGATTGAACGTTGGCTGGTTCTGGCCGAAGGCGTTGGACTGGATCGCGACTACGTCGCATCCATGGATGGTGCATTGCCGATCAGCAAATTTGCCACCGAGGCCTATGTTCACTTTGTACGCGATCACACGGTACTCGAAGGCATTGCTTCATCGTTGACGGAACTGTTCGCGCCAGCCATTCACCGCGAACGTATCAAGGGACTGCTTGAGCACTATGACTTCGCCAACGATTTGACGATGTCATATTTTCGCAAGCGTTTGGAAGAAGCGCCGCGCGATGTTGAATTTGGCCTCGCATGGGTACTTGATCATGCGACCACGAAGGACCGGCAGGATGCGATTATCCGCGCACTTTACTTCAAGTGTGATGTACTGTGGGCGCAACTTGATGCGCTGCACTATGCCTATGTAGAGCCCGGCAATATCCCGCCGGGGGCCTATGTTCCGGAGGACGATTGATGACCACGTTGACAAGCATCAACGAAAAATCCGTGCCTTACTTGCCCGCAGGCATGCGCTTGAAGCACGATAAGCCGCGTGAACAGTGGGTTATACTGGCGCCAGAACGCATGTATGTACTCGATGATATTGCGCTGGAAATCATGAAAGTTTGTGACGGTCAGTCGAATGTCGGTCAGATCGTTGATGATCTTGCTGCGCGCTTCAATGCGCCGCGCGAGGCAATCCTCAACGATGTCACCGAACTTTTACAGGATTTCGCCGATAAGGGAGTCGTCGCGGCATGAAGGCCGGCTCTGAACCACCACTTTCAATTCTTGCAGAGGTCACCCACCGTTGCCCTTTGCGCTGCCCGTATTGCTCCAATCCGGTTGAACTGAACCGTCGCAGCACCGAAATGGATACCGATGAATGGCTCGGCGTGCTCGAAGAAGCCGCCGAGATGGGTGTTTTGCAGGTTCATTTCTCGGGTGGGGAACCCACGGCGCGAGGCGATCTGGATCAGATGATCCGCCGCGCCGAGGATCTGGGGCTTTATACCAACCTGATTACAGCCGGCGTGCTGCTCGACCGTGAAAAATTGCAGCATCTGGCTGACTGTGGCTTACAGCATCTTCAACTCAGCTTGCAGGGCGCGACGCCGGAAACCTCGGATCGCATTGGCGGTTATCCGGGCGCGCTGGAAAAGAAGCTTGAGATCGGCCGGATGGTCGGTGAAATCGGTATGCCGTTGACCGTTAATGCGGTCATGCACCGTCAGAACCTTGATGAGCTGGAACAGGTTATCGACATCGCGGTGGAACTGAACGCCCAGCGTCTGGAAGTCGCCCACGTGCAGTACTACGGATGGGGCTTCCACAATCGCAAGGCTTTGCTGCCGACACGTAAGCAACTAGAGCATTCCACCAAGGTGGTTGATGCTGCGCGTGAACGCCTGAAAGGCGTGCTGACGTTTGATTACGTGGTGCCGGATTATTATGCACGTCGCCCGAAAGCCTGCATGGGTGGTTGGGGGCGGCAATTCCTGAACGTGAACCCGGCAGGCTATATCTTGCCATGCCATGCTGCCGAGAGTATTCCCGGCATGACGTTTGAGCGTATTGGTGATCGCCCGCTGGCCGATATCTGGCGTAATTCTGAGCCTTTTGAGCGTTTCCGGGGCACCGACTGGATGCCGGAACCCTGTCAGTCATGTGACCGCAAGGAACAGGATTGGGGCGGCTGTCGTTGTCAGGCCTATGCCGTAACCGGTGACCCGTTGGTCACGGATCCAGCCTGTGAACTCTCGCCCAAGCACGCCATGATGGACGAAATCGCCATGAGCGATTCCGACGATACGGTGGTCGATTTTGACTATCGCCAGCTCGGTGGCCTGCCGAATTTCGATAAAATCTAAAATCACCAATACAATTTATCTTGCGGGGAGAGATCAATGTTTTGTCTGAAGAAATTAACGCTGTTTGCGGGCGCTTTTGCACTCAGCCTTGGCGTGGCCGCTATGACTGCGGCTCCGGCGTCTGCCGAGGGCTATCTGGCGCGCAAGGCCACGGAGCTTGAGGAATTGGTTATCGGCCTGGGCAATTCCGGCTTTGAGATGTCACAGGATCGCTACGAGATGGAGACCGGCAAGGCATATAAGCTGGAAATCCAGTCCACCGGTGCCTGGGAATGTGCCTTTGAAGCCACCAAGTTCTTCAACTTCATCTGGCTGCGCAAGCTTGAGGTCGGTGAAGTGGAAATCAAGGCCACGCACCTTTATGAGATTGAATTTGAACGCGAGGGTGAAGCCGAACTGTTTTTCGTGCCGATCAAGCCCGGCGAATATCCGTTCGGTTGCCGTGGTCTGGAAGACCGCGGCCTGTCCGGCATTTTCTCGGTCAAGTAGGGGGCGACATGTCTGTACGTAATTTAACCGGGGCATGCATTACCGCCGCCGTGGTGATGACGCTTGGTACGGGTATCGCGCATGCCGAACGTGAGCCCAGCGGGCTGATCTATATCAGCAATGAAAAGAGCAGCGACCTGACCGTTCTCGACGGCACGACTTATGAGGTCATCCGCACGTTCGAGACCTGCCGTCGTCCGCGCGGCATGCACTTCAGTCTCGATCACAGTCAGTTCTACGTTGGCTGCGCCGATGATAGCCAGATCGCCATCTATGATACGGCGAGTGGTGAGTTGCAGGGCCGTATCCGCGATATTGAAGAGCCTGAAACCTTCGATCTCGATCCCACGGGCAAGATTCTCTACGTCTCGAATGAAGAGGACGCCGCCGCATCCTTCGTTGAAATTGCCACCGGCGAAATCATAGCCGAGGTTGAAACCGGTGAGGAGCCCGAAGGCGTTCAGGTGACCGCGGATGGTTCCACGGTCTATGTGGCCTCGGAAGTCGCCGATATTGTACATGTCATTGACGTCAAGTCGGGTGAGATCAAAGCTGATATTCTGGTCGGCACACGACCGCGCCGTTTTGCGCTGACACCCGATGAAAGCGAACTTTGGGTTTCGGCCGAGCTGGCTGGTCTGGTCGACATCATTGACACCAAGACACATCGCGTCAGCGGCGATATCCAGTTCATACCGCAGGGCTTTCGCCGCAATGAAGTCACGCCGGTCGATATCCTGATGACGGCGGATGGCTCTATTGCCTATGTAGCGCTGGGGCGTGCAAACCATGTGGCCAAGGTCGATGTTAAAACGCGCAAGGTGCTGAGCTACACGCTGGTCGGCAAACGGGCCTGGGGGTTGGCACTGACGCGCGACGAAAAGACTCTGTTGGTGGCCAATGGCTTGTCTGATGACATTTCCATCGTCAAGACCGACGGTATGGAGGTTCTGAAGTCCGTCGCCGTGGGTAAAATTCCTTACGGGATCCTGATTGATGACTAGGCTGCTGATTGCCGTATCAATGCTGCTCGTCACGCTTGGCGTGACGGGTGGCACATCGGCTGCCGAGAAAATACCGTTCAACATCGGCTATCTCGAAATTGAAGATGACGAGCGTTATGAAGCACCGCGCGCCTATGCCGGAATCGAAACCCGACCACGCCACCGACCGGTTGCCGGGGCCAATATCGCCATACGTGATAGCAAGTTCAAAGCCCGCGCGCTGGGCCTGAAGCTCAACCTTGTGCATCGTAGCGCTGATGATGTGGACGGGTTGCTGGCAGCACTCGATGCATTGGTTGCCGAGGATGATGCGCGCTTTGTGCTGGTTGATGCCGATGCTGATGCCCTGTCACGTCTGTCTGAACACGCCAAGGGGCGCGATATTGTGTTGTTCAATATCTCTGAGCAGGGCGATGAATTGCGTGCCGGGCAGTGTTCGGCGAACCTGATGCACACCATCGCCAGCCGCTCCATGCTTACCGACGCCATGGCACAGTTCCTTGTCGCGTCGCGCTGGCACGAAATTCTGGTGCTGCGCGGTGAGTTTCCCGAGGACGCCGAGATCACGACAGCATTTCAGGCATCAGCCAAAAAGTTTGGCCTGAAGATTACCGATGTTCGTGACTTCGTACTCGGAAACGATCCGCGCGTACGTGAAAAGAATAACATCGCATTGATGACACAGGGCGTTGATTACGACGCCGTCTTTGTCGCTGATTCACTTGGCGAGGTTAGTCGCTATATTCCCTACCAGACAGCAGACCCCCGTCCCGTCGTGGGCTCTGAGGGGCTGGTCGCGGGCATGTGGCATTGGGCGTGGGAGCGTCACGGCGCGCCGCAGTTAAACCAGCGTTTCGAGAAGCGTAACGAGCGCCGCATGCTGGGCACAGACTGGGCGGCATGGGTGGCGGTTAAGGCCGTTATCGAGGCCCTTGCGCGCTCTGGCGTGACAGAATTTTCAGGGGTGCATGACTATCTCATGGGCGGCGAGATCGTGATTGATGGTTACAAGGGCACACCGTCAAGCTTCCGGCCTTGGGACAACCAGTTACGCCAGCCGATTTTACTGCACACCGCCAATGCGGTCATCGCGCGTGCCCCCATTGCGGGTTTCCTGCACAAGGACGAGTACATGGACACGCTGGGTTACGACAAGGCCGAAAAGCGCTGCACGTTCTAGGCCGCCGCTAGGAAATTACCTGATAGTGCGCCTCGGTGGGATCACCTGCATTGACTGGCAGTATGTCTTGCGGGCAGGCCGACATGGCGACGATGCAATCCATTTGCGCGCGCAGGATAACGTAATCACCGGGCTTAGAGACAGGTTCACCCCAGATGGTGGAGCCATCCTGTTCAACGGGAATGTTCATCCATAAATTCAACGGGCTTGGCACCTCGGGCGCATCAATTCCGATCTGGCGCATGGCGGCCATCAGGTTGTCGGTACAGTTATCGTGATATTCGGTGCAGCCCAGCAGGCCGTAGCGATAGGAATCACACGCTGCCATCAGCGTGTCGTGTATGCCCGGTGAGGTGTCGTCTTCAAAATGCAGGATGCTGCGTCGACGGTTGGTGCACAGATCATCGCCCTTGGTCGGAAATATCTTGGTCAGGGTCGGGCGGATGTGTTCCATGGACATGAATTCACGCAGGTCTTCGGCATTAAATGCCCATGTATCGACAACCTGATGGCCATGGGTGTTGATAATTTTGATGGCCTGTCCCTTGTTCACACGGCAGGCGCGGCCACGTCGCGCGGGCAGGGTCTGTAATTCGCTATCAACGCTCATGGTTTAATCCTTGATCAACAGCTTACGTGGCACGTTGGACAATAATTCAGGGCCATCGTCCTTGATGATGATGCTTTCAGTGATTTCCATGCCCCAGTCGTCGAACCACAGACCGGTCATGAAGTGGAAGGTCATGTTTTCGCGCAGCACCGTCGTGTCGCCGGGGCGCAGGCTCATGGTGCGTTCGCCCCAGTCCGGCGGATATGACAATCCGATGGGGTAGCCCGTGCGGCTGTCCTTGATGATGTCGTATTTCTTTAACACGGCAAAAAACGCGTTGGCGATATCTTCACAGGTGTTGCCGGTGTGCGCAGCTTCCAATCCTGCTTCCATACCTTCCAGTACGGCTTTTTCACCATCGAGGAATTTTTGCGGCGGGGTGCCGAGGAACACGGTGCGCGATAACGGGCAGTGATAGCGCCGGTGCACGCCGGCGATTTCAAAGAACGTGCCTTCGCCAGACTTCATGGATTTGTCATCCCACGTCAGATGCGAGGCAGAGGCTTCCGCGCCCGAAGGCAGTAGTGGCACAATTGCGGGGTAGTCGCCGCCGTGACCATCCGCACCGCGCAATGAGGCATCGTAAATTTCGGCGACAAGATCGCATTTTCGCATGCCGACCTCGACCGTATCGGCGATACGCTGGTGCATGGACTCAACGATCCGTCCGGCCCGGCGCATAAAATCAAGTTCGGTTTCAGACTTAACAGCGCGCTGCCAGTTCACCAACGCCGTGGCATCAATGAAGGTCGCGTTGGGCAGGTTACGTTGCAGGGATATATAGGCAGCGGCGGAAAAGTAATAGTTTTCCATTTCAACACCAATGGTCCCACCAGACCAACCGCGCTCGGTGATGACGGCGGACAGGTGGTCCATGGGGTGACGCTCGGTAGACATGACGTACTCATCGGGGTAGTTGAGGATGCGGTCCTCATCCATGTAGACCCGCAATATTGCGCCGCTGGCGTCCATCAGGCGGCCATACCAGATGGGCTGTTCGCCAAGTGGCACGATGACGCACTGGTGGACGTAGAAGGACCAGCCATCATAACCGGTCAGCCACGCCATGTTGGATGGGTCGGTGACAATCAGGCACTCGGTCCCGGCACTCTCCATGGCACGGTGCACCTTCGATAGCCTGTCAGCATACTCCTGGCGTGAAAAATCAAGCTCTACGTCCGGCATCGTGCACTCCCATCCATTTTATTGTTCGTTGCTTAAGGCATTGAACCGTAATCCAATTTTACGCCTGTTCAAACAGGAATTCAGTGCGTGCGGGAGAATAGGAACGATTAGCCAAGGAGCTTATGCAGATCGTCCATTGTCAGAGGTTTGGGGTAACTGCCGAGGTAATCAAGCGTGCCTACTTCGGCGAGTTTACCTGCGACATCGAGATGGGTTTCATGGGCACCACTGACAAATGCTATTTTGCCACGAAAGTTTAATCCATCCAGTGCACGGGCAAATTCGATACCATCCATCTCGGGCATGAGAAGATCACACAGGATAACATCAACGCCATCGGGTGTTGCTTTTATGATGTCCAGGCCATCACGAGCGCTGAGGCATTTATCGATATGTTTGACGCCCATTTCCAGCAGACATTCGGCTGTCAGGTCGAGCATGAAGCTATCGTCATCAATCAACATAACCCGCATTGCGGTAAGGTTTTTACTCAATGTTTGTGTCCTGAATTATGATGTTTGCTGCGTTATCCGATATGGGTTTCAAGATGTAATTTGACGTCATTTATGTCGACCATAAATTTTGTGTGCTGGGTCGATAAGGTGTCCATATCTGCGTCGTCGCAAATTTGCTCCAAGGCCTGACACATTTCGCTGAGCGGCACAGCACCAATGGAGCGTGCCGATGACTTCAATTGGTGGGCGAGATCGCTATACCTCTGAAGATCATTGGCCTTATAGGCGGTTTCCAGATCGTGACGCATGGTATCGAGTGTATCAAGGAACCTGCGAAAGAATTTTTCATGCAACTCAGGCTTGTCGCCGACGATGCTACGCAGCATATCAAAATCTATAAGCGCGCTGCTTTCGTACTCAACCGCGGCGCACGGTGACGCCTGCGTATCGGCAATGGGGAGCCACTGATCAAGCACGTCTTTCAAACGCAATAATTCTACGGGCTTGATGACATAGCCATCCATGCCTGCGTCAAAGGTACGGTCAAGTTCTGGTTGTAGTGCAGCTGCGGTAACAGCCAGGATTGGGATGCGCGTGGCTGTTGCGGCTTCGTGGCGTCGAATCTGACGTGCCAGCTCATAACCGTCAATTTCCGGCATGTGGAGGTCTGCGAGCACCAGCCCATATTGCCGATGCCGATACTTGTGCAGGGCTTCCTTACCGTTGTTGGCGATATCAACAGCGTACCCCAGAGTGTCGAGTTGATGAGAAATCACGTCCTGATTGACTTTATTATCCTCTGCCAGCAAGACCAGTTGGCCGTTGCGTTCGGCTTCATAGACAGATGGCGCATTGGTGCCGAGATCAATGACCATCCGTCTTTCGTCGAGCTCAATGTTGGGGCTGGAACGCCCGGCAGCCACTGAAACAGCTTTCAGGAAGGCGCTACGTGTCAGCGGTGAGGTTTTTACGCACACGGCACGTGTTGGGTCGGGTTCGAAGGTTATGAATTTCTGCGTGCGCGTCACGATGAGGTAACGTGTTTCAGATTGCGATGGGTCGGATATGGCCTGCTCACAGGCTTGGCGGGCTTCCTCTAACTTCCAGTCGTCATCAAGTACGACCACATCAAAGGGCATGGATTTAGCGGCATTATTCAGAGATTGGGAAATTCCCGACAACAGGGTCTGTTCAACCTGAACATCAGCACCCCAGTGCGACAGGTATCGACCAAGAAGTGTGCTTCTTTCCATGTCATTACAGGCGATCATGATGCGAAGGCCACCGAATTCCCGCTCTTCATTGAGTGTTAGGCCGTGTGCCGATGCGGTGCCGAACGGAATATCGACAACAAATGTTGAACCTGTACCCAACTGGCTTTCAGCCCCGATGTCGCCATCCATCATATCGACGAGGCGTTTGCAGATGGCAAGGCCAAGGCCGGTTCCGCCAAAGCGGCGGGTGGTTGAACCCTCGGCCTGCGAGAACGCCTGGAAGAGTTTTTTCTGACCTTCAACGGAAATGCCGATGCCATTGTCTTCGATGCGGAAACCAACACGGATAACATCGCCGCGGCGTGCTGAAATTAACGTTGCGCGAACCATCACACGGCCACGCTTGTTTTTATCCCCGTCCGTGAACTTGATTGCATTGCCCGTCAGATTGAACAGAATTTGACGAATACGAACGGGGTCACCCAATATCCAGTCTGGGATATTCGGGTCCACGTACATAAACAATGCGACGCCATTATCTTCGGCATTTGGCCCCAGCGTTGTAACGACGTCTTCGACCACGTCGCGTATAGACATGGGAAGCGCCTCAAGCTCCAGTCTGTGGGCTTCAATCTTTGAAAAATCGAGAATGTCGTCAATGATGCGCATGAGTGCCGCACCCGATTGCCGAACCGTATTGACCATGCGCAGTTGATCGCTGCTCATGGCTGTGTGTGACAGCAAATCGGCAACGCCGATCACGCCGGTCATCGGTGTGCGAATTTCGTGGCTCACGGTCGCAAGGAATTCGGATTTGGCTCTATCGGCGGCCTCGGCGGCTTCTTTTGCTTTTAGATTTTGGCTCTGGGCATCCTTGAGGTCTGAAACAGAAGCTTCAAGCAGGCGTTGGTTATATTTGATTTCCGAAATATTCGTAAACAGGCCAAAGGCCCCTATAAGATTGCCATCGGCATCGTAGGCTGGGTTTGCGTTGTTGAAACAGGAAATGGATGTCCCGTCTGCGTGTAAGAGTTCAACTTCATACCCTGCCGCTTCGCCGTGTTTTCGTTTTTCAACCTGTTCATGGAAAATATTGGTGTTTTCCTCATCAGCGAAATCGTAGATATGGCGGCCAATAATATCTTCGCGGCTGTACCCCAGAATTTCACACATAGCCGGATTAACGTCGATGGTCCGGGCTTCAGTATCAATATACCAGTAGCCCTGCTGTGTGGTGTCGAGCAGTCGCTCCATCGTGCGTTGCGTTCTCAGCAGTTCACGCTCGGCTTTAACACGTTCTGTAATGTCCTGTATCGCGCCAGAGGTCTGAATAAGTTGACCATGTTTATCGAACGTAGGCTCGCCAATTTCACGGACATGGCGGATCTGACCATCGCGCGTAACGATGCGAAATTCGACATCATAGGTTGGCGTCTTAAGCTCTGCCGTTGGAAGGTAGCGGCCCCAATTTTCCTGTTTGACGACAGTAATGTAATGTTCCAGGTCATCGGGATGTATCCATGATTGTAAATTTTCCATGGAATTTGTGAATGAGATGTACTCGTTTGCGCTGACGCCATGTATCTGAGCGAGTTCATCGGTGCATGAAAGGGTGCGTTTATTGATTCCGTCCCATACGAAATGGCCAACCTTGGTTAACGCGGCGGCATGCCGCAGGCGCGCTTCCTGCTCGCGCAGGGAAGCCTCGGCTTTGATCCTTTCGGTGATATCAGTTCCGGTTCCACGATAACCCTTGAATTCACCCATTTGATTGAAGGCCGGCGAGCCATTCAGGCGGAAAAACAGTTTCTTGCCATCGGGGCCGTATAACTCAGCTTCGAATCCACGGAATCGCCTGCGTTGAGCCAAATGCTCAAGGTGATTTTTCCAATTTGGTTGTTTCAGGGTGTCCGGTGTATGGATTTCCTGTCGGGTTTGGCCAAGGATATGGTCCGGAGGGATGCCGGTCATGCGCTCGAAACCTTCAGAGACGTAGCTAAACCTCAGGTCGGCATCCATTTCCCAGACCCAGTCCGATGAAATATTGGCAATTTGGCGGAAACGCTCTTCGCTCTCGCGCAATTTTGTCCTGGCTTCGCGTTCGCGCGTGGCATCAAGGCTGATGGCGCCAATGGCGCTGATGTCCCCATGTTGGCCGACCATTGGAAATTTGGTTGTCATGATGGTGTAATCACCATCCACCGTGGACAGGTTATCTTCAAAAGTCATGACATGTGCTGCGGCAAACACGGCTGCATCCTGTGCCGTAAATTCTTCGGCGATTTTTTTCGGAAATGAATCTCCGATGGTCATGCCTGATTTTATGCCATTGAACAGTTTCTCGGCGACGGGGTTGACGACGGTAAATTCACCTTGTGTGTTTTTGATGGTCAGCGCCAATGGAAGATTGTCGATGATGGAACGCAGCCACATTTCACTTTCGCGTAAGCGCTCTTCAACGGCTCTGCGTTCTTCTATCTCTTTGCTCAGGGTGCGATTGATGCTTTCCGTTTTATCGCTCTGGATGAATTTAAGTTTTGCAGCCATCAGGGCTGCTACCGTGTTCAATATCTCCAGATCGGATTGATTAAAATGAGCGACATGCGGGTCTTCGCAATCAATCAGCGCCACCACGTTGTCATCAATCAGGACGGGGATACAAATTTCTGAGCGGGCGAGTTGGACATCGGGTATGTAGCGCGCGTCCGTTGCTGCGTCATCAATGATCTCGGGTTGTCCGGTGCGTGCGACATGGCCCGTAATGCCCTGACCGACAGGAATAACCAGCGGGTTGGCGATGACATCGTGTGTTGGGTTCTTTTCCTGCCCAATGGCGGCGCGCTGACGCAACACGGCGTGTTCCGTATCGATGGAATAGATCACGCAGTCATTAAAACCAAGCTTTCCAACGACCTCTCGCGCAACGTACCAAGCCAGATCATGTTCTGTTGAAATACCAATGAGATCCAGTGCAAAGGCGTTGATGATGCGCAGAATGGATTTCTCATGCACAAGGCTGGCAATACGGTCCTTTTCCCCCATCTCTGGCTGGTTGGAATTTGATGCTGGTTTGCTTGTTGATTTTAAAGTGCGAGGAGCCATTGGTTTCCAGTAGGCCCATGTGGGCGCTTTGTATCGATAGGTGCAAAGTGTGCACAGCCGCGTATGAAAAGTATAGGGTCTTCGGCGCCCGCTGCATAGGGCGTATGCGGGGACTTAACCACGGTCAAGGACCGCTAGCCCCCGCTTTGTCTACCCTTGATGAACCCGGATTCGACGCATCGTACTTGCGTCGCACAGAGGGCTTGTATGAGGAGGTAGACAGATGACGGATCAAGCTGGTGCACCAGAGGGTGCGGGCGAGGAACCTGAAAAGATTCCAGCCATGCAGAGCTTGCTCGATAATCCATTCCTGTTGTTATTCATCGGCGTCGCTGTTCCAGCGGTGCTCTATACGATTTGGGGTGTGATGGAAATCGTCCAAATCCCCATTGGCAATTAAGGGGAGACGGATAATGGCATTAACACCCCCGGAGAACCGACTGTGGTGGAAAGAGCGATTGCACGGCGTAGAGATCGGCTGGATTACCATTGCCTTCCTGTGGGGCCTGGTGATGTTCGGCATCATGATTTACTGGCACATCAATGGTGAGCAGAATCTGTCGAATGAGGCTTATCGGGTAAACCCTGACTCTTATGCCGAGAAAGCAGAGGCCGCAGCAGCGCAATACACCGTTCGTGAAGATGAACAAAGTGGCATGCCCGTCGTGCATCCCCCGCCAGGCAGCGATGTTTATATGATCGCCCGTCTGTGGGAATGGTGGCCGATCCTTGAACTGGAAAAGGATAAGGAATACCGGCTCCACCTGTCTTCACTGGACTGGCTGCATGGATTTTCGCTGCAACCGGTAAATATCAATCTGCAAATTCACCCGAATTACGAAATGGTCGTGACGGTTAAACCCAACGAGGCCGGTGAATATGGCGTGGTCT
Source organism: uncultured Rhodospirillales bacterium (assembly GCA_965602485.1). Classification (GTDB taxonomy): domain Bacteria; phylum Pseudomonadota; class Alphaproteobacteria; order Rhodospirillales; family Casp-alpha2; genus JABJOR01. Next base: position 122,184 of record CBFCYM010000001.1, on the reverse strand, counting down.
GCAATGAGTTTTGCGGTATTGGGCATCATCAGATGCTCGGCAAACTCATTGTGGTTGATTAGGGCGGGAGAGAGACATGAGTAACTTAAATTTCCGCACATGCCCCGAGACCGGTCTGAAAGTTCATGGCCCGGCCGAGGCGCTCATCAAGGCTAACGCCGTTGTGGCGGTGGTCTTTCTGTTAATTGGTGGCTTGTTCGGCTTGCTAGTGGCGCTGACGCGCTGGCAATCCATTCACCTGCTGCCATCGGACCTGTTTTATCTGGCACTGACGGCGCACGGCGCAGATGTCTTGGTGTTCTGGGTCATCTTCTTTGAAATTGCCCTACTGTATTTTGCATCGGCGATTTTGCTGAACTGTCGTTTGGCGACTCCAAAAATAGCCTGGCTGGCATTTATATTGATGCTGGTCGGCGCATTGATGGCGAATGTCGCGGTGTTACAGGGTGAATCGAGCGTGATGTTCACGTCCTATGTCCCCATGAAGGCAGCACCCCATTTCTATCTGGGTTTGATACTGTTCGCGGTCGGGGCGCTCATTGGTGTTGCTGTGTTCTTTGGGACTCTGGTTATCGCCAAAAAGGAACGTACCTATGAGGGCTCTGTTCCACTTGTGACATTTGGTGCTGTAACTGCTGCGATCATTGCGGTTTATACCATTGCATCGGGCGCGATTATCCTGATCCCCACATTCCTGTGGTCGCTCGGGCTGGTCGGTGAAATTGATTCGTTGACCTACCGGGTTGTCTGGTGGGGCTTTGGTCACTCGTCACAACAGATCAATGTGGCAGCACAGGTCGCCGGTTGGTACGCCATTGCTGCGATCGTTATCGGGGCAAAGCCCATATCAGAGAAAGTGAGCCGCGCGGCTTTCTTCCTCTATATCTGCTTCCTGCTGCTGGCTTCGGCTCACCACTTGCTGGTCGATCCGGGCATTAGTTCCGAATGGAAAGTGTTCAATACATCGTACGCACTATTCCTGGCGGTTCTGGGTAGCATGATCCACGGTATGAGCGTGCCGGGTGCAATCGAAGTTGCCCAACGCAAACGTGGCTTTGGCCAAGGTATGTTCGGCTGGTTGCGCAAGGCTCCATGGGGTAACCCGGCGTTCTCGGGTATGTTCATGAGTATTGTCCTGTTCGGTATTCTCGGTGGTATCACCGGTGTTATCATGGGTACGGAACAGCTCAACCTGATCATGCACAACACGCTGTATGTTCCGGGTCATTTCCACGGAACCGTGGTGGCCGGTACGACGCTTACGTTCATGGCTCTGACCTATCTGGTCGTACCGCTGATCTTCCGGCGCGAACTGGTGTTCAAGCGTATGGCACAGTGGCAGCCCTATCTGTTCGGGCTTGGCGTTGCCGGGTTGTCTGTCTTTATGATGGCGGCTGGTACGCTTGGGGTTTCACGACGGCACTGGGACATCGCGTTCAGCGATGCGTCCATGACCTTCGATTATCCGCCAGCGGCCTTCATGATGATGGCTCTGAACGGCATATCGGCCATTATTGCTTCAATCGGTGGCGTCATGTTCATCGTGGTTATTGTCTGTTCAATTCTGTTCGGCAAGAAGCGTGATGAAGCTGCAATTGCGGCCAATCCTGTCGTCTTCACTGGCGGCGGAGAAGCTGTTGCTGCATATGGTGACGCCGATAGCCTGAAGATTCCGGGGACGTTGGTTCTTGTTGCGGTCTTCTTCGGCGCTTTCGTACTCTACTACTTCATCAACTGGAAATATCTCTCCGAGATATGGCCGTTGAGCTGACCAACGCGGGAGGACGCCGTAGTGGTGTCCTCCCGTTTTTCTTCCTTCGCTGCGTCTCTGAGGGAAATGAATTTTATGAGAAACACCACAGCCCTTATGGTTCAAAAATTTACTTTAGCAATGACTGCAGCCTGCGTATTGGCAGCATTTACGTGGGGCTTGAGTGGTTCGCCAGCACATGCTGATGGCGATGGGGATGCATTACCTTTCGATGAAACGGCAGCACTTGAAACAAGCGAAGCCGCCATTGGTACGACACTGGGTCGTTACGCTTTTACCGACGTTGGCAACAAGGTTCGTCGGCTCGACAGTTTTCTGGGTAAACCGATTATTATCAGCCTGATTTACACTGGTTGCGCGGATGTTTGCCCTACGGTATCGGAATCTCTGGCCAATGCTATCGAAACGGCTCAGGACACCTTCGGCACACAGGCCTTTAACGTTGTGACCATTGGTTTTGACGCGCAAAACGATACCCCGGCGCGCATGCGCTCGTTTGCTGCCAGCCATGGACTACGGCTCGACAACTGGTATTTTCTCTCAGGTGATCAGGGTTCCATAGATCGTATGGCCGATGATCTTGGCTTTATTTTCTTCACCTCGTCAAAGGGCTTTGACCATATGACCCGGACCACCGTAATTGATGGTGAAGGCGTGGTTTACCGCCATATTTACGGCGCCGATGTAGAGCCTCCGCATCTGATGGAGCCGCTGAAAGACCTGATTTACGGGCGGGTTGGAAACATGACCAGCCTGGAAGGCATCATTAATAAAGTTCGTCTGTTCTGTACGATTTATGATCCACGTCAAGGACGCTACCGCTTTGATTATTCTATCTTCATCCTGATCAGTGCTGCGACGATTGGTTTGGGCGGATTTGCTACGATTATTATTCGCTCTCTGCTGAGCAATCGGCGCAAAACACGGAGCGCCTGAACGGTGCTAGTATAGGACTTGGATCAGGGATCAGGGCGCGACGTGGACATCATACGTAAACCATTACGCTACACCCTTATGTGGATCGAGGGCTGGTTCGACAGCGCGTTCGGCGCTGAATGGAACCCGCTCTATTATCTCGGTGGGTTAGGTTATTATTATTTCTGGATCGTCGGTGTCAGTGGCATCTACGTCTATATCTTCTTTGATACCGGCATCCCCGATGCCTATCTGTCGGTGGAATACATCAGCAATGAGCAGTGGTGGTTGGCCGGTATCATGCGCAGCGTGCACCGTTACGCTTCCGACGCGCTGGTTGCCATGGGCGTACTGCACATCACGCGTGAATTCGCCTTTGCGCGGTATCACGGCAATCGCTGGTTTTCATGGGTCACCGGCATACCCATGCTATGGCTGATTATTATCGCTGGTATCACCGGATACTGGTTGGTGTGGGACATGTTGGCGCAATACGTCGCCGTGGCCTCGACCGAGTTATTGGACTGGCTGCCGATTTTTGGTGAACCACTGGCACGCAATTTCCTCGCGCCTGGTTCCGTCGATAGCCGGTTCTTCACCTTGCTGGTGTTTATGCATATCGCTGTGCCGCTGGTCTTGCTGTTTGTGATGTGGATACATCTACAACGGGTTGCCCATGCACGCTTCAACCCACCACGCGGGTTGGCAATCGGTACATTGCTTATGTTGGTTGTTCTGAGCGTCGTACATCCGGTCAGCAGTCAGGGTATTGCTGATCTGGGGCGGGTCGCATCGCCCGTTGAACTCGACTGGTTCTATATGTGGATGTTCCCGCTGGCTGATCATTGGGGCGCGGGTGCCGTATGGATCGGGTCGTTCGCCCTGACGGGTCTGCTTATGATCATGCCGTGGTTGCCGCCGTTAAAACGCAGGGAACCGGCCAAGGTGCATCTTGAGCATTGTAACGGCTGTACACGCTGCGCGGTGGATTGCCCCTATAGTGCAATTACAATGAAGTATCGCAGTGACGGCCTGGCCTATCTGCAAGAAGCCGTGGTTGACCCTGATTTGTGTCTCTATTGCGGTATCTGTGTCGGTTCATGCCCCACGGCAACACCCTTCCGTCGTGCCGGTGAATTGCTGCCGGGCATTGATTTGCCGGATCTTACACTTATCGAGTTACGCAATCGTACAGAGCAGGCCTGTGCGCAATTACAAGGGCCAGCAAAGGTGCTGGTGTTTGGTTGCGATCATGGACTGAAAACAGCGAGCATATCAGGTGATGGCATTGGTGAGGTCAGCATGCCTTGTGCGGGTATGCTGCCGCCGTCCTTTATCGATTATGTTATCAGCCGAAAACTGGCTGATGGTGTGGTGGTGACGGGCTGTCGTCGCGGTGAATGTCATTACCGGCTGGGCCAGGAGTGGTTGCAAGAGCGTCTGGATGGCACGCGCGATCCACGACTGCGGAAGCGCGTGCCGCGTGAGCGGGTCGCGCAAATCTGGGCAGCCCCCACTGATAAGCGGCGTTTCAATCGCGAGGTTGCAGCCTTCAGAAAATCACTTGAGGCGCTGGCCCAGGATGGTTCGTCTTCTAAGAAGGAGGCAGCGCAATGAGGCGCGTATTGCATAACATCGCACAGTTTTCTGGTCAGGCCGTCATCTACGCCGGATTTGCGGCATTTCTTGGCTATTTTGCCAACGGTCCTGATTATGCGCGGATCGGCGCGGATGAGGCGCTTGTCAAAGTAAGCTTTGCTCATGGCGCAAAAGCAAAGGGTGGTTGCCGCCGCCTGAGCCGTGAAGAGCTTTTGAAGCTGGCACCGAACATGCGCAAGCCGACGGAATGCCCACGCGAGCGTTTGCCGGTTTTTGTCTGGGTATCGATCGACGGTGAAATACGTTTCGAGGCAGAGTTACCGCCGTCAGGTCTGCACAGTGACGGCCCCTCTCGTATGTATGAACGTATCGTGGTGCCCAGTGGGCGTCATACCATTGCGTTGGCCCTGCGCGATACCGAGCGGGATGACGGGTTTGACTATGAAATTAATCGTGACGTCGAACTGGCCGCCGGGCAGAGTCTGGCAATCGACTTTTTTGCGACCGAGGGTTTCGTTTTTAAATGACGATGAATGGTGAATATTGAGATGAACAATCCATCTGGAATTATCTGGCGCGATGAATTCTCAACCGGGATTGCTGCCATTGATCATGAGCATCAAGAGCTGGTAGGGCTAGTCAATCATGTCATGACATTGATGCAAAACGAAGAGTCTACCGACGTGGTGGCAGATGCGTTGGGTGATGTGAATGCCAAGATCACGGCGCACTTTGCACTGGAAGAACTGGTCATGCGTGAGATGGCCTATTCGGACTATGAGCCACACAAGGAAGATCACGAACGACTGCTCGATGACATACGCGATATCATGGATGCCTATGAAGATGGCAGCTATGCTGAGCGTCGTGATAAATTCCTGCAACATCTGACGGCATGGTTCGTCAACCACTTCAGCACGATGGATGCTAAGCTCCATCATGCCGTTGATGGAGAGGCTTAATGGATCAGGACGATTTTGAATTAATTCGCAGCCACCCGCTGTTTCGGGGCTTGAGCGATACCGAGGCGCGCGACGCGGTCAAGGGGGCTTCGGTGAGGGCCTATCCAAAAGGCTACGTACTTTTTACGCGTGATGACCCGGTTGATTATTTTTACTTCATATTTGATGGCTGGGTGAAGGTTTACCGTGAATCCCTTGATGGCGATGAAGCTATCATTGGCGTGTTCACCCGCGGCGAAACTCTGGCAGAAGCCATGGCCTTCGTCGGCGGTCAATATCCGGCCAGTTCACAGATTGTTGAAAACGCGCGGGTATTGCCCATTCGCGCGGTGACTTTTGTGCACTATTTGAAGGAGAACCCAGAGGTCGGCCTAACCATGTTATCGTCGCTTTCAAGTCGCATGCACCATCTGGTGGGTGAAATCGAGAGCCTTAAAACCCAATCGGCCAGCCAGCGGGTCTGCCAGTTTCTGCTACGCCGTTGTTCGGTCAAGGACGGCACGGCAGTGGTCGCCTTGCCTTATGATAAATCGGTCGTTTCTGGACGCCTGGGCATTCAACCGGAGAGCCTCTCGCGTATTCTTGCGCGCCTGCGCAAATACGGCGTGCGCACCGAGCGTGAGCTCGTGGTGATATCCGATGTCGCATTGCTGGAACGCTATTGCGCGGGCGAGAGTATCGAACTTCAACGCCACGAGGCTTAAAGTTTACTCCCGCCTGAGCCGGGGACGTGTCAGGACCGGCCAGAAGCTTAGCGAAAAAATCACAAACGCGATAAGCCACATGCCGCCCGCCAGAGAAATGGCTATGGTGTAATGTTCACTTGAAATAAGCGGGGCTGCTGTGCGGATCAGAGTCGCCAATCCGATCAACACGAAAGCCGTTATCATGGGACGTGATGCGTGGGGCGTACGACCGGTATGGCCCAGCGCGGCGCGGGTCATGATGCCCAGAGTCATGGCACCAATACCGCCGATGGTCAGCAGGTGATCAGCGGCGCTGCGTGGTATTGTGTCGCTTAGTATGGATAGCGCGCTGGCTGCCAGTCCAAGGGCGACGAAACCATAGCCCATGAACAAGACCCACAGTATAGGCGTGTCGAGTACGCGGTGCGCACGCCAGCCAGCCAGCCGCACGAACGTCACGGCTGCGGCAGTGGCAGCGAAGGCCCCGGTGAGTATGCTCGTGGGCGCGATCAGGTCTGAAATAACAAAGCCGATGATGGAAATTAAAGCCGCGCGTGTCAGGTTATCAGACTGGTGCGGCAGAATACTTTCGCCGCGATTGCGCAATGTGTTGGTGGTGAAGGCTGGCGTCACTCGTCCGCCGAGAATGATGATTAACATGATCGCCAGATCAAGTGCCAACCGGTGGCTCATCGTGGTAAAATTCACATCAAGGTTTGCATCAAAACCCAGCCGGTGCAGATGAAACAGTACGTTTGCAGCAAAGAATCCGGCAAACAAGGGCAGAAAGATAAAGTTTCGTTTGCTCCATCCGGTAATCAAGGCGCGCATCACCAGTGCCATGAGCAATGGAAAAAATGCGGCGTCGATTATGGCGACAGACATGGGCGGAAGTATTGCCGCACCCCAATTCACAATGCGCCCGGCTAGCCATAAACTTGCGAGCAGCGCCAATGCACCACCTGATACAGGTTTCGTGTCTGTCCAGCTGGGAACGGCGGTCAAGAAGAACCCTGCAATAGCTGCTGCTGTATAACCGAACAGCATTTCATGTGCGTGCCAGTCGACCAGTGCGGCGTTGGTATGCGGACCAACCACTGAAATCCCAGTGAACTGCGCAATCCATGGCACCATGGCGATGACGGCGTACAGTCCAGCCATAAGGAAAAATGGACGGAAACCGTAGGAAAGGAAGGCTTCTAATCGGGCTGACATTTTATGCCTTTGTTTGTCTTAGGGTATTTAATTGTCTTAGGGTATTTACCCCAGTTGGTGATGGACCCCTGCCGGATCAATGGAAAATGCCTGTGCTCCGCCAATCGCACCAATGATGCGTTTGGCGTGTGCAGGCCTCGCCACGCATAATGCCGTGGACAGGGCATCGGCCATGGCGGCACTGGGATGTGTAACATAAATGGTGCTGGCCCCGTCAGCCTGTGCGCGTGGCATAGGGTGGCCACTTGCCGGATCGAACATATGAGAAAACTGTCCGGCGGGGTCTAGTACGGTGCCGCTGCGTGATGATACGGCGAGTGCGCGATTGTCTAATGCAACAGTTCGCGATGATATTGTATCGCTCAGTGCGACGCGCCATGGCGCGCCGTACGCATTATGCCCTGCGCCATAGGTCTCGCCCATGTCTACCAGTACATTGCTGAAGCCATGCGAGCGCAGGATGGCTGTCACACGGTCTGTGGTATAGCCCTGAGCAATACCGTTGAAGCTCAACGCCATGCCGTCATTCAGCGTAATGGCCGTGTCACCAATGCGGATTTTACGATAATCGACGAGTTGTAGACTATGCGCGATAATTTCCGGTGCAGGGCCATCTATATCATTGGGACGGGCGCTGATATGCGCGGCATAGAGCGACCACAGGGGCTGCATGGAAACATCGAACGCGCCGCCGCTTATATCACTGACGTGACGGGCCAGTCGCAACAGGTGGAGCATATCGAGCGATGGTGCGTTGAGCACACCATCGCGATTGAGCCGTGATAGCGCCGATCTATCGCGATAGAGGCTGAACTCATCCTCTATGCGTTCCAGTTCACCCATGGCTGCCTGTGCGGCTGCCTTGGCCTTGCGTCGTTCGCTGTGTGCCAGAATCAACCGTGCGGGCGCGCCAAGTGCTGTGCCGCGCCATTCATAGGTGGCGGAGGAGTCGTCAGCGAGAACATGACGCGCCGTCGTGGCGACACAGGCCGCAGCCGCAATGGTCAGAACGCGGCGGCGTGTCGGTGCATAGATCAGCGGTTGCGCTGTCATTGCGGCTCTCCGCTGGTGAGTGGTTGTGCCGTGGTGTCTGCGCCGGCTGAGAGGGTCGCGCGCTTTTCACGCCGTTTGCGCTGTGCGACCAGTGGCGGGCACAGGTGATCGTCGAAAAAGATCGTCTGGCATTCCAGACAGTAGATGCATTCGTTGGGGTTGATCTGTCCGGTGGGGTGAATGGCTTGCACTGTGCAGCGCTGCGCACAAGCATCACACTCGCTGCCGCATTGGTGTCGCCGTTTCAGCCATTCAAACATGCGCAGGCGCGCCGGGATCGCCAGTGCGGCACCAAGCGCACACAGATAGCGGCAATAGAAGCGCTCGATGAAAACATTCATGAGCAGCAGTACTACAGCAAAACTGACGAACGGCCATTCGCGTACAAAACGCAGGGTGATCGCCGTTTTGAAAGGCTCGACCTCGGCACCGCGCATGGCCAGTGTTATGTCGCTCAGCGATACCGCGAACAGGCAGAGAAAGATGATGTATTTGATCGGCCACAGTCGTTCATGCAGGCCCCAGGGTAATGTGATCTGCATGACGCCAAAGCGGCGTGCGGTCGTGTTGATCAATTCCTGTAGTGCGCCAAACGGGCAAAGCCAGCCACAGAATACGCCACGTCCCCAGAACAGCATAACAAGGGCGACATAGCCCCACAGGATGAACATCAGCGGGTCGAGCAGGAAGTACGTCCACTGGAAATCCGCCATCAGAGCATGCGCAAAGGTCAGCACGTTGACCACGGTAAGCTGGGCACCAGCATACCAACCAAGCCAGACCACGACGAAGCCAAGAAATACATAACGGAAGATATGATAACGCCTGACATTGCGTACGAGCAGGTCCTGAAACACCAAAACCACGCTCAGAATGCTCAGCAGCACGACCAGTACGACGATGCGAACGCGACTATCGTTCCAGATTTTCTCCCACAGCTGCGTTGTGCCGCCAATGCCCGTATCCGATGCAGCACTAGCCTGTGTTTTTTCCGGGCGAATCAGATAGCTTTCCGGGATGGTATAGGTGATCGGCAGGAAGATGCTTGCTGTACCCCCCGATTGAATTTCACGCTCGACCATCAAGTCCAGTCGCCATGGCTGTGTGGCATCAAAAGTATGGTCGCCAGGTATCGTGAAGACGGCTGTTTCGCGAAATTCCGGCGCGCCGGAAACAGGCAACTGACCGACACTATGGTGCTGATCCTTGTGCAGGACGATGGTTTGGTTGCCCTGTACCAGTTGCAGGCGCTCGAACGTCCCTGATTTCACCCAGCGCGTACCCTTGATGGAATAACGCCCATTGGCGGTAACCATGAACAGGTGTGTGTCAGGTGGAAGATCACGCAGCAACCGGTTAAAGGTGCGTTTGCCAAGCAGGTTCTGGCCGATGCGAGCCGGACTGAGGAGCGCAAGATTGAGGCTGATAAACAATCCATCTGGATCAGCATTATCGGTTATTGCCCACCCGGCATCGGCAAACAGGCGTTCGATCTGACCTTGTGTGTATTTGGCTTCGATGATGGATCCGTCTGTGAGCAGGGCGTTCCAGTCAAGTTGCTCAAAAACGTCACGCTTGAGTTGGACGGTATTTGCATCGCTGGCAATGATGGCGCGTGCACGTGCGATGGCGCGCGCCGAGCGAATGATGCCATCGGCTATGACTGCACTGCTGACGGTTGCGCCAGCAACTGAATCAGGCAGAGTATTGCCGCTATCGTGTTTTGTTCCTGATTGTAGGGCATTGGTGATGTCGATGCCTTGAAACCCGGCTACGAAATTATCCAGCCGTTGCGGCGTGATGCCAATGATCAGGACAGGCTCGCTGTGGCTAAGAATTTGAGCGCCGGTTATGACAGCGTTCAGATCCATGCCAACGGCAATATCGAGTGGTTTGCCGGAAAAGCCGATGGTGCCGACAGTGTCTTGTGTAGAGAACACAAAGCCAAGCAGGTCACCGCCCTTGTATGCTGCGCGCGAAGGAATATCCCCCTCTAGAGGCCCCAGGCGGTCTGCACCGGGGAAAACATGGGAAAGATCAAGCTGTGCTGAATGCTTAGCTCCGGCGGCATATACGTGATTGGATATGAGGTTGCTCGCCAACAGGATTAATCCCGCGAGCAGGTAGATTGCCGTTTTGCGGAATCCTGCGCGCTGTGGCGGCTTTTCAGGCTGCTTGAACATTCGTTTCCCTATGCATGAGCACCAGTAGCGCACGGCGGACACTATTCTGGCAATCCGCGCAGCCGTCCTTGACACCGGTTAAGCATAATCCGTGAAGCGGGGAAAATGATAAATCGAATATTCGCTTAACCGTGGTCAAGGTACGAGCATGGCTTCATAGGCAACATACTTGCGAACAACCTGAGGGGGTTGTGCGCAGCACTTTTGGAGAAAATTATGAGGCCTGTAATATTACCGATGTCCCTGGCCGTCGCGCTGGCGCTAGGGGCAAGTAGTGTCTGGGCGGGCGAGGCGCCTGCTCCGGCGGATTTGAAAAAGCATGAAACAACGCCGGGTGAGAAATACGAACCCAGCCTGGACGTTCTTGGCGGTGACGGTGTCCAACAACCAGGTGCAGTGCCAGGTGTTCCGGCCATTGGAGGAGAAGATTTCCAGCGCGCTACGCAGATTTACTTTGAGCGTTGCGCTGGTTGTCATGGTGTCTTGCGTAAGGGCGCCACGGGCAAACCTCTGACCACCGATATCACGCACGAACTCGGGTATGAATACCTTCATGATTTCATCAATTATGGTTCGCCGGGCGGTATGCCGAACTGGGGCACCTCTGGTGATTTTACCGAGGATGATATCGACCTGATGACTCGCTATCTGTTGCACGAACCGCCGCAGCCGCCGGAATTCGGTCTGGCTGATATCAAGGGCACCTGGAAAATTCATGTGCCGGTCGATAAGCGTCCAACCAAGCCGATGAACAATCTCGACCTCGATAATCTGTTCTCGGTCACGCTGCGTGATTCCGGGCAGATAGCGTTGATTGATGGTGATTCGAAGGAAATCGTTAAAATCATAACCACGGGTTATGCCGTTCATATTTCCCGTATGTCTGCTTCCGGGCGTTATTTATTCACCATCGGACGTGACGCCAAGATCGTCATGATCGACCTCTGGATGGAATCACCGTCAGCCGTTGCTGAAATCAAGATCGGCGCGGAAGCTCGTTCGGTTGAAACCTCCAAAATGAAGGGTTGGGAAGACAAGTTCGTCATTGCCGGTGCGTACTGGCCACCACAATACGTCATTATGGATGGCGAAACGCTGGAACCAAAACGTGTGGTTTCAACACGTGGTATGACGTATGATACACAGGAGTTCCATCCTGAGCCCCGTGTTGCTGCCATTGTGGCATCGCACTATCACCCTGAGTTCGTGGTCAACGTCAAGGAAACTGGCAAAATCCTGCTGGTCAATTATGAAGACCTCGACAACCTTCAGGTGACAACCATCAATGCAGAACGTTTCCTGCATGATGGTGGTTTCGATGCCTCTGGGCGTTACTTCCTTGTCGCCGCCAACGCCCGTGACACAGTTGCGGTTGTCGACACCAAGAAACGTAAGCTGATTGCGTTGATTGAAACCGGCATCAAACCACATCCGGGTCGTGGTGCGAACTTCGTGCACCCGAAATACGGACCGGTTTGGGCAACCAGCCATCTGGGTGATGAAACCATTGCCCTGATCGGTACCGATCCTGAGGGTCATCCCGATTACGCCTGGAAAGTCGTTCAGCATCTGGAAGGCCAAGGCGGTGGGGCTCTGTTCGTCAAGACCCATCCCAAGTCCAAGCACTTCTATATCGACACTCCACTGAATCCGGAAGCCGAGCTCGCATCTTCGGTTGCCGTCTTCAAGATCGCCGATATGGATCAGGAAGAGCCTGAATATACGGTTCTGCCCATCGGCGACTGGTCTGGTATCACCGAAGGTGTGCGCCGTGTGGTGCAGGGTGAATACAATAAGGCTGGCGATGAAATCTGGTTCTCTGTCTGGAATTCAGCAAGCCAGGAATCAGCCATTGTTGTCGTCGACGACAAGACCCTGAAGAAAAAATCCGTGATCAAAGATAAACGTCTGATCACACCAACAGGCAAGTTCAATACCTATAACACGCGCGAAGACGTGTACTGAGACCAACCTGTATCTCCCACCGGCGGGCGGCTACCCATCCCCACCCGCCGGTGGAACTTTATCGGGAACATAAAAATGAATGAACACGGAACAGTCTATCTTGTTGGAGCAGGGCCCGGCGATCCGGATTACCTGACGGTTAAAGCCCGACGTTTGCTCGATGAAGCAGACGTCATTGTTTACGACCGTTTGGTGTCCGATGAAATCATGGACCTTATTCCAAGCGGCACGTTGCGCATCAATGTGGGTAAGCAGTCGGGTTGCTGCACCGTGCCGCAGGACGAAATCAATAATTTGCTGAGCAGTCTGGCGCGTGAGCAACGCGTTGTAGTCCGCCTCAAAGGTGGTGACCCGTTCTTCTTTGGCCGTGGGGGAGAAGAAGCCGATTGTTTACGTGAACACGGCATACACTATGAAGTCGTACCCGGCATTACGTCAGCCAATGGCTGTGCCGCTTCGCTTCGTTTGCCGCTGACCAAACGTGGCCTGTCTACGGGCGTACGCTTTGTGACCGGTCATATGCAGGAAAACAATGCGCTTGAACTTGACTGGGGCGGTCTTGCTGATGCGGACACGACACTCGTCATATACATGGGGCTCGCCAACATGCCGCAGATTGCCGTACGGCTTATCGCCAATGGCCTGCCTGCTGATACCGGGGCTATAGCCATCAATAACGGCACGCGCCCCAACGAAGATTTTGTAATCGGGCCTCTGGGTGAAATTGCCCAGCATGCGGGTGAGTGCGCGTGGGACGGCCCGGTTCTGTTCGTCGTCGGCAAGGTTGTCGAGGATTACGGTGCTCAACTCGCGGGTGCCGATATTCGCGAAACCGTGCTGTGTGAACCCCGGAAGGTGAGCATTGCGTAACTGGTTCATTATAAGCGCTTTGGTTCTGGGCACGTCTATACCTGTAGCATGGGCCACAGGTGATGCGGCTTTCCAACCGAGCAAGGCGCGACGTGACGCCCTTATTAACCTCGTGGTGCAGGATTGCGGTTCATGTCATGGCCTGACCATGCGCGGCGGGCTTGGCCCTGCGCTTTTGCCTTCTGCACTTGAGGGCCGCGACGATGCGGACCTGAGCGAAATCATCCTCAATGGTGTCCCCGGCACTCCAATGCCGCCTTGGGGCGTAGAGCTTTCCGGTCAGGAGGCCCTGTGGATTGCCCGCATGCTGAAACAAGGAATTCCAAAATGACAGGTGCTGTGCGTTTCACATTCTGGAAAGCCGCCGTGATCATCGCCTTGATGTTTGCCGGCGCCGGGGTTTCACGCGCGGGTGCCGCAGAACTGCGTGGTACAGGTGATCTGGGTATCATCATTGAGCGCGCAGCCGGTACGTTACAGGTTATCGAGACTTCGGGTCGTACGCGCCTCGCCACTATTGAGGGGCTGGGTGATCTTAGTCATGCATCGGCGGTGTTCTCACGCGATGGGCGATACGCCTATATATTTGGCCGCGATGGCGGATTGACCAAGGTCGATCTGCTAACCCGCGCTATCGTCAAACGTATCATTCAGGCTGGCAACAGCATCGGCGGCGCGATCTCGCAGGATGGTTCGCTGGTTGCCGTTTCAAATTATGAACCCGGCGGGGTGCGCGTATTTGACAGCGAAACGCTCGATCTGGTCGCCGATATTCCAGCTATTGATTCTGATGGCGTGACGTCAAAGGTGGTCGGGCTTGTCGATGCCCCTGATCAGCGGTTCGTTTTCAGCCTATATGACGGCGGGGAAATCTGGATCGCTGACCTGACGCAGATCAATGCGCCACAGATCACAAAATTTAAAGATATTGGCCAGCAACCCTATGACGGTTTGATTACTGGCGATGGACGTTATTACGTCGCAGGGCTGTTTGGAGAAGACGGCATGGCCATGCTTGACCTGTGGAACCTCGATGCTGGTGTGCAGCGTATCCTCGATCATTATGGTCGGGGTGAAAAGGCTTTGCCGGTTTACAAAATGCCCCACCTTGAAGGCTGGGCCAAAGCTGGCGACCTGCTCTTCCTGCCTGCTATCGGCCGCCATGAAGTTCTGGTGCTTGATGCACGCAGTTGGCAGGAAGTCGCTCGCATTCGCGTCCATGGTCAGCCGGTATTTGCCGTGGCGCGGCCCGATGGGCGGCAGGTCTGGGTCAATTTCGCCCACCCTCTAAACGATACGGTGCAGGTTATTGATGTGCCGTCCATGGCAATCACGCATGAACTGAAACCCGGCAAAGCCGTGCTTCATATGGAATTCACGCCACGCGGCGAGCAGGTCTGGGTTTCGGTGCGCGATGCTGGCGAGGTGCAGGTTTATGACACACGCTCTGTTAAGCGCATTGCTACCCTGCCCGCTGCCAAACCAAGCGGCATCTTTTTCACCGCACGTGCCAACCGTATTGGTCTGTAGGGAGGGTGGCGCATGCAGTTTGACCCTATCCAGCAGAACCTGTTGAACGGTTGGCAACGCGATTTCCCGCTTGAACCCCGGCCCTATGCCCGCATGGCAGAGCAGTTAGGCATGACGGAAGACGACGTCATCGCAATGCTGGGTGACCTGTTGGAACGTGGTGCGATTAGCCGCATAGGTGCCGTGGTGCGACCCGGTTCCATCGGTGCCAGTACGCTGGCTGCCATGTGCGTGCCCGAGGGTGCGTTGGAAGACGTCGCGGCCATGGTGTCAGCCCACCGCGAGGTCAATCATAACTATGAGCGCGAACACCGCCTGAACCTGTGGTTCGTGGTTGCTGCCTGCGATGCGCAGGCGCTTGATCAAGTGATCTGCGCAATTGAGAGCGAAACGGATTTGGAAGTGCTGAGCCTGCCGTTGCTGGAGGCCTTTCATATTGATCTTGGCTTTGATCTGCAATTCGAGACATTGGCGGGGGAGGGCGCGGCATGACGATCGCACCTGTCCATGACGCCAGCCCTGTCGATGATTTGGACTGCGCACTGCTGTGGCAACTGGAAAATGGATTGCCACTGGTTGCGCGGCCATTTGATGAAATTGGCAAGGCACTGGGTATGGCCGAGGACGAGGTCATCACTAGATTAAGCGCCCTTGTTGAGCGCGGTATAGTGAAACGCTTTGGCCTTGTGGTGCGTCATCAGGAACTGGGCTACCGGGCCAATGCCATGGTTGTCTGGAATGTACCCGACCCGCAGGTTCAAAGCGTTGCTGATGTGCTCAGTGCGTCACCCAGCGTGACGCTGTGTTACCGCCGCCCGCGCCGCCTGCCTGATTGGCCTTATAACCTGTTCTCGATGATTCACGGACATGATCGTGACAGCGTGCGCGCACACATCAATACGCTGCGTTCGCAATCACCGCTACGCGGCCTTGATCACGATGTTCTGTTTAGCTGCCGCCGTTTCAAGCAGACCGGTGCACGTTATCAACCGCGCGATAAGGCAAGAGAGGTGGCGTAATGGATATCGACAGTACCGACCGCGCCATCATCAATGCCTTGCAGGGCGGGTTCCCCATCAGTGATGAACCATTTGCCGAGGTCGCGGGGCCACTTGGTCTGGACGACCAAACGCTCATGTCCCGCATCGGGCATTTACTGGACGAAGGCGTGCTGAGCCGCTTTGGCCCCATGTATGACGCCGAAGCCATGGGCGGAGCCTTTACCCTATGCGCAATGTCCGTGCCAGAACATCGATTTGACGGTGTTGCCGACATCGTCAATGGCTACGTGGAGGTTGCGCATAACTATGAGCGCGATCACCACCTCAATATGTGGTTCGTCATCGGCGCACCTGAGCGCGACATCATCAATCGCATCATTGCCAATATCGAAGTCCGTACCGGCTTGCCGGTCATGGATATGCCGAAGGAGAAAGAATTCTTCATCGGCCTGAAATTGAAAGCATAGGTCGGCGCATGGCAAATCTTATAGAGCGCACAGACAAACAGATCGTCGAGGCAACACAGGCGGGCCTGCCGCTGGACGCGCGTCCCTATGACGTTATTGCCAAACAACTCGGACTATCGCCGCAAGAGGTTATGGAACGTATGGAGCGCATGCTGCGTGACGGCGTGATCCGTCGCATTGGTGTGGTGCCCAAT
The DNA here is from genome assembly GCA_965602485.1 of uncultured Rhodospirillales bacterium. Lineage (GTDB taxonomy): Bacteria > Pseudomonadota > Alphaproteobacteria > Rhodospirillales > Casp-alpha2 > JABJOR01. The sequence continues at coordinate 105,773 of CBFCYM010000001.1, read as the reverse complement.
CATTATGCGTTGGGCTACCGCGCCAACGGTATGAGCGTGTGGAATGTCGCCGATGAGGATATTGCGCGGCTTGGTCCATTGGTTGGCGCATTGGAATATGTCTCGCATTGTTACCAACGCCCCCGTTTCATGCCGAACTGGCCCTACAACCTGTTTGCCATGGTGCATGGCCGTGCGTGCGATCAAGTCGAGGTCGGTGTCGCCGGTATATCGGATCTGCTGGGTGATGCCTGCGTGGGGCACGAAATACTGTATTCGAAGCAAATATTGAAAAAGACGGGCTTGCGCCTGGTCGCATAAGACACCGTCGGGAGAAAGATATGTTTCGCGTATCGCAATTCATGAAGGAACTGGTCGAGCCCACTGCAGTCGGGCCACGTCGCAATCTGCCCGGCCCAGTTGTGATCTGGAATCTGATCCGGCGGTGCAATCTGAAGTGCAAACATTGTTATTCCATCTCGGCAGACCATGACTTCCCCGGTGAGTTATCGAATGATGAGGTCAACGCAGTCATGGATGATCTGCGTGCCTATAAGGTGCCGGTGTTGATCCTGTCAGGTGGCGAGCCGCTGTTACGGCCTGATATTTTCGATATTTCACGCCGTGCCAAAAGCATGGGTTTTTATGTTGGGCTGTCGACCAATGGAACGCTGATCAACGAAGATAATATCAACGACATTGTTGATACAGATTACAACTACGTAGGGATCAGCTTGGACGGCATGCGTGAAACCCATGATGTATTCAGAGCCATGCCCGGTGCGTTTGACGCTGCGTTGAACGGTGTTCGGTTGTGCCATGAGCGTGGCCTGAAGGTTGGTCTGCGCTTTACGCTGACCCAGGACAATGCGCACGACCTGCCCAATCTAATCCAGCTTGCCGAGGACGAAGGCGTTGATAAGTTCTACCTGTCGCATCTGAATTACGCCGGGCGCGGTAACAAGAACCGTGGCGATGATGCCCAGCATACCCTGACGCGCGAAGCCATGGACTATCTGTTCGATGTTGCGTGGCATTATGCCCGAGAGGGCAAGGACAAGGAAATCGTCACTGGCAACAATGATGCCGATGGCGCGTTTCTGTATTACTGGGTGAAGGATAATTTCCCTGATAAAGCCCATCACATTCGCGCCAAGTTGGCCCAATGGGGCGGCAATGCTTCCGGCGTCAATATTTCCAACATTGACAATCTGGGCAATGTGCACCCCGATACCATGTGGTGGCACCACAATCTGGGCAACGTGCGCGAGCGGCCATTCTCGGAAATATGGAGCGATACATCCGATCCCGTTATGGCGGGGCTGAAACAATCCCCGCGCAAGGTCGAAGGCCGCTGCGGTGCGTGTTCATTCTTTGATATCTGCGGCGGAAATACCCGCGTACGCGCCGTGCAGCTGACCGGTAACCCGTGGGACGAAGACCCCGGATGCTATCTCGACGACGATGAAATCGGTGTTGCCGCAGGTGGCGAACGCTTGCAGGTCAGCGCCTATGGAAAGGGCTCTTATGCAACAACACATTCCTGAGCTCTTGAAATGTGCTGCTTTTGCAGTGGCGCTGTCGCTTGGACTGCCTATCGGCGTAGTTCAGGCTGCCGAAACGCCAGCGCCAGAAATGTATCAGGAGCACTGCGCGGAATGCCACGACGCTGGCCGTGTGGGTGGTATGGGACCTGCATTGCTGCCAGAGAACCTTAAGCGCCTGAAAAAAAAAGGCGCGATCAGCGTCATAACGGACGGGCGTGTGGCGACCCAGATGCCAGCATTCGGCGATGTCTTCAGTCCTGAACAGGTTATGGCATTGACGGACTATATCTTTACACCACTTGATTACGTGCCCGTATGGGGTGTGGCCGAGATGAATGGTAGTCATATTGTCCACGTTGCGACCGCTGATTTGCCTGCTGAGCCACAGCATGGTGCCGATCCCATGAACCTGTTCAGTGTGGTTGAGGCCGGCGATCATCACGTCACGATCCTTGATGGTGATACGTTTGAGAGCCTGTGGCGCTTCAAGTCACGGTTCGCGCTGCATGGTGGCGCAAAATATTCACCCGATGGGCGCTATGTCTACTTTGGCTCGCGTGATGGCTGGATCAGTAAATACGATTTGCATTCGCTACAGGTCGTCGCCGAGATTCGTGCCGGGATTAACACCCGCAACATCGCGGTGTCGGGTGACGGACGATACGTCATGGTGGCGAATTATCTGCCCAATTCGCTGGTACTGCTCAAGGCCGATGATCTTTCGCCCATTAAGACATGGGACGTGAAAGACAGCGACGGCAATAGCTCTCGTGTCAGTGCCGTTTATACAGCTCATCCGCGTCAGAGCTTCGTTGCCGCATTGAAAGACATTCCTGAGGTTTGGGAGGTGTTCTACGCTGATGACGCCGACCCCGTTGCACAGGGCATGGTGCATAACTATCAGCCTGATCAGTTAGAGGGCGATTTTGACTTTGGCCCGTTCCCGCTGCGCCGCATCAAGCTTGATGACTATCTCGATGACTTTTTCTTTGATCAGTCCTACACAAACCTCGTGGGCGCTGCGCGCAACACCAAAAATGGTCAGGTCGTGAACTTGAATGTCGGGCGCAAGGTCGCCGATATTCCGCTATCGGGCATGCCGCATCTCGGCTCGGGTATCACCTTTGAATATAACGGCCGTCCGGTGCTGGCGACGCCGCACCTACGCGATGCGGCGGTTAGCGTAATCGATATGACCGATTGGTCCACGGTTGGGCGTATAGAGACGCTCGGCCCCGGCTTCTTTATGCGTAGTCATGAAAATACGCCCTATGCTTGGGTCGATGTGTTTTTCGGCCCCAACAGTGATGTTCTTCATGTGGTCGACAAGCGCACGCTCAAAATTGTCAAAACACTGCGCCCCGAACCGGGCAAGACGGCGGCCCATGTGGAATTCACCCGCGACGGGCGCTACGCGCTGGTCAGTATCTGGAATATGGACGGCGCGCTGGTGATCTATGACGCCGCCACGTTGGAAGAAGTCAAACGCATCCCCATGCGTAAACCATCAGGAAAATACAATGTATGGAACAAAATCACTTTGTCCGCAGGTACCAGCCATTAATCCGGCTGGGGCGCCGCTAGACCCTGCATCGAGCACGCTGGTGTTGGCGTGGTATGGCAGCAAGCGCCCGCGCGATGGCGAGCGTATGGCAGAACAAACCCGTCGTTTGGGTGAAGAGTTCGGGTTCCGCCATGCGGCGGCAAGTGCACTGATGCTGTGTGATGAGCAACCCGCGCCAACCTTAAATGTGGGTGGCGGAGATGTCTTGGTGCTGCCCGTTTTTATGTGCGAGGGCCTGACCCTGAGCCGCAAGATACCGGCGTTTGTACGCGATCTGCATGGCGTGTGCGATGAGCAGGCACGCATTGATGTATTGCCGCCAGTGGGTATTCACATAGCGCTTGCGGGGCTGGTGGCCGAGCGTGCAATTGAACGTCTCGACAGTACGCCACTGGAATCAGAGTTGGTATTGGTGGCGCACGGCTCGAACCGTGATAGCGGATCGGCGCGTGCCACATGCATGCTTGCCAATCGTTTGCGCGCTATGGCGATATTCGCCAGTGTGCGTGATGCATACCTAGAGGCCGATCCAGACCCGCGCGCACTGATTGCTCTTGCGCAGCGGCCATGTGTAGTCGAGGGACTATTCCTGACACAGGGCCGTCATAGCACAATAGATTTGAGTGAGAAAATTGGCGCGCCCGCACCCCAGGCCATCGGCACGGACCCACGTTTCGCGCGCGTGCTTACCGCCGCCGTGCGCGACGGTGTTACTGTGCATTAAGTCGTGTGTTAATTCATAAAATGGCTTTGGGTATAAAAAACGCCACCGAAACCTGATCGGTCTCGGTGGCGGCTATTTTACAGGCTCAGAATGCGCGTTTAGCGTTTAACCGCACTCGGGGCCTTGTTTGTGTGGCCGATCTTCATGGCATCGTAATAGGGCGCGAAGGTTGGCCGGTTGATGTATCGCCCGACACCGCGTTTGGTGCGTGGCTCACCGTCCTGATAGACCACCTCGCCCTGGCTGACGGTCACCACGTTGATGCCCTTCACCGTCATGCCCTCAAAGATATTGAAGTCGATGTTCTGGTGATGGGTGTCCTTGGAAATGGTGCGTTCCTTTTCCGGGTCCCAGACCACCAGATCGGCATCGGCACCAACTTCGATCGCGCCCTTGCGTGGATAGATATTAAATATCTTGGCCGCATTGGTCGACGTGATGGCAACGAATTCGTTCATGGTCAGCTTGCCGGTGCGCACGCCGTGGGTCCACAGCACGTGCATGCGATCCTCGACCCCGCCGGTACCGTTTGGTGTCTTGGTGAAGTCATCAATTCCGGCGCGTTTCTGATCGGTACAGAAACAGCAATGATCGGTCGCCGTGGTCTGTAGCATACCTGATTGTATGCCGCGCCACAGGGCTTCCTGATGATTTTTCGGGCGGAATGGCGGGCTCATTACATGATGGGCCGCAAAATCCCAATCGGGGTTGCGGTAAACGCTGTCGTCGACCATCAGGTGTCCGGCAAGGACCTCACCATAAACGCGCTGACCTTCAAGTCGCGCGCGGGTGATGGCCTTGAGCGCGTCTTCGCACGAGGTGTGCACCACGTAGAGCGGCACATCGAGAACCTGCGCGATACGGATGGCGCGGTCGGCGGCTTCGCCTTCCACTTCGGGTGGACGTGACAGCGGGTGACCTTCCGGCCCGGTAATGCCTTTCTTGAGCATTTCTTGTTGCAGGTGGAACACCAGTTCGCCGTTTTCCGCATGCACGGTACAGATCGCGCCGAGTTCGCGCGCCTGATTAAAGCTGTTCACCAGGATTTCGTCATCGGCCATGATGGCACCCTTATAGGCCATGAAGTGCTTAAAGCTGTTGACGCCGTGTTCGGTGGTCAGGGTCTGCATGGCTTTTTTGACGGTTTCATCCCACCACGTGATGGCGACGTGAAAACTGTAATCCGTGGCGGCCTTTTCGGCCCAACCGCGCCAAGTGTGATAGGCTTCCATAATATCTTGCTGGGGGCCGGGAATGACAAAATCGATAATCATCGTCGTGCCGCCGCATGCGCCAGCCGTGGTGCCGGTAAAGAAATCTTCCGAGGCCACAGTGCCCATGAAGGGCAGCTCCATGTGGGTGTGCGGGTCAATGCCGCCGGGCATGACGTAGCAACCGCCAGCATCGATAACCTCTGCTCCGCTGGGGGCTTCAAGGTTCTCACCCACGCCGATGATGATGCCATCGCTCACCACAACGTCGGCGCGCACGGTTTTTTCTGCCGTTACGACTGTTCCACCTTTGATATGCAGCGCCATTTTATCCTCCTAGAAATATAGCGATCTGCGGCCTTTCCCAACGGGACATACCCGGGGAAAGGCCGCATTGCGCAGTCAAACCAACGAAATTACATGCCGTTGGCTTTGTTCCAGACATCGTGGGTCCATGCATCTTGTGGTGCTTTGGAGATCACGGGATCAGAACCGCCAGACAGCAAAGTCTGAACCGTGCGCTCATAATCAGCGGTGTTCAGTTTGCCGTTGGAACCGGCGGTGAGTTTGTTGATCTCACCCATCATGCGGACCTGATGCTTTTCAGTCTGCGCGCCGGTGGCGTCATTTTCGAGCACGATCTCAGCAGCAGCCTTTGAGTTGGCGCGTGCCCAATCCCAGCCTTTCATGCTGGCAGCCACAAAACGGGCCATCTTGTCGACGAAGGCAGCATCGGAAAGGTTCTTTTCCAGCACATAAAGACCGTCTTCGAGTGTGGCAACACCCTGGTCTTCGTACTTAAAGACGATCAGATCGTCAGCCGACAGGCCGCCATCTATGACCTGCCAGTATTCGTTGTAGGTCATGGTGGAAACGCAGTCGGCTTGCTTTTGCAGCAGGGGATCAACATTGAAACCTTGTTTCAGGACCGTCACGCCGCCTGCACTGCCGTCTGTGGGAATACCCAGTTTCGCCATCCAGCTGAGGAACGGATATTCATTACCGTAGAACCATACGCCCAGCGTCTTGCCGCGAAAGTCCTCAGGCTTGGTGATGCCGGTGTCTTTACGGCAGGTCAGCATCATGCCAGAGCGTTTGAAGGGTTGTGCAATGTTGACCAGTGCAACGCCTTTTTCACGCGATGCCAGAGCAGAAGGCATCCAGTCGATGACCACGTCTGCACCGCCACCGGCAATGATCTGCGGTGGTGCGATGTCCGGTCCGCCTGGATTAATGGTGACGTCGAGACCGGCTGCGTCGTAGAAGCCTTTCTCCTTTGCGACGTAATATCCGGCAAACTGGGCCTGCGTGACCCATTTCAGTTGCAATGTAACAGACTCAGCCGCCATGGCAGCCGATGCGCCTATGCCCACAAACAGGGCGGTTAATCCCAAAAGTATCTTTCGCATAAAGCCTCTCCTCTGTTTATTTGTTATCGTGAATTTATTGTTTGTTGCCTCAGGTCCGGCGTCGGTAAGACGGATGCCAGAATGTTAACGTTCGTTCGATCAGGGCGAGCGCGCCGTAAAATGATGAGCCGACGAGTGCGGCGACGAGAATCTCGGCCCACACCATATCGACGTTCATGCGCCCGACTTCGGTGGAAATTCGAAAACCCATGCCGACGATGGGTGTGCCGAAAAACTCGGCCACGATGGCGCCGATGAGCGCCAGGGTAGAATTGATTTTCAGGGCATTGAAAACAAATGGCAGCGATGCTGGAATGCGCAGTTTCAACAGGGTCTGCCAGTAACTTGCGCCATAGGAATTCAGCAATTCCGTTTCCAGTTTCCCCGCCGCTGCCAGACCGGCCACCGTATTCACCAGCATGGGGAAGAAGGTCATGATGACCACCACGGCGGCCTTGGACTGCCAGTCGAAACCAAACCACATGACCATGATGGGCGCGACACCGACGATGGGTAGCGCGCTGGCAAGATTGCCCAGCGGCAGCAGGCCGCGTTGCAGGAACGGCACACGGTCAACAGCCACGGCGACGATGAACCCGGATGCACAACCAATGATGTAACCAGCCAGCACCGCCTTGAAAACGGTTTGCACGAGATCGGCCCACAGTATGGACAGCGAACTGGCGAATTTTACGCCAATCATCGAGGGCGCAGGCAGCAAGACCTGCGGCACGCCAAAACCGGTGACGATCAATTCCCACAGGAACAGTAACCATAGGCCAAAGGCGATGGGCACGATGATATTGGCCGTGCGCTGGCGTAGGAGCGATAGAGAGCGGTAGGCGGCGATGCCGTCAATTGAGCGCCATGCCAACGCCCACAGACTGAACACCAGTAACCAGAAACCAATATCAGATTGACCGCTGACGTCGGGTGTTCGCACACCGATAAGTGCAATTGAGCAACCGATCAATGTTACGATTGTGAGCGTTATGGAAAAGGCAATATCGCCCGAACCACGCCATGCCCCCACGACGCATATGACGCCGATCACACCGAGCAGATAACCACCGGGCAGATCAAGCACGCTGGCGCCCTGCGCACCGGCATCGAATGCAAAAGTCAGCAGCAGGAATATCAGCGCTATGGCGCAGAACGGATCACGGATATGGCTCATGCTGCCATCCCCATTCTGCGTAGCGTTATCTTTTCGATGATGCCAACGATTGCCACCATACAGGCCGCCAAAAAGGCCGCGGTGAACAAGGCTGACCAGATTTGAATGGTCTGTCCGTAATATGATCCCGCCAGCAGACGTGAGCCCAGCCCGGCTTGTGCGCCGGTTGGCAGTTCACCGACGATGGCACCGACCAGCGCGATGGCGACGGCGACTTTCAGACTGGTAAACAGAAATGGCAGGGCCGAGGGCCAGCGCAGCATGATGAAAACCTGCCAGCGTGACGCGCTATAGGTTCGCATCAGGTCCAGTTGCAACGGGTCGGGTGAACGCAATCCCTTGACCATGCCGATTGCCACCGGGAAAAAGCACAAATAGGTCGAGATCATGGCCTTGGGGATCAGTCCCTTTAACCCGATGGCCCCGAGTACAACGATGATCATGGGGGCAATTGCAAGGATGGGGATGGTCTGTGAGGATATAATCCACGGCATCAGGCTCTTTTCGAGCGTGACGGCGTGCACAATCCCAACCGCGAGCAATATGCCGAGTAGGGTACCAGAGGTGAAGCCCAGCAGCGTGGACGACAGCGTTACCCACGAATGATAGACGAGGCTGCGTTTTGACGTAGGCTTTTTGCCAAAAATGGTTTTGGCCATTTCAACGATGACCTGATGGGGCGCGGGCAGGATCGGGCGCTCCTGTGCCATGGTTTCGCTGACCAGTTCGCCCACACTCCATGCGCGCCCTTCGCGTTCAAAGCGGTCAATCTGCATGGGGGCGTTCATATAGACTGTGGCTACATACCAGATAAGCATGATTGCGCCGACGACCACGGCGATAGGTAGCGCGCGGCTATCCCTTAGTCGCGAAAAGTCAATGTCGCCAGTGGGCAATGTGGTACTGGCTTCAGTCATCGTAGCTGTGCCCTGCGCGCAAGCCCTCGCGAACGCGGTGCGCAACGGCCAAAAATTCAGGCGTTTCGCGAATATCAAGCGTGCGATCAGTGGCGAAATTGCAATCTATGACATCAATGATGCGCCCCGGACGTGGCGACATGACAACGATCTTTGTGGACAGAAATACCGCTTCGGGGATGGAGTGCGTCACAAACACCACGGTCTTGCGGGTTTTGTTCCAGAGCTGCAAAAGTTGTTCGTTCAGGTGGTCGCGCGTGATTTCATCCAGTGCACCAAAGGGTTCATCCATGAGCAGCAGATCGGGGTCAAAGCAAAGCGCGCGCGCGATGGAAACGCGTTGCTGCATGCCACCAGAAAGTTGCCATGGGAACTTCTTTTCGAAACCCGACAGGTTGACCAGTTCCAGATGTTTGCGTGCAAGTTCTTTGCGTTCGGCTGCGGGCATGCCCATGATTTCCAACGGCAACGTGACGTTACGTTGCACGGTACGCCAGGGGTAGAGCGCGGAAGACTGGAACACGTAGCCATAGGCCCTGCTGGTGCGGGCTTCATGGGGGGTGACGCCGTTGACCGAGATTTCACCACCGGTTGGCTGTTCCAGATCGGCAATCACACGCAGCAGCGTTGTCTTACCGCAACCCGATGGTCCGATGAAGGATACGAAACTGCCCGGCGCGATCTGCAGGTCGATATCAGACAACGCATGAACCGGTCCATCGGCTGTTTCGAACGTGAGCGACAGGCCTCTGGTGTGAACGACGTTGTCGTGTCTGGTGCCGGTTTGCATGGTGTACGTATCCGTTGCGTCAGGCATCGTTGGCATGCCCGGCCTTGTCCAGTACGGCGCGCAACAAGACGTCCGCGCCCGCCGTGATCCATTCTGGTTTGGCGTCTTCCACTTCGTTGTGGCTGATGCCGTCAATGCACGGCACAAACACCATCGATGTCGGCGCGACCTGCGAGATATAACAGGCATCGTGTCCCGCACCCGAGACGATATCGCGTGCGCTGTAACCGCATTCTTCCGCGCCGCGCCGCACGGCCGATACACAGTCTGTATCGAACGGAACCGGTGCGTAATAGAATATCTGCTCGAGGTCCGCTTCCAATCCAATGTCAGCGGCGATCTTGGCAACGCCTTCGCGCATGGCGGCGTCCATGCCGCTTAACACGGCATCGTCAGGGTGACGGAAATCAATAGCAACAAAGCACTGGCCGGGGATCACGTTGCGTGAATTGGGCGAAACATTGAGCATGCCGACCGTGGCGCACGCCACCGGCGCATTGGCAAGACCGATGCTGTTGACCAGTTCGACCACGCGCGCTGCACCCAGCAGGGCATCTTTACGGCGCCCCATGGGGGTCGGCCCGGCATGGGATTCCACACCCGTCAGGTTAAGCTCGTACCAGCGTTGGCCCTGTGCGTCGGTAACCACGCCAATGGTGACCTCTTCTTCTTCCAGTATTGGTCCCTGTTCGATGTGAACTTCAAAGAAGGCATGGATGTCGCGACCGCCAACTTCGTCGGGGCCGCTATAGCCGATGCGCTCGAGTTCTTCGCCCATGGTTTTGCCGTCTTCGTCGGCGCGGCTCAGGCCGTAATCGAGATCGTAGACCCCGGCAAAGACACCCGATGCCACCATGGCCGGGGCAAAGCGTGAGCCTTCTTCATTGGTCCAGACGGATGCTTCCACAGGATGTTCAGTCTCGTAGCCCAGATCATTCAGTGAACGGATGACTTCCAGCCCTGATAGTACGCCGTAGACGCCGTCGAACCGTCCGCCGGTTGGTTGGGTGTCGAGGTGACTGCCCATCATGACGGGGGGCAGGTCATTATTGCGGCCAGCACGGCGCGCAAAGATATTGCCCATCTTATCGATGCGGATGGTGCATCCGGCGTCCTTGCACCAATCAATGAAGAGGTCGCGGCTTTCGCGGTCCAGGTCCGTCAGCGCCAGACGGCAGCAGCCGCCCTTTTCGGTTGCGCCGATTTTGGCCATCTCCATCAGGCTGTTCCACAGACGCTGACCGTCGATGCGCAGATTCTTGTTATCTGGCATGATACCCCTCCCTTGAATTTTTCAGGCGCTTGTGCGCTCGTTTGTGGTTCGTGTGTATGATTGTGTTTCAACGTGGATCATACTAACCACATATTCACACGGATCATCACACGTATCGTTTGAACGCTCGATCGGTATAAAAAATAAACTGACCGCGCGGTCAGGAAATGGTAGACATGTTTTGAATTTTGATCAATTGGAATCTCAGGCACCGCAAGAGTCAGATATGTCAACGACCAGCGATGTTAAAAAGAAGTCGAGGCCCCGGCGCAGGAATGAAGATGCTATCCTGTCGGCGGCAGAGGCCGTGTTTGCTGAATTTGGTTACGCAGGCGCGACAACCAGCCAAATCGCCAGGCGTGCGGGCATCCCAAAGGCCAACCTGCATTATTACTATCCGGCCAAGGAAGACCTGTACCGCGCCGTGATCGCAAATATCTTTGAAATCTGGACGCGACCGGCGGAAGCCTTTGACGATTGTGATGATCCGGGCGAGGCCCTAGCGCGCTATATCGGTGCTAAAATGGATATTTCGCGTGAGCACCCGGTTGGTTCAAAAATCTGGGCGCAGGAAATCATGCAGGGTGGGCCACATACGCAGGACTATCTGGAAACCACGCTGAAGGCATGGACCGAATCGCGTGTTAAAGTCATCAAGCGTTGGATTGCCGAAGGCAAAATCACGGCGGTCGATCCACATCATCTTTTGTACATGATCTGGGCCGCAACTCAGCACTATGCAGATTTCGAGCACCAGATTGAGGTTCTCAATGATGGCAAGGGCCTATCGGATAAACAGTTTGCCGAAGCCAAGCACAATGTAACGCAGATGATTTTACGTGGTGTTGGCATTGATCCAGAAGGGCTTGCCGTTAAGACTTGACCAAATGGTCAAATATTGGTTTCGTATAGGATTACCAATAAAAATATTGGGAGTATTTTTAGCACAGGTGGGTTTTGGTCTCGATCCACCGATAAAAACAGCACCATAAATACGCGAAGTCGGCATCATAAAAAAAGAACCGACCGCTGGTGTCTGAATAACGGGAATGAAACAGGAGGATTCCGAAATGTTTAAGTTACTGCCGACAAGACGGCAACTGGTCACGTTGTTGGCCGCAATCCCGCTTATGGGATTTGTTGCGTTTGCCAGCCACACCGCCGAAGCTGCAAAAATCCGTGTTGCGGGTATCTATACACAGCCGATCCAGCAGAAATGGGATGCACGTTTGCATCAGGCGCTTGATAAAGCTGCCAAGGCTGGTGAAATCGAATATGTGTTTTCTGAAAAAGTTGCCAATACGGATTATGTCCGCGTGCTGCGTGAATACGCCGAAAGTGGCGTTGACTTGATCGTTGGCGAAGCCTTCGGTATCAGCAAGGAGGCCCGTAAGGTTGCTGACGATTACACCAACGTCGCATTCCTGATGGGTGATCCGTTTGATGCGCACGGTAGCAATTTTGCTGTGTTTGATAACTACATTCACGAACCTTGCTACCTCATGGGCATGATCGCGGGGGCGATGACCAAGAGCAACAAGATCGGCATGGTCGGTGGCTATCCTATCGGTGAGGTCAATCGCCTGTTCCACGCCTTTATGAATGGCGCGCGTTCGGTGAACCCTGATGTTCAGTTCAAGGTCAACTTTATCGGTTCATGGTTCGATCCACCGAAGGCCAAGGAAGCTGCCTTTGCCCAGATCGAAACTGGCGTTGACGTGCTCTACGCCGAACGTGCCGGTGTTGTTGATGCTGCGCGTGACAAGGGCATCATTGCCTTTGGTAACGTCAATGACATGAACAAGGAAGAAAACGGCACCGATGTCGTTGTGACGTCTGCGCTGTGGCATATGGAGTCCGCAATCGGCAATGCTATTGCCGAGGTCAAAGCCGGTAACTTCAAAGCTGCGAATTACAAGGAATGGACCATGATGGGCAAGGGTGGCGCATCGCTGGCTCCGTACTACGAATTTGACAGCAAGATTCCTGCTGGCGTAAAGGCCAAGGTGGCCGCGCTTCAGGCGGATATTCTCTCGGGCAAGTATACCGTTGAGATCAATGACAACGAGCCCAAGTCGACCTACTAAACCGATTTGCCGGTAAATATAATACGGTAGGGGGGAGCATTCATGCTCCCCCCTGATCGGCCAGGTTTGAAGGTTGCGTCATGGCGGTTCTGACGATTGACGGTGTATCCAAGAGCTTCGGTTCGCTGGTTGCCAACGACAACATTTCACTGCGTCTGGAAGAGGGCGAGGTGCTTGCCCTGCTCGGCGAGAACGGTGCGGGCAAAACCACACTGATGAATATCCTGTTCGGTCACTACGTGGCCGACGCCGGGCGCATAGAAGTATTTGGTGCGCAACTGCCACCCGGTGCGACCGATGCGGCCATTGCCGCCGGTGTCGGCATGGTGCACCAGCATTTTACGCTGGCCGATAATCTGAGCGTTTTGGAGAATATCATTCTCGGCACCGAACGTTTGAGCGCGTGGAAAAGCGATACGGCACGCGCTAAAGCCAAGCTGGCAAAGCTGGCTGACGAATTCGGCATGCAGATTGAGCCCGACAAACTGGTTTCCGAGTTGTCCGTGGGCGAGCGCCAGCGCGTCGAGATTATGAAGGCGCTGTATCGCGACGCAAAAATCCTGATCCTCGATGAACCAACCGCTGTGCTGACCCCGCAGGAGGTCGATCATCTATTCGAAACCCTGCGCTCCATGGTGTCGCGCGGGTTATCGATTATTTTTATTTCGCACAAACTTCATGAAATCCTGCGCATTAGCGACCGTGTGTCGGTATTACGCCGTGGCAAGATGGTTGGCGAGATCGCGACGCATGATGCTGATCGTGACACGTTGGCGCAGATGATGGTGGGGCGCGAGGTTTCACGCCCGACGGTGGACCGTTTGCCTGCTGGTGAGCCTATCGTCGAACTTGAAGCCGTTACGGTATCGGGTGCACGCGGTCACCGCGCATTGCTTGATGAGGTGTCCCTGATGGTTCGATCGCATGAAATCGTGGGGCTGGCCGGGGTGGCCGGGAACGGGCAGTCCGCATTGGGCGAGTTGCTCAGTGGTCTGCGCGCGCCATCATCCGGTGTGATGCGGCTGGGTGGTGAGACACTTGCGCGATTTTCACCGCGCGATTTTGTTGACGCTGGCGTTGGACGCATTCCGGAAGACCGCCACGCGCGCGGCGTGGTTGGTGATATGAGCGTGTGGGAAAACCTGATCAGTGAGAATTTGCGCCAATCTCCGCTTTGGCGCTTTGGCAGGGTGATTGATTTCAAGGCATGCCGCGCCTTTGCCGCAAACCTGATTGAGCAGTTCGACATTCGCTGCAAAAGCATGGAAATGCCGACCAAACAGCTTTCGGGCGGCAATATGCAGAAGTTAATTCTGGCGCGTACGCTGCAAAATAACCCACGCTTTATTCTGGCCAATCAACCAGTGCGCGGGCTCGACGAAGGGGCGATTGCTGCCGTGCATGAACGCCTGCTTGCCGCCAAGAACAATGGTGCGGGCGTTTTGCTGATGTCAGAGGACCTGGATGAGTTGCTGGCTTTGTCTGACAAAATCGTCGTCATGTATCACGGTCAGATCAGCGCACCTGTTAATGTCGCTGATGTCAGTGTGCGTGATATCGGCATCATGATGGCGGGTGATCTAGCGCATGTGACACAGGCGAAGGCGACCGGGCAGGGGGCGACGCTATGAGGCTGGAACCGCGCGAAAGCGTATCGTTGTGGTTTGTGTTCAGCGCACCCGTAATGGCGGTGCTTGCTGCGCTGGTCATCGCATCGGGGCTGATCATGTGGACTGGTGAGTCCGTATTTGTTGCCTACACCGCATTGCTTGATGGTGGGTTCGGTTCGCGCTTTGCGATCAGCGAAACGCTGGCACGTGCCACGCCGCTGATCCTGACCGGGCTGGCTGCCGCTGTGGCATTCCGCGCACGTTTCTGGAATATCGGCGGTGAAGGACAGCTCTATTGTGGCGCACTTGCGGCCACATGGCTGGGCACCGGCATGATCACCTTGCCACCCGTGCTGATGATACCGCTGCTGTTTATTGCCGGGGCGCTGGCCGGTGGGCTGGCGTTGCTGCTGCCGGTTTACCTGAAAAGCAAACTGAAGGTCGATGAGGTCGTAACCACCTTGTTGTTGAACTTCATTATTCTGTTGTTCGTGAATTACCTGCTGGAAGGCCCCATGAAGGATCCCATGGCTATGGGGTGGCCACAGGCCGCGTCGATTATTGACGAGGGTGTGTTGCCCAAAATTCTTGCCAAGAGCCGCCTGCACATGGGGTTGATCGTCGCTGCCGTTGCCGCCGTGCTGGTCTGGATCATTATGCGCTTTACGGTGTGGGGCTATGAAATTCGCGCGGTGGGGCATAATCCCGACGCGGCGACCTTTGCCGGGATCAGCATTAACATGACGGTGCTGCGCGTGGCCCTGATCAGTGGCGGACTGGCAGGCTTTGCCGGTGTGACCGAGGTGGCGGGGTTGAAGGGGTATCTGACCCTCGATCTATCGCCCGGGTTCGGTTACGCGGGAATTGCGGTGGCCATGTTGGCCAACCTGCATCCGCTCGGCGTCATCGTCTCGGCCATATTCCTCGCGGGTGTTTTTGTCGGTGCGGATTCCATGAGCCGCGCGGTTAACATTCCGAACTACATTGCCGATGTTATTGTCGCAGTGTCGGTTCTTGCCGTGCTGGTCAGTATTATGTTGACCCAGTACCGCATCAAGTGGCGATAGGCAGGAGGCTGATATCATGGGCGATTTTTTAGATATATTCCTCGCTGCCGGGTTCTGGGCCGCCACCATACGCATCGCATGCCCGCTGATTTTTGCCACTATTGGCGAGCTGATCTGCGAGCGCGCCGGTGTGCTCAATCTGGGGATTGAGGGCATTATGACCATCGGTGCCATGTCGGGCTGGATGTGGGTCTATCAGGGTGGCGATCTCGTTACCGGGCTGGTTTTCGCGGCACTCGTCGGCGCGATATTCGGGTTGCTGCACGCGATGTTCACGGTGCATCTGGGGCTGTCGCAACATGTCTCGGGTATCGGGATCACCATGCTGGCATCGGCGTTGAGCTTCTTTATCTTTCGCATGATGCTGCCGTCGAGCACCACGCCACCCAAGATCGTTCCATTCCAGCCTGTTGATATACCTGTGCTGTCAGATTTACCGTTTCTGGGTGAGGCGTTGTTTTCCCATACACCCATGACCTATCTGGCACTCGCTATTGTGCCGGTGGTGATGTACGTGCTGAACCGCACGCCCATTGGTCTGGCTGTGCGTATGGCCGGGGAAAACCCCATGGCGATTGAGGCCCAGGGTATCAATGTGTTGAGCATCCGCACCGGTGCCGTGATGGCCGGCAGCGCGCTGATGGCACTGGGCGGGGCGTACCTGACCATGTCGGCGTTCGATGCGTTTTACTTTGGTATGATTAACGGGCGTGGCTGGATCTGCGTCGCGCTGGTGATCTTTGCATCATGGCGACCGGGCAAGGCACTGCTTGGTGCGTTTCTGTTCGCCGGGCTCGACGCATTGCAGGTCCGCGCCCAGCAATTTTCCGCCGGGGCGTTCATTCCCTATCAGTTCTTCCTGATGTTACCGTATATCCTGAGCATCGCGGCCATGGTGGTCATGGCGCGTCAGGCGAAGTACCCCAAGGCATTGCTTGTTCCATTCCGCCGTGGCGAGCGGATATAGTGCTAGGTGTACGGCAATGAGTGACAAGGTGAGGCACGATGTTTGATCTGGTTTTACGCAATGCAAAGCTACCCACCGGTGGCGCGCTGGTCGATATCGCCGTGCGGGACGGCAAGATCGCCGAGGTCGCGCCCGCTATTGTTGGTGATGCAGCACAAGAGATCGACGCCAAAGGCTGTCTCCTCACCGCACCGTTTGTCGACAGCCATTTCCATATGGACTCGACCCTGACGTATGGTCGCCCGCGGGTTAACGAGAGCGGTACCCTGCTTGAAGGCATTGCATTGTGGTCTGAGTTGAAACCCACACTGACAGTGGACGAGATCAAGGAACGCGCCTTGCGTTTTTGCCGCTGGTCTATCGCGCGCGGTACGCTGGCAATCCGCAGTCATGTCGATATTTCCGATGAACGTCTGTTGGCCGTGCAGGCGCTGGTCGATGTGCGTGAGGAAATTCGGCCATGGCTGGATTTGCAGTTGGTGGCATTCCCGCAGGACGGCTTTTTGCGCCTGCCCAGTTCGCGCGCGAACCTGTTGCGTGCACTTGATATGGGCGTCGATGTGGTTGGCGGCATCCCGCATTTTGAACGCACTATGGCCGATGGCGCGCAATCCGTGCGCGAGTTGTGCGAGATCGCAGCCGAGCGCGGCTTGATGGTCGATATGCATTGCGACGAAAGCGACGATCCCATGTCGCGCCATATTGAAACGCTGGCGTGTGAAACCCAGCGGCTCGGCCTAAATGGCCGGGTTACGGGATCGCACCTGACGTCCATGCATTCCATGGATAATTACTATGTATCCAAGCTGATTCCGCTGATTGCAGAAGCCGGGATTCACGCCATCGCCAACCCGTTGATCAACATCACCATTCAGGGCCGCCACGACACGTATCCCAAGCGGCGTGGCATGACCCGGGTCAAGGAACTCATGGCCGCTGGCATCAATGTGGCATTCGGTCACGACTGCGTTATGGACCCGTGGTACAGCCTTGGCAGTCACGACATGCTCGAGGTCGCGCAGATGGGCTTGCACGTGGGCCAGATGACGGGCGCTGAGGAAATGCGTTCGGCATTTAACGCAGTGACCGGCAACGCAGCGTGTATTATGGGGCTTGAGGGCTACGGCCTGTCGCCGGGCTGTAACGCCGATATGGTAGTTCTGCAATGCAGTGATCCTGTCGAGGCCCTGCGTTTACGCCCGGCACGGTTGTTTGTCATCCGGCGCGGCAAGGTGATCGCACGCACGCAACATACCGAGCCCGTCGTCTCACTGGACGGTGTGGACGAAACTGTATCTTTTATGCTTTGAAGATTTGCCCAACAGCAACGTAACTGAAGTGAGGGAATGATGTCTGATAATGATGTGACGGTGGTTCACCACCCGTTGGTTCAGCACAAGCTGACGCTGATGCGCGACAAGGACACATCGACGTCGATGTTCCGTCAGTTGCTGCGTGAAATCAGTCTGCTATTGGCCTATGAGGTCTGCCGTGATCTCGATATCAAGATGGTCGATACGCAGACACCACTGGAGACCTTCTCCTCGCCCAAGCTGGGCGGCAAGAAGCTGTGTCTGGTATCGATTCTGCGCGCAGGCAATGGCTTGCTTGATGGCATGCTCGATCTTGTGCCGTCGGCGCGTGTCGGCCACGTCGGACTGTACCGTGATCACAAGACTTTGCAGCCCGTCGAATATTACATGAAGATGCCCCACAGTCTCGATGAGCGCCTGTGCATTATTGTTGATCCGATGTTGGCTACGGGCAATTCCGCCGCCGCCGCCGTGCAACGGGTGAAAGACGCCGGTGCCAAGCGCCTCAAATTCGTTTGCTTGTTGGCTGCGCCTGAGGGCATCTCGGTGTTTCAGAAAGAGCACCCCGACGTACCCATCATTACCGCGGCCATTGACCGCGAACTAAACGATGTGGGGTATATCCTGCCCGGTCTCGGCGATGCCGGTGACCGTATGTACGGGACAAAATAGCCATGGTGCTGTTTCTTATTCTCGCCCTGTTATGCGGTGTCGCACTGGTCACCCAGCCCGGTATCAACGGCGTCATGAGCAGCAATGTCGGCGGTACGTTGAATGCCACCACCATATCGCTGTGCGTTAGCGCAACGTCTATTCTGGTGCTGCGCCTGTTTCTCGCACCCTCCATGCCGTCCACTGTAACGGCCTTTGACAAGGTGCCCGTATGGGCGTGGACCGGTGGGTTCTTCGGTGTGTTCTATGTTGGTGCGTCCATGTTTCTGGCGCCGCGGATCGGTGCCACGGCGCTGGTTGCAGCCATCCTGTGCGGTCAACTGGTTGCCGCGCTTGCCTATGACAAGTTCGGTGTTCTTGGTTATGGCGCAATCCCGATCACACCGGCCCGTCTTGTCGGGATCGCGCTGATCATTGCCGGAACAGCATTGGTCTTTCTACGCCGTTAAACCACTGATTGACCCCATATAGCCCGCCATGACGTGGTAGGATGCTTCTGCTTACCTGATTATCTAATTGATAATAATGACGAAAATTAAAAACTTGACCGATTGGACAATTTTTTATCAAATACCTGTTCAAGAGCCGAAAAATCGGCCACGCACTTTGTCCCAAGACGGACATCATGTGGAGAGCGGGAGGTCACACTATGGCGGGCAAGTCCAATACTGCCGATATCGCGCCGGGCCGATTGGCGGCGCACGCTTACAAACAGAATTTTTCAGACATTCATCCAATCCTTGATAGGCATCAGGCAAGCGTCGAGGCCGCGCGGTGTTATTTCTGTTATGACGCGCCGTGCATGCAGGCCTGTCCGACCAGCATCGATATTCCGCTATTCATTCGCCAGATTGCCACGGGTAATCCCATGGGCTCGGCGACGACTATCTTTGACCAGAATATTCTGGGCGGTATCTGCGCACGGGTTTGCCCCACCGAAACCCTGTGCGAGGAAGCCTGCGTGCGCAACGCGTGCGAGGAAAAACCCGTCAAGATCGGTATGCTGCAACGCTATGCCACCGACGCCTATATGGCAGGTGACGGCCATCCGTTTGAGCGTGCTGTGCGCAGTGGGAAGCATGTCGCTGTTATCGGCAGCGGTCCGGCTGGTCTGGCGTGCGCACATCGGCTTGCCATGCGCGGGCATGACGTCACTATTTTTGAGGCGCGCGAGAAATCCGGCGGCTTGAACGAATTCGGTATCGCGTCCTATAAGGCCACGGATAATTTCGCACAACGCGAAGTGGAATTCCTGTTGGCGATCGGCGGCATCGACATTGAACATGGCAAGGCGCTGGGCGCGGGACTTGAACTGGACGACCTGCGCAAACGTTTCGACGCTGTGTTTCTGGGGCTTGGCCAGGGTGGCGTCAACAATCTGGGGCTTGAGTGCGAAGATGCTGACGGCGTTATCAATGCCATCGACTACATCGCCGAGATACGCCAGAGCACGGACCTCTCGACCCTGCCTGTTGGCCGCGAGATCGTCGTCATTGGCGGCGGCATGACCGCCATTGATATCGCGGTGCAGACAAAGCTGCTTGGCGCGCAGGATGTGACCATGGTGTACCGCCGTGGGCAGCAGCACATGAAGGCCAGTCGTTATGAACAGGAACTGGCGCAGACCCGTGGTGTAAAAATCGTACACTGGGCGCGGCCAGCAGAATTGATTTGCGAGGGCGATGCGGTGCGTGCCGTTCGCTTCGAATATACCGAACTGGATGATGACGGACGCATGCGTGATACCGGCGAGGGCTTTGAAGTTCCCGCTGACATGGTGTTCAAGGCCATCGGTCAGGTGTTTTTGAACGATGTGTTTGGTGAGGGTAAATCGCCTGAGCTCAAAAATAACCGGATTGCCGTGGATGATGAACGACGCACCACACTCAGCGATGTGTGGGCTGGTGGTGACTGCATCGATGGCGGCGAAGACCTGAGCGTTGCGGCTGTCGAGGACGGTAAGGTTGCTGCGGAGTCCATCGATCATTTCTTGCAAGGGGGGCGCGCTTAGGGCCGTTACGCTCACGCGCGCAGGGAGAATAGCCATGGCTGATATCACATCTGAATTTCTTGGCATCAAATCGCCCAACCCGTTCTGGCTGGCGTCCGCGCCGCCGACGGACCGTGAAACCAACGTGGTGCGGGCTTTTCGCGCTGGTTGGGGCGGTGTGGTGTGGAAAACGCTGGGTGAAGACCCCCATGTGGTCAACGTCAACGGCCCACGCTATGGCGCTATTCATGCACAGGACCGACAGCTTATCGGCCTCAATAACATCGAACTGATCTCTGATCGGCCGCTGGATATAAACCTGCGCGAAATTAAACAGGTCAAGCGGGATTGGAGCGACCGCGCATTGGTGGTCTCGCTCATGGTGCCGTGTGAGGAAGACGCCTGGAAACGTATTTTGCCGCAGGTCGAGGATACCGGCGCAGATGGCATTGAGCTGAACTTTGGCTGCCCGCATGGCATGTCCGAGCGCGGCATGGGGGCAGCCGTTGGTCAGGTTCCCGAATACATCGAAATGGTTGCGCGCTGGTGCAAACAGAACACCCGCATGCCGGTGATCGTCAAGCTGACACCCAATATAACCGACGTGCGCTACCCTGCGCGTGCAGCAAAGTCCGGTGGTGCGGACGCCGTATCACTGATCAACACCATCAATTCCATCATGGGGATTGATCTCGACAAAATGGCACCCAATCCCAATACCGACGGCAAGGGCTCACATGGCGGATATTGTGGCCCAGCGGTCAAGCCTATCGCGCTCAACATGGTGGCTGAAATAGCACGCGATCCCGAGACCGCAGGTATTCCGATCTCTGCCATTGGCGGGGTCACCAACTGGCGCGACGCAGTAGAGTTCATCACGCTGGGCGCGGGCAATATTCAGGTCTGCACGGCGGCTATGACCTATGGCTTCAAGATCGTCGAGGATATGATCGACGGCCTGAAGCACTGGATGGATGAAAAAGGCTATGCGCGGATTGATGATTTCAAGGGGGCTGCGGTGCCCAATCTGTCGGACTGGCAGCACCTGAACCTGAATTATGTGGTTAAGGCGAGCATTGATCAGGACCTCTGCATCAAGTGCGGGCGTTGTCATATCGTGTGCGAGGATACATCGCATCAGGCAATCTCGACGCAGAAAGACGGCGAACGCTATTTTGATATTAAAGACGAGGAATGCGTTGGCTGTAACCTGTGCGCCTGTGTCTGCCCGGTCGAAGACTGCATCGAAATGGTGCAAATGACGCAGGGCACCGACCCGCGCACCGGCAAGCCGATTTCACCAGATTACGCCAACTGGACGACGCACCCGAACAACCCGGGCGCGGTTGGCTAAGGCGACCTCAGCCAACCGGTAATGGTCTTAGTCGGTGTCTTTCAGCAGGCCCGTTGAAAAATACAGGCTCGAGGCTTGATACCAGGCGATAGCTTCATCGACTAAGCCCTGATCTTCTGGCGCGGCGGGGCCGCCCGCCACTGCGGACAGGGCGTCACCGATCACCGGGTCTCGCTTTACATCAAGCACGACCAATTGGTCATTTTTCATGTAACCCAGTTTCTGGTAAGTGCTGATAAAGGCGCGCTCGCGTCCAGCTTCGAGATTGAAGAGGTCGTAGCCAAAAAAGCGGCTTTTATAATCTATACCAAGCCAGCCCAGCAGGGTCGGCGCGATATCGATCTGGCTCATTAAGCGGTCTTCGACGCCGGGTTCAATGATGCCCGGCGCGTACCAGAACATGGGAATGTGATATCGCGATGGCGGCAGGTCGGTCTTGCCTGCAGCCTTGGCGGTATGGTCGGACGTGATGACAAACAGGGTGTTGTTGAACCATGGCTTGTCAGTACTGCGCCGAATGAAATCACCAATGGCCCAGTCGGTGTATTTAACGACACTTTCACGCTTCTTCTGCGGCATGTCGATGCGATCTTCGGGGAAGGTATAGGGGCGATGGTTCGACGTCGTCATGATGTGCGCGAAGAAGCGATTACCCTGTGCATATTCACGGTCCAGATTGACCAGCGCCAGCGAGTACAGGTCTTCGTCGGCAACACCCCAGACGGTTTCGTGGTGAATGGGCAGCCCCTCGGTATCGATGTCGGTACGGTCGACAACGTTGTATCCGTTGCCACCGAAATAGGCGTTCATGTTATCGAAGAAACCGTAACCGCCATAGACCCAGAACGGATTCCAGCCAGCAGTTTTTAGCTCCCCACCAAGGGTTTTTAAATTATCATTGTTGGGGCGGCGCACAATGCTTTGGCCGGGGCTCGGCGGTGTACCGACCGACAGGGCTTCCAGCCCGCGCACGGTACGGGTGCCCGTGGCATACAGATTGGTGAACAGAAGCCCCTGCGCAGCCAGCTTATCCATTTCAGGCGACAGATTTTCATCGTTGCCAAAAATGCCCATGTATTTCGTTCCGTAGCTTTCAATAGAAATCATGACAACATTGAGATCACGCAGTGGGCTGTGCGCGCGCACCGTGCGGTTGATGCCGTCCGCGTTGATAAATTCAGCATTGGGCTGCGCAACCAGATTGCGGATTTTTGTGTTCAGCACATCGGTATTGAGCGACGGATAATACCGCTCATAGTCCAGTTCATTATTCTGAAAGGCATGACCAAACGCGAACAGGCCATTGGTTGAAAGTTGCTGGACGAAAACATTCGGGTCGCTTTCGGCCAGATCCTGCTCCACCGCGCCAATGCCCAGCGCGATGAGAATGGCGACGAAGATGGCGCGGCTCCAGCGGGTGTGCCACTTGGGGCGTGTCGTGGTTTCGCCGCGCGGCCACGTAAACCATGTTGCGGCAAAGCAAAAACCAAAGACCAGGCTCAGCCACAGAACAATGGGGTAACTTTGCCAGATGTTGCGAACGACTTCGTGGGTGTAGACCAGATAATCAACAGCGATGAAATCAAACCGACTGCTGAACTCTGTCCAGAACGTGAACTCGGAAACAGACGTAACCACAAACATAGCCAGATACGCAGCGCCCCAAACGGCGGCCCAACGGGTTTCCCAGGTGCTTAGCGCGGGGTGCTCGGTGACAAATTTTGGCAGAACCGCATCATACAACGCCCAAGGCAGCAGGAAGCAGGGCAGTACGACAAGATCAAATATGAACCCGACGGCCATAAAGCTGGTCCATTGTCCCAGCGTGAAGGTCTCGCCGCTATAGATCGCCAAACCGATTCGGGTTACGAGGGAAACAAGCATAAAGCTCGCAGCGATCCAGATCAGTCTTTTGTTTCCGCGTGTCATGCTGGCTTCATATCCTGTTTCTTGATTTTGTCATCTCTGGTGCCGTCCTTAGATAAGGATAAGCACCCACGTCACCACGACGTTCGCCAGCGCAATGAAAACGGCGGCGGAGCCAATGTCTTTGGCTTTCTTCGATAGGGGGTGAATTTCCTCGCCGATGCGGTCAATGGTGGCTTCTACGGCACTATTGACCAATTCAGTGATGAGCACGATGAACAGCGAGACGATCATCGCGGCGCGTTCCAGTCCGTTATCACCGAGCCAGATTGCAAGCGGCGCGAGAATAATAAACAGGATGATCTCCTGACGGAATGCAGGCTCGGACGTCCATGCGGCCTTCAACCCCATAAGGGAATATCGCGTAGCATTGATCAGGCGTTCCACGGGGCGTGTTCTCCGGTGCGGTTCTCTAATATTTCAGTACAGGAATGACAAATCGGGTGCGCACTCAGCCTGAAAGCCATGGTTTTCTAGCAAAAAGCATACGCGTTGACCACTCAATACGCGGTTTGATGCCCCAGGCAGGGTTTTTCAATGGCGCTGGCTGTATATATAGCGCGCGTCTGTCGGCGGACTACAGGCCAACGGCACATGTTGTGCAAATGCGTTCTATGGATTGCTATATATAAAGAAAATGGCGGAGAGACAGTCGGCCTGATACCCTTTAGATAAACCAAAAATTTAGCCAATAATATTTTTTACCCACGTTTCTACTTATTAAGTATGCAAATCAAATTTTAGCGAATTATGGTCTTACGATACTATGGTTACCATATGCGCCAACAGCATTTTCATTGAAGAATTGACGCGAAATCATAATCCGCGCGATGTAGCCGCGCACCGGATAATGAAAATCTGAGTGAGTAGAGCTAGCACATAGTCGGGCATAAAGTGATCGCATGCGACAGTATGGGTTTCCTTTCCCTCGCATCAACTGAGCTGCAAGCTCCATCTAACGTGGAAAAAACAAATAATAATAGGTGTTCTCCCTCTCGTCATTTTTTAAAGAAACAGACTAAAACATTGGGTGAAGGCATTCGAATAGCTTGCGGTATGCGCCATGGGCATCGTCGTATGCTGCTTTGTGATGTGGGTTCGGCTCGACGCTGTGTGATATGCTGCCGACCTGTGCGCTTGCGCTCAGCACGTCGGGGTAAAGATCAGCAGCCACGGCAGCGAGAATTACTCCTCCCAATGGTGCCGTGTCGCTCATGGTGGGCACTTCGCAGGGTAGCCCCGTCAGATCGGCTCTGATGTGTGTCCAGATACGGCTTTTTGCACCGCCACCCAGTAAAATAATAGAGCCTACATCGACATCCATGGATGTCAGGCGTTGCCAGACATCGCGCATGGCAAATGCTGTACCCTCCAGAACGGCACGTGCCATATGCGCATTGCCATGCGCCGGCGTCAGCCCATAGAAACAACCGCGCGCAGACGCGACCCATTGCGGTGCCATGCTGCCGCTGAGCGCGGGTATAAAAGTAAGCCCATCACAGCCCGGTGGTGCTGTTGCTGCCAATGCATCGAGTTCTGCGAAGTCATGCAGTCTGAGCAAATCACGTAACCAGACCAGTGCGCCGCCCGATAGCCAGCCCGGGTTTTCGATAAAGAATGTATCGCTCGCGTAGGCATGGGTTTCCAGCAGGCCATCTGTATCGATGATGGGTTTATCATGCAGTGCGCCAACGACTTCGGCGGTGCCGAGCACACACGCCATGCGGCCGGGTTGGGCAATGCCCGCGCCGAGCGGCGTGGTAAAGTCATCTCCCGTACCAACACTGACGGGAATGCCGGGGGGGAGCCCGGTAAGCGCTGAGCCAGCATTGGATAACGGCCCTGCACTGCTTGATGCCTCGGCGATGGCGGGCAGGTCGTTTGCGGCAATAGAAAACTGCTCCAGCAGCCATGGGTCGAAGGCTTTGTCGGCAAGTCCATATAACATGCTGGTTGATGCCAGACCGTGATCCATAAGCACCGCACCGGTTAGCTTCTGCACGACGTAAGACACCGGGAAATGATAGCGCTTGATCTGCGATGCATTGGAAATGTTTCCGCGCAACCAGCGGATCTTAGCCGCCATGTGTGAGGCATCGAGGATAACGCCGGTGCGCTCACGGATGGCCTCCATGGGCAGCCCCTCGATTTCCGCTTCGGCGCGCCGGTCCATCCAGATCAGGCAGGGGTGTAGCGCATCGCCCTGAGCGTCAACGGGGATACAGCCGTCGAGTTGCCCGCCGATGCCAAGGGCTACAATATCTTCGCGGTGGCAATTTGCATTGGCGAGCGCCTTGGCGATGGTCGGCCCCAGGGCATTTAGCCATAATACCGGGTCCTGTTCGACCCAGCCCGGTTTTGGAAAGGATGGTTCGTACGGCGTCGCGGCTTGTCCATGCACCACGAGATCATCGCTGGCAACGATAACTTTCAGGCTCTGCGTGCCGATGTCGACACCGACGATCATCATACAATTCCTTTCTAACCTATAGCGATTGCAGCGAAGCCTTGATTTATGGCGCGACGTGCACCTGCACATTATTCTTGCGCAAGGCGCTTTTGATATCGCGCGTCGGTGCCGCGTCGGTGATCAGGTCCGTAACCGTATCGAGCGAGCCAAGGGTAGAGAACAGCTGTTTGCCAAATTTGCTGCTGTCCATGAGCAGCGTGGCTTGCTCTGCGCGCTCGATCATCTTGCGTTTCACCGCGCAGGCTTGTGTGTCGGCGTCTGATATCTGACCCACATTCAGGCCGCCTGCACTGATAATGGCTCGGTTTGCGGTGAAACGTTCCAGGAAATCGGTGGTTTCATGGCCGAATGTGCCGCTCTCCGTTTCCCGGTAGTTGCCGGGGCAGAGGATAACACTAACTGATTTTATGGTTCCCAATGTGCGCGCCACGGGCAGGCAATTGGTCAATATGGTGAGTTCAATGTGGCGCGCAGCCAGCGCGCGGGCAAAATATGCAGTGGACGATCCTGCATCGACCATCAGGACATCGCCCGGGCTAATCATCTGTGCAGCGAATGCTGCGATTCGCTCGCGTTCAGCCACCTGACTAAGGGTCCGGCGTTCCATGTCAGGTTCGCTCGACAACGACATGCTGGCCGCACCACCATAGGTACGGCTGACCAATCCCTGATCGGTGAGCGCATCAATGTCACGGCGAATGGTCTCGGTGGTCACGCCGAATAGCTCGGCCAGCGTCAGAATACGCACCGTGACATCGCTATTGAGGCGCTCGAGGATGCGCTCCTGACGTTCTTTTTTTGCTAAGCGTTCATGAATTGTCATCGAGATTGCCTGGTTGTGAGCAGGTGGTCGGCAAATTCCGCAAAACCAAATCCGCCGGGCTTATCGGTAATCCAACTGGGGGGATGAGACAACTGGCTGGCAAAATCTGCAATATTAGAAACTCCGATGGAGGTTGGAAAAAACTCAAACATCGGGCAGTCGTTCGGTGAGTCGCCAACAAAGGCACAGACCTGTGCTATCTGTTCGGCGGGTAAGCCAAATACATCATGTAGCATACGTTTGCTCATGCTGAGTTTATCATAGTCACCGAACCATCCGTTGACATGGATCGAACTGACCTTGGCCGTAGCTCCTGCATGTTCAAAGGCGCTGACGATCTGCGCAATACTAGTATCGGGTAAAGCTACAACGTCTTCACAAAAATCAATCGCGAGATCAGCTTCACGGTAGGCCTGGTCAGACGAAACCTGTGAACCAGGCACCTGAACAGGGATTTTCTGTGCAAGTGCGTCGAGCTTTATTCGGTCGTCGACGCGCTGCAGGAGTGTGCGCCAATAATGCCGGATCATACGCTTTTCGGCTTCGCGGTAATGAAAATAAAATGCACCGTTTTCCCCAACGACACCGTTCACGGGCCACATGCGTGCGATGTGATCGCACCAGCCGCCGGGCCGACCGGTGACGGGAATGACAATCAGGCCAGCGTTTCGCAAACGTTCAAGCGCATCGTATGCTACGGCAGGCAGGCGGCCTTGCCAGCTCAGCGTGTCGTCTATATCGCAAAGAACAAACCTGATGTCGCGTAGTGTATCGGGCGGGCAGTCCATAAAAAATTTCAAGCGGGCAGCCTCACATCAGTTGGTCCGGATCAAGTTGACCGCTATCGGCAGCAAGATCGAGGAAAGTATAGCGGTTTCGGATCAGGCGGGCATGCAAGATCGCGCTATGGATGAAATCACGCTGCAGGCCGATATCACGATAGCTGATCGGCGCACCTGCACTGCGAAGAGCCGATTCAATTTCAGCGGCGGGCACCATATTTTCACAAATAGCATCCGTGATGCTGTTCCAGTTATCATATAGATGCTGCGTGAGAATTTCGGCGCGTTCTGCATCTGGAAGTTTGGGTGCTATTTCTGTCCAACATGCCGCGCCAAGGTCTTCACCAAAATGCCGACACATTTCATCTCGGGTCATCTTTGATGGCAAAATACGCGGCGGGCCGTTACTTAATATACGTTCTTGTAAGCGTGCCATGACCAGCGTGGTGACGGCAATTTGTTCGCCATGGAAAGCCCTGTGCCAGTCGGCAGGGGCCATCATCTCTATATAATGACTGATCAGGTGCTCGCCCTGGCTGGCTGGATAGCTGCCACCGCAAACGGTCATGCCCATACCTGAAAGCACCAGCGTGCGTGCCAAATGCAACATAGCCTGGCTGTCGCAATGTATCAGAGCCTCTGCGTGGGACAGCAGTTCAGGTTCATCGAAAGCCAGAAAATCAAATGGCGCATCACGATATGTTTCATTGTGCAGGTGGTGCGATAACAACCAGTCCGCCTGCGCGGTGGAGCGGCATACGGAATCTCCCAGGCCAGAGCGGATCATGTCACGCGGTGCGTTTGAAAGCACTTCAAGGTCCATGAAAACACCCACAGGGGCGACGGTGGCGAGAGATTTCTTATGTCCATCCATGGTAATGGCCGCGTTCACCGATGTGTATCCGTTCATGGACGGTGCCGTGGCAAAGACCGCACATTCAATGCCGTGTTGAGCGGCAGCATACTTGCACAGGTCATTTATTGTGCCAGAACCAACGGCCACGATCGCGTTCGCAGCAGAGGTCTCCCGGGCGACATGCTGGGCCGTCTCCATGTCCGCATGGGGCTGTTCGGGTAAGTGAACCGGGATAATTTCACCAAGAGGCTGCAGAACCTGTTCGATACGCTGGCCCATAACGTCATAGGTGCGGGGGTCGCTTACAATTGCGATAGGTGCTTTAAGCCCCAGTGATGCAATGGCTTCATGTTCCATGCCAACGAGGCTGCGCTCAATGAGAACGCGGCGCGTTGGCATGGTAAAGGATTCGCCGGTTTGCTGATCGTGATAATCGCCATCCAGCAGGCGCTCAATCGTATCCATGTTATTGCGCGCAGGCTTCAAGTACATCGCGGCACTGCGACACAATGGAACCTTTATTGGGTGCATACGAGCCATCGAAAATGGCGCTGCCAATTGTAAAAGCGTCAGCGCCTGCGTCACGAATGTCCTGGATACGTTGCGGTGAATCGATGCTGCCCGCGATGATCAGATATCCACCATTCAGCGATTTCCGCGCCGCACGGATCAGGTCCAGTGGGTCGCAGTCACTGGCACGGTATGCCAACAGATCAACGCCGGGGCAACCGGCCTTGGCCATTCTCGCGCAGTCATTGGCAATATCCTCAGGCGTGCCCCCAAGCGTTGTGGGGTGCCCGACCGGGCGACCGGGAAAGGGATAATACTGTGCACCCGTGCCGCGCAAGGAATCGAGCGCAAATTCTACGTCATCGCCACCGAGCACGCGGTCGACACCAATTTCTGCCGCCAATGCGATAGAGGTTCGGATGCTATCGGGTGTTGTGCTTACAACTTCCATGTATGAGGTCGCACCCAGATTACGAATTTCAAGGGCGAGCGCAGACAGGGTTCGTGTGTCAACGCCGACGTCTTTGAATCCAATATGCTTTATTCCACAATCTTTAATTAAATCAATGACATCCATGCAATCCTGTACGGTTTTATCCGCGCGTGTCAGCATAAAAATAAAATCCACGAGCTGCGCCTCCTGCTTGCTGGGTATTCGAAACGCTAATCCCAATATGTGGTAATCGCAAGGTAAATGTTGCACTTACAAAATCTCTACGTTAACGTGATGTCCATTGAAACAGGAAACGGCCTGAGAATAAGGGCTGAATATTCGTGAACATGTTTATGCAAAGTCACCCTGGGGCGATGGCTCGATGACGGCCAATATTTCGCACCGCGCCAAGGTGAATACCGGGGTGTTACCTCTATGCATGGGTAGGTCAAAACATTGCACCGACCTGTCAAGTCGTGAGGCGACAGCCCCGGCATCATGACGATGGAAACTTGCATTCGTGTATCTGCCGGAAAATTGCGTTCATCAAAGAATCAATAATTTGGGAGGCGACCATGAGTACTTTTAACAGGAGAAACTTTCTTCAGACGACAGGCGCTACGGCGCTTGCGTTTGCATCGGGCTTGCCGTTTGGGACGGCTCAGGCTGCCCGTGAGAAGGAACTGAATATCTATTGTTGGGAAGGTTACAATTCCGACGATGTGTTGGATCCGTTCCGCCGTGAACACGATGCTACGGTCCGCGCTGAGGGCCTGACATCTGATCCCGACGCCGTAAACAGGCTGCGTGCCGGTGAAACAAAGGTTTGGGATCTGATTAACCTGAATAACCCGTGGGCACGTGAAATGATGTGGCCAGAAGGTTTGATCAAAGAACTGCCACGTGATCGTTTTGAGCCTTATTTTGAAAAAATGATGCCAGCGTTTCATCCGCCTTATGAGTGGGCAATGGATCGGTCAGGTGAGCACCTGCTTGGCATGACCCAACGTTTTGGGCCGTTCAACTTTGTCGTAAATACCGACAAGATTTCTCAGAAGATGGCCGAAGATCAAGGCTTCAAGCTGTTCCTCGATCCTAAGATGAAAGGTCGTTATGGCGTTCTTACCTATGATAACTGGAACATCTATCACATGTGTGTTGCGGCGGATGTTCATCCGTTCAAGAAACATAATAAGGCTGAAATTGCCGCCTATGCCAAGGTTGCAAAGCAGGTCTTCAATGGCGCGAAGCTTTTGACCGATGATTTGGTCGCCATGAATCTGGCACTGATTAATGGCGAAATCGATGCGTACTTCACAGGTGGCACCTATACGGCCTCGCCTGCACGCTATGATGGCGCGAAGAACGTACGTGGCATCACGCCGAATTCGGGTCCTATGGATGGCAAGGGTGGCATTGTGTGGATTGAGTTGACCTCTGTCGTTAATCATCCGCAAATTTCACCTTTGGCGGAAGACTTCCTTGCTTATATACAACGACCCGACGTTTCCAAAAAGGTCGCGTTTGCCGAAGGCACGTATAACCCGGTAACCCAGATGGGTAGCGCTGATGTGCTGGCACAGTTCGACAAGGATGAATTGGACGCGATCCAGTGGGATACATTGGAACAGGAAATGGCTAATTCTGTAGATTATGACATCAACCCGGATTATGCGGAGATGTACGATATCTATTCAGCAGCCAAGCGTGAGCGCGAAGGTTAATCGTTCGCTATTATTACGAACGATCTAGTGCCGAATAATTTGCCGTTGGAGGAAACATGATTGAAGCCGGCACGAAGCCGATTCTTCGATTGAAGAATATCGTCAAGAAGTTCGGCAGCTTTACGGCCGTCGATGGCGTCAATCTTGATATCGGAGAGGGTGAATTTTTTACCATTGTCGGCCCCTCCGGAAGCGGCAAGACTACAATGATTCGCATGCTCGTCGGTATGGATCAACCGACGAGCGGCGATATCCTTTTGCAGGACGAACGTCTGAATGACGTACCCGCAAATCAGCGGCCAACATGCATGGTGTTTCAGTCGCTCGCTCTGTTTCCGCACAGGAGTGTAGGCGAGAATATAGAATTTCCCCTAAAGATCGCCGGCATTGATCCAGTTAAGCGACGTGAGCGGGCCGAGGAACTGATGCGTCAGTTACGCTTACCAGTTGATTACTATTTAAAAGGCGTCAACCAATGCTCAGGCGGTGAGCGTCAACGCGTAGCGCTGGCCCGCGCACTGGCCTTTGATCCTCAAATTTTGTTTTTTGACGAACCCTTGGCAGCGCTCGACTTCAGGCTGCGTAAGACGCTGGAAAAAGAATTGAAGGATATCCACCGCGTTACGGGCAAAACATTTGTCTACATCACCCATTCTCTGGAAGAGGCTATGGTGATGAGCGACCGCATTGGCATTATGCAGGATGGCGCCATGGTGCAGGTCGGCACGCCATATGACATTTACAACAATCCAAAGAATAAATTTGTTGCCCAGTTCATGGGCGAGGTGAATACCCGCGTCGTTGAGCGATGTAGTGATACCAGCGTTCGCTCGACCGAGGACGGCCAAGAATATCACATAAATTGTAGTACGGAAGGCTTTGAGCGAGGGCACCTGATCATTCGCCCGGAAGTGCTCAAGATTGGCGAGGCTGCACAGGTGCAGGACAATCAGGTGCGCGGCACGCTGTTTAATGACTATTCTTTAGGATCACGTCTGCAATATCAGGTGCGCTCGACATCACAGGACAATTATCACTGGCTGGTGGAAAAACTGCAGGACGAGCCGTTTGAGGGAAAATTTGAAGACACCGTCGTGATCGGATGGCGGAAAGAAGATTCCATTCTGGTTGCGGATTGATGGCGAACATGAAGGAATGCGGTTGACATGAATTCACACCGTGCAGGTTTTCTGGCGGCGTTGCCGGTCTTGCTATTTTTACTGATTGGGTTTGCCGGGCCACTGCTGATGGTCTTTGGCTACAGCTTTATGCCGCCAAAAACATTCTCTCTGGCGCAGACGCCGACCTTGGATAACTTCATCTCAGTTGTTACTAACAGCTATTATATATCCTTTCTGTGGTCACTCGGACTGGCCTCAATTACTGTATTTTTACTGCTCTTCATTTGTTATCCCGTTGCCTATGGTATGGCTAAAATCTTTGGAAAGTGGGCAAATCTGGTTACGGTGATTATTGCTATCCCGTTGCTCGTATCGGAAAATATTCGACTCTTTGGCTGGGTTCTGTTCCTGCTCAAAAATGGTATTCTCGATGGCAGCGTGCAGGCCATCTTCGGCTTCGGATTGCCGACGTTGCTGTATGCCGTTCCGACCATCGTCTTGGGGTTGGTGTACGTCTATTTGCCGTTCATGTTGTTCCCCATGGTCATCGGCCTGTCATTGGTCCCCGATACCATTAAAGAGGCTGCTTCAGATTTGGGTGCCAGCCGTTTGCAGGTATTTCGCGAGGTTGAGTTACCGCTTGCCATGCCCGGTATTCTGATCGGCAGCATGTTGACGTTTATTCTGGCGTTAGGCTCACTGGCAGAATCAAAAATTCTCGGCGGCCAGACAATCATCATGATTTCCGATGATATTGAATCAGCCTTTACCTTTGCCCAGGACTGGCCCAAGGGCTCGGTGTTGTCGGCCATGCTGATTATGTTTTCAGGCGGACTGATATTTTACCTGTTCAAGACGATCGATCTTGATCGCATAATCGGGCGGCGGTGAGATCATGCTGGGAAAATACTCACGTCTGTCAAAGCAACTGATCTTTATCTGGACGGCAACGGTCATGTTGTTTCTCTATATTCCGATGCTGTCAGTTGTCATGGCATCGTTTTCAAAAAAACGATACTTCAGCTTCCCCATCGATGTTTGGGATACACGTTGGTACGACAAGGTTTTTGACTCCCTGTCCGTTCGCCAATTGGTGATTACGTCACTCAACGTTGCGGTGCTGGTTACGATATTCTCTGTCATTCTCGCGTTTCTCGGGGCGCTGGCGTTCGCACGTTATGATTGGAAGGGCCGGAAGCTATTTCAGAAGCTTGTCCTTTTGCCGATTTTTTTCCCCCAGGCGGTGCTGGGTTTGGCTTTGTTGTTATGGTTTTCGGCGTTGGGCATTACCACCAGCTGGCACACTGCTGTGTTTGCCCACATGGTCTGGATTGTGCCGATCGTGACCCTCATCATTTCAATTCAGGTATACGGATTCGATCCTGCGTTAGAGGAAGCCGCCTATGACCTCGGCGCTTCACGTTGGCAAGTTTTGCGCGAAGTCACGCTGCCGGTGCTATCACCCGGCATTATTTCGGGATCGGTATTTGCATTCCTGTTGTCGTGGGGAAACTTCCCCCTGTCGCTGTTTTCCACCGGCGCGGAT
Organism: uncultured Rhodospirillales bacterium; assembly: GCA_965602485.1. Classification (GTDB taxonomy): domain Bacteria; phylum Pseudomonadota; class Alphaproteobacteria; order Rhodospirillales; family Casp-alpha2; genus JABJOR01. The sequence goes on along the minus strand of CBFCYM010000001.1, from coordinate 71,931 downwards.
CAGACCATTCCGGAATGGCTCTATGCCAAGATGGTGTCAGGCTATACCCCGATGGTGCCGACGCTGGGCTCACTGACCATGGGCGGGGCAACCGTCGCAGTGCTCGGCGTCTATTTGGTATTCATGTTGCGCAAATGGCAGCGTGATCGAGCCGCGGCAGAGGCGGAAAGTTCAATGGCGCATGATGATCGTTAAGATGTAAAAGAAAATAATTTATAACGCTGGGAGGACACAGATATGCTGACATCAGTTAAGGGACGCTCAGTCATTGTAACGGGGGCGAGTAAAGGAATTGGCAAGGGTATTGCGCAGGTCTTTGCGGCGCAAGGTGCCAAGGTTTTAATTGTCGGGCGCAATCTTGCCGACGCGCAAGCCACTTCGGACGAGATGAATGCAGCTGGTGGTGATACCTCGGCGATGAGTGCTGATGTAACCGACTTTAATGCCATGCAGGAAATGGCGAAAACAGCCGTGGAGCGTCATGGCGGGCTGGATATTTTATGCCCCAATGCGGGTATTTTCCCGGCTGCAAAAATTGAAGAGATGTCCCCTGACCAGTGGGACGATGTGCTTGATACAAACCTCAAGGGCACATTCCTGTCAATTAAGGCCTGCATCCCGTATTTGAAGGATTCCGATCAGGGGCGGGTGGTTATCACATCATCAATTACTGGGCCTATTACGGGGTTCCCTGGCTGGACGCATTACGGTGCCAGTAAGGCCGGTCAGCTCGGCTTTATGCGCACTGCCGCCATCGAACTTTCAAAATATAACATCACAGTCAATGCCGTTATGCCCGGCAACATCAAAACCGAAGGTCTCGACGGACTGGGTGCTGACTATCTGGCGACCATGGCGGCGTCTATTCCGCTTAAAAAGCTTGGTGTTGTTGCAGATATTGGTAATGCGGCATTGTTCCTCGCCTCGAAGGAGGCTGGTTATATCACGGGCCAGCAGATTGTAGTTGATGGCGGGCAGACACTGCCAGAATCACTTGAGGCCCTCGAAGAGGCCTGAACCAGAAGTCAAAATGCTCTGTTTGCCGGTCAAGAACACCATTTGCATCCTCTCTTATAGTTTACGGACTGCCAACTGGCAGTCCGTCGCCTTGAAGGGCAGAGGAGCTAATATATGGCGCAGGGAAAAGCTGCTGAAATTCTACCTACGGGCCATGGACTGAACGAACATCGTGCAGCGCAGATGCTCGACTTGGCTGGGTGGGCGGCTGCTGAATTCGCTACGTTCGAGCGCGAAGATGTGTTGCGGATCGCGCAGGCTGCTGCGAACGCCGGGGCGGCAAAAGCCGAGTATTATGCCGAGTGGGCGCAGCGCGAAACCGGGTTCGGCGTTGCTGAGCACAAGGCAATTAAGAACCACCTTTGCAGTACGGGAATCTTCGATTGCTACAAGGACGATGACTTCGTCAGTTTTAAGGTTGATGAAGCAAAAAAAATCGTCGAGGTGCCTAAACCAGCTGGCGTGATCTTCGCCCTGACGCCGTCGACCAATCCGATTGCCACGGTTTTTTTCAAAATAGTTCTGTGTTTGCTGACCCGCAATTCTATCGTTTTGGGTGCGCATCCCGCTGCAATTGAGTGTTGCACGGACGCTGTCAACACCATGGCCCGCGCTGCAGAAGATGCCGGTGCTCCTACAGGAGTCATCCAGGTTGTTCCTGAACCCGATCTCGACGTTATCAGTTTCATCATGTCATCACCGAAGACCGACGTAATCTTAGCCACAGGCGGTACGCCAATGGTTCGCGCTGCCTATAGCTCTGGAAATCCGGCACTCGGCGTTGGGCCGGGGAACGCACCTGCATACGTGGACAAATCTGCCGACCTTGACCGTGCGGCAAAGTGTTTGGCCGACAGCAAATCGTTTGATAACAGTATTCTTTGTACAAATGAGTCCGCCATCATTGCACATAACGAGATCGCGGCCCCCCTGCGTAAGGCGCTGCGTAAACATGGGTGTCATATTTGCTCTGATGAAGAGCGCGACAAGGTGGAAGACGCTTTGTTCCCGTTGGGCAGGTTTAATGTCGGGTTGCTCGGTCGCTCGGCCAAGGAAATTGCCAAGGCCTGTGACATCAAAGTGCCCCATAACACCCGCGTTATCGTTGTGCCGCTTAAGCGCACAGGTGACGATTACCCGCTAAGTGGTGAAAAGCTGTGCCCGGTTTTAGGCTTGTATGAAGTACCATCGTGGCAGGCTGGGCTAACGGCCTGTAAATCTATGTTGCGGCGTAGCGGCGGCGGGCATTCCGCTGCTGTGCACGCCAGCGAACCAGGCGTCATTTTGCGTTTTGGGGCAGAGCTCAATGTACTTCGTGTTGCCATCAACACGCCATGCAGCACGGGTGCGGCGGGATTCGACACCAATCTTGCGCCGACCATGACCATTGGAACAGGATTCTTCGGGCGCAGCAGCGTGGCCGAAAATTTGCGCCCCGATCATCTGGTGAATTGGACACGGATTGCCTACGACAAGGATGCAAAAGTAGATTTCCACTCATTTGACGGCCTGTCACTGCACACGCCGGATGCGCCGTCGGTCGCATCCATGCATGGCGGTGAAGCGTACGATGCGGACGCTGTCGTGCTGCGTGAAGATATCCGCGCGATCATTCTTGAAGAATTGAGGGAGGCTATCGCCGGGCTAAAGGTCTAATCACCTGCGTTCGTGCACATTATCCATGGCAACCATACGCTCATACATTTTTATCGATCAGTTACAGCCGAAAACCACGTGCTATCTCGGCACCTTTATCCGTGGGTTTTTGCCGCGCACCAATATGTCGGCGCTGGTCATTGAAGTTGCGCCGGGAATTGATATTGAAGCACTGACCGATATCGCCCTGAAGACTGTGGATGTGAAGCCCGGCATTCTGGTGGTTGAGCGCCAGTTCGGGTACCTCGAGGTCCATGCCTACGATACGGCGTCGGTCAAGGCTGCCGGAGAGGCAATTCTTACAGAAATGGGAGCATCCGAGGAAGACGCTATCAAACCCGAAATTCTAGCCTCAAAGGTGGTCAAACGGATTGACGATAACCACGCGTTCCTGATTAACCGCAACAAACTGGGCACTATGATTTTGCCCGGGGAGTCATTGTTCGTACTTGAATGCCAGCCTGCGGCCTATGCCGTTCTAGCCGCTAACGAGGCAGAGAAAGCTGCCGAAATCAAACTGGTTGATTGCCGCATGATGGGGGCTGCTGGCCGTTTGTACATCAGCGGTAACGAGGCCGATGTGCAGGCCGCCGCCGGTGCAGCGGAACATGCGTTGCAAATACGGGGCGTGGCATGAACGCGCGTGAACAGCAGCTCGGTCAAATCCGCGACATGGTTCGTTCCATGCTCAAGGATGCCCTGCCCGATATTATCAACACAGCGGCATCAAGTCCGGATGATGACTTACAGGCTCTTATCTGTAAGACGGCGAGCGCAGGCGGAGGTGTGCTCTCGGTGCATATTTCAAACGATGATGATTTGCAGAATTTTACGCGCGCATTGGCAACTGCTGCCGATCATGCATCGGTCAGGCAGTCGATCTCTGAGGGTAAAACACGCTTTGAGTTATTGAGTACTCAAGCAGATACGATAGTGAAAACCGTTGTGCCTAGCGCTCCGAGTTCTACATCCGCGCGACGGCATATGCTCGACAGTGGATTTCTTAATGAGCGAGAGATCGCCGCGCTGGCAAAAAACTATGACGAAGTAGAAGTGGGTAGCCGCGTTGTGCTGACGCCGCTGGCACGTGACAAGGCCCGCGTGGTGGGTCTGAAAATTGTGAGGAAAGGGACATGAAAACCGGAATTGTCGTCGGACATGTATGGGCAACTAAGCGGCTGGACGAACTTCCAACCGGCGCTCTACTGGAGATTGATCTTGAAGCCGGACTTAACGGTGATGGCGAGCGTATTGTCGCTATCGATACGTTGGGGTGTGGTGAAGGCGAACGTGTTCTCATCGTTCAGGGTTCTGTTGCCAAGGGCTGGTTCAAGGACGACTCGGCTGTGATTGATGCCTTGGTAATTGGTTCACTGGATGAGGCCCAGAGCTAACGCACAGACATAGTTGCTAATCAATGATGTGAATTTGCTGACTTTAGAAAGGAGACTGTTATGTCAAATGCAATCGGATTTATCGAAACCAAGGGTTACGTTGCAGCGTTCGCTGCCGCAGATGCCATGGTAAAGGCTGCAAACGTTACGATCGTCGGTCGCGAACAGGTCGGCGCCGGACTGGTCTCAGTTACGGTTCAGGGTGATGTCGGTGCCGTGAAGGCAGCGACGGAAGCCGGAGCAGAGGCTGCCAATGCTATTGGCGAAGTCGTGTCGGCCCACGTTATTCCGCGTCCACATCCGGATGTATCCAAGCATTTTGGCGGCAAGTAAGCGGTTCGGCTGATATGCCGGACATTTAGGGCACAGGCGTGCATGACGACATGCGCTGCCTGTCGGGTTCTGATTGCTAGGAGCGATCATGGCGGAATTGCGCGTCTATCTGCGTATTGAGAATCTGCAACGGCAGTTTGCGGCATACATGGCCACGCCCACGCGCGCGCGCGGCTATATCCCGTTGCAGGGCATGCATTCGCTGATCGTGGAGATCGCGCCCGCTCTGGCGATCCACCGTGTCATTGATCTGGCACTTAAATCCGTGCCAGATGTTGAGCCGGGCCTCCTGTTTGTCGAGCGCCAGTTTGGCATTCTTGAGTTGCATTCCTTTGATGCTGATGAACTGGAAAAAGCCGGAAAGGCAATCCTTAAGGGGATAGACGCCAAGGCTTCGGATCAGTTGAGGCCCAAAATTCTCTACACAGATGTGGTGGAAAGTGTCACCGACCAGCACGCAATTATTCTGAACCGTAACCGTGAAGCTTCGATGATGCTGCCTGGTGAAAGCCTAGTGTTGCTGGAGGTCGCGCCTGCACTGTTCGCCACGGTTGCAGCCAACGAGGCCGAGAAAATGGTGCCCGGTCTGACGCTTGTCGATGTGCAGATGATCGGTGCTGCAGGGCGTGTATTCATGTCGGGTTCAACCGATGCGGTTGAGCAGGCCAAGGTGTGCATGAGTGGCGTACTTGGTTCCATCACAGGCCGTGAAGCCTAATCGAAGGGAATGGTGTTCATATGACCTGGAAAACAGCCTATCGCTCAATTTACTACCAAGGCGCACCAGAACCGGAAGACCCGGTCCTCAACGCTTATGATACTGCGCTGCTCGTCATCGATATCCAAAATGAGTATATGGCTCGCCCTGATCCGGGAACGCTAAACGCCGAGGAACGCGAAGCCTATGATCGTTGGACACCGTTTCATGAGCGCATGCACACGACGGTCATCCCCAACACGCAGCGCCTGCTGGCGGGTTGCCGGGCAACTGACGTTGAGGTCATGTTCGCACGCATCGCATGCCTCAAGAATGATGGACGCGACCGTTCGTTAAGCCAGAAAAAACCGGGCTGGAACTATCTGTTGATGCCGTACCAAACACCTGCGGCGCAGTTCGTTGATGAACTGAGTGCGCGCGATGATGAAATCGTCGTTTGCAAGACCACAGATAGTGCGCTGACGGGTACGAACCTGCGGCTCATATTGCAGAATATGGGCATCAAAAATGTAATCGTCGCAGGCATATTCACCGACCAGTGCGTGTCCTCCACGGTTCGCAGCCTGGCCGATGAAAGCTTTAACGTTATTGTTGTCGAAGACTGTTGCGCCGCCGGATCGCATGATTTGCATGAAACAGAGCTGGAGATCATCAACATGATCTACTGCCATGTCATGTCGTCTGCCGAACTGGCTGACTTAATGAATTTATCCCTTGGTTGAAGAGGGGCAGGGTATGACAGCCGCACATGGAGACTTGGGACAGGATGAACTGCTTCGCAGGCTGGAAGGCGTTGCGCGCAATGCCACAGCCTTGATTGCACCTGCTGATACCCTATCGATTGAACTGCTCAATCATTCCGAAAACACAACCTACCAGTTAACCGACAAGGCTACAGGCGAGCGTAAAATCTTGCGTGTCCACCGCACCGATTATCATTCGCCCAATGCCATAAAATCGGAATTGTGCTGGATGACGGCGTTACGTAAAGACGCCGGCGTTCATACGCCAATGGTTTTGCCAGCTAACAATGGTGAAGAACTTCATCTCGTGTGTAGTGACGAAGTGCCCGAAGGGCGGCAGTGTGTGTTTTTTGAATTCCTTGAAGGTGATGAGCCTGATGAAGATAACCTATTGCCTTCATTTCCCAACCTTGGTGAGGTCACGGCGCATATGCATCGCCATGCCCGGGGCTGGGCACTGCCAGACGGGTTTGAACGATTTAGCTGGAATGTCGATACGATTTTTGGCGACAACCCGCATTGGGGCCACTGGCAGCACGGCCCGAACCTGAATGATGAACGCAAGGCATTTCTGGGCCGGTTCGTGGATGTTCTGTGCAACAGGCTTAATGCATTTGGCACAACACGCGATAAATTTGGCCTGGTTCATGCCGACATGCGGCTTGCCAATTTACTGATTTACAATGGGGATACGCGGGTAATCGATTTCGATGACAGCGGGATCAGCTGGTACCTGTACGATCTGGCGACAGCGCTGAGCTTTATCGAGGACCGGCCCGACGTCCCCGAACTCGTCTCGGCTTGGCTGGATGGTTATCGCCGTATCGCAGAGATTTCCCAGCAGGAAGAAGATGAAATTCCAACCTTTCTGATGTTGCGGCGCATTCTGATCTTGGCATGGATGGGATCGCACGCCGAGACCGAACTCGCTCAATCCCTGGGCGATGAATATACCGACGTCACCTGTGATCTTGCCGAAACCTATCTCGGAAAATTCGGGTAGAAAGCGTGCCGCGTTGCACATGGAGGCTGATATGAGCGAAGCCAAACAAGATTTTTTGAAAAAGTCTGTGGAATTCTGGAACCCCGGTAAAACAGAAGACTGGCAGCGTTTTGGCGTTGATCTGGTGATCGATCGGCGGGAAATGTATTACCTGTGGGACATGGATGGTCGACGCCTGATTGATCTGCACCTCAATGGAGGCACGTATAACGTTGGACATCGCAATCCCGAGGTTATCGCTGCGGTAACCCAGGGCATGGAGCACTTCGATATTGGCAATCACCATTTCCCATCCCTCATGCGCACCAAGGTGGCCGAGGAACTTGCCAAGTGCACGCCAGGTGATCTGCAATACACCATATTCGCCAGCGGTGGCGGCGAAGCTATCGATATCGCTCTGAAATCCGCACGTCACGCCATGCAGCGCAAAAAAATCATCTCCATCGAAAATTGCTACCACGGTCATACCGGGCTGGCGGTCAAGGCTGGTGCGCCAAGGTTCTCGAAGCTATTTCTCAGCGAGGGCGACCCCAACGAATTTGTGCAGGTTCCCTTCAACGATATTGAAGCCATGGAAAAAGCGATCAGCGCAGACGACGCGGCGTGCATCATCATGGAAACAATCCCCGCAACCTATGGCTTCCCCATGCCTAAAAAGGGCTATCTGGAAGCCGTTAAAAAGCTGTGCGAGAAATATGATATCCTATATATCGCCGATGAAGTGCAAACTGGGTTGATGCGCACCGGCAAGATGTGGGCCGTTGAGAATCACGGGTTTGTCCCCGATATTCTTGTGACGGGAAAGGGCCTGAGCGGCGGTATTTATCCCATTGCTGCTGTGGTCGCGAATGAAAGGGCTGGCGCGTGGTTGCGCGAAGATGGCTTTGGCCACATGTCGAGTTTCGGCGGGGCTGAACTGGGCTGTATTGCCGCGCACAAGGTTCTTGAAATTTGCCAGCGGCCCGAAGTCCGGGGCATCGTTGACTATATTACCAAACGCATGCGCCGTGGCCTTGGCTCCATCATGTCGCTGTATCCGGATTTCTTCACGGGCATCCGGCAATCCGGCGTAGTCATGGGGTTGGAATTCGATCATCCTGAAGGCGCGATGTATGTCATGCGTGCGTTATATGAAAACGGGGTTTGGGCGATATTTTCCACACTCGACCCGCGTGTGCTTCAGTTCAAACCCGGCATTCTGATGGATCGAGTGTTATGCGATGATGTTCTGAGTCGGGCTGAGACGGCTATCGGTCAAGCCAGAGCTGCAGCTCGCAAGGCGACCGGCTCAATGCAATTCACGGACAATAAGGGTGGGCAGGCAGCCTGACAAAAGCATTCCTAACGGCCCGTCTGAAGCCGGTGCTGGCGGGGCGATACGCCCATCCAGCGTGTGAATGCACGTGTGAACGCGCTGAGTTCAGAATAACCGAGCAGAAATGCAATTTCCGTCAGAGGCAGGTGCCGCTGGCGCAAATAAGACAGCGCCAATTCCCTGCGGGTTTCCTCGATGATTTCCTTATAGGTCAGGCCAACCTCTTCAAGGCGGCGCTGAATGGTCCATGCCGGCACATCCAGAGCTTCGGATGTCTGGCCTAGGGTTGGGCAGCCATCGGGAAACGTCAGTAACAGGTGATTTCTGATCTGCTCGGGAATTGCCTGTGGACTATCAGGTCTGACGCCGACTTCGCGCAGGCATTTCCGCAGGATCAGCTGTAATCTTGGGTCTGCCGTCGGCATTGTCGACGTTAAGTGCTCTGCCTTGAAAACCAGTGAATTTGCGCGTTGGCCAAAAAATACCGGAGCCTGAAACGCACGTTCATGGTCGTGCCAGTCAGCAGGTTTCGGGTGTTCGAAATGGACTTCTTCTGGTGACCAGCTTGCGCCGAGACCCTGACGCAGAATGTTCAGAAACATACCAAGGGATAATTCCGCGTCTTGCCGGCGCTCCAGAATGTGCCCGTCGTTGATGCGGTAGTTCAGGCTGACGAGACCTTTATGCCGACTTAGCGACATCTCGGTTGCCTGCTGGTGGAAGGGAAACAGTTCAACAAAATTTTCCAGCGCTGCACCGATGTTTTGGGAATGGATGGCAACGTAGGCGAGTAGGCCAAGCTCGGTGGGGCCGAACTGCTGGCCAAACCATAATCCGATATTGTCATTGCCTGTTTTCGCGGCGGCAGTTTCAAACAGATTACAGTAGGAGCGCAGGCTGATATTCGTGGTCGGGCCGATCTGTTCCGGATCAATCCCAGCGTCGCCAAAAATACGGTCGGGGTCGCCGCCGTTACGAATGAAAAAGTCAGCCGCCCCTGTCGCCGCGCTCGCAAGCACGCCGGTATTAGCGTTATGGGAATCCGTTAGCAGCCCCGCATGAGAATGAGTCATCTCTCCCCGCTTGTTCGCCGCATGAAACACACGGGCGGCAAACTTTTATGATTTCTCCCTTGGCAATTAATGACCAGTTTGAGGCTCTGATCCAAATAAACAACACAAGACAGCAACTCGTTGCTGTGTGAGGCGCTGTAAAGGATGAAAGCTTACCGGTTCTTGTCGTAAGGCAAGATATACTAAACTGATTATGACGACCGTGTCACTATATGTGCGTACAGGTCGCTAGGTCATGCACACTTGAATAAAGGGGGGGGCTTGTTGCGATTTCCGCTGTGAGGCGTATAGCGCAACAGATTTAAGGTCAGGTGGAGATGCCGGTTATGACCTGAAGCGGATTTAATAACCTAAGTCTTTACAAAAACTCTCATATGCTGGCGGCTCATAAACAAACTTGTGCAATAAAGCGCAGGGCAATCTTTCTGTTGGTCTTGTAGCATCCAGACATTTGAAATATCCGTCCTAACGCGTGAATGTCTCCGTCCACTTATTTACCCACGTTTTAACCCACGCTCTATACAGCCATTGGCACGGACGAACGCGTGTCACTTAACTGTTGAATTACAACAGCTTATAGCACAGAAATGAACCTTAAGGAATCCCTGCGAACAGGAAAATGGCGGAGAGACAGGGATTCGAACCCTGGGTGCCCGCAAAGGCACAACGGTTTTCGAGACCGCCCCATTCGACCACTCTGGCATCTCTCCGCAGTCTGGGAGCGTCTATTTACCCTCTGAAGCGCCGAATGCCAACATCTATCGCGCAACAATTTTCAAGGAATCCGCGCCATGTGCGTACGGATGTTCCATCGATCATGATCATACTGTATAAAGGCCGCGAAATATGGCGTTTCTGCTCTATCACCGCCCTTGTGTTAATGCGTTGACAAGCAATTGCGGGTGGCTATAGTGCGGCCTTCATTGACAGGGGCCGCCTGCGTTTGGCGGGCTCCGTTGACTTAATAATTCTAGGTTCATTGAGGCGAAAATGTTCGCAGTCATCAAGACCGGCGGTAAACAGTACCGCGTCGCAAAAGACGATTATATCGTCATCGAAAAAATCCTCGGCACAGCTGGCGAAGTCGTTTCGCTGGATGAAGTCCTGATGATTGGTGAAGACGGCAAAGCCCCGACCGTTGGCACACCGCGCGTTGAAAAAGCCGCTGTGTTCGCCGAGATCGTGGAGCAGGGCCGTGGCGAAAAGATTATCGTCTTCAAGAAAAAACGTCGGCAAAACTACCGCCGCAAGAACGGCCACCGTCAGGAACTGACCACGCTTCGTGTGCTTGAAGTCAGCCCGACCGGTACCGCACCAAAGGGTGCAGCCAAGGCGAAAGCCGCTCCGGCCAAGGAAGTTAAAGCGGCTCCAGCCAAGGACGCCGCTGCTGAAAAACCCGCCGCAGCCAAAAAAGCCGCGCCAAAGAAAGCCGCTGCCCCCAAGGCAGAGGCCAAGGCCGCCGCACCAAAGAAAGCTGCAGCTAAGAAACCGGCCGCCAAGAAAACGGCAGCCAAGAAGACTGAGGAATAACGTTCCATGGCACATAAAAAAGCAGGTGGTAGTTCCCGTAACGGCCGCGACTCAGCTGGTCGCCGTTTGGGTGTAAAAAAGTTCGGTGACGAAAACGTCATTTCGGGCAACATCATTATTCGCCAGCGTGGCACCAAGTACCACCCGGGTGAAAATGTTGGCATGGGCAAAGATCACACCATTTTTGCAACGGTCGACGGTAACGTGAAGTTTGACAAGAAGACTGCTGGACGTATGTACGTCTCGGTGGTGCCGTCAAACTAATAACGTACTGGCCATTGCCTGATACGCTAAGGGGAATGGTTATCCATTCCCCTTTTTCTTTGTCCGCAGTACAGTCGGTCAACGCACCGCCATAGAGCAAGCCAATGAAATTTCTCGATGAAGCCAAGGTCTACTTGCGCAGCGGCACCGGCGGCGATGGTGCCGTGGCGTTCCGCCGCGAAAAGTACATCGAGTTCGGTGGCCCCAATGGTGGCGACGGCGGGCGTGGTGGCGATGTGATCGTGAACTGCGTCGACGGACTGAACACCCTTATCGATTTCCGTTATCAGCAGCATTTCAAGGGCAAACGCGGCATGCACGGTATGGGACAGAACCGTACCGGTCATGCGGGCGCGCCCGTGATCCTCAGGGTGCCCGTCGGCACACAAATTCTGGGTGAAGACAAGGAAACGCTGCTCGTTGATATGACCGAGGTCGGCCAGAGCGCGATTCTCTGCGTTGGTGGTGACGGTGGGCGTGGCAATGCGCGCTTCAAGACATCAACCAACCAGGCACCGCGACGCTTTGATCCCGGCTGGCCCGGTGAAGAACGTTGGGTCTGGTTGCGCCTTAAGTTGATCGCTGATGCGGGACTGGTCGGACTGCCCAATGCGGGCAAGTCCACATTCCTGTCTGTGGTCAGCCGTGCGCAGCCTAAAATTGCCGATTATCCGTTTACTACCCTGCACCCCAACCTCGGCGTGCTGTCGACCGATGACGTGGATCTGGTGCTGGCCGACATTCCCGGCTTGATTGAGGGCGCGCACGAAGGCGTCGGCCTCGGTACGCGATTTTTGGGGCATGTCGAGCGCTGTGGCGTGTTGATCCATCTGGTGGATGGCACAGGTGATGACGTTGCGGGTGCCTACAAAACCGTATGCGATGAACTGGAAGCCTATGGCGCGGGCCTTGAGGATAAAGTCGTCATCCCCGTGCTGAATAAATGCGATTCACTTATTGACGAAGAAATTGTCGAAAAGCGTGCCGAGTTGGCCCTTGCTGCCGGTGTTTCCAATGATGATGTCTTTGTGATCTCGGGCGTAGCGGGTACTGGCGTACGCGAATTGACCGGTAAGATATTTAACGTTGTGCGCGATGTTCGTGCTGCCGAAGTGGAGGCTACGCAGGAACAAGAAGAGTATCGGCCATGACGCACCCCGTCAGGAATGCGGATATTCTTGCTGGCTGCCGCCGTATCGTTATCAAGATCGGCTCGGCCCTGCTGGTTGATGCAGCGCACGGCACCATCCACCGTAAATGGCTTGAGACGCTGGCCGAAGACGTGGTGCGTTGCCGCGCGCGCGGGCAAGAGGTCGTCATTGTCTCATCAGGCGCAATTGCCGTGGGCCGTCGCCGGTTGGCTTTCGGCGAAGGCCAGTTGCGACTCGAGGAACTTCAGGCCGCTGCCGCAACGGGTATGTTGCGTCTTGCCCATGCCTATGAGGAAGCACTTGCCCATCACGACGTGGCGTTGGCTCAAGTGCTGATTACGCTTGATGATACTGAAAGTCGGCGGCGCTATCTCAACGCGCGCAATACGCTCAATACACTGCTGAAGGCAGGTGCGGTGCCGTTGATCAACGAAAATGATACCGTGGCAACCGATGAAATCCGCTTTGGTGACAATGATCGCCTTGCCGCACGTGTGGCGGCGATGATCTCGGCCGATGCTTTGGTACTGCTATCTGATACTGATGGTCTCTATACCAGTAATCCAGTCGAGAATCCGGATGCTGAACTCATCCCCGTGGTGCGTGAAATCACGCCGGAAATCGATGCCATGGCCGGGGCGTCGTCCTCAACTGTGGGCACAGGCGGCATGATTACCAAGCTTTTGGCAGCACGAATTGCCATGGGTGCAGGCTGCCGCATGGTGATCACCAAGGGCCATACGGAGCATCCCCTGCGTGCATTAGAGGATGCAGCACGGTGCACGTGGTTCCTGCCGTCGGCGAATCCGCGCGCAGCGCGCAAAGAATGGATTGCTGGCAGCCTCAACCCACTGGGCAGCATTATCATTGACGATGGCGCGCAAAATGCACTCGGCTCTGGCAAAAGTCTATTGCCAGCCGGGGTCAGTGATGTCAGCGGCACGTTCGAACGCGGCGATCCGGTGGTGGTGAAAACAATTGATGGCAACGAGGTCGCGCGCGGTCTGTCCGCTTATTCCAGCGACGACATCGCCCGTATCAAGGGACATAAAACCAGTGAAATCGAAGCGTTGCTGGGCTATCGTGGCCGCGACGAGGTCATTCACCGTGATGATTTGGTGCTGATATGACAGCTGTTGAAAAGCAGGATATTCCCGCGCTGGTGCGCGCTATCGGGCTCAAGGCAAAGGATGCCGCCCGGGTGTTGGCGCACGCCTCAACCGAAGCCAAGAACACAGCCCTGTGTGCTGCGGCAAGCGCACTGCGTGCCGAAGCACCTGCCATCAAGTCTGCCAATGCACGCGATATGGCCGCTGCCGAGCAGAAAGGTCTGAGTGGTGCTATGCTCGACCGCCTGTTGCTTGATGACGCACGCATCGAAGCCATGGCCAAGGGACTTGAAGACATCGCCGCACTGCCCGATCCCATCGGTACAGTGCTGGCTGACTGGGAGCGCCCCAACGGATTACAGATCGAGCGTGTACGCGTACCGCTTGGTGTGATCGGCGTGATCTATGAATCGCGCCCTAACGTGACGGCTGACGCAGGCGCGCTGTGCCTGAAGTCAGGCAATGCAGCCATTCTGCGCGGTGGTTCGGAAAGCTTCCATTCATCGGCAGCCATTCTGTCCGCGCTTGGTGAAGGCCTGCGTGCGGCTGGTCTGCCCGAGGACGCCATCCAACGTATCCCGACCACGGACCGTGCTGCGGTGGGCGAAATGCTGGGCCTGAGCGACTGTATTGATGTCATTGTGCCGCGCGGTGGGAAATCTCTGGTCGAGCGCGTCACGGCAGAAAGCAAGGTGCCGCTGTTCAAGCATCTCGAAGGTATCTGCCATGTCTATGTGGACGGTGCTGCCGATGCACAGAAAGCCCGCACCATTGTGCTCAATGCAAAGATGCGCCGCACCGGCATTTGTGGCTCGGCAGAAACCTTGCTGCTTGATGTGGCGGCGCTCGATATGTTGGGTGGCATGGTTGATGATCTGATCGCGGCGGGATGTGAGTTACGTGGTGACGCACGGGCCTGTGATGCCGATGGGCGTATTATCGCGGCCAATGGTGCAGACTGGGATACCGAGTACCTCGACGCTATCCTGTCCATTGCGATCGTTGATGGTGTTGGCGGTGCAATTGAGCACATTGCGCGCCATAGTTCAGCGCATACGGATTGCATTATCACCGAGGATTTGAGTGTTGCTGCGCGGTTCCTCAATGAGGTGGACTCGGCCATTGTCATGCACAATGCCTCGACCCAGTACGCTGATGGCGGCGAGTTCGGTATGGGAGCTGAAATCGGTATTTCCACCGGCAAGTTGCATGCGCGTGGTCCCGTCGGGGTCGAGCAATTGACCAGCATGAAGTACCTGGTGCGTGGCGACGGCCAATGTCGTCCCTCGTAAAACCATATGCTCAGTAATATCACAGCACCGAGCGGTAAACGGGTCGGCATTCTGGGCGGTTCGTTCAACCCGGCCCATGATGGTCACCTGCATATCAGCCAACTCGCGCTTGAGTGTCTCGCGCTCGACACTGTGTGGTGGCTCGTTTCACCACAAAATCCATTGAAGCCTGTCTCCGGCATGATGGCGTTCGAAGATCGTATTCTGGCCGCTGAGCAGGTTGCGCAGCCTGAGCCGCGTATTGTCGTTAGCGACGCCGAGGCTAAACTTTCGACCCGCTTTACAGCCGATACTTTGCCGCAACTGGTTGCGCTGTTTCCCGACGTGCAATTTGTATGGATCATGGGCGCGGACAACCTGATACAGATCGATCAGTGGGAAGACTGGCAATCAATCTTTTCTACCCTTCCCATTGCAGCTTTCGCCCGCCCCCCATATTCTGATAGTATGCTGGCTTGTAAAGCGGTAGAACGTTTCGCGGAAAGCCAAGTGGAACAAGCGCGAGGCGTTGAGCTGGCAGATATGCCGCCGCCTGCGTGGATATACTTCGACACACCATTACACCCGGAGTCAGCCACGCGGATTCGTTCGCGTCGTGAATCTGAGAACATGACCGGGTAATCGGTCTTCCCGTTGGATTGGAACGGGCGGGCGGTATTTGAAAAAGGATACGACCATAAAGACGAAAAAGAAGGCACCCGTTGCGGCCGATGTGCTCGCAATCGTGCGTAAAATACTTGATGACGACAAAGCTACGGATATTGTCGTCATTGATCTTGAGGGCAAGACCAGCATTGGTGATTACATGGTTCTTGCAAACGGTAATTCGCAGCGCCAGATCAGCGCGATGGGAAGCCACATTCAGGAAGAACTGAAAGCAGCGGGTCTTACCGGTATCGCAATCGAAGGTGCCGCCCAATGCGATTGGGTTCTGATTGATTCCGGCGACGTCATCGTACATCTGTTCCGCCCCGAAGTTCGTGATTTCTATAATCTCGAGAAAATCTGGGACGTGCCATTGGCGCCCGATACATCGGGCGATACGCTGGTGTCGGGTACAGTTTGACCCCTGAATCTAGGGGGTAAGCTGGATGCAGATACTTATTTGTGCCGTGGGCCGCATAAAGGCTGGTCCCGAAAAGGCTCTATTTGACCATTACAGCAAGCGTATCACATGGCCGCTTGAGGTCTGTGAGGTCGCCGCGCGTCGTAAGCTGAGCGGTGAGGAACTGCGCCGCCATGAAGCGGAACTGCTGAGCGAGCGTATCCCCACGGGTGCGGCGCTGGTGGTACTCGACGAACGTGGCCGAGAACATGACAGTCGGGCATTTGCTGATACGCTGGGCCGGTGGCGCGACGAGGGAACGCGCCAGAGCGCTTTTGTGATCGGTGGTGCGGATGGCGTCGATCCAGCATTGCGGCAACGTGCTGATCTGGTGATTTCGCTGGGCCGCATGACGTGGCCGCATATGTTGGTACGCGGCCTGTTGGCTGAGCAGATTTACCGCGCCCAGTGCATCCTGTCAGGCCATCCCTATCATCGCGATTGAGCCATCCTTTTGTTTGAAAGGCAGTTTGGTGTGCGTTACACGGGCAGCATGGCCCGCATAATCACAAAAGCGACGATTTAGCGCATTTTTTTGTGCCTTTCTATCGTCAAAGGCTGTGGGTTTTCCTATATACTTGGGAACGAATCGAAGGGCCCCAAATGAGTCAGAGTTCGAGCATCACTGCTCCCCGTCCCGTTGTATTATGTATTCTCGACGGTTGGGGAGATGGTCCCGATACGGACAGCAACGCCATCACACAGGCCAGCACGCCTGTGTGGGACCGGTTGCGTGCGAACTGTCCGCATGCTCAGCTCAATGCGTCTGAGGGTGCGGTGGGGCTGCCAGACGGCCAGATGGGTAATTCTGAAGTCGGACACATGAATTTGGGCGCAGGTCGGGTCGTACAACAGGACCTGCCACGCATTGACGCGGCCATCGCAGACGGTTCGCTGGGCGAACTTGCCGCATTTCGCGATATGATTACAGCACTGCGCGACAGTGGCGGCACGTGCCACATGCTGGGTGTGGTGTCGCCCGGTGGTGTGCATAGCCATCAGGACCACATGGCCGCTATGGCAAATACCTTGTCACGCGCCGGGATCCCCGTTGCAATTCATGCATTTCTGGATGGTCGCGACACCCCGCCCAAGAGCGCGGGTGGCTATATGGACCGTTTTCTCACCGATATTGCGCAAACGGAAAACGTTAGTATTGCAACGCTCAGTGGGCGGTTCTTCGCGCTTGATCGGGATAAACGCTGGGATCGTGTCGAAAAGGCCCATGCCGCCATTGTGCGCGGGCAGGGCGTTCAGGCCAGTGACGCTGGCAGCGCCATTGCGGCGGCCTATCTTGCCGGTGTCAGTGATGAGTTCGTCGAGCCTGCGGTGATCGGTGATTACGCCGGGATACGTGATGGTGACGGACTTTTGATGGCCAATTATCGTTCTGACCGTGCACGTGAAATTCTCTCCGCTATCGTTGACCCGGCGTTCTCCGGGTTTGACAGCGGGCCAGTCGTTTCCTTCGCCAGCCTTGTCGGTATGGTGGAATATTCCAATGACCTGAACCGGTTCTTTAGCGCCATGCTTGCGCCGGTCGAACTGAACAATATTCTCGGTCAGGTTATATCTGACGCCGGTATGCGCCAGTTGCGCATTGCCGAAACGGAAAAATACGCGCACGTCACGTTCTTCCTCAACGGTGGGCGAGAAGAAACTTACGAGAACGAAGACCGTATTTTGATCCCTTCACCAAAGGTTGCGACATACGATCTGTGCCCGGAAATGTCAGCTGTAGAGGTCACCGATAATCTGGTGCGGGTTATCGACGAAGGCCTCTATGACTTGATCGTGGTGAATTATGCAAATGGTGACATGGTGGGCCATACTGGCGTGATGTCGGCGGCCATTACGGCGGCTCAGACACTCGATCAGTGTCTTGGCAGGCTCGAACAGGCCATCCGTCAGGCCGGCGGTACCATGTTGGTGACAGCCGATCATGGCAATTGCGAAAACATGTCAGATGGAAATGGCGGGGCGCATACTGCCCATACGCTCAATCTGGTGCCCGTGGTGCTGGTCAACGCCCCGGTGGGCACGCAGGGTCTTGATGACGGAGGCCTGTGTGATATCGCGCCGACTTTGCTGCAAATGCTTGGTATCGCTCAACCCGCTGAAATGAGTGGGCGCTCCCTGATCAAGGACGATGGCGTGTGCAACGCCGCGGCGGAATGAGGCGGACCCGTACAACCTTCTGGACTTTACTGCGAAGGCTGAGCGTTGGTGCCTTGTTCGCTATCGCAATAACCACTTCAGTGCTAGCTGCGGAGACATCGGAAGGTGAACCTGATGGAGCGCAACTGGAAGATATCGAAAAAGCGCTTGAACAGCAGCTTAAACAATCAGAAGGCCTGAACCGAAAATCTGATGTTCTGGCACAGGAACTCGGCCAGCTACGCCGTAAACTTATCAATACCGCACGCACCATTCAGAATCATGAACGCGCGATTATTGCGTTTGAGGCCGATCTCGTGGAACTCGAGCGCTCCGAGCATAACAAGGCAGCCCGGTTAAGCGAACAGCGCGCACAATTTGCTGAGGTTCTGATGGCGCTTGAACGCTTGGCGCGGTTCCCACCAGAGGCCATGATTGCGCAACCAACCAAGCCTGCTGATACGGTGCGCAGCGCTATCCTGTTGCGCTCGGTGGTGCCAGAAATCGAGCAGCGTGCCGCACGTTTGCGACGTGATGTTGATGCTCTGGTCATGGCGCGCGAGCAATTGAATGAACAGCGATTCGCACTGAAAAATGAATCTGCCATGCTTGATGCCGAAAGTATTCGGCTCGGCAGCCTGCTTGCACGCAAGAAAGACTTGAAACAGGAAACTGACGCGCAACGCGCACAGGCAGCCGAACGTGCCAAAAAATTGGCGCTCGAAGCCGAGACCCTGCGGGACCTGATGGTGAAGCTTGAAGAAGACCGACGCGAGCGGGAATTGGCGTCAGCCGTCGCACTTGAAGCTGCGCCACCCAAGCCCGCTCCAAACATCGAAGAGTCGCAGGTTACAGCGCTTTTACCGTCCGAGAACGGTTCGGGCATATTGACTAGTCTGCCCATCAGTGAACAGCGTGGACGCTTGCCATATCCAGTCGTTGGTAAGGTGCAGGCACGCTATGGTGAGGTCAATGAAAACGGTATGTCACAGCGCGGTATTGAAATTGCCACGCGTGTTGGTGCCCAGGTTATTGCGCCCTATGAGGGGCAGGTCGCCTTTGTTGGTGATTTTCGTGGTTATGGGCAGCTCTTGATCATAGAACATGCCGAGGGATACCATACACTGCTTGCGGGCATGGCACGGATCGATAGCGTTATGGGAAACACAGTCCTTGCGGGAGAGCCCGTTGGTGTCATGGATGGCACGGCGGCGGCTCAACCCGTTCTGTATGTTGAATTGCGCCGTAATGGCCGACCGATCAATCCGTTACCGTGGCTTGCGTCACGTAATGGCAACACTCAAGGTTGAATGGGAAGAACATGAAAAATCGTTTGTTGCGGGCTGTTTTCATTATGGCGTTTGCATGGGTGGTCGTGGCCCCCTTGTCTGCACCGCGTGCTGAGGACGAAAGCCCCAAGACTCCCAACACCTATGAGCTGTTGAACCTGTTCGGTGATGTGCTGGAGCGTATTCGTGCCGATTATGTTGAAACACCATCGGACAAAGAGCTCATCGAAGCTGCTATCGCCGGCATGCTGACCTCGCTTGATCCGCATTCCAGTTACATGAATGCCGACAGCTTTGGCGAAATGCAGGTGCAGACAAAGGGTGAGTTCGGTGGTCTGGGTATCGAAGTGACCATGGAAAATGGCCTGGTCAAGGTTGTCTCGCCCATTGATGACACCCCGGCGTACCGGGCTGGCCTGAAGCCGGGTGACTATATTTCCCATCTTGATGGTGAAGCCGTGCTTGGCCTGACCCTGAGCGATGCTGTTGATCGCATGCGCGGCAAGGTGGGCGAGGATATCGTTCTGACGATCCTGCGCAAGGACGTGGACCCCTTTGATGTCACCGTCACCCGCGACGTGATCAAAATCCAGTCGGTTCGTTCGCGGCTGGAAGGTGATATCGGATATATCCGCATCACGACATTCAGCGCCCAGACCAGTGTGGGCGTGCGTAAGGCCATGAAGGTCTTCACCGAGGAAAAGGGCGGTGATCTACTCGGTATCGTCCTCGATCTGCGCAACAACCCCGGTGGCCTGCTCGATCAGGCGATTGAAGTCTCCGATACCTTCCTGGCAAAGGGTGAAATTGTTTCCACCCGCCCGAAAAATCGTGATGAAGCCCAACGCTTTAACGCCCGTTCGGGTGATCTGGCTAGTGGCCTGCCGATCGTGGTGCTGACCAATGGCGGTTCGGCTTCAGCCTCGGAAATTGTCGCGGGTGCCCTACAGGACCATGGTCGTGCAATCATTATGGGCACGCGCTCGTTCGGCAAAGGCTCTGTGCAGACCATTATCCCGCTCGGTAAACATGGTGCCATGCGTTTGACCACATCGCTGTATTACACACCATCAGGGCGTTCCATTCAGGCCGAAGGAATTGATCCTGATATCATCGTGGAACAGGCTGTGATTGAAAATGTCAGTTCAAAGGACGGTCGCCGTGAGGCTGATCTGCGTGGTGCCTTGGAAAACGGCAACGGTCCGAAGGATGGCGAGAGCGCAGCTGATGGCACTGAAGACGCAAAGGCGGAGACAGACACGCCGCGTGATTATCAACTCGACCGTGCGCTCGATTTGCTGCGCGGCATTGCGTTGTATACGGAGATGTCGAACGGCAATGACGGTTAATGCCATGACGTCTTTCTGTAGCGCGTAACGTGGAGGACTAAGACCATCGGCATCATGGATCTGTTTCGCCGTAAGAAGGGCGAAGACGACGATGATGATCTCGATGACGAGTTCGACGAAGGGCTCGACATCGATGATAGCGGCGGAGAGGATGCAGCAGGCGGCGGTGCCGATAATGCTGCGTCTCCTGACGCTAGTGCTGTGTCAGATGATGGCAGCGTCGATGACTTGCCTGCCGGGGTCTTGTCACAGGATGGCGATCCAAGTGACGACGACAAGATCGGCGATGAAAATATGCCGGGCATTGACGAGGATATCCCGGATTTCGAAGATGATTATGGCGATGAGGATGAAGACGAGAGTGATGAAGCTGGTAGTGGCCGATTCGCCGTTCTGCTTGAGAAGCGCTGGGCTCTGTTTTCGCTGATCGGCACAGGTGCATGTGTATTTCTATTGGTAGTGGGCAGTGGCATTTGGTGGCTGATCAGTGATGATGAACCCGATGTGGCTGAAAAATCCAGAGAATCGAACTTTTCGAGCACCTCCATGGCTTTGCCCCCGGCTCTTTCGCCAGGAGCCTTGCAGCCGGGTGCTTCGCTAAACCAACTGGGAGCTGTGGGGGTTACGGACGTACCTGTGGGTGAGGAAGCTGACTCTACGCCCTCCCCAACCACTGAGAACAACGTGAGTGAGCCGACAGAGGCTGCACCGCTTAACGCTGCGCTCGGTGCATCGGGCGGTCTGAACGTGGCTTTGGGTGCAACGTCACCGGGCAGCGGCCTGATCGTACCCGTGGCCACGGTTAGCAATTATAGCCAGTTCCCCGATGCCTTGCCGGGAGAAGCTTTGTCCAGAGCACCCGATACAGATCTCATTGAGGTCCGTAACGGTGATGTCCGGCCCTTGCCAAGGGTGAGCAGCGATGGCCGCCTGCCATGGCAGGTCTATGCACGTCCGAGTGAGCCCAAGCCCGGGATGCCTCGTGTTGCTGTGTTGGTGACAGGGCTGGGGCTAAGCAAGGCGGAAACGCTGGCAGCAATCCGTAAATTACCACCCGAGATAACGCTGTCATTCAGTCCTTATGCCGAGGAACTCGATCAGTGGATGATCCGTTCACGCCGTGCTGGTCACGAGGTCATGCTGGGTATGCCGCTCGAATCCAACCGATTCCCCATTGAGGACCAAGGCCCGCTGGCTTTGCTGAGTGGCCTGAGCCTGGACGAGAACATTGAACGCCTTAATAGCCTGATGTCTTTGCTACAGGGCTCTATCGGTATGGAGGTGGTGATGGGGTCCAAATATACGACCAATAAACCTGCCATATATGACATGCTCAATGCATTGAATGCACGCGGACTGGCAGTCGTCGAGGGTAGTTGGAATAACCGCTCGTTGATACCGAAAGTCGCCGAGGAACTGGCAATGCCACGTGCTGTAAGCGATATCCTTTTAGACGAAGTGCGCGCTCGGGCGGCCATTGAGGTAAAGCTCAAGGAGCTGGATTCCATCGTACAGACACGCAAAAAGGCACTCGCGACAATGGGCATGTCACCGGCAGGCGTGGAAATGCTGTTGGTCTGGATCGACTCGCTGCTCGATAAGGGTGTGCAGTTGGTGCCACTTAGCGCGATGATCACCATGCAACCTGCACCAGAATCGTAACGTCATGGTCGATTCTGTAAATCATACGAATGATGATTTGCCATATCGGCCATGTGTTGGCGTGCTTGTATTCAATACGCAAGGTCTGGTTTTCGTGGGTCAGCGTAGTGGTGCGGAAAAGAGCGTGCACTCATGGCAAATGCCACAAGGTGGCATTGATGATGGCGAAAGCCCTGAAGCAGCCGCTCGGCGTGAGTTGGTTGAGGAAACGTCTATATCAAGCGTGGAACTGTTGGGTGAAAGCCGTGATTGGCTTGACTATGATTTGCCGCCTGATGCGCGCGGGCGCTGGGCTGGACGCTACCGGGGGCAGACACAGAAGTGGTTCGCTTACAGGTTTTCTGGTGATGACAGCGAGATTAATCTTGATGCACATTCACCGGCAGAATTTTCGGACTGGCGTTGGGTCGCTCTCGATCAGGTCGCGGCGTTGATTGTACCGTTCAAGCGCTCGGTATATGAGGCATTGGTCGATGAATTTTCTGCACTTGCTGTGCCGCTATAGAAGTAGACATCAGAACGTGACTGCTGCTTGCAACCGCATGGCGGACGTGGCATTTCAGCCAAGCTGGTGTGAGACCTGACAAGAAATCCATGAGAGCATTGAGAGACAAGGCATGATGTATCTACAAGTCGTAATCGGGTTCATCCTGCTTCTGGTTGCGGCGGAATACATGGTGCGTGGTGCTGTGGCGTTGGCGCGCAAGATGGACATTCCACCGCTTGTCATTGGTATGACCATTATTGCCATCGGCACTTCGGCTCCGGAACTTGTTGTTGGCTTGCAGGCCGGGCTGGGCGGCGTGCCGGGACTGGCGCTGGGCAACGTGGTGGGTTCGAATATTGCCAATGTGCTGTTGATCCTTGGCGCAGCGGGGTTGATTGCACCCATTGTTTCCAAGCATGGTGCACTGCTGCGCGACGGGGTCGTGCTGATGGCCGGTAGCGTACTATTCGCATTTTTCTGCATGCAGGGCTCTATCGGTGTTCTTGCCGGTATTATTCTGGTCAGCGCCATGGCCGCTTTTCTGTTCTATTCCTACCGTCGTGAGCACGATGAGGGCGGACCCGATGCTGAATTGCATATGGAAGAGGTGGAAGAGGTCGGTAGCCTGCCTGAAGCTATGTGGGTTGTCCTGCTTGCGCTGTTCGGCGGCATGGCCGGTATTTTGTTTGGTGCGGATATGCTGGTTGAAGGTGGCGTTTCAATCGCGCGTATTTACGGCGTATCTGAAGAAGTTATCGGTTTGACCCTTGTGGCGTTCGGTACATCGTTGCCCGAGCTTGCCGCCTCATTGGTCGCGGCACGGCGCGGTCATGCCGACGTTGCCATTGGTAATGTGGTGGGTTCAAACCTGTTTAATATCCTTGGTATTGCCGGTGTGGTTGCGATTGTTACACCGCTGCCGGTGTCGGACCAGATCGCATCATTTGATATATGGGTGATGTTGGCGGCAACCGCTATGATGTTACCTCTGTTGGTGCTTGGCTGGCGTATTAACCGCCTGTCTGCTGCGGTGTTTCTCATGCTCTACGCTGCCTATATCGCTTTACAGGGCTATGGCGTTGAGCGCGCCATGGCGATGTTCTGAGCGGTTGTTCTGACGTTCCTGCCAAAATGGAGACAAGCTTTGAAAGCTAAAATCAAACTGCGTGATTTCGTATTCGATGCACGCATCGGGATTTATGATTTTGAACTGGCCGCGCCGCAACGGGTTGCGCTGGATGTCGATGTTGAACTCTTGGGTGGAGAAGCGCTGTCAGGCCATAGCGACCACATCGAAGACACCGTGGATTATGATTTCATTCGTAGTGGTGTGCTCGAGATGATCAGCACGCAACATTTCAATTTGCAGGAAACACTGGTGCGGCGCATATACGACATGTGCCACGCTCAACCCGGCGTGGGTGACGTGCGGGTCTATTTGCGCAAGCTTGATGTTTATGCCGATTGTGAATCGGTTGGTGTGGAACTCTCTGACGACAACGCATAGGCCCTTCGCCGCGCAGAGAGGCTATTGGGTGTACTCTGCCCAGCAATTGGGGGTTTCCCAGACACGGACCTTGGTCAGCGTTGCCAGCCCATCGCTGCGCTCTTCAACCGGTTTTAACAGGCGCTGATACCAGTGCTCTGCAAGGCGCTCTGCCGTGGGGTGGGCAGCAATGATGTAGAGCTTGTTGCCCAGCGTACAGTCCGTGGTTGAAAAGTATTTATCACTCGCCAGGCCTGAACGTGCTGCCTCCAGCCAACTATCGAAATCCTGACTCTCGGGTGCGAACATGCGCAGTACGCCGGTGTCTTCGATCGAGGCGATAAAGCCATGGTCACAGGGCATGTCGATTTGCTGGCACATGACGTCCTTGAGGAAACCAAAATCCAGCACCATGTCTGTCTGCACGCCGGATTCATGCAGCCGGTCGCCCTTTGCGCAGCAGCTTGCCTCAATGGTATAGCGATGACCATGGATGTGCGCGCATTTCGAACCATGGGTCATGATCCGGTGACCAGCATCAATGCTGATCGAGCGGGTAATGAGATGTGCCACCGTTTAAATCCTGATTTCTGCTGGATCGGCTGGTGCGATCATATACTGCATCGAGAATAATGCACGTTGCGTTCCTGTCCCTATCAGCCTGAACGCCCCGTTGCAACCGGAACAACGCTTGGTGCGTATGCTGATTCAGGGTGTGCAAAGCGGCGTGTCAGGCCCGCTTGAACATCAATCGCATCGTACATGATATTCCACGTAACAGATCAGCAATAGCCGCCAAGGCATTGTGGGTAAAACGCTTTTTCGGTACTGCGCTGTTGTAAGTTTTGCACAGGCAATTCCATGCTTAGGATGATTGTCCGTGCTGTGGGGGAATATGCCGCATCACAGGAATGTTACAATAGCGTTACAAAAATTGTGTAAAATTTTATGCATTAACAATCACTTAGAATATTGCCTAAAAAACAGGCATTTTTTAGAACCCTATACAAAACCACGATTCCTGTTTCAGCCCCCAGACTTAATCACAGCTTTATCCACCGGAGTCGTGGATAGTTCAATCTGCTGCATACACTCGTGCGCAGATTGCTACGCTGGGCGTTGACGCAGCCACGGTGGTGCACCAAATTCACATCATGACCAAGCGTGAAGAGACTCTGGAAACAACGCCTGTTGAACAACAGGACATGTCAAAACCCACCGGCGTGGATATTATCCGCAGCTATCTAAAGACCCTGCCTAATTCGCCCGGTGTTTATCGCATGATTAATCCATCGGGCCGGGTTCTTTACGTAGGCAAGGCAAAGAGCCTTCGCAAACGGGTCACAAACTATACCAATTTGACGCGTCAATCGAACCGGTTGCTTCGTATGGTGTCGGAAACGGCATCCATGGAGTTTGTTACCACCCATACGGAAGCCGAGGCGCTGCTGCTTGAGGCCAATCTCATCAAACGGCTAAAGCCGCGCTTCAATATTCTGTTGCGTGATGACAAGTCCTTCCCGCAAATTCTTGTTACCGCTGACCACGACTTCCCACAGATCCTGAAGCACCGTGGCGCGCGAAAGCGAAAGGGACAGTACTTCGGCCCGTTCGCCTCAGTTTGGGCCGTAAATGAGACGCTGACGTTTCTGCAACGTGTATTCCTGCTAAGGACCTGTACGGATTCCGTTTTTGAATCACGTACCCGGCCTTGCCTGTTACATCAAATCAAACGTTGCTCCGCACCCTGCGTCGAGCGTGTCAGCAAGGCGCAGTATAATGAACTGGTGGATCAGGCGCGGGCCTTTCTGAGTGGGCGTAGCACCGATATCCAGCAGAATCTTGCAGCCCGAATGCAGCAGGCCAGCGATGCCATGGAGTACGAGGAGGCTGCCCAGTATCGTGACCGCATCCAGGCCCTGACGCGGATTCAAGCTCATCAGGACATCAACCTTGGCGGCCTTGTTGATACGGATGTGATCGCCGTGCACCAAGAGGGCGGGCATAGCTGTATTCAGGTGTTCTTCTTTCGCAGTGGCCATAATTACGGCAATCGGGCGTATTTTCCATCCCACGCAAAGGATGAAACGCCTGATGCGGTGCTTGAGGCATTTCTCGGTCAGTTTTACGGCACCACGCCTGCGCCAAAACAAATTCTGTTGAATGTTGATATTCCGCACGCTGAATTGATGGCGGAGGCCCTGTCCATCGGTGCCGAGCGTCGTGTCGGGATTGTTACACCGACACGCGGTGACAAGCGTAAACTCGCTCTGCACGCCCAGACCAATGCGCGCGAGGCACTGGGGCGCCGCCTTTCAGAAAGCGCAACCCAGCGTAAATTGCTGGGTGATCTGGCAAAGGTGCTTGATCTGGATACGACCGTGGAGCGGGTTGAGGTCTACGATAACAGCCACGTATCGGGGACCAATGCTGTCGGGGCCATGATTGTTGCCGGGCCGGAAGGCTTCACAAAGAACGCCTATCGAAAGTTCAACATCAAGGGCGCGGCATCTGTGGGGGCACCGCTGGTGCCCGTAGCGACACATGCACACGCCGGATTATCCGAGAATGCGCAGGAGCCCTATAGCGCAGGCGATGACTACGCCATGATGCGTGAGGTTCTGACACGCCGGTTTTCACGCGCCATGAAGGAAGACCCCGACCGGGATCGCGGCCAATGGCCCGACCTGATTTTGGTGGATGGCGGCGCAGGACAACTGAGCGTGGCACGCGAGGTTATGGCTGAGCTTGGCGTCGAGAACGTCGCGCTTGCCGGGGTGGCAAAGGGACCCGACCGCAATGCGGGGCTAGAGCGCATTTATCAGACTGGCAAGGCCACGCTCAGCCTCGATAAACGGGACCCGGTAATGTATTTCATACAGCGCCTGCGTGACGAGGCTCATCGCTACGCCATTGGCACGCACCGCGCCAAACGCGCCAAGGCTACGCAGAAATCGGCGCTGGACGAGATACCCGGCGTTGGCGGACAGCGTAAACGCGCGTTGCTGCATCATTTTGGCGCGGCCTCGGCAGTGGCTCAGGCAGGTCGACAAGACCTCGCCGCCGTAGACGGTATTAGCAGCGCCATGGCGGATAAAATCTATGACTGGTTTCATCCCGATGGTTAAGTCTCGGCATAAAATTTCCCCATATGGCGCGTCTAACAGGATTTCGGTGTTTTTCTTACCCGCCATAACGGGTAAACAGTAATCATTATGTATCTCGCATTACCAAACATACTGACCTATAGCCGTATTGCTTCGATCCCTGTGGTGATGGGTTTATTCTTTTTGTCCGACCCATTGGGTAGCTGGCTGGCCTTTGGCGTCTATACCTATGCCTGCATCACGGATTTTTTCGACGGCTATCTGGCACGTGCCTGGCACATGCAGTCTGCACTTGGGCGGTTTCTCGATCCTATCGCAGACAAGTTGCTGGTTGCGGGGGTTCTGTTCACCCTGTTGGCCGCCGACCGGATCAGTGGGTTCGAAGTGATCCCCGCCGGTATTATTCTGGCGCGTGAAATTCTGGTTTCCGGTTTGCGCGAATTTCTGGCCGAACTGCGTGTCGGGATGCCGGTCAGCCAAATGGCAAAATGGAAAACGGCGATCCAGATGCTGGCGCTTGGTTTTCTGCTGGTTGGACCCAATGGCCCGGACTTCTGGGGTGCGCCCACATTGCAGATTGGTGTGGTCGGGCTGTGGTTAGCCGCCGTGCTGACCCTGGTAACCGGTTATGACTATTTATATGCTGGATTACGACATATCGCCGAAACCGATAATGCCCCAGCTAATCGCCAAGGCGTTGATGAGTAATACTACGTAAGGCATGAAGAGTTAGAAGCAGGAAATATGAAGACATTCGGTTTAGCAGGGTGGAGTGGCAGCGGTAAAACCACGTTGGTGGTGGAACTGTTACCCGAGATTATCAGCCGTGGTTTCCGCGTCTCAAGTATGAAGCACACGCACCACCGCTTCGACATGGACAAGCCGGGCAAGGATTCCCATAACCATCGTATGGCTGGGGCGACCGAGGTCATGGTGACGTCATCGACGCGCTGGGCGCTCATGCATGAATTGCGTGATGAGCCTGAACCCGACATCGAAACGCTGATATCGCGGATGTCGCCGGTTGATCTGGTGCTGATCGAAGGCTTCAAGTCCTACCCGCATCCAAAGATTGAGGTCCACCGTCCCTCGCTCGGAAAACCATTGCTGGCCATGGATGATCCGACTGTAGTTGCCGTTGCAACCAACGAACCACTCGAAGGTCTGAATGTCCCGGTTCTTGATCTGGATAACGTGCTAAGCATTGCCGACTTTGTTCTGGATTACGTGGGTCTCGCCGTGGAGACTTGTGATGGCGCAGCTTAAAGATGACTGCTTTGCCTTTGGCGGCGATCTGACGCCGCTTGATGAAGCCTTGGCGCTTATGCGTGAGCGTGTCGAAGTGCTCGTCGAGCCCGAGACCTGCGCAATTGATGAATGCCTTGGTCGCGTTCTGGTCGAAGATATTATCGCGCCGCGTAATGTGCCGCCCCATGACAATAGTGCTGTTGACGGTTATGCCGTTTATTACGCTGACCTGAATTCCGACGGTGAGACACGTTTGCCCTTTACCGGGCGTATAGCGGCGGGTCATCCGCTGGATCGTTCAGCCGTTCGCGGTGAGGCATTGCGTATCTTTACCGGTGCTCCCATGCCGCATGGACCCGATGGAACCCCGGCCAGTGGCCCCGATACGGTATTTATGGAAGAAGACGTCACACTGGATGGCGGTGTAGCGGTATTCCCGTCGGGCCTGAAACAAGGGTCAAACCGACGTGATGCGGGCGAGGACGTCCGCGAGGGTGCGGTCATTATAAAATCCGGGACACGTTTGCGTGCACAGGAACTGGGGCTGGCTGCTTCCGTCGGGTGTGATCGTCTGAATGTCTATAGCGCGCTGCGTGTCGCGGTTTTTTCCACTGGCGACGAAGTCCGCGATCCGGGTGAAGATGCGCCACAGGGCTGCATTTATGATGCCAACCGTTTTTCCGTCAAAGCGCTGCTACACGGTATGGGCTGTCGTGTGACAGATCTCGGTATTCTGCCTGATGATCAGCCGACGATTGCTGCAGCTCTTGCTGATGCCGCTGCCGGGCATGACCTGATGATGACGTCGGGCGGGGTCTCGGCGGGCGAAGAGGATCACGTTAAGGATGCTGTAGAAAGCAATGGCAGCCTGCACCTGTGGCGTCTGGCTATCAAGCCGGGTCGGCCTATTGCACTGGGGCAGGTCGCGGGGACGAGTTTCATCGGCTTGCCGGGAAACCCTGCGGCGGCCATGGTAACGTTTCTGATGATCGCACGCCCGCTGATCCTGTGGTTGTCCGGTGCGAGTCACGCTGAGCCACAGCGTTTCATCGTAACGGCCGGGTTCGATTACAAGAAGAAGCGCGGGCGGCGTGAATGGGCGCGGGTTCGTCTGGAGCACGGTCCGGACGGTGTGCTGGTCGCGTGTAAGGATCATTCCAGCGGCGCGGGCATTCTGACCTCTATGGTTGGGGCGGGTGGTCTGGTCGAACTGGGTGAAGACATTGAGACAGTCACGGCAGGCGATCAGGTCGCGTATCTGCCGTTTAATGAGGTTATGACATGAAACTGCTGTATTTTGCCTGGATGCGCGAAAAAACCGGCCTTGGAAATGAAACTGTTAGCGCACCGAAGAGTGTTGTGTCTGTTGCGACACTGATTGAATGGCTAAAGGAACGCGGCGGTGGTTACCAAGGCGCGTTTGCGGATCTGTCCGTGGTGCGCGTTGCTGTGAACCAGGAGTATGTTACGCTGGATCATCCTGTTGGTGATGGTGATGAAGTTGCTTTTTTCCCGCCGGTAACCGGTGGCTAAGGCCCGTTTGCCCATGAGGAGATCACAATCATGATCCGCGTGCAGCGTGAAGATTTCGATGTCGGTGCGGAAATTGATGCCTTGTGCCATGACGACAAGGGGATCGGTGGCGTGTGCACCTTCGTTGGTACGGTGCGTGACATGGCTGACGGCGAGCCCATTGGTGCCATGACGCTGGAACATTATCCCGGCATGACGGAAAAAGCGCTCGCTGATATTGAGGCCGAGGCGCAGGCACGTTGGCCGCTTTCCGGCACGCTGATCATTCATCGCTATGGTAAGTTGGAGCCGGGCGAGCGGATCGTTCTGGTAATAGCGGCTTCGGCCCACCGGCAGGCTGCGTTTGAAGCCTGTCAGTACCTGATGGACTGGCTTAAAACCAAAGCACCATTCTGGAAGCTGGAAGGCACATCTGATGGCGGTCACTGGGTGGACGCCAAAGACAGCGACGACAGCGCGGCTGCACGTTGGAATGAGGCGGGTGGCGATAGCACTACATCCTGATCCATCGCGTATATATAATGAGCGAGGAAAGCCTTCATGGCCGTTGACAGCCAAGATAAAGATATCACGGACGCGCAAAAGCCGCTACGGCCAGTTGGCTACAAAAACGCAGAGTTTCTTGAGGGCGATGATGGTCGCCCGGTGCGTATTCTTTCAGAATATCTTGAACCACTCTCGCGCTTCGCAGAACAGGGCGTCAGCGATACCATTGTGATGTTTGGTTCGGCGCGCATGATGTCGCATGACGATGCGCAGGCGCAACTCGATGCAGCGCTGGGCGGTGATGGTGATGAAGATACTGCGCGCCGTGATCTTGCAAATGCCCGTTACTATGAGGCCGCGCGTGAACTTTCACGGCAACTGTCGGAATGGTCAAAGAATATCAATGGTGGCAAAGAACGCTTTGTGATCTGTTCGGGTGGCGGCCCCGGGATTATGGAGGCCACCAACCGAGGTGCCGCCGAGGCAGGATCGATCAATGTGGGCCTCAATATCAAACTGCCCTTTGAGCAGCACGAGAACCCTTATATCACCCCTGATCTGGCGTTTGAGTTCCATTATTTCTTTATGCGCAAATTCTGGTTTGTCAGCCTTGCCAAGGCGGTGGTTATTTTCCCCGGTGGGTTTGGGACCCTTGATGAATTGTTCGAGGTCATGACACTGAACCAGACAGGAAAACTAGAGCAGCCGATTTCGATCGTTCTGTTCGGCACTGATTATTGGAACGAGGTCATAAACTTTGATGCCATGATAGATGCCGGGACCATTTCAGCGGCTGATATGGAATTGTGCTTCCACACAGATAACGTGGATGACGCTTTTGCCTTCATCACGGATGATTTGATAAAAAAAGCAGTGGGCCAGCCCGGCCTTATTCTCTAGGCCATTTTACGAAACGAAGCGGGCAAAAAGAAACCGCCCGGTGTTGCCGGGCGGTGTTCCTGTACGGGTATACGCTTGCCTTAGGCGGCTGAGACGGCGTCCGCTGGTGTCTTGCCGACAGCCTTGTCGTAATCTTCCATCATGGCTTTGGCGATATCACCAACGATGTAAGTATGATCGTCAATGCGGCCCACCGGGGTGACTTCGGCGGCTGTGCCGGTCAGAAATATCTGCTCGGCCTTGGCCAGTTCCTCGGGCATGATGGTACGTTCAATGACTTCGATGCCGCGTGTTTTGGCCAGTTCGATCACCGTGCGACGGGTGATACCGTTGAGGAAACAGTCTGGTGTTGGTGTGTGCAGACGATCGTCGCCAAAGGTCATGAAGATATTCGCACCGGTGGCTTCAGCCACGTGACCACGATAGTCATGCATCAGCGCATCATCGAAGCCTTCATTTTCTGCGGCATGCTTCGATAGTGTGCAGATCATGTAGAGGCCCGCTGCCTTGGCATGTACGGGGGCCGTGTCTGCTGCCGGACGGCGCCATTGCGAGGTTCGTAGGGAGATCCCCTTCATGCGTGCTTCCGGTGAGAAATATGACGGCCACTGCCAGGCGGCGACGGCAACGTTGATTTTGTTGTTCTGTGCGCTCACGCCCATCATCTCGCTGCCGCGCCATGCGACCGGACGAATGTAACCATCGACAATGCCGTTGATCTCGCAGGTCTTGCGGCAGGCTTCATCGATTTCCGCGGTCGAATAGGGCAACTCGAAGCCCATGATTTTCGCGGAATTTGCCAGGCGCTCGGAATGCTCGGTCAGCTTGAAGATATTGCCGCCGTAAGAGCGATTGCCTTCAAAAACAGATGATGCGTAATGCAGGCCATGGGTCAGGACATGGACGTTGGCGTCGCGCCACGGCACCATTTCGCCGTTGAACCAGATGGTGCCGTCTTTATCGGCAAAAGATGAGCTGGACATAGCAATAATCTTTCGTTTCGCGGGGTTGTAGAAGAATGATGTTGCAATTCCTACCAGCAGCGGGCATATATGTCAACAAGGCTGACGTATTATTTCAGGTGCTGGTTCGTGGCCTCTGAAGTTATTTGATGGAAGGGAATTGTTTCATGGCCATGTCTAAGAGTCGCGCCAATCCGCTTTTTCTGCGTGATGCGGACTTGCGTAATGCCATGGAGTTGTTGTTTTTTGCCTATCGTGATTTTACGGCAGAACCGGATTCCATGCTGGCAGAGTATGGCTTTGGGCGCGCCCATCATCGGGTCATCTATTTTGTCGGTGCCAACCCCGGCATGTCTGTCAGTGAGCTGTTGGGTATCCTTAAAATCACCAAGCAGAGCTTGTCTCGGGTGCTTGGTCAGCTGCTGAATGAAGGCTTTATTACGCAGCGCACGGATGACGATGATCGCCGTCGTCGACTGTTGTTTTTGAGCGGCAAGGGGCAGGAACTGGAAACCCGGTTGAGCGAGAAGCAAAGCAAGTTAATCGCACGTGCCTACCGTGAAGCAGGCGCAGAAGCGGTGGCTGGATTTTGTACCGTGTTACGTGGTGTCATTAATGATGAAGACCGCAAACGGTTTGCTGAAGGCAGCGGGTGACAAGCGCGCCCTGAACATGTCACGGTGGATGAATGAACACAGAGCTACCGCATATTCTCGTTGTTGATGATGATGACCGGCTGCGTGATCTGTTGCGCCAATATTTGACGG
Organism: uncultured Rhodospirillales bacterium; assembly: GCA_965602485.1. Classification (GTDB taxonomy): domain Bacteria; phylum Pseudomonadota; class Alphaproteobacteria; order Rhodospirillales; family Casp-alpha2; genus JABJOR01. The sequence continues at coordinate 38,795 of CBFCYM010000001.1, read as the reverse complement.
AAAACGGGTTCATGGTGTCGGTTGCCAGTGATGCGGCTGATGCACGCCTGCGCCTTGGTGCGCTGGCTTTTGATCTCATTGTGCTCGACCTGATGATGCCCGGTGAAAGCGGCCTTGAATTTGCCGCTGATCTGCGTCGCACCAATGATGTCCCCATTCTGATGCTAACGGCTATGGCTGAGAGCGAGGACCGTATTAATGGATTAGAATTGGGCGCAGATGATTACCTGACCAAGCCGTTTGAACCGCGCGAGCTTTTGCTGCGTATTCGCGGTATTCTGCGCCGTGCTCCAAGTCCTGAGATATTTGACGAAATTCCATTGGGCGAGAGCGTCTTTCTGTTGGCGCGCGGTGAACTACTGCGCCATGGAGTTCCTGTGCGCCTGACTGAGGTCGAGGCGGCGTTGCTATGCGCGCTGGCCCAGCGCCCCGGTGAGATTCTTTCACGCGAAGAATTGATTGAAGTGACCGGTGCGGCGGGCAGTGATCGCGCTGTTGATGTTCAGGTCACGCGGTTGCGGCGCAAGATCGAAAGCGATCCGCGTGTGCCGCGTTACCTGCAAACTGTGCGGGGGAGGGGTTATGTCCTGCGCCCCGATTAAAAATTTGAAACATGGTTCGGGCGGGGAGCGTTAAGTATGCCGGGCCCATCCCTGATGAAACGGTTTTTGCCGAAGAGCCTGTTTGGCCGCTCGCTGCTGATTATTGTCATGCCGCTGGTACTGCTACAGCTCATATCTGGCGTGATCTTCTATGACACCCACTGGACCAAAGTGACCCGTCGACTTGCGAACGGCGTGGCCGGCGATATCAGCGCGGTAATTGATATCATGCGCCGAGAGCCAACAGTTGAAGGCCGTCAGTGGGCGATCAATCTGGCTGCCGGAACCATGGGGTTTTCCATTGATTACCATGAAGGTGCTGTGCTTGAGGCGGTAACCACGCAAATCGGTGGGCTTATGGAAAAGACCTTGTTGCACTCGTTACACGAGCGGGTTCGCAAGCCGGTATGGATCGATTCTGAGAGCCTGAGACGCCATGTGGTTATTGAGGTCCAGCTTGCCGATGGCGTGCTGGAGGTCGTGACTTCACGCAAGCGTCTGTTCAGTTCCACGACTTACGTATTTGTGCTGTGGATGGTTGGGTCTTCCATGATCCTGTTTGGTGTGGCGACTATTTTCATGCGCAATCAGGTCAAACCCATTCGCCGATTGGCAAAAGCAGCTGATGAGTTCGGCAAGGGGCGAGAGGTTGATAATTTCAAACCCGAGGGTGCGAGCGAGGTGCGTCAGGCCGCGCAGGCTTTTCTTGCCATGAGCGGGCGTATTCACCGCCAGATCAGCCAGCGCACCGATATGCTGGCAGGCGTCTCGCATGATCTACGTACACCGTTGACCCGCATGAAACTCCAGTTGGCGCTGCTTGAAGGTAACGCGGGTGTCGAAGACCTTAAGAACGACATCGGCGAGATGGAATATATGCTCGAAGAGTATCTGGCATTTGCGCGCGGGGAAGGCACAGAAAAGCCGGTGGAAACCAGTCTCAATGACGTGTTGCAGGACGCTGCCGATCAAGCCCGGCGCAAAGGCGGTCTGGTTGACCTGCATACCGAAGAGGCTATCTCCATACCGTTGCGGCCCAATGCATTTCGCCGCTGTATCACCAATCTGGTGGAAAATGCTCTGCGATTTGGCGAACACGTCGCGGTGCGGGCAGGGCGGCGCGGTGATATGGTGGAAATCAACATTGATGATGACGGGCCAGGTATCCCCGAGGACAAACGCGAAGATGTGCTCAAACCGTTCGTGCGGCTTGAAGCTTCGCGCAACCTTGGTACGGGTGGTATCGGTTTGGGACTAAGCATTGCTCAGGATGTTGTGCGCGGCCATGGCGGCGATCTGATCCTTGAACAGTCTCCGCTTGGTGGTTTGCGCGCAACGGTTCGTTTGCCGGTTTAACGCGGCTTAATAAAGGCGCCCGCCGTTTGGCACAGCGCGTTCGGGGCTGAGCAACACCACCTCATCGTCGCCATCGGGGAAACCCAGCACCAGACATTCGCTCATGAATTTGCCAATCTGTTTGGGTGGAAAATTCACCACGGCGGCAACCTGACGGCCAATCATGGCTTCGGGGTCATAGTAGCGCGTAATTTGAGCCGAGGTTTTACGCTCACCGATCTCTGTGCCGAAATCAATCCAAAGTTTGATCGCGGGAACGCGTGCTTCGGGATAAGGTTCAGCGCGCTGAACTGTGCCGACCCGGATATCGACTTTTAAAAAATCTTCAAATGACAGGTCCATGCGTGCATTCCACCTCAATAAGGATCAGAGGGGCGAGAGTGTCGCCCATGGAGCATTATGGCAAGGAACAGTTGGAGTTGGCGCATGCAAAAGGGGCGTGAACCCATGTGGTTTCACGCCCCTTGAGGTATCAGTCCGGTATTTAGCCAAACAAGCCTATATTATTTGCCAACAGTTGCAGTGAAGGCCTTGAATTCATCAAAGCTTTCCTGAACGCGAGCGGCAATGGGTGCGCTGACATCTGCGCTGGTTTTGGTAACCAGTTCACCCAGTTCGCCAAGGTCCTTAACGGCCTTGTCGAAGGCAGTGCGTGCAAGCTCGGTCTGTGCTTCGACGGCTTCGCTCGGGTTCTTGGCCTTACCCAAAGCAGTGAAAGCGGACGAGGAGTCTTCGATGGCGTTGCGCGCGAATTCGGCCTGACGCTGGGTCAGGGTGCGAGCACCTTCGAGGGCTTTTTCACTGGCGGCGCTCATGGCTTCAAGGCCTTTGCGCTGGGCGTCGAGGAGCGGCTCGATGTTGATCTGCGGCAGGGCGTTATTGCCAAACATGTCACCGAATAGCTTGGTGAACTGTTCGTTCGCCTTGGTAGGGTCGAAATCGGTCCAGGCTTTGAAAGGGTCGAACGATGCGGTCGTGTTGGATTTACGGGTCATATGGAAATCTCCATGACATTACGCCCGTACCGCATAAAGTGGCGAATCGGGCTATGTTGCGGTGCACAATTTTTGTGGCGTTGGCGGGGTTATGATCCCCATACAGCTTAATGTCAATAGGTTTTTGTGCAGTGCACAATGGTGGAGTTTCGACAGAACTCTTGCGTGTTAACCAGCCAGTTCGCGTGAGCGCGCCGTAGCCGCAGCAATCGCCCGGTTGATAAGGGGCTGCCAGCCATTTTCACCCATCAGAACGGCGAGCGCCTCGGCAGTGGTGCCGCCGGGGCTGGTAACATTTTTGCGCAGGGTGGCGGCGTCTTCGCTGGCCTGATGCAATAGCTCGCCAGACCCGGCGACCGTTTGCCGTGCCAGCCGCAGCGCAAGCTCTGTGGGTAGTCCTGCTGCGACACCAGCCTCAGCAAGGCATTCTACCAGTAAGAATACATAGGCTGGCCCACCGCCTGATAGTGCAGTTACCGGATCAATCAAGCCCTCGTCACTGACCCATTCGACCGTGCCAACGGCCTGTAGCAGCGAATCGCATGTCTCGCGCTGCGTCTCGTTTACATATGCATTGGGGCAGGCCACGGTGATACCGCGTCGCACGGCGGCGGGTGTATTGGGCATGGCACGAACAATGGCGACCTCAGCACCCAGGAAATTTTCAAAGTAGGCGATGGTTTTACCCGCAGCGATAGACAGAAACACCGTTGATGGTCCGGCAAAGCGTGCGTAAGCCGGGGCAACGTCATCCATCATCTGTGGCTTGACGGCCAACATGACCACCCCAGGTGAAAGATCAGCCGGTAGGTCGTTGGCGGAGCTCAATGTGGTGACGCCATGGGTTTCAGCCAGTTGGGCGCATAATTCTGCATTAGGCTCAACAATAATGACGTCGCTTGCGCGCCCGCCGCGTTGTAGCCAGCCTTCGAGCAATGCGCCGCCCATCTTGCCGCAACCGGCAAGTAGCAGTGTTGAATTCATGGCAGGCCTCTTAAGCTTCGCCGACGGTCTCGATCATCGAGGCATCCAGCGCATCACTCGGGCTCTTGCCACCCCACAGCACGTATTGAAATGCCGGGTAGAAGCGCTCGCATTCGATCATCGCCGTATCAAGCAGGTCTTCGATCTGCTCGAGCGATGGCCGTGGCGCACCGCGCATGGGCAGGGCGTGACGGAACATGGGCAGGCCTTCTTCCGTCCAGACCGAGAAATGACCGAGCCACAGGCGTTCATTGATGATTGCCAGCAACTCGTGGATTGGTGCACGTTTCTCAAAGGGCACGCGCATGTCAAAGGCACACGTGAAGTGCATGGCATTGACATCATCGTTCCAGGCAAAGTGCATGGAATAATCACACCAGCGCCCAGGTGCCTGTACAGCCAGTTCCTCGTCGCAACGGCGGTCAAACGTCCAGTCGTTATATTCCACGAGTTGCTCGATGACATCGAGAGGGTGGATATCTGTGGTTTCGGCCGTCGAGCTTAAATGTGTCATGCCCGCTCCCCTTTCGGCGAAAAGCCCATGTGGCGATAATACCGCCCCGCAGCCGGTCTTCGGCCTTGGAGTATGCGTATGGGGCACTAACTACTATATATAGCTATATCACCAATATTTGGTGAAGAACGATACCCCATCCACAAGGTATAGCCTGACACTAGTTGTGAATCGGCGCAACCCCGGTGTTGGTTAATAAATTATATATGTTGTGGAAAAGATTAATCGCATTCTTAAACCGATTATGAATTTCTGTTTCATGAGGTGTTCAAGCACACTGGTATAGTCTGATTGTCATGGTTAAAGTTTCACATGCAAAATGAGGCAAGCATGACGGATAAAATGAACAAACGGACAGACAGGCGCGCGGCGCAGTCCTGTGTCGATGGTACGGTGAGCATTGACCGTCGTTCCGCACTGTTACGCCTCGGCCTTGCTGCAACCACGATCTATGCCGCGCCAGCTTTGTTATCGCTTAACGGTGCTTCGGCGTCCGGTGGTGATGATGGCGGCGGCGGCTCTGGTGGTGGGGGTGGTTCAGGCGGCGGTGGTTCCGGCGGCGGTTCTGGCGGTGGTGGTGATTCCGGCGGCGGCGGCGGTTCAGGCGGCGGTAATTCCGGCGGTGGTTCAGGTGGCGGTGGCGGCAATTCGGGTGGCGGCTCTGGATCTGGTGATGGAGGCGCTGGCTCGAGCGGTCCGTCTGGCCCTGATGACGGTCCTGATGCGCCAGATGCTCCTGAAACTGGCGGCGACGATAATCTTGTCGCGCCGACTGATGCAGGAACGACCCCCGGAGGTAACGGTGGTCCAGATGGGAACGGCGTTGGCGGTATCGGACTTTAACGCTAGGGTATTATAGTTTTGGTAAGCTGCCGCTTCGGATATGGGTGGCAGGTAAAACAAACAAGAAATGTTCATGGTGCATGCGTAAACATTCGAAGAACGTGCTCTTATCCAGCTTGACTGTTCTCATTGCCGTGTTGGCAGTGGGTTGCCAAACGTTGCCTCTTGGTCTTGGTGTCACCAATAGTGAGCCTGTTGTTAAGGATGGGTATGGCGCGATTGCCTTTTCGCCGACGACCCAGCGTTGGCATATCCGTTGGAATTCGTCTGACCCTGACCGGGCGGGCGTTCTTGCGGTCCAGTACTGCGGCACGGCCGATTGCGCTGTCATTCTTCAATTCAATCCCGGGCAATGCGGTACGTTTTCTCTTGGTGAGAACGGTTCGTTGGGCGTTGGCACCGGTGATACGCAGGAACTGGCGGCCAGTGTCGCGCGAGCGCAGTGCGAGCTTTCAGGACAAAGCTGCAAAGTGGCCCCCGTGCGTTGCAATGATGAATCCTGACGAATCGGGATGTGCCTACGAGAGCCTTCATGAACGATTTATGATATCCGGCTTAGGTTTGTCATATGCGCGTAACAGTTTTCACTATTCTGTCGTTGTTTTTTATGTTCGGCGGCCCTGCCATCGGGGATGACGATGATGACGACGACCGCGAATGGGCCCGTGATGCGGTGCGTTCAGGTGAGGCCGTGCCGCTGGCAGATATTATCGAAAATCTGGAAAAGAAGCATGGTGGGCAGGTCTTTGATGTCAGGCTGCTGCGCAGCGATGACGAGGATATTACGTCGCTTTATCGTATCCGGTTGGTGTCGGTCGATGGTCTCATGATGGAACTTTTGGTTGATACACGCACAGGTAACCCTGTCGGCGTTGGCGGTCAGGGTATCGGACAAGATTCTGATGATCATGATGACGACGACGACGATGATGATGAGCAGGAGCGCCAATGAAGATACTCGTTGTCGAGGATGACCGGAAACTATCGGACATGTTGGTGGGCTTGCTCCAAGATGCCGGCTTTGTCTGTGATACGGCCTATGATGGCAATGCGGCACATGAACTGGGCTGTACACAGTATTACGATGGAGCGGTACTGGATCTTGGTTTGCCAGAACTGGACGGGATTAGTGTTTTGCAAGGCTGGCGCGAGGCTGACTGCGTCATGCCGGTCTTGATCCTGACCGCACGTAGCCGCTGGTCGGAAAAACTGGCTGGGTTTAATGCCGGGGCGGATGATTACGTAACCAAACCATTTGAGGCAGAAGAGGTCATTGTTCGTCTGAAGTCTCTGATCCGCCGGAGCGCAGGGCATGCCAACCCTGAACTGCGGGTCGGCGAACTGACGCTTAATACACTCAGTGGCCGCGCGACTGACGGTGCCATGCCGCTTAGCCTGACAGCGTTGGAGTTGCGCGTGTTGTCCTATTTCATGCATCACCCGGGGCGTATTATTTCGCGGACGGAATTTCTCGAGCATGTCTATGGCTCGGACGCTGATCCGGATTCCAACGTTGTTGATGTTATTATCGGGCGGTTACGCAAGAAAGTTGAGCACGCCAATATCGTGACCGTGCGGGGGCAGGGCTTCCGCCTTGATGCGCCAGAGGAATGAGCATGCGCAGCCTCAGAGCCAGACTGATCCTGTCAGCAGGAATCTGGATTGTACTCGTGCTGGCGGTCGGTGGTGCAGCGCTTTCGTATAACTTCCAACGTTCGGCTGATAACGCCTTTCATAACCGGCTCGAGATATTTCTCAATGCACTGATTGCGGCGAGCGATACGGGGCCAGATGGTGAGCTATTGGTTGTGCGCGACCTTGATGACCCGCGGTTTAATCAGGTTTTGTCCGGTTGGTATTGGCAAGTGTCAAATGCACAGGGTGCCATCGTGCGATCGCGTTCATTGTGGGACGCTGAAATTGAGATCAGCAGTAATAACGATGCAACTATGGCAGAGCCTGTGGTGGGAGAGCAAACCGGACCACGCGGGCGGTCCTTGCACACGCTTGAGCGATCATTGTGGATTGAGGGATATGCCCAACCTGTATGGTTTCTGATTGCGGGCGATATTTCCGGGCTACTGGCCGAGCGCCGGACATTTGATCTGATCATCATGTTATCGCTGTTCAGTCTTGGGGGCGGAGTTTTGATTGCGTTACTGGTTCAGGTCCGTTTCGGATTAAGTCCGTTAAGGCGCCTTACCGATAATCTTGAAGCCATACATCAGCGTCGCGCAAAAAATTTAGACGAAGATTATCCGGCCGAGGTTCTTCCGCTGATCAAGGTGACCAATTCAGTGTTGGATGAAAACCGCGAACAGATTGAACGTGCGCGCCGACATGTGGGTAATCTTGTCCATGCTCTAAAAACACCGCTGACATTACTGAAGACACAGATTAGCGCAGAGTCAGACCCAGCGCGCCGTGCGGCATTGAGTGAGCAAAGCGATATTATCGCCAATTTGGTGGAACATCATTTATCGCGTGCAGCTGCCGCAGGACGATCTGCATTTGCCGCTGAGCATGTGTCTGTATATGACGTGGTAGCACCGATCTGTGGGTTTTTGAGCAAGATTTACGCCGAACCGCAACGACACGTTCGAATCGATATTCCTGCGACTCTGGCATTTGTTGGTGAGCGTCAGGACCTTGAGGAAATGGCGGGTAACCTGCTGGAAAATGCGTTCAAGTGGGCACGACGTGATATTGTTGTGCGCGCGAGCGTCGATGAGAATGAGATGACGCTGAGCGTGACCGATGATGGCCCCGGCATGCCCGTTGGCGCAGTGGATGCCGCGCTAAAACGCGGGCAACGCCATGATGAAATGACGCCGGGCCATGGTTTAGGGTTGTCCATCGTGGCTGATCTTGTTGAACTCTATCAAGGGGCGTTGCAGCTTGAAAACGTGGCTGAGGGGGGGCTGCGTGCAACGCTCAGGTTTTCTGCTGCACGTGCCGCAGAGATGACGGGACAATCTTAAATGAATTATGAAAATTTGCTTCATGTTGCGTTCAGGTTGCGTGGCGTAGAGTGCCTTCATTGCATTTATTGAATGGCTATCAGAAAGGAGCTTTTGCAATGAAAGACCTCATGAATATTGACCAGGCGCAGAGTGATGAAACCCCAAGCGTTAATCGTCGTGCTGCGTTGGTGAAACTTGGTATTGCTGCATCGACTGTTTACATAGCACCAGTACTGATGTCGTTGAACAGTGCCTCGGCTTCCGGTGGATCCGGCGGCGGTTCCGGCGGCGGCGGAAACGGCGGCGGTAATGGCGGCGGTGGTTCCGGCGGTGGTTCTGGCGGCGGTAATGGCGGCGGCGGTTCCGGTGGCGGTTCTGGCGGCGGTAATGGCGGCGGCGGTTCCGGTGGCGGTTCCGGCGGTGGCAATGGCGGCGGTGGCAATGGCGGCGGTGGTTCCGGTGGTGGCTCTGGTGGTGGTTCCGGGGCAGGTACAGGTACAGGTACAGGTACAGGTGGAACTGGAACTGGAACCGGTGAGACTGGCGGAACTGGTGAACCTGCTCCAGCTGATGGTACCGTTCTTCCGGGCGGCACCCCCGCACCTTAATCGTTACCTGACGTAAAATTCGTCAAATAAAAATCCCGGCCCCTTGTTCATTTTAGGGCCGGGATTTAGTTTGTCTGGTGTATGCTCAAGGTGGAGATCTAGTGTGGATTTATGGTTTGAAGGCATCACGCGGCCCATTCGGTTGACGAATGGCGCAGTGGCTTTGTTGCCATATATGAAAACGATCATATCCTCATGGCCGTTTCATGATGGTCCATCAGGGGACGATGAGCCGGTGATTGCCATTGCAGGTGGTGATGGTGGTTTTGCGCGTGCCGCGCCACGCTTGAAGAGCCCAAAAATTTATACCGATCCGGTAGATGCTGTTTGTGATTTCATCGTTGATCTGGTGCACGCCTATAACGACGATCACGCCGATCTTTTATGCCTGCACAGTGCTGCCGTGGAAATCGGTGGCAGACTCGTGGTCTTTCCCAGTGGCTATAATCAGGGCAAGAGTACGTTTATGGCGCTGCTGGCACAGAACGGCCTGCAGGTCTTTTGTGACGACGTTATGCCGCTCGATATCAAGGGCATGCTCGGCCATGCTCTTGGAATATTGCCGCGCCTGCGGGTGCCAATCCCTGAGGCTTTGGGCGCGGGGTTCAGTGCGTTTGTTGTTGAGCACGCTGGGCCATCAAGCCGCCAGTTCCAGTATCTTAAGCTGAGGTCAGGCCAGTTGGCACCGCATGGAGCAACAAGCCCTATCGGCGGTATTGTTATTCTTGAGCGCAACGAGAGTGGCCCCGATACCTTGTCGTCAGCGACACAAGCCGATGCGTTGAAAGCCATCATCCTGCGTAACTTTGCTGACGCTATGCCGGGCATGGATATTCTAGACGGACTGCATAGCGTGATCGAACAGGCTGAGCTTTACCGGCTAACCTATAGTTCTGGTGATGGTGCTATAAGATTGCTTCGCGAAGCGTTTGAATCCGATGGCAGGGAGGTGTCACTATGACGACGCAAATATGTCGGCGCAAAGCCGGTGTTCATGAACGTCGGGTGGATGATCAGGTTTTCCTGGCCGACCCTGATACGGACGGGCTATTCCATCTAAATCCCATCGGTAGCGCTGTCTGGCAGTTGCTTGAAGAACCTGCATGCATGAGTGATGTCACCGACTTGATGGCGCAGGCCTTCCCCGATGTGCCATCAGAGCAGATCGCTGCGGATATAAATACCTTATGGGATGGATTAGCTGGTAGCGGTCTTATCGAACCGGTTTAAACACGCCAATTAACCGCGTTTTGCGGCGGCCTTTTCTGCCTTGGCGCTGGCGGCCAGCTGTTTTTCCAGTTTTGCAAGGCGGACTTCCAGCTTTTCTTGCTGTATGCGGGCTTCGGCTGCAACGGCCTTGACCGCTTCAAACTCATCACGAGCAACCAGATCAGCATTAACCAGCAGTTTTTCGATTTGCTGACGGACCAATGCCTCGATCTCGCCTTTCATGCCGCTGAACGTGGATACGGCACCATTGGCAACTTTTGCGATATCGTCGAACAGGCGGTTTGAGGTCTGCATGGCTACGTCGCTTTCAGGTTATATGGCTGTACTGCAACGCAATATGCGCCGTAGGGCTGCGATGTGCAACCTGTCCTGGGTGCAATTTGATGTCGCCGCAACCTTGCCCGTTGTCGCAGGGCAGCCTATAAACCGCAGAGGAATCCTTTTATTAGAATGATCTGACTGACCCGAGGGGACACATGGCGTCATCCGAGCTTTCCGAACGGGGCCTCTATCTGGTGACTGGTGGAGCTGGCTTTATCGGCTCTAATATCGCTGCTGCACTCGATGCGCGCGGTGCGCGGGTGGTGATCTGTGATCGCCTGCGTAATGGGGGCAAGTGGCGTAATATCGCCAAGCGTGACCTCTCGGATATTATTTCGCCAGAAGATTTGCCCGATTTCCTCGACGCACACGACGGCGGAATTGAAGCCATCATCCATATGGGCGCTATTTCCGCGACCACGGAAACCGATGCCGATCTGATCATTGAGACCAATTACCGTCTGTCCATGCGCCTGTGGAGTTGGTGTTCAAGCCATAGCGTGCCGTTTATCTACGCATCATCCGCCGCGACATACGGCGATGGCAATCAGGGCTTCGACGATGACGGTCATGTTGACGCGCTGTCGCACTTAAAAGCGCTCAACCCTTATGGCTGGAGCAAACACCTGTTCGATCGCCGTATCGCGCGCACTGTGGCGCGTGGTGATCTGTCCCCGCCGCAGTGGGTTGGCTTGAAGTTCTTTAATGTCTATGGCCCCAATGAATACCATAAGGGCGGCATGCAAAGCGTGATCTCGCAAGTTTACCCGCAAGCTGCTGCGGGCCAGAGCGCCACGTTGTTCAAATCGCATAACCCAAATTACGCCGATGGCGGGCAATTACGGGACTTTGTCTGGGTTGGCGATTGTGTGGATATCATCATGTGGCTACTCGATAACCGCGCGGTCAGCGGTCTTTTTAATTGTGGTACCGGACAGGCCCGCAGCTTCGTTGATCTGGTCAATGCGGTTTATGGTGCGCTTGGCAAAAAGGCCAAGATCAAGTTTGTGCCGACGCCTGAAAATATCCGCGATAAATACCAGTACTTTACCGAGGCCCGCATGGATCGCCTGCGCGCGGCTGGTTACGATAAGCCCGCCACATCATTAGAAGACGGTGCCGCGACCTATGTGCGCGATTTTCTACATACCGACGATCCCTATCGCTGAGTTTAAGTATCCGTCATGCTCTTTACATTACCGTTTCCTGCCATTGACCCGGTCCTGATCGAGATCGGCCCTCTCGCTATTCGCTGGTATTCGCTGGCTTATATTGCCGGGCTGCTTCTGGGCTGGCGGCTGATGCACCACATGGCGCGCAGAATTTCCGGTGTGATCACGCAAACCGCCGTAGATGACTTTCTGGTCTGGGTCACGCTTGGTGTTATCCTTGGTGGACGGCTGGGTTACATTGCCTTTTACCGGTTGGACTTCTACCTCGAAAACCCGCTGGCTATGCTCGCTGTGTGGCAGGGCGGCATGTCATTTCATGGTGGGTTGGCCGGGGTCATTGTTGCAACGGCCCTGTTCACGCGAAAGCGCAAAATCCCACTTTTGGTCTTCAGTGATATTCTGGCCTGTGCTGCGCCCATCGGGCTGTTTTTTGGCCGTATCGCCAATTTCATCAACGGTGAACTGTTTGGCCGGGTTGCTGATGTGCCATGGGCCATGGTGTTCCCGCGTGGTGGGCCTGAACCGCGCCACCCCAGTCAGCTTTACGAAGCCGGACTGGAAGGTTTGGTGCTGTTTATCGTGTTGATGGTTCTTTCACGCAGTGCATTTGTGCGTGCTCGACCGGGCATGCTGGCTGGCGTGTTCATGCTCGGCTATGGCGCTGCACGTGCCATCGTTGAAGTGTTCCGTGAACCTGATGCGCATCTTGGATTTCTCACCGCCGGGCTGACCATGGGGCAGTGGCTATCTTTGCCAGTCTTTGCCCTTGGTGTTTGGCTGATCGTGCATTCGAACCGTGCGGGTCATAAGACATGAACGCGCTGTTTGAACATTTGCGCGCGCGTATCACGCGCGATGGACCGCTTAGCGTGGCGCAGTTCATGGAAGAAGCCCTCGGTAATGTCGAGCACGGTTATTACATCACGCGTGATCCGCTCGGCGCACGCGGTGATTTCATTACATCGCCTGAGATCAGTCAGATATTTGGTGAGCTTCTCGGCATGTGGTGTGCTGCTGTATGGCAATCCATGGGCGAACCGGATTCGTTTCATTGGGTTGAAATCGGCCCTGGGCGTGGCACCCTGATGGCTGACGCGGTTCGCGCAACGGGTAATGTTGAGGGTTTCCTCGCCAGTGCGCATATTCATATGGTCGAGACCAGCCCCGTGCTGATGGAGGCCCAGAAGGCTGCATTGAGCGGCGTGGGCGTCAACAATGTCACATGGCACCGTGATGTGTCTCAAGTCCCTGATGGCCCCATGCTGTGTCTGGCCAATGAATTTTTCGACGCCCTTCCTATACGACAATTCCAGCGCGTGCTGGCTGGCTGGCGCGAACGTTTGGTCGATGTGAATGCCGACATGGACGGTCTTGAGTTTCGCTTGAGTGGCGAATCGGCAGAAGATCATTTCATTCCCAATGCCCTGCATGATGCACCTGACGGCGCGATAGCCGAGATTTCACCCGCCAGTTTGCGGATCATGCATACGCTGGCTGAGCGTCTAGTGCGTGATGGCGGTTCGGCGCTAATTATCGATTACGGCCATACCAGAAGCGCGCCGGGTGAAACCCTGCAAGCCATGCAGAATCACAAGTACGCTGACGTGCTCGACGCGCCGGGCGAGCAGGACCTGACCGCGCATGTGGATTTCGATGCGCTTGGTCAAATTGCCAAGGTTGCCGGGGCCAAGGTCCATGGGCCTGTCGAGCAAGGTGAGTTTCTTAAGCGGTTGGGGCTTGCTGTGCGTGCCAAGCGATTGGCTGGCGTAGCGCGCGACAAGGCACAGGCGCAAGAGGTCGTTTCGGGTGCTGCACGGCTGGTTGATCCGGCGCAGATGGGGCGCTTGTTTAAAGTCATGGGTGTATCTGCGCCACAACCCCTGCCATTACCTGGCTTGGAGTAAGTGCTCAAATAACGGGACTTCCATGAGCATGCGGGACGCGCTAAAACCGCAGCATGATACATTCAAACATCCTGTCCGGCGTTAACGGTGTTGCGCACGGTTTTTTCACCCGCCAAGGCGGCAATAGCGAGGGAATTTATGCCTCGCTCAATTGCGGCCCCGGTTCTTCTGATGACACCGATGCGGTGCAGCGCAATCGCGCGGTGGCGGCTGAGGCTCTTGGTGCCGCACCCGATGCGTTGCTGACGCTTTATCAAGTTCATTCACCCACCGTGGTTGTTGTTGATAAACCTTGGACGCGTGCAGATGCACCACAGGCTGACGCCATGGTGACGTCAACACCGGGCATTGCCATTGGCGTGCTGACGGCTGACTGCGCACCGGTACTGTTCGCTGATGATACGGGCTCTGTAATTGGGGCGGCTCACGCTGGCTGGAAAGGCGCCTGTGGTGGCGTGCTTGAAGCCACGGTCGCGGGCATGGAGGGGCTGGGTGTTGAGCGCTCGTCAATCCGCGCCGTGCTGGGACCGTGTATCCGCCAGCAATCTTATGAAGTCGGTGCGGACATGCGCGATCAGCTTGTCGCCTTGCGCGCCGATGATGCGGAGTTTTTCGCTGCCGGTGAGCGCGAAGGTCACTTTCAGTTTGATCTGGCCGGGTACGTGTTGATGCGTCTGGTACGCACGGGCGTTGGTATGATTGAAGACACGCCGGGTGATACCTATGGCGACGAAGAGCTATTCTTCAGCTACCGTCGCGCAACACATCGCAGTGAACCCGATTACGGTCGACAGTTATCAGCCATAACCATATCGCAGGGATTTTAAAAACATGGCTATTCATTTCAGTGAAGCCGAACTGGCAGAGCGCCGCCGCAAGACATGTGAAGCCATGGCTGCGGACGATCTGGATGGACTGCTGATTTTCCGTCAGGAAAGCATGTACTATCTGAGCGGTTACGACACTTTCGGTTACGTGTTTTTCCAGTGCCTGTATCTCGGCGCGGACGGGACCATGACGCTGCTGACCCGTTCGGCAGATTTGCGTCAGGCCCGTCATACGTCGGTGATTGAAGACGTCCGCATCTGGCCCGATGGCCCAGATGCGACGCCTGCAATTGATTTGCGGGGAATTCTTGAAGAACACGGCTGTCGGGGCAAACGGCTGGGTGTGGAGTGGGAATCCTATGGATTGACGGCGCGCAATGGCCAGCGCCTGTCCGCCGCAATGGATGGCTTTTGTGAACTGGCTGATGCGTCGGAACTGATTAGCCGTTTGCGTGTGGTGAAAAGTCCCGCTGAGATCGAATATGTACGTAAGGCTGGCCAACTGGGTGACGCAGCGTGGGACGCCGCGATTGCGACGGCGGCTCCGGGTGTCGATGAGGGCAAGGTACTTGCCGCCATGCACAGCGCTATCTACGAGGGCGGCGGTGACGATCCGGGTAACGAGTTCATCATTGGTTCGGGGCGTGATGCGCTGCTTTGTCGTTATAAAAGTGGACGTCGGGTGCTTGAGGCCCAGGACCAAATGACTCTGGAGTGGGCCGGTGTCTATCGTCATTATCACGCCGCCATGATGCGCACGATGTGCTTTGGCACACCGCCAACTCGCCAGCTTGAACTTTACGAGGCTGCCAGTGAAGCGCTTGCAGCGGTTACCGCCAGCGTTGTCCCCGGCAAGACCTTTGGAGAGGGATTTCAGGCCCATGCCGACGTGCTCGACCGGCGCGGGTTGTCCAATCACCGTCTGAAAGCCTGTGGCTACAGTTTGGGCACTACATTCGCGCCCAACTGGATGGACTGGCCCATGCTCTATGCGCACAATCCGGTGGAATTCTTGCCGGGCATGGTTGTCTTTATGCACATGATTATTTTCGATAGTGAAGCCGAACTGGCCATGACACTGGGCGAAACCGTACTTGTCACCGCAGATGGTAATGAGCGCCTGTCGAGTGCGTCGTGGGATCTGGTGGTGAAGTGAGCGCCGTAAAGCCAAACCAGGAGCGTTCATGCATTATTTCATGCTGATTTGTCTGGTCTCAATCGCCCTGATGTTTGCCACCTGCGTGATGATGTAGGGTGGCTGATTGTTTATGCATACGCTTATCCGCATATTGCCGGTTTTACTTTGTATCGTGCTAGCGGCGTGTGTCACTGGGCCACAGCGTAAGGCAACGAGTGGCGCTGTGGCTGACGCCATTGAGGTTTACCCGCCGAACGGACCCGCTGGACCCATGCCGGGGCTGTTAGCGCAATCGGTGCGCGACGCCTTGCTGCGACGGGGCTACACGGCCCATGTAGCGGTGCAGACGGGCTCAAACAGCATTGCCAGCTTTGTTCTAAAAGGACGCGCTGAACCGTTGGGGCCGCGGCATGCGCCAACTGTGGCGGCACTCTACTGGGTGCTGGAGGACGGTAACGGTAAAGAGATTGCCTTTTTGAGTCAGGGGGTGCGCGGTAGCCCGGATGCATGGACCTATGGTTCGCCAGCCATCCTGCGTACTGTGGGCGAGGAAACAGCTGCAAATATGCTGCCGTTTCTGGGTGAACCAACGAATGCTGTGGCACCGCCCAGCCAAGCCATAAAATCCATATTTGCTGACGATGCCCTGCAAACCGCACAGGTGCCACCGCCACCAGCACCGCCGCCACTGTTACCGTCCGCCGGAGAAAACGGCGTGCGACCCTTCGGGCTATGGGTTGATGAGATCAGTGGGGCACCCGGCGATGGAAATGCCGCACTGAAGCGCGCTTTGCTCAGGTTGCTTGAAAGAAACAATTTGCCCTTTGCCATGACGGCGGGGCTGGCGAGCCATTATGTGCAGGGTGTGGTTGATGTCGTGCCGGGCGATAACGTGAGCGAGCATGTCACGATCATTTGGATTGTCAGCAATGCTGCGGGTAAAGAAATTGGCCGTACGACACAGCACAATGAGATTGTACGTGGATCGTTGCATCAGGCATGGGGCGATACGGCGATCTATGCTGCGCAGGGCGGGTTTGATGGTATTTATGCCATTCTTGAGCACGATCTGGGGCAATCGCCGGTACCTTGATTCTCGTTCACGGTGTTGCTGTGCGATCTATATGGGTAAACATCTTGCCCGGCTCGGTCAGGCTTCGCTACCATCGGTAATATGATCCGAGGATTCTCCATTGTGGCAACCATGGTGTTGTCAATTGTGCTCGCGGCCTGTGAGTCCGCACCTGTGGTGCTTGAGCAGCCGGGAGAGCCGACGCTTGCTGCACCGATGCAAATGCTGGTTGCGCCACTTACGGGGCTTAGCCCCCGCCTTGGTTATGCGCTTGGCGAGAAAATGGCATGGGGGCTGCGCGAGGCTGGTTACCCTGCGCGCTTTGCGCCCATACCCGATGGTGCCAGCCCCGTGCTGCGTGGTGAGATCGAGGAAATCATTGCGCCTGGTGATGTGGTCTGGCTCGATATCAATTGGTCGGCATATGGCGCGAGTGGATTGGTCTTGGGCTTCTATCACCAGAAGGCGGCTGTGCTGCGTAGTGGTTGGGATAATGCGTCTCAGGACTCATTGGCGGCAATTGTCACCGATGCGGTGCCGAGCATTCACCAGATTATTAAAACGGAAGTCTTTCCCGCTGGCATTGTCTATGCCCAATCAGAACCAATAGGACTGGATGCGACATTCGTACCGACGATGGAACCCAGCGGCCCTGCAATTGAAACCGTTGTCGTATCGGGTGAGGGGTTGTCGCATATCGATGTCACAGGCAAAGAGACAGGTGAACATGATGTATCGGTGAGTGTTGAACCGGTGTTTGCACCTGATTCTCCAAATCTGCAGGGGGGTGGGGCTGAGCCGGATGTGATAACGGAAATCCTGCCTCAACCTGTGGCCGATTCTCCAAATGCTGACGCCTTGCCGTTACTTGATAAAGTGGTCGTGCAAAGCGCGCCCGCACAAGATGCACTTCGTGCGGATGAAACGGCGCAATCCGCTGCTGCAAGCGTGTTGACGCCTCAATCGGCAGCTTTGGTAAGCACGTCGCCAGATGTCACCATGTCTTCGGTTTATGAACCACTTGCAGAAAAGTTTCCGGAGCCTTTGGCTCTGGACCAACCCTATGAATCCTCGCCAGTGCAGCCTGATGTGGCAACCGACGAGGCTGCAGCCATGGTAGAGCCAGCTATTGTTGTTCCTGTTGCTTTGAAACCTGTTTTTCTGGTCGCAGCGGTGACCGGCGCACCGGGTGATGGCAATAGTGCGCTTTATGATGCCATGCGTGAGCGTTTGCGTATAGCCGACGTCATGATGAGTAATGATCTCGAACGTGCAACCCATATCATTCAGGGCAGCGTCCGCCTGGACGCACCACTTGCAGGCTTGCAGCAGGTCCGCGTTGTCTGGCTGGTTAGCAAACGTGATGGACGTGAAGTGGGCTCAGCCGTTCAGGAAAACAAGGTCGTGCAGGGCGCTCTGGACAGTTCCTGGGGGGCGGTTGCACCGATCATCGTTGACGCCGCCATTGCGGGGATTTCAAAGTTATTCGATGCCCCGTTAGGTAACGGCTCCGACGCTCTGGGCGCGGGGGGCGGACTATCGCAACCGGATTTGCCGCATTTGCAGGGTATTGAGTTACAGGGACCATAAATACGTTCTTCTATGTGTCCGCAAATGCGTTATTGTTGCCACATGCGATAATGTGATTCATGGCGGTTTACTTGACGTGCCGACGCTGTTACATTCCGCCGCGCTCTGGGATAGAGATATCTTCTAGCGTTGGTTTTCAGGTGATGATTGGGCACGATGTCCAGTCTCCGTAATGGGTGAAACCCCCAGTCGGGAACAGAATTTCAATATGAAAATACTGTCTTGCAATAGCAATCGACCATTGGCCGACGCAATTTCGGCGTACTTGAATCTGCCGCTGACCAAGGCCAGCGTACGACGATTCTCCGATATGGAGATTTTCGTCGAAATTCAGGAAAATGTGCGTGGCGAGGATGTCTTTGTGGTTCAGTCCACATCCTATCCGGCCAACGATAATCTGATGGAACTTCTGGTTGCCATGGATGCACTCAGGCGTGGCTCTGCGCGACGCATTACCGCCGTGATCCCGTATTTCGGCTATGCTCGTCAGGATCGAAAATCTGGCCCCCGTACACCGATTTCTGCCAAGCTGGTGGCCAATCTGATTACCGAAGCTGGTGCTGACCGCGTGCTGACTGTTGATCTGCATGCAGGTCAAATTCAGGGTTTCTTTGATATTCCCACCGACAACCTGTTCGCCGCTCCGGTGTTCTGCAAGGATATTGCTGAACAGATGGGCGAAGACGGACTGGTTATTGTATCGCCTGACGTTGGTGGTGTGGTTCGTGCGCGTGGCATCGCCAAGCGCTTGAACGCTGATCTGGCGATTATCGATAAACGTCGCGAACAGGCCGGTGTTTCGGAAGTCATGAACATTATTGGTGATGTGCAGGGCCGTCGCTGTATTCTGGTCGATGATATCGTCGATTCAGCCGGTACGCTGTGCAATGCCGCCGTTGCCTTGATGGAAGCTGGCGCAACCGAAGTGCAATCCTATGTCACCCACGGCGTATTATCGGGTGGTGCGGTTGCGCGTGTTGCCGCATCGCCGATCAAGCGGCTGGTTATTACAGATAGTATTCAGGCCACCGAGGCCGTGCGCGTGACGCAGAATATCGAACAATTAACCATTGCGCCGCTGATGGCCGAAGCTATCAGCCGGATTAGCAATGAATCGTCCGTTTCTAGCCTGTTCGGATAATCCGAGGCTCAAATCCCCGTTAGCACCCCTGGAGGCTGGCGGTTATCAACCTACTTAAGGAGTTTATATTATGGTTGAAGTTACATCTGTTGTTGCAGAGTTGCGCGAAGGGGCCGGTAAGGGGGCAGCCCGGGCTACGCGACGTTCCGGACGTGTTCCGGCTGTCATTTATGGTAACAAAAAATCCCCTGTTTCGATCTCGCTGGACCCCGTCCAGTTGAAGAAAGAGCTGAATACCGGCACTTTTTTCACGCGGATCTTCGAAATCGAAACCAACGGCTCGAAAGAGCGCGTGTTGCCTCGTGACGTTCAGTTCCATCCGGTTAGCGATGATGCTCTGCATGTCGATTTCATGCGCTTTAGCGCCAAGACCAAGTTTAACGTCGATGTTGCCGTTGAATTCATCAATGACGAAGAGTGCCCTGGTCTGAAGCGTGGTGGCGTTCTTAACATCGTACGTCACACGGTGGAAATGCGCTGCTCACCCGATAATATCCCCGAGCACCTGACTGTTGATCTGATCTTGGCTGATATTGGCGATAGTATCCACATCAGTCAGGTTGACCTGCCTGAAGGTGTGGAACCAACCATTTCGGACCGTGACTTCACGATTGCCACCATCGCCGCCCCGACCGTTGTTGTCGATGAGGCCGCTGCGGAAGCTGCCGAAGCCGCTGCCGAGGCAGCCGAGGGTGAAGAAGGTGAAGAGGGCGCAGAAGGCGAAGCTACTGAAGAAGAAGGCGGCGAGGAGTAATCTCCGCGTTCTTTTAGGGAGCGACTGCCATGCTTTTGCTCGTAGGACTCGGCAATCCCGGTGCGAGCTATGCTCGCAACCGGCACAATGTCGGATTTATGGCGGTGGACGAAATTGTCCGCCGCCATTCCTTTTCGCCATTTCGCTCAAAATTTCATGGCGAGATCAGCGAAGGGAATATTGGTGGGCACAAGGTTCTGGTGCTCAAACCCACGACCTATATGAACGAGTCCGGGCGCGCCGTGCAGGCGGTCATGACCTTTTATAAAATTACTCCCGCCGATGTCATCGTATTACACGACGAATTGGACCTTGCTGGTGGCAAGGTGCGCGTCAAACGCGGCGGCGGTCACGCCGGTCATAACGGCTTGCGCAGTATTCACGCCCATATTGGTGAAGGCTACGGGCGTTTGCGCCTCGGCATCGGCCACCCCGGCTCCAAAGAACGTGTCGTCGGCCATGTGCTGAAGGACTTTTCCAAGGAAGAAGAAATTTGGCTGGAAAAGCTCATCGACAGTGTCGCCACGCATGTTGGTGAACTGGTTGATGGGGATGACGGTCTTTTTCAGTCCAAGGTGGGGCAGGATATGACGCCACCCAGACCAAAAAAAACCGAACAGAAATCAGAAGATAATGAAGGAAATGACGCGTAATGGGGTTTAATTGCGGAATTGTCGGCCTGCCAAATGTAGGAAAATCGACGCTTTTCAATGCACTGACCGCGACGGCAGCGGCAGAAGCTGCCAATTTTCCGTTTTGTACTATCGAGCCCAATACGGGTCGGGTTGCGGTTCCTGATGAGCGCCTTGAACAGATTTCCGCGATCAGCAAATCAGCCAAGCTTATCCCGACGCAACTTGAATTCGTCGATATTGCCGGATTGGTGCGTGGCGCGTCCAAGGGTGAAGGTCTGGGCAATCAGTTCCTCGCCAACATCCGCGAAGTTGATGCCATTATTCACGTGCTGCGTTGCTTCGAAGATGAAAACGTAACCCACGTTGAAGGCGGCGTAGACCCTGTTCGTGACGCTGAGACGGTGGAAACCGAACTGATGCTGGCTGATCTCGAGAGTCTTGAAAAACGTGTCGGCGCGCTTGAAAAACGCATGCGTGGCAATGACAAGGACGCCAAGGTTCAAATGGCGCTGGTCGAGCGTTCGCTCGAAGCGTTGCGCGATGGTAAAGCCGCACGCACGGTTGAGGTTGCCGCCGACGAGATGAAGAATTTTAACATGCTGCAACTGCTGACTGCCAAGCCGGTGCTTTACGTCTGTAATGTGGACGAAGGTTCTGCTGCCGAAGGCAATGAATTTTCTGCCCTTGTGGCAACAATGGCTGCCCAACAGGGCGCGCAGAGCGTGGTGATTTCAGCACAGATCGAAGAAGAGATTTCGCAACTTGCCGATGAAGAAGAGCGCACAGAATTCCTCGATACCATGGGGCTTAACGAAACAGGCCTGACGCGCATCATTCGTGCCGGATACAGCTTGCTGAACCTGATCACGTTCTTTACCTCTGGTCCCAAGGAAACACGGGCGTGGACCGTGGTGGGCGGCGCCAAGGCGCCGCAGGCTGCCGGCGTGATCCATACGGATTTTGAACGTGGCTTCATTCGTGCAGAAACCATCTCATGTAAGGACTTCATTGAGTTGGGCGGTGAGCAGGGTGCCAAGGACGCGGGCAAGATGCGCCAGGAAGGTAAGGAATACCTGACCCAGGACGGCGACATCATGCTGTTCCGCTTTAACGTGTAAGTGCGTTAACCTGAATTAGGTATACAGGGGGCGCTGTTTACCGGATATAGTCTTAAAAACAAAATGTCAGGGAATACGCTTCATGTCAGCAGCAAACGAGAAACCCGTCATCGGCGTCATTGGTGGTAGCGGCGTCTACGATATTGACGGCTTGTCCAATACACGCTGGGAGCGCGTTGAAAGCGCCTTTGGCGAACCATCCGACGACCTGTTTTTTGGTGAGTTGGACGGCGTGCAGATGGTTTTCCTGCCGCGCCATGGCCGTGGGCATAAATTGACCCCGAGTGCGGTGAATTACCGTGCCAATATTGATGCCATGAAACGTGCAGGATGTACGGAAATTCTATCTGTCAGCGCCTGTGGCTCGCTGCGTGAGGACCTGCCGCCAGGGACCTTCGTATTCGTAAACCAGTTTATTGACCGCACCTTTGCGCGCGAGAAAACCTTCTTTGGCCCCGGTCTTGTAGGCCATGTGGGCATGGGACACCCGGTGTGCGGACGTCTCGCCGAAACGCTCTATGAAACCGCTGACCAAATGGGCATCGCAAGCGTGATGGGCGGCACATATCTGGCTATGGAAGGCCCCCAGTTCTCGACGCTTGCGGAATCTGAACTCTATCGTTCGTGGGGCTGCCACGTCATTGGCATGACAAACATG
The DNA here is from genome assembly GCA_965602485.1 of uncultured Rhodospirillales bacterium. Lineage (GTDB taxonomy): Bacteria > Pseudomonadota > Alphaproteobacteria > Rhodospirillales > Casp-alpha2 > JABJOR01. The sequence continues at coordinate 16,370 of CBFCYM010000001.1, read as the reverse complement.
CCAGAAGCCAAGCTCGCGCGTGAGGCTGAGCTCTGCTACGCCACCGTTGCTATGGTGACAGACTTCGATTGCTGGCACCCTGATCACGACCATGTCAGCGTCGATGCGATTATCAAGGTGCTAATGGATAATTCCGAAAAGGGTCGCAACCTGGTTCGCGCCGCCGCCGCTAAATTAGCCAAGCGCGATGCCATTTGCCATTGCGGCTGCCATCGCTCGCTCGATAGCGCAATTATAACCGCACCAGAAGCCCGTGATCCCGCGTTGGTAAAACAACTCGACGCCGTGGCCGGGCGTGTTCTGCATGATACCTAAGGTTGCTATTCGTCTGGCAGAGCCTAAGGACGTCAGCGCGATTGCCGATATCGCCGAGCAGGCCTATACGCTCTATATCGAGCGGATCGGGCGCAGGCCAGCACCCATGGACGCCGATTTTGCTGCCCATGTAGAGCGTGGAGAGGCCTATGTGGTGCAGGATCGCCATGGCATCGGCGGTTATATCGTGACGGTTCCCAAAACGGATGGTCAGTTTATTGAGAACGTTGCCGTGTTAGCGCAACGCCAAGGCACTGGCCTAGGCCGTATGCTATGCAAGTTCGCTGAACTTGAGGCCCGACGGCGTAAACTTTCCAGGCTATATCTTTATACCAACGAGAAGATGACGGAAAATCTATCTTACTATGCACATATGGGTTTTGTGGAAACCCACCGCATTCATGAGGATGGGTTCGATCGCGTTTATCTGGAACTGAGATTTTTATCATGAATATAAACGGCACACCGCATCGCACCATATGGCTTGCACAGGATGGCTGGGCAGTCGAGATCATCGACCAGACCCGTCTGCCCCATGTATTTGAGACCGTGCGTCTGGAAACCTGTGGCGACGCTATTACGGCCATCGCCGATATGTTGGTTCGCGGTGCGCCGTTGATTGGCGCTACGGCTGCATACGGCGTGGCGCTCGCCATGCGCGGGGCTAGCGACGATGACGCGCTGGTGGCGGCTTGTAAGGCGCTCAATGCGGCACGCCCGACGGCGGTGAATTTACGCTGGGCGCTTGATGAGATGCGCCGTGTGCTCGATCCATTAGAACCGGGTGAACGCGAAGCAGCGGCCTATGTGCGCGCCGCCGAAATCTGCGATGAAGACGTCGCCATGTGTTCGTCTATTGGCGATCATGGTCATGAACTTATCGCGACGGCGTGGCAGGCAAAGGGCCAGCAGGGGCAGGTCAATGTGCTGACCCATTGTAACGCCGGGTGGCTCGCAACCGTTGATTGGGGGACAGCCATCGCACCGATCTACAAGGCGCATGACGCGGGAATTCCGGTTCATGTATGGGTTGATGAAACCCGGCCGAGAAATCAGGGCGCCAGCTTGACGGCGTGGGAGCTTCAGCAACACGGTGTGCCCCATACCCTAATTGTCGATAATGTCGGCGGACATCTGATGCAGCACGGCATGGTGGATTTGTGTATTACGGGTACGGACAGAACAACGCGCAGCGGTGACGTTTGCAACAAAATTGGTACGTACCTCAAAGCATTGGCAGCCTATGACAATGATGTGCCTTTCTATGTCTCGCTGCCGGGACCAACCATTGACTGGACCATCCGTGATGGCATTACGGAAATCCCCATCGAGGAGCGCGATGCAGATGAGGTCCTGCGTATTCCCGGACGCACGCGCGAGGGCGTGGATACGGACGTGCTGATCACTGCGCAGGGCGTGCACGCGGCCAATTATGCCTTTGACGTGACGCCTGCATGCTTGATCACGGGGTTGATCACCGAGCGCGGCATCAGTGCGGCAAACGAGGCTGGATTGCTGGGGCTCTACCCAGAGCAAGTTGAGAACACCTGAGAGCTTTTCTTTGACCAGCGCACGCTGTGCGGCTATCCATAATTTCACTATTTTTAAGCTTTATATTCAAAAGGAATTCTGATGGACGCCAACAGCAAGAAAACAGCGCTGCGTATGATCCCTTATGGCATATACGTCATGACGGCGAAGCATGGCGATACGATCGCCGCCGCCACCGTGAATTGGGTTACCCAGACTGCTTTCGAACCGGCTTTGCTTGTTGTTGGTTTGAAGAACGACTCAGGTGCATATGATGTGGTCAAGAAGTCCGGCCATTTCGTGTTGAACATGCTGGGCAAAGACCAGCAGGGCCTAGCGTTTAATTTCTTCAAACCGGCCGAGGTGGATGGCGATACCATTGGCGGAGAACGTTTTCGTACGGGCGTTTCTGGCGCACCGATCCTTGAGAGTGCACCGGCAGCGGTTGAATGCCGTGTGGTTGAATTCGTTGAGCAGGGTTGCCATCACGTGGTTCTGGCGCATGTTATTGATGCGGTGGTCAATACGGTGCCCGAAGGCCGACCTGATCATGCCATCCTGCATATGAGCGATCTGGGCGAAAACGTCTTTTACGGCGGTTAAGAAAAAGGGCTGCATTTTGCGCATTCTTGTTATCGAGCATCACGGCGAGCCATCTCTTGGCGTTGTCGGCGAAACCTTTCGCGAGAGCGGCGTAGAGGTGGATATCCGCTGGGGTGAGCGCGGTGATCCTATCCCCGAAAATCCGGTTGGTTACGACGGAATCGTTGTACTGGGTGGGGCCATGGACGCGCTTGATGATGAACGTTGCCCGTACTTTCCTGCATTGGTTTCGTTGATCCGCGATTTCGGTGTTGCGGATAAACCGGTGCTGGGCATCTGTTTGGGCTCCCAACTGATCGCACGCTCCTATGATGCTCAAGTTCATCTGGACGGATCATTTGAATTTGGTTTTCATCCTGTCGAACTGACGGATGACGGCGCGAACGATCCTCTGCTTGGGCATATGGATGCCGAGAGGCAGCATTTATTCCAATGGCATACAGATCATTATGATTTACCAGAAGGCGCTGTGCGGCTGGCGCGTGGTGAGGCCTATTCCAACCAATGCTACCGCGTGGGGGCACGTACCTACGCCACGCAGTTTCATTTCGAAGTCGACCGACCTATGATTGAGGGATGGTTGGCGACCCATGATAATATGGACGAGCGCGTACCGGGATATACTGATTGGTTGCCCGAGCAACTCGATATGCATTTGGCAGCGTCCACGGATTTCTGTAGGGTTTTGACACGTAAGTGGCTGGAAATTTCTGTGTGATCAAATTGTATGAACACGATAAAGTTTAACCAGTGACTAACTAGGTATCTAAGGGGCGGTTTATTGAACTCCAGGCGGGCAAAATATCCATACGGTATCCGTTACAAGTTCACCGGCAGCATTGCCGATGTGGAAGAGTGGCTGTATTCGCACTGCAAGGGCGGTTTTTCATATGACCTGGCGGATGTACTTGAAACCGACACACCATTTGGACAACTGGACGTGATGTTCCATTTTGAAACGTCTGAAGACCGCGAGCTTTTTAAACTAACTGCGAAAACACGCCCTGCGTGGTAATGCCTTTCAGGTTACCATGATATTTTTCAGGTGCATGGGCAGGTCGCGTGCATCTGCATTGGTCAGGTCCTTGGCCAGTTCACCGTAAACCATCGCGCGGCAGGGCTTGGATAGAAATGTACGCAGGTCGCCAAGTGCGCGCGGCGCAGCAACCAGCACCAGACGTTCAAAATCCTTTCTTAGGCGCCCTGCCTCAACGGCGTTTGCGATCTTGCGAACGAATTCATGCTCTTCATGCCTGTGTGCGTCTGTTTGGGCAGCCGTGGCGTGCCCACTGCGTGACAGACCGCCCTGACGTCGCCCGGGTCTATCGGCATCAATATCGCGGCTGGCGCGATTTTCACTACTGAACTGTTCGCTCTGCACGGGATCGAGTCCCTTGCCGGGGCCGCTGTTTCGGAAAATACGAGCCTGTGCACCGTCAGCAACAATGATCCATGTATCTTTACTTTTCATGAGGGGCCTCCTGTGCGGTTACGTATCAACGACGCATTCCAGCATGGCAGGCTCACTCTGTCCTTGACCTTGATTAATTCGCAGGCAAAAAAATGGCCCCGCCGAAGCGGGGCCATAATCGTATCTACGTGAAACGGCAGATCAGTGCAGGTCAGCCCAGATCTTACGTTTGATGCCATAGAGCATGCCTGAAAGCACAACCAGGAAGATCAGAACCTTGATGCCCAGACGCTTGCGCTCTTCAAGCTCGGGCTCAGCAGCCCAGCTCAGGAAGGTCACGACGTCAGAGGCGATCTGTGCTTTGGTTGCTTCGGTGCCATCAGCGTATTCCACCGAATCATCATCGATGGGTGGAGCCATGGCGATCTGATTACCGGGGAAGAAGTGATTATAGCTCATCCCTTCCATCAGTTCGACACCATGCGGTGCATCTTCCTCGTAACCCGTAAGCAAGGCATGGAGGTAATCCGGGCCATTCTTGCGGGCCTTAATGATCAGCGACAGGTCCGGCGGCATGGCACCATTGTTCGATGCACGTGCTGCGTTATCGTTGGCAAAGGGCGAAACAAAGCGGTCAGCCGGACGGGCTTCACGCATATACATTTCGCCTTCGCTATCGGGGCCATCTTCAACTTCGTACTCCGCGGCGAAGGCTTTTACTTCTTCTTCGCTAAAGCCGATATCGCCTAGATTGCGATAGGCCATCAGGTTCAGGCTATGGCAGCCTGAACAGACTTCGGCATAGACCTGAAGACCACGACGCAGGGCGCCGCGATCAAAGGTGCCGAATGGACCGGACCATGACCATTCCTGACTTGGCGGTGTGACGCCAGCAGAGGCATGGGCCGGAGCCGAGGTTAGATTGATGCCGGTGATAACCGCGATAGCCGCAACGGCAGAAAGAAAAGTCTTTTTCATATCTCAGATCTCCCTTGCCTTAACCGTTGGACTTAATGACGGCGGCACTGATGCTTTCCGGAATCGGCTTGGGCCGTTCTAGAATGCCGATCAGTGGAACCAAAATAACCAGATGGAAGAAGTAGTAGAACGTCGCAATCTGGCCAATGAGGATGAAGTTGCCTTCCGCCGGCTTGGCACCAATGTAGCCAAGCACAATGCAGTCAATGAAGAATATCCAGAAGAACTGCTTGTTGATCGGACGGAACTTGGAACTGCGGACCTTCGAGCGGTCAAGCCATGGCAGAACCAGCAGAATCAGGATCGAGGCGAACATGGCGAGCACACCAGCCAGCTTGGCCGACATCAGCCAGCCACCAAGCGAGATAATCTGATAAAACCAGAAGTCCACAGTGAAGGCTCGCAGGATCGCGTAGAATGGCAGGAAATACCATTCTGGCACGATGTGCGCGGGCGTTACCATGGGGTTCGCCTTGATATAGTTGTCTGGTTCACCAAAGAAGTTTGGCGCGTAGAAGACAAAGAACATGAAGAAGATCATGAACAGGCCCATGCCGTACAGATCCTTGATCGTGTAGTACGGATGGAATGGAATGCTGTCTTCGGGTGCCTTGGCTTCGATACCCAGCGGGTTGCTCGAACGGTGTACATGCAGTGCCCAGAGGTGGACAAAGACAAGTGCAAAGATCACGAACGGCAATAGATAGTGCAGCGAGAAGAAACGGTTCAGTGTCGGGTTATCGACCGAGAAACCACCCCATAGCCACGTTACGATGGCGTCGCCGACAAATGGAATGGCCGAGAACAGGTTGGTGATCACTGTGGCGCCCCAGAAGCTCATCTGGCCCCAGGGAAGCACGTAGCCCATGAACGCGGTGGCCATCATGGCGAGCAGGATCAAAACGCCTATCATCCACACGATTTCACGTGGGGCCTTATAGGAACCATAGTACATGCCGCGGAACAGGTGGATATAGACGATGATGAAGAACATCGATCCACCGTTCATATGAATATATCGGATTAGCCAACCGTAGTTGACGTCGCGCATGATGCGCTCAACGGATTCAAAGGCGTAATCCACGTGTGCGGTGTAGCTCATAGCCAGCACGATGCCCGTGGCGACCATGATGGCGAGAACAATTCCGGCCAATGAGCCGAAATTCCACCAGTAATTCAGGTTGCGTGGTGTGGGATACCCGCTGCCGACCGAATGGTCGAGGAAGCTGAAGATCGGCAGGCGATATTCAACCCACTGAACGACCGGGTTTTCCATAAATTTAGAAGCCATTGTGTGTCTCCCTACCCGATCTTGATGGTCGTATCGTCAAGGAACGTATACGCCGGAACCGGAAGGTTCAACGGCGCAGGACCCTTGCGGATACGGCCTGATGTATCGTAGTGCGAACCATGGCAGGGGCAGAACCACCCGCCGTAATCACCTTTTGGCTCACCGGACTTTTGACCTAGCGGAATGCAGCCTAGATGGGTGCAAACGCCAACCATGATCAGCCACTGTGCTTTCTGTACACGATCAGTATCGCTTTCGGGATGGATCATGTCGGCTGTATCGACGGCGGCGGCTTCGTCAATCTCGGCCTGCGTGCGGTAACGCACGAAAACCGGCTTGCCACGCCACACAACGGTGATGCTTTGGCCTTCTTCGATGGGCGAAAGGTCAACCTCGGTAGAGGATAACGCAAGCGTATCCTTGGCCGGGTTCATACTATCAACAAGTGGCCAGGCGGCGAGCGCCGTGCCCAGACCGCCAACGGTGGCGGTTGCTACGATCAGGAAATCGCGACGGCTTTTTTCTTCGCCCTCGGGCGCGCCGGTCGCAGGATTCGCGGTGTCTGTCATCTAGACCCCCTCATGGTACGGGCTTCTTGACGGTGAACCGCCACGGGCGGCTCCGAAAAAATGATCTGGCAATCAAGGGATTGAACGCCAGACCGGCAAATTGAGCATATCCTTGGGATATATGGTTCTACAGCACCCAAAGTCGGGCAGGATATACTGCAAAATCCTATGGAATGAAAGGCAGAAGATCAAGCTTTGCAGGGATTTAACATGCCGCAATTTTGTGCATTATGACGCACCAGCGTTCACGTTGGGCATGTTTGCGTCTCTGGACGCCTCGATTGAACTAAAAGGATACGTATTTGCCACCCCGCATCGCCCTGTATGAGCCTGATATTCCACAGAACACAGGCACAATCCTGCGCACGGCGGCCTGCCTTGGCGTTGGCGTGGACATTATTGAGCCTTGCGGATTTGTCTGGGACGAAAAGCGTTTGCGTCGCGCCGGGATGGATTATCTTGATCAGGTTGACCTGACACGGCATCGCTCGTGGCAGGCTTTCCATGATGCCCGGTTTGGCGATCCCGACAATCAGCGTGCGCGGCTGATTCTCTTGACGACACGGGGTTCTGTGCCGTACGCCGGGTTCTCATTCGCCGCAAATGACGTTTTGTTGCTGGGGCGCGAGAGTGCGGGCGTGCCCGATGCAGTGCACGAAGCGGCCCATGCACGCATTGCGGTGCCAGTGGTAGCGGGTATGCGTTCGCTAAACGTGGCTGTGACCGCCGGACTGGTCCTTGGCGAGGCGTTGCGGCAACTCGATTTATTTCCAACTCCACAGGAGTCCTAACGTTGAGCGATAGCAATCCATACACAGACGAACGCAAGGCCCAGGCCGAGGCATGGTTTCGTGAACTGCGCGACAACCTGTGCGCTGCGCTTGAGGCCTGCGAGGACGATACTTCTGGGCCAAATGCCACGGTGGACATGGCTGCAGGGCGCTTTGAGCGCACCCCATGGAATCGCGGCGAAAAGGCTGAACAGGCGCGCGGCGGTGATGATGCGCAACGTGGCGGCGTGGATGGCGGCGGCGGTGTCATGAGCGTGATGCGCGAAGGCCGCGTGTTTGAAAAGGCCGGCGTAAATATCTCAACCGTATGGGGCACTTTTTCAGATGAAATGCGCGAACGCATCCCCGGCGCGAATGAAGATCCACGGTTCTGGGCTTCGGGTGTATCAGTGGTGATCCACCCGCGTTCGCCGCATGTGCCTGCGGCACACATGAACACCCGCATGATTGTCACAACCCGTGGCTGGTTTGGCGGCGGTGGTGATTTGACGCCGGTTTTTTCCGATGACGCGCAGACCGAGGCCTTTCATGCGGCTTATAAGCGAGCGTGTGACGCGTGCGATGCGGACTACTATCCAAAATTTAAAAAATGGTGCGATGAATATTTTTATCTGCCGCACCGTCAGGAAGCACGTGGCGTGGGCGGGATTTTTTACGACAATCTCGATACCGGCGACTGGCAAACTGATTTTGCATTTACGCAGGATGTCGGCCGGGCGTTTGTCGAGGCCTACCCCGCGTTGGTGCGTGAGAAGTTTGATCAGAACTGGAGCGACGCAGAACGCCAGACCCAGCGCGTCAAGCGCGGGCGCTACGTGGAATTCAATCTGTTATATGATCGCGGTACTTTGTTCGGGCTTAAGACCGGTGGCAATACGGACGCCATCCTGATGTCCATGCCGCCTGATGTGGCCTGGCCGTGAGCAGAGCACCCTATGCCTTGCCGTTATAGGCTTCTTTAAGGCGTTGCAGGCATGCCGCGCGGTCAGGTATGAAATGCTCGGATATCCACCACGATTCCACCGAGCGTAGAAACTGTCCGACCTGTGGGCCTGACTCCACACCCAAGGCAATAACGTCTTCGCCCTTGATGGGGAAATCCGGCTGTCTCCATTCGATTGCGCGCTCTAATAAAGCCATCCAGCCCTTCGTACGTTCATTGGGCAAATGGGCTTCGAGCGCGACCTCGCGCGACCAGGCAATCAGTACGCGATCACTAAACAGCGCTGAACCCCAGCGATAGAGTCGTTCGTTAATGCTGTCTTTTGCCGATTCAGGCGTTACATCAAGCGGTTCCATAAGTGCAACCAGACGATCAGCATCGGCATTCGACAGCCGCCAGCGCTCAGCAACACTGCGTGCGCCGTCTACACCGTGTTGTGGTGAGATCGTAACGGCCAGATTCCGTATTTGATCCATGGATACGCCATCCATGTTCAGGGCGCGTGTCGTCAGCCAGATCAATGAGCGCAGGTGACCTAAATCTCCGGCCTCTGGCAAAACCTGTTCAAGAATAGTTTCGCCGCGCATGACCAGCAGCGTATCGCATGCGATTTCTGAATTCAGAATGATCATCAGTTCATGGCGCACGCGTTCGCCCGATAGCTTTTCCAGATGTGTCGCTGTACTGCGACATGCTTGTAGCGCTTCGGGGCTGGCTGGTGGGCGGCCATGGGTCGTCAGGAAGCGGAAATAACGCAGGATACGCAGATGGTCTTCGGCGATTCGATCGGCTGGTCTGCCAATGAATTTCACGTTACCGTGAGCCAGATCCGATATACCACTAAAGGGGTCATAGACCGCGCCATCGCGTGTTGCCGATAACGCGTTGAACGTGAAATCGCGCCGCGATGCGTCGGCAAACCAGTTATCAGTAAATTCGACCTTGGCATGGCGGCCATCGGTCTCTGCGTCAACGCGTAGTGTGGTGATCTCAAATGGTTTTTTGTTGAGCACGGCAGTTACAGTACCATGCTTGATGCCGGTGGGGATGACCTTGATGCCGACCTTGGTGAGCAGGGCAACGACCTCATCGGGCTTGGCCGTGGTCGCAATATCAACGTCCTTGATCGGACGCTTGGCCAAGGCGTCACGCACGCAGCCACCAATAAAGCGGGCTTCGGCTCCACCGGACTCCAGGACGTCGAAAATGGCTTGGGTTTCCTGTGCCGTCATCCAGTCCTGTGGCTCAATCTGTCCGGTTGGCTCATGGCCAACAGGTTCAACACTGAATAGATCGTCACGCTTCACGGTTGTTGATCTCCGGTTTGGTTATCTTCCGGTAGGTACATAGGCTTGGTAATCTTTCCATCTTCCAACCTGGGCGCCTGATAGCGTCCGGAATCAGGCGCTACGCCGCCCACTGTGGCAAGGAATGCGAGCGAGATGACCATAAGCACAAAGCCCACGATGATGGCCCAGAATGCTGCGCCGCGCGTGAATGCCGGTGGCTCGTCGCCGGAAATCTCGGCGCGCTTGCCGGCGTACCATAACCACAGCACATAGACCGCAAATGGTGCCAAAAGGGGGAGTATGATCTGGAGCAGGATACGCGACATGCGGTTACCTTTTTTGTTGTCTTCAGGCGAATGAGTCGCCCGTGGTGTTGGGCTTGTCGACCAGTTTGGCGGCAACCATGTCGTTACCAGCCAGAACCTCGTAGAAATTGCGCAGCATACCCGCCGTGATGCCCCAGATATGATAGCCATTGAAGGGCATGGCGTAGGAATACCATTTTAGATCATCGAAATAACGTGTTTCGCGCTGATGGTTCTGCGGATCAAGCAGGAATGCCAAGGGAACTTCAAAGACCTCGGCAACCTCAGTCGGGTCAGGTGAAATTTCAAATGGTGGCGTGACCACACCAACTACGGGGGTGACAGAAAATCCTGTACCGGTCAGATAGGTGTCGATACGTCCGATAATTTCGATATGGTGTTGGGCAATGCCGACTTCTTCTTCGGTCTCACGCAGGGCGGTGTGTTCTGCGCTGGCGTCGCCATCATCCACATGCCCGCCGGGAAAGCTGATTTGCCCCGGGTGGTCAGACAGATTGTCCGTGCGCAGGGTGAACAGTACCGTTGCGCCGCCGGGGCGCTCGATCAATGGCACCAGCACAGCAGCGTTACGCATTGGACCTTTGTTGCGGTAATGCGGATTGAGCACATGGTCGCCACGATGCCCGTCGATATCACTGCTATAGGCTGTGATACGCGATCGGATATCTCTCAGGTCGTGCGTTGGCATTGTGTTTCTCATGGTCTTTTCGTTTCGGCGGGTTCCATCGGGCCAATGGGATAGAAGCAATCGGCACTCCATACCCCCCATGTGGGGATGCCATCAACGTCAATCTCCATGCCCACTTCGATAAGTTGATAAAATACCGAGCGAACGATCAGGGCTTCAAGCCGATTGCCAAGCGTAATATAGGGTCGTGGCTCGCCGGTTGCATCATCATGCTCAACGCGTAACGGGTGGTCTTCGTCTAACTGCACCACGCGGTCCACGTTGGTGCGGAATGAAACGACCATATTTTCGCCGTGGCCTTCGGTGATCAGTTCGACGGCGCAAAATGGCGCATCATCGACGCGGATGCGCGCCATTTCTGCAGGCGTAACCAACCAATACTGGCCATCATCGTCCCGCCGTAGCACGGTGGAGAAAAGTTTGACCAGCTCCTTACGACCAATGGGCGAACCCATATAGAACCATGTGCCTTTGGCATCGATTCGCATATCGATCTCGCCGCACAGGGCACGGCCTGGCTTGGCAGCCAGTTCTGCGGCGTCCGCAGGCAGGTCATCAATGCTGAGTGCACACGTGGCACTTCCCCCTAAATCGGTGGGGAGGGCTTGATTCAGGCTCTGGAGATTTTTATCTGACATCATTCAACCGATTGCACAGGGTTATATATATAATCACAATACATTAATGAGATATGGGGAGTGCAAACATTGGCAACCACGACCGATACAATAAGCACCGCGTCACCCGAAAACACCCCGAATCCGGATGTGATCGTTGCAGAAATAGAGCAGGTGGGCGAGTCTCTTCGCCGTGCACAAGAAGCGGTCAGCCGTGTCATCATCGGTGTTGATCAGGTTGTTGAAGAAACCCTGATCACCCTGTTGGCGGGTGGTCACGTTCTTTTGATCGGTGTCCCGGGGCTGGGGAAAACACGACTCGTGGAAACCCTTGGCGTTGTGTTTGGCCTTCAGGAGCGCCGTATCCAGTGTACGCCGGACCTGATGCCCGCTGATATACTCGGTTCAGAGGTACTTGAAGAATCCGAGACCGGGCGGCGCTCGTTTCGCTTTATTCAAGGCCCGGTATTTTGCCAGTTGCTGATGGCCGATGAAATTAATCGCGCCAGTCCGCGTACGCAGTCCGCGTTGCTACAGGCCATGCAGGAACACCGCGTGTCGGTCGCCGGGCACTATCATGATTTGCCGCGCCCGTTTCATGTGCTGGCGACTCAGAACCCCCTGGAGCAGGAAGGCACCTATGCCTTGCCGGAAGCCCAGCTTGATCGCTTCTATATGCAGATCGACGTTGGCTACCCCGATCTGGAAGCCGAACGCCGCGTGCTGATCGATACCACCGGGGCCGAACAACCCGCGCCATCTGCGGTGATGAGCGCGCAGGAATTGATGGCGGCCCAGCAACTGGTGCGTCATGTCCCTGTTGGCGAGAGTGTGGTTGATACCATTTTGCAGCTTGTGCGATCAGGCCGACCGGAATCGTCGCCGTTTCCCGCTGTGCGTGAGCATGTCTCGTGGGGACCGGGGCCACGTGCCAGTCAGGCACTTATGCTTGGCGTGCGTGCGCGTGCGGTGATGGACAATCGTCTGGCACCCAGTATCGACGACGTGCTGGCACTGGCCCATCCCATTTTGCGGCACCGCATGGCGTTGAATTTTGCTGCGCGTGCCGAGGGCGTGGATCTTGAGCAAGTGATCAATCACATGTGTGATGCCATTGCATAAGGGACACCGGGCAAGTTTGATGGAATCTGAGCATAGCCATAGCGTCGGTGATTTCCATCACCGCGCCGAGGAAGTCGGGGCCAATCTGCCGCCACTGCTGGTTGCTGCCGAGCGGGTTGCTGCCACCGTATCGCAAGGCGTACATGGTCGCCGCCGTGTTGGTCAGGGTGAAGCTTTCTGGCAGTTCCGTCGCTACCAGCCGGGGGATTCTGTACAGGGCATTGACTGGCGGCAATCGGCTAAATCCGAACCTGTCTATATGCGCGAAACCGAATGGGAAGCTGCGCAAAGTGTCTGGTTATGGCGTGATGAAAGCGCGTCCATGGATTACCGTTCAGCACCAACATTACCGAAAAAGAGCGAGCGTGCCGCACTTTTGGAACTTGCGCTCGCCGCGTTGCTCATCCGTGGCGGTGAATACGTCGCGCTGAGTGGTTCATTGCGCCCGCCCTCAACGGGGCGAGCGGCCTTGCTGGAAATGGCCGCTGCACTTTCCCAATCGTTGCAGATCGATGGATCGCTCAATGTGAGCGTGCCGCCTGATGATGCGTTACCGCGCCGTTCCCGGATCGTGCTGTTTAGCGATTTCCTTGACCCACCCGATAACCTGTTGCGGGTCTTGAAGGGCTTTATTGGGCGAGGTATTCGGGGTCACGTAGTGCGCATCATTGATCCGGCAGAAGAAAGTTTGCCGTTCGAAGGTCGGGTTGTGTTTACAGGTTTGGAAGGCGAAGACGATGTCCTGATCGATGGGGTGGCACAGGCGCGTGCGGATTACCGCCGGGTCTGGGGTGATCATGGTGCGGCATTGGAAGATATCACACGCTCGCTGGGTTGGGGTTATGTGTCACATCACACCGATCAGGCACCTGAGGAAGCCCTGTTGCAGCTCTATATGCTCATGTCGGTAGCCGAGGAGATTTAGCGGGTGCTGAGCGTGGCAGGTTTCTCATTGTTTACGCCGTGGGCACTGGTGGGTTTTGCGGTGCTACCCGTGATCTGGTGGCTGGTGCGTCTGACCCCACCGCAACCGCGCAGGGTGGTGTTTCCAGCCATTCGCCTGCTTGCCGGGTTACAGCCTGCACAACCGAGTGCCAGCAGCTTCCCGTGGTGGCTATTGGTGCTGCGTCTCGTCATGGCATCGCTGCTGATCATCGGCGCAGCCAGTCCGGTCTATAATCCACAAGCTGCCATGCGGGCCAATGGTCCATTACTGCTGATTATTGATGATGGTTGGTCTGCGGCACCAAACTGGGCCTTGCGTATTGCCCACGCGGAAGACCTGTTGACGCAGGCCGAGCGGCAAGGCCGTGGTGTGGTGTTGATAAGTACCGCGCCAGAGCGCGCGGTAAAACAGCAACACCTTATGAGTCCGTCGCAGGCGCGCACGCAAATTCATGCCTTGCAGCCCAAGCCATGGCAGAGTGACCGCAGCAGGGTTCTCGCCGCCGTTGCTGATCCGCTTTTATCATTGAAAACGGCAGGGCGTATTGTCTGGTTAAGTGATGGTGTCGCCTCAGGTCATACGGTGGACGCTGGCACCCCAGTGCAAGACGTATTGAGCGTACTACGCCGGATTGGTCCCGTAACATTGGTCACGCCTGCACCGGGCACGCATGCACGTGTCGTGTTTCCACCTCACGCCGAAGCCGATCAACTCATCACCCCCGTGCGGCGTATAGGCGCCGAGTATGCCGAGGCCACGACCTTGATCGCCTATGACGGTGCCGGACGTGCCGTGGGGCGCGCCATGGCGCATTTTGATGTAGGGGATCGGGTCGCCAAGGCGCGCTTTGATTTGCCCGTTGAAATCCGCAACCGTATTGAGCGCATCGTACTCGATGATGAGGACTCCGCAGGTGGCGTCGTGCTGATAGACGAACGCTGGCGTCGCCGCCCGGTTGGTTTGGTGGGTGGTGATACCCTGAGTGATGCGCAACCGTTTCTGAGCGCGCACTATTATCTCGAACGCGCACTGAGCCCACTGCACGAGTTACGCAATGGCACCATGGATGAATTGCTCGATCGTGAACTTGCCGCCCTGATGCTGGCCGACCCCGCGCCACTGGACGCATCCCAACAGGTGCGCGTGGGTGAATGGGTGGATCGTGGCGGTGTGCTGGTTACGTTCGCCGGACCGCGTCTCGCGGCCTCTGCTGGTGTGGTTGATGATGCTGGTGCCGCGTCCGGACTGTTGCCTGTGGCGTTGCGTGCTGGTGGCCGTGCAATTGGTGGAGCTATGTCGTGGCGAAAGCCCGCCGCTCTCGCGGCCTTTGATACGGACAGTCCTTTTTTTGGTCTGAGCGTTGCCGATGATGTCCGTATCTACCAGCAGGTGCTTGCGCAACCATCACCCGATCTGGCTGGGAAAACTTGGGCGCGGTTGGCTGATGGCACACCGCTTGTCAGCGCGACACCGCGTGGCGAAGGTTGGTTGGTGCTGTTCCATGTGAGCGCGAATGCAAGCTGGTCGAGCCTGCCGTTGTCGGGGCTGTTTGTTGAAATGTTACAGCGCGTGGTGCGGATGAGCCGCGGTGTCAGTGGCGCGCTAGCCGCAAACCGGGTCGGGCTGCTGGAACCCAACCGTACGCTTGATGGCTTCGGGCGGCTTGGTGCCGCGCCGAAGTCTGCCATTTCCATCCCGGCAGATGAACTGGCTCTGCTGACGGCTTCACCGGACCATCCACCGGGATTTTATGGATCGGGGCGGGCGCAGAGTGCATTTAATCTGAGCGCGGCCATGACGACGTTTGACGAAATCGGAACATTGCCCGGTGGCATCGCACGCGAAACCTATCATGAAGGCAATGAACGCGTGTTGGCACCCTGGCTGTTTGGCTTCGTGCTGATCCTGTTTGCCTTGGATATGGCGCTCAGTATGTGGCTGCGCGGACACCGCTTTACGGTGTTTGGTTTTAAAACGTCCGCAAGTAAGGTTGCGCTGGGCATGCTGGCGGTGGTGCTCATGGCAAGCGGCGCGCAGGCGCAAGATACGGTCGGTACAGACGATGAGGCGCGTGCTATTTCGGCGGCAAACCTGACCCGGCTGGCTTATGTGCGTAGCGGCGATCCGCGTATTGATGATATCAGCGCGCTTGGCCTTGCCGGTTTGGGCGCAATCCTTGCGCAACGTTCGGCGGTGGAGTTGGGGCCGCCGCAGGGCATTGATCCTGAAATTGACGAGCTAGTATTCTATCCGATGATCTACTGGCCCATCACGGCGGACTCTGCTGTACCCTCGGCGCGCGCTGCACAGCGTATCAACGCCTTTTTGGCAAACGGCGGCACGGTTCTGTTCGATACGCGTGAACCCGGCGATCCGGCAGGGATGCGCCAGTTGCGTAACTTTGCCAAGGTCCTCGATATTCCCAGACTGATACCGGTTCCGGCGAACCATGTGCTGGGCCGGGCGTTCTATCTGTTGAACGAATTTCCCGGCCGCTGGAGCGGCGCGGCGGTATGGGTTGTGCCCGCTGAAGAGCGCGTCAATGACGGTGTGTCGCCCATTGTTGTC
Source organism: uncultured Rhodospirillales bacterium (assembly GCA_965602485.1). GTDB lineage: Bacteria > Pseudomonadota > Alphaproteobacteria > Rhodospirillales > Casp-alpha2 > JABJOR01. The sequence continues at coordinate 383 of CBFCYM010000001.1, read as the reverse complement.
GGTAGCCACGATTGGGCCGCTGCATGGGCCATGGATGAAAACCGCGAACCACTCTATGCCGTGGTACCCGGTGGTGAACGGCAACGTGAGTTTGCCTTCCGCTTTGGCGTCAATCTGGTGATGTATGTGCTGACCGGTAATTACAAGGGTGATCAGGTGCATTTGCCCGCGATCATGGACAGGTTGGGGCCATGATCGGCGCACAGGCAGCCATAAGTTTTGCACCTGTGGTGCCAGTTGCGGTGCTGCTGGCAGCGTGCGTCGGGCTTGCTGCGATGTTGGGCTTTGCGTTCATGCGTAGCGCGCGTGGCGGCATCCTGCGTGGTTTGGCTTTTGGTGTCATTCTGCTCGCGCTGGCTGGGCCGCGTTATCAACAAGAGGTC